>NZ_QPLV01000002.1:0-541462 GCF_003666025.1 Halorubrum sp. Atlit-8R
TTAGAGAAGTAAAACGCAGAACCTCTTCGTTTTCAAATACGTTTAGAAACGCGGAGCCGACAGCGGCAGAATCATGGCTTCGAGCCTTCGCCGTCTGCTGGAACCGATGCTTAAGTTAACACGACCGGTGCGTACATCATCGGCCATTTCACACTAGAGTATGACCCAATCACGAAAGAAGAGTACCACACCCTTCCTCAGGAAGTCAAAGAGCGACTCGGGTATAATGCGCACGTCCGTCGTGAGGAGTTTGATGCGGAGTACCTCGTTCTCGGAAACCGTGACTACTCGCAGCTTTACGATACCCCCATCCCCCTGAGCGGGACCTCCGGCACTGAAGCGAATCAGTTCGTTACAACATACTCCAAAGACTCGGGAGACGGTCCGTGGTACCGTCGCCCGTTACGCTATGACCGTGAAGGTACGAGGTCCCTGCTTCAGGTCCAGCGGTCTACCCAAAGCGAACTCGGTCAGGAACCGAGCGTCGTGAATCGAACAAAAATCGACCCAGATTCGCTCGGGACGAGAGGACAGCTCCAGTTTTTCTTCCATGCTCCTGAGTCCCCACTTCCTGTTCGAGACATAGTGGGGAAATCCAAGACAGAGCCGCATCTTGAAAAGCGAGCAGAAAACTACTGTAACGAGTGCTATCAACGTAATATCTCCGGGTTTCTGAACGACAGCAGCCGTCGGTACCTTTTCCTCTTCACCAAGTGCCGGAACGAGGACTTAGTCGATTCTTATGGGACCCGATACGTTGTCGGTTACATCGAGAAAGAAAATCGGCTTGATATGGGCGACCACGTTGCCGCGCAGGGACCCACAAGAGTTGTGGACTTCGAAGATGCTGTCCCGCTCTCGAAAGTAGTTGACTCGTACCAGTACGTCCGAAGCAAGGTGCTAGACGAATCAACAACATCTGAGCTTGTCAAGCGACTTGCTGCGGGCGATAACGTGTTGGAAGAGTGTCTCAGCGAAGTGGAGCGATTAAAAGAACAGAGCTGGAATTCGAACTCTCCATCCCGCTCTGACGGTTGCTAGGCAAGCCAACAACAGACGGAGTATTTTTTCGGCGCGTCGGTCAAGAGCAAGGCAATAGGCCTATGAATTTTCCAAAACGCAGAGGTCAACTCCCCTCAGTTCAACATGCTAAATGTACGCAGTATACCGTTCTTTACTAGGAGAATTCGCCTTCGTTTCAGTCTACGCCCTGTAATGAACGTCTGGAACTTCACGTTCTTCCGAGAGGTGGGAATATCTAAAATCAACTTGAGTTTATACATACCGGGAGATACAGGAACGTCTATTAGCCAAATAGTTGATAGTAACAAACTGGCATACTAATGACAGCGGAGTTGACCCTGCTGTAATTCTGTCTGAACAAATTCACATAGATTCATTATGGTGTCATTCTATAACAATTTGAGCATAAGTGTCAATCGCACTCCCAAACTAAATGAGCTCAGATACCACTACTGGCCAGCAGCAAGCAGCGCATCAGTCGTATACCCGACGTGAGTTCACAAATAACAGCCTCGCACTAATTCCCATAGCCACTTTACTCCAGACAAAAGGGTCTACTCAGTCTGACCAACAAGTTTTGTGGAGAGAGCGCACGGGTATAATCACAAACCCTGTAGTTCACAAGCAACTGGTTTTTGGCTCTAACAACGGTACTCTGCGGGCTTTGGACATCCAGACGGGAAGTACAGCATGGCAGGCATCGGTAGGTGCTAACCCTTTTCCCAGTAGCGTAGCCGTAATTAATGATATCCTATTTACAGGCGGTTCAAACGGTCAAGTATTTGCATTTAATCCTGAGACGGGAGAGCAACTGTGGAAGCGCACAGTATCTGGCAGCATTCTGGGATTTGATTCCCACGAAGACAATGTCATTATCGCCAGTAGCTCAACGGTCCAGTCGGTGTCTTCCGAATCTGGGCTTGTTAACTGGTCAACCGAGTTGGGGGTATATATACGGGGAAGACAGAGGTATGTTGGTGCAAGACAGGGAGGAAGCCCTCTCACTTACGGGAACGTCGTCTTAATACGCCTAAATAAATCCGTGGCGGCACTCTCTGCTGCGGACGGCCGAGTTGTATGGGAGACTGAGTTGGACACCAGTGGACTAAATGTTGAGCAACCCGGTGGAGGCATGGCAATTGCAGATAACAAAGTATTCGCGGCAAGTAGCGTTCTCACTGCGATAGACATAGAAACAGGAGACGTTGCTTGGAAAGTAGACTCGGACGGTGGTGTTGGTTTCTATGGTAATGCCATGGTGAGCCCAGTCACGAATGGAGAACTAGTGTTTACTGGGACAGACAGTCTGAAAGCAGTTGACGCGCAGGATGGGTCAGTGGTGTGGGTTGGTGGGGGGAACCCATACCCGGGCGACTCAATTGCGTATGACCAATCAGCCGACGCTATATATCTCTCAGCTATGCGCAGAGATAATAACAGTAGGACACTAATTTCTCTTTCTCCCTCATCAGGTACAGAAAATTGGAGTGTACAGCTCGGCACTGCGGGAAGGTTTAGTCGAGACTACTACGAGGACTACGTTTCAAAACCGGTAGCTTCGGATTCAGGGGTCCACGTGGCATGTATGGGTGAGCTTGTTACTGTTCGAACCAGCCGGTTTGAACTTACAACCCCAACGTCTCCGAGCGACCCAGTTTCAGCCGGTGATGCTACCGAAGAGAGCCCTACATCTGAACAATCAACCGTTCAAGCCCCAGAAGAGGACGCAAACGAAATATCCTCAGAAGAAGACTCAAGCGAGTACCGTGGATTAATTTCAAATAATCCTGACACTGATATCGGTAATCAACTTGGGGACATGTACGTACTCACACTGGTGAGTACGGCTCTCTCGATTTTTGTGATGCTCGGTCAAGCGTTCCGACGACGAGGTGAATAAATGAGCGTTAATAAATTCAGTCAAGTCGAAACGAACTCTGGCCCACGACGTGAACTACTGGGCGTTCCGATAATCGGAGTGATACTGGCGGCATTCGCTTGGTGGGTATCACAAGAGTCGGGGGTTCCCACGGTATTGACCGACCTCATATACGGTCTTTCAATATTCGTGTTCATCGGAGGCGTTGTGCTGTATTTCAGAGCTCCATCAAGATTCCATATAAGAGATGAGGAGAGTATTATTGAAGCGTACCACCCTCGCCTTGTCCTCGCCTACGTATTGATGACGGCAAGTATTCCGATGTTGGCGGGCTCTATCTACGTGTTTGAGTACACAACTTACCCATACGTGTTCGTCTTTATTCCATTAGTGGTAGGGCTCTACCTGCTCATTTCAGGTATCCTTCGATACTGGAAAAACACGCTTACAACGTACTACATCACAACTGAACGTATCGTACGAGCGACTCGATTCCTCTCCGTTAATAATGCCCATCTAAATATTGAAAAGATATCTTCATGGAATGACGGCCACGCGTGGTACTCGGGTCTGCTTGGGATTGAACAAGCGTCATTTGCAACCGCCAGCGGGTCTATTCGCTTACGTGACTCACCAAAAGACAAGAACGTCGTTGGAATGTCTAGGACGCTTCAGAATGAGCTTAGTAGTCAGAAGATGCAACAGAAGGCACGTTTGGATGCAGAAGCCCTGCGCGACGCGCTAAATGACATTACACCTAATTCCGAGAGGGGCAGCAGTCCCGGAGACTCACAAGTTCGTGACGACAGGTCTAACGAGGATAGTGATAATTCGAAACTGCGCCAAACGGCTAATGAACGTTCCTTCGACAGCGAAGAAACACCGGAGGATTCCAAACAACCAAACGCAGAGGAAGACGACGTAGGTGACCGTTCTATACCTGAAAGCAGTAAAGAGGTCAAATCAGATGATTTCGGGTCGGAGAGTAATACCGATACAGAGGAGGTCGAAGAGGCGGTCGAATTGCTGGACCGCTACGTATCTGGCTGGTTCCAAGATGATTGCCAGAATGAATACCTACGGACGTTTGTCAATGACCAAGTAGAACTTTTAGAAGACCTCGAAGTGGATGTGATACTCCCAGAGATAGGGACTGAGGCTGACCCCCATTATCATAATACGGTAGCTACCATGTCCAGCTCTCAACCACCGAAGACCATCCTGCTTGTAATGAAGGCAGGACTACGTGGTAATGGTGTCAAGCGAAGAGATGCTCAAGTAGTAACTAGCTCTGGTCCAGAGTAACAGAAGACGCTCTTCGGGATACCTTATTCATTTTTGTTCTAGCTATGAACAGATGAGTCTGTAGCTCCGTTCTCCCCGTCGGTCTCAGATTAGTAAGTATCAGAATCCCCTATTAGCGTAGATAGCGCACAAAATGAGATGGAATGTATGAAACGACCGGACTAGGACTCAAACTTGCCATCCCATTCTAATGAGTGTTCTCTACACACCAGAGTTCGTGCGCATGTTTATTACATAGCATGATGTAGTAACACGGTGTAATTCAACCGCCTCAGAAGGCGTATGAGGGCGTGGCATCGGTACCCGACGAAAACTGTGTGAACAAAATGGGGAATAAACGGGCATGAGTGGAAAAAAATCAACGAAGCGGATGAAGCAGCGGCTTAAACACAAAAAGGGTATTCCGGAGCACAGAGTGGGCTCTTGGACCACCTTCAAGCCATCCCGGCATCGAAAGAATTCGAGACCCGCAAAACAGAAGAAAAAGAAGAAGACTACAGCTAGCGAGTCTCTTCAGAAGATTGGGGAACGTCTTGGAGGAGTTTCAGTAGCTAGTCAGGATGAGTCCGATGGCCCCCGAGACTGTGATACGGATGACCCATCTGAAGCTGCTAGTGAAATTCGTAAACAAGCAGGAAAGTACCAATAGTGCCAGCAAATGTGACTTCGAAGATGCTGTATCCCTCTTAGAGGTAGTTGACTCGTATCAGCACGTCCGAAGCAAAGTGCTAAATGAACCAGCAACAGCTGAGTTTGTCGAGCGACTTGATGCGGGCAATAACGTGTTAGAAGAGTGTCTCAGCGAAGTGGAACGCCCGAAGCGGAGGGCTGGAATTCTAACCTTCCATCTCGCTCTGACGGCTGCTAGCGACGCGCCCAACAGACAGAGAGTAGAAGCATTATTACTCGGGTTTCCAGTCCAATAGTACGGCAATCTTCACTATGATTCTCATCGTAGAATATCCACGCTAAGGTTCGTGTTGAATGGACGGTTGTAATTAGGGTATTGAGGGGGTATCCTCATAGGGGATAGTCGATAATCGAATTCTACGCTGTTTTACCCTGTGTCTCCACGCTGTGTGAACAGCGTCTCACCGATACTACACACTATATTCCGCACAATATCTTTGCAATCGAAGAGAGTCAGACAGTCTATGAAGTCGAACAGGACAAGGACTCCTCACAACCCAGAGGACCTCCAAGCAGCAGACTACGATGATGCCAGCCTGATAATTCTGAAATGCCTCGATAGGCATCCAAAATGCCAAGCAAATTCGGTGGTTATCCGACGTGAAACAGGCTTGCCCAAGCACAAAGTCGAGCAACGAATCAGAGCTGACGGTATTCTTGTACGGGCAGGTCTCGTCGAAAAGATTGGATACGACTCAGACACGAACTACGCTCATCCCCCGAAGGTAATGGCCCTCACTCAGTATGCGCTGGATGCGATTTACTACGGATTCTTCGAGGACGACGTAGACGAGACTGCTCAGGTCGTCCTTGACGAAGAGCAATTCATCACATTCGAGCAGTCGCTTAGTGGACTTGAAGCACGGTTCGACCGTCTACGGAGTGAGATACAAGAGTCCGCACAGTCCACAGAGCAGTGGCGTCATTTCGTCCTGATACAGATTCACTACGAAGTCGCGATGCTTAGAGACGCAATCGCCGAACTCGGGGTTTCAAAAGAGACGATGGAGCAAAAGGCGCACATATACCGTGAGAAGTATCGAGATGGAGTTAATCTCCGACACGACTTCTATTCCGATAGCGGGTCAAGTCGTGACCCGGAGTAGGCGTGAGGATTATCACAGGGTTGCCGATAGCAGCCCGCCATGTCTCACTCTCTTATTCTAGAATCTTGGCGTTATGCGCGAGTGAGATTAACTTGCCACTCGCCGTAGGACTCAATAGCCACGTAAGGAACGTTACTACTGAACGCAACAGAGCCCTCAACAATTTCTCCCTTTATGTCGTTATGGAGGTAATTGGTTTCGAACAATTCACTCTCCCTCTCTCCGTCTTCGTTTACAGTGTTGACCTCAAACCACGTTTCTCCATAGTATTGGTACTCAAGCGATAGAAACCCATCCTCTTCGAACGGCCCAAAGACCTCGAAATCACGGCCAACCATCGAGAGCGGGACTTCCTCTGCTTTGGGGACGCCCTGTGAAATGAGAAGATTCCATTCGCCGTCGGCAGTCACATTAATCATGTATTCATCTTTTTGTGCTTCTTCCCAGACGAATCTGCCATCGAACGGACTGCTATCGTAAAATGCGTTTCTCGGCAATTCATCGCTGTCTCTGGTCTCACTTGACATAAATCGCAGTTTCAGTGGCTCGACACCATTGTGCTTCGCAGATACGAACACCGGGGCGGCATCCAACTTGAACCCATCAGTATATCCATTCCCCTTCCCCCGTGATGACACAACAACTGTCTGCTGGCTACTGCTACCGAAGTGTTCGGTTGCAATCCGACGAAGAGATGGTGGAAGAGTTTGACCCGTGGACTGTGACAAGGAATCTCCATTGAGGAGTTCAATTATCTCGTTTACCTCTTCTATTTCTCCCGCTTCAAGCAGTCTTTCCAATTCTCGTTTTTTGTCGATAGATAGATTGGTATATTGGTCAAGATAGTCAATAAGCTTCTCTCGCCCGTTATCACTTAGCTCAGCAATTTTTCCACTGATACTATCAGTCAGGTCTCCTTCTTCGACACCTTCTCCGTTTGTGTAGATGTGACCAATCGCGCGCAGCGGTTGAATGACCTCCCATGGAACATTATCACCATCTCCGTATCCGAGGTCAGAGAAGAACGACCGGGCACTATTGTGAACCTGATACGTGATAGGTGTATTCAGGCCGGATGGTTTGGCGCGGACATAGTAGCCGGACCCATCCTGATATTGATGAAGGACTGGCATACTTGAGGAGAAGCAACTCACTGCGATAACGATAGCGATTATGTAAGTGATATATTTCCCAAAGTCTAATTTTAGGCCGCTTAGTGCTCAACCAGCACTATTCGAAAATAGATACTATGGATAAAAACGACGACACTTCCAGTCCGTCCCGGTCACGGGGGTTAGGTAAGGCAAGCAGAACAGCGACACCTGACTCGAAGTACACTTCGGTTGCCGATGTTGAGTTAACCACCGACCACCTCACGTTCTTCAAAGAAGCAGGGGCATCAGAAATTTTTCTCAAACTTGTTCAAGTCAACCCCATGGATGCCGGAGTACACAGGAACTCCACACAAGAGGAAGCAAAAAAATATGTATATCTTGGGTATCTGGAAGGGGACCCCGGAGAGTTCAGTCATGAAGGTGGCTTCTTTTTTACTGAAATGTGGGCTGGCAACCTGTACGAGGCCTTCTGTAAAGCGGATATCAACAACTCTATTCTCTTGAAAGAGGTGTTTGGAGAGAATAGTATCAACAACGACCGCGAATCTCCTGACTCTCCGAAGATTTCGGAACTCAGCTCTGACCGATTCTTTTTGTGACCTCTATCAGTAGTATCTAAACAATCACGGCTATGTGGATTATGGAGAATCTTTCGGGACTTTGAGAATCACTTGCTCAGAAACATTAGTTCTGAGTAGGTTACCCAAAAGCAGATATACCTATATACGGATACATCTTACTCAAAGTATGCCTACAACCGCCGTCTATCTCCGCATCTCTACACGTACACAGTCCACCGACCGACAACGAAGTGAAATTGAGGACTTTCTCGATGGTGACGTGTTCGCTGAGGCTGAGGTCTACGTCGACATAGCAAGCGGAGCAGACGACTCACGGCCGGAGTTCGAGCGTCTGAAAGAAGATATCGAGTCAAGTGAGATTGACCACGTAGTGACCTATGAGATGAGCCGTCTCTCTCGACGACTCACTACGACTGCGGACTTCATCGACCTCTGCGTAGAGAACGAGGTTGCGCTGACGACGACAAATGACGGATTCCCTAATCTAAGTGGTGAGGGCAACGTGGGCGACGCCCTCATTGGCAAGCTATTCGGCTGGCTGATGGAGTTCGAGCTTCAGATGATTCGCGAGCGAGTTCAGTCCGGTGTCAATCGTGCTATTGAGGCCGGGAAGTGGGTGGGTCGTCCTCCCTATGGCTTCACGACTGATGACCAAGGGTATCTTGTAATCGAGATGGAGGACTACCTTGCGATGCAAATGGCTGTAGAGACCGCACTACTCAGCCCAGAGCAATCAGTGAACAGCATCGCCCGTACGTATGGGGTACCTCAGTCGAGTCTCGACCGTATCTACAAGGATGAAGAACGTCGCGAACTTTACCTCTCGGGAGAGACCGATGATGAGCGGCTTTCTACCGCCCTCGGCGAACGAACCCCTCCTTCGAGCGAGCTGACCGACCTTGAGGCGCGGCTCGCGGAGCTCGAATCCAAGGTGACTGCTGAGGAGTAACTCGTACCTTGTTGTGCAACTCGTTAGGTTAGCCGTGAGTAGCCGCGGTCTCATTTGGTGAAGATGAGATTCGATATACGTGGCCTCACTCGTAGTTGCTCGTGAGCCGGAACGCTATGCGTGGTGTCTCAAACACTCTCCGGATACAGAAGACGAAGAACAAAATCTGTGGGAACGATTCAAGCAAAGAGAGTTGTTGGAACAGGCAAGGTCGCGGGAAGAGAATAACTAACAACGAAGTTGAACGTTTTTAGAAGATACTGTATGAGGTGAAGTCGACTACTCTCGTTGCCGTGTTTGATTCACAATCTCATGCTTTTCCAACGCCTCGCGGTGTTCAATCTCTCTCTCAACGTTTACAGATAGATGGGCAAGAGGGTCTGCTAGAGGACGAAGGCCCGAATCGAGGTGAGTGTGGTACTCTTTCGATACCGAAGCCAAATCATCTTGTAGTTCAACGATGTGTCGATAAAGGTCGGACACCAGACTGTCGGGGCAATCTGCCAAGTCGTATCTTGCGAGAGCTTTCAAATCGGTTGTCTGTACTGCTTCGTCGTTTCGGGTTTCTGTACTCATATTGTATCACAACTCCTTGTCAGCTGAACCGTCAGTAACTCCGTACGTCGGCTGAAACTGGCAAGCTGGATATCTCAGTGAACTATCCTGATAACAAGTATGTTGGCCACAAATATAAAAATATCTATAATAACAATAAAATTACTGTATTGCTGGACTACTACCCAGAACTATTGACTCAAGCGGCTCTGTTGAAATTTACAGTAAGTGATAGTTTTTGGCCCTGTTGTGGTCGGTACAGGAGACTCATGAATCGCTCAGTATTGGTAGTTCATCAACGATTAACGTGTTCGATGATGGTGGTGCCGACGACATAAAACAGGAATAAGAAAAGAATCATCATAACGAGAATTACGATGGATTCAGGCATATGTCCGTCTCGTATACCTGTGCGGCTAACAGGAATACGATTAGGGCGAGATACAGTTCTGTTCGGTCCATACGTTCGCAAAAGAGGCAGGATTTTCGACCTCGGCTTCTCGGCCGCACTCTTCGCAGTACATCATCAGACACCGGGTAACATTTGGACGCACTCATCACAGAGCCAGAGGGTGCCGTAGTCAGTGACACCCGCTTCTGTGCAATATTGCCACCTGATGTCGTAGAGCGGCTCGTCGTCGGAGACGAACCCACCGCATTCGGCGCATTGGATTTCACGGTCCTCCTCAACGGAAGCGATATCTTCGGCTCGATGTTCACGTAGGAATTCGGAGTCGGGGCGGTAATCCTCTATTTCGGCGTTTGAGAGGGCATCTTGCCAATCGTCTTGGTCCATGCTTGTGGTGTGGTTGGTGGTTTGGGTATCTCCGACCCGTCCGAGGTGAAGGTGGAGTATTATGATACTACTAGTCGTTTAGCGGTGTTCGGCGAAGGTATCCACACGTTCTTTGTCTCGGAGCCAACGCCACTCCTGATGGGCTGCGTTGACTACGTCTTGTAGGTCGTCGTCGAGCCCTCCGGTGACGAGAACGGTGCTACCATGCTGTTGGAGGAGACACTGTCGTTCCATACGGTCGAGAGGGGTTGTGTGAGTGATAACTTCGGAGGTTTATTCTATTACTTGTGGATAGGATATAAGCTTCTCGTGGAGCGAGGCCGAAATTCGAGGAAGTCGCCGAATTCAGACGACGCACAGAAGCGTCGGAGGATTCATCATAGGTGTATCACTCAAGTCACTCTTTACCGGCGTACTCCCAAATGAGACGGCTACCCTGTCTGCTGACGTGGTAGACGTATGGGCCGTGTGGACACCCGTTACATTTCTTTCCGCATGGGACACGCTTCACGACACGAGTGTAACTGCTCCCTGTGGCAATCTCGATTTCTTCTTCATCCTCATCGAACTCAATATCCTCAGGCGGTGCCGTCTGCCAGCGCAACAACTCATCCACGTATGCTTGGATATCGAGGAGCGTGTCACGGTTTTGTTTCTTCAACCCGTCTCCGAGGTACTGTGGGATACTCGCTGGATACGATGGCGAGGACATACAATTTGGTCATCTACATCCGGCTATATCCGTTCTGTCCAGAGGTGTATTCTTACCTAACAGAGCATCCACCCGTTAGGTAAGATTCAATTCAACTCCACAGTCTTGGGGCTATCGCGGCAGCTGTTAGTTGGTAGCTGCGTTATGATGGCCCCCTACTGTCGGTGGCTTACGCTTCATCCGCCACCGATAGGCTCCGTCCGCGAGACGCTCCGTGTCGAGCGGTGCCAGTTCAACGGTGTTCTCCCGCAACGCCCTCGGTACGTCGCCATTTCGATAGCAGCCCGCAAACCGGACGAGTACGTCCACTGTCTCCGTCTCTTGCTCTTCTTCCACTTCGGTCTCATTATCAGGTTGACTGGATTCTCGAAGCTCCTCTGAGCAAGACCATACCTGTCTGCCAGTCACCCAGTACAGAGCCAACTTGGATAGCTCAAGACCGGATTCGCTCACGTTGCTGGATTCAAGTTGGTCCGCTTTGTCAGCAAGTCCGACTAATTGCCCAAGGTACTTTGAGAGATAGCCTCGGACCGTCACCTGTTCATCGGACTCCTCTCTGTCGTCGCCTTCGGAACCAGACCAGTAGACAAACTCCCCTGAACCATCCTCCTGCTGCTCACGCTCGAAAGCCCTGAGATTGACAATCCGTCCTTGACCGAGGTCATCCCACTTCTGACTGAGCTCTTCCTTGTCAATGAGATACGGCATTCCATCCTCTCGACGGTCAACACCGAAGTAAACGACATGGAGGTGTGGCAGTCCCGGTCGTGTTGAGTCGCTTGACCCGCCAGTGAACTCGAAGACCTTGATATACTGTAACCGCTCCCCGGGGCGACTCGTCTCCACCGTCGTTGGATTGTATGCCATCCACGAGTTCAACCGATTGAAATTGTCCATCAGTGCTTCTATCGACTCCCCTAGTGAATCGAACTTTGATGGGTCGGTTGTGAGCGTTACCATGACCGCCGTCTCGTACACCTCTGCCGCGCGAGTGAGTGTTTCATGATACCGGGCGAGGCCCTTTGCTGCCCGTTCACGTGAGTTGAATCGTGTGCGATACGGGACCTTATAGTAGAGTGATTGGTCTTGACCTCCCAGCAGTTCAAACATGATACAGTAGTCTCGGGTCCGCTCCACGTACCGAACCAGCGCATCAGCGAGGAACTCTTGTATGTCTGGGGTCAATCGGTCGACATCGTTCAGGAGGTCTCGACAGAACTCCTTGTCACCGCGAAGACCACTCTCCTCGATGTTTTGACGAACGCCTTGTAGAATCAAGTCCAGCAAATCCCGTGTCGGTTCGACTCCCGTATGTCGATTTTGCTCTTTTTCGCCTCCACCGAATTGGAAGTACCCCCGGTGGTTCGTCAAAAATCGAGTCAGGAACTGATAGTCTGTATTCGCCTCTTTGCCCTCTGTCGACGTGTGGCCGAATGCCCTCCTAAGCAACAAGGGCCGCTGAATCCCCTCTGGGTAGCGGAGGACCTCTTCGACAATCCTGACTCGCTTGGTGTCATGCTCACTCCGGCCGGTGAGCAGACCTCCACGTGTTAATACTGCTTTTTGACGGTCGAGCGGAAGTGCCGAAAACTTGGCTTGTAGGCTCATATACGCCCACCTACAGATTCTCGACAACATTCACTGATTTCCAGATGAGACGTTTCATCAGTCCCGTTTTGTGACATATATGTACTCAGTCTACATCCGGCTCTATACTTAGCGCAAAACCAACCAACTCTCTCAGGACACAAACATCGATACGAGGGGACGAACAGCTACTCAACCGGTCCCGGTGTCACTATGGCCAGAACCGATTTCGACGGTTGTTAACTACTGGAACAGAATCGCCGGTGGTGAAACTGTAGACCGACAACACATCGAACTCCCACGCACGTCTCGTCTGGTCGCTCGTAGGAAATGGAATAGAAATTAACTCGCTGATTGGCTGGACCTCTCCATCAGGCGGGTAGCGGTTCATCACTTGAGAGACGCTGCTGCCTCGAAGCGTGATATCGAGGCCGAGGCTCTGGTAGACTCTGGAGATGTCCTCGACTTGCCCGACTTCGATATACCGTCCAGTCGAAGTAGACACTACATCGGCGACGCGGAACTTAGCTGGGTATCGTTGTTCATACGTGATATCTGTAGCATCTTGTTGCCGAAGATACCATGTCGCGACTGCCTTAAGGTCCGCGTGAAGAACTGAGAGCGTCGTCGACCGGGCGACAGCACGTCGTGCCTGTGCGAATTCCGGGGTTGGGATTTCCCCGAGGTCTATTGGCGTCGATTCGAGGTCCAGATACCCGTTCTCAACGAGATACTGGAGACGCCGGTGCTCGCGTCCTCCCGGCGGTGGGATGCGCAACGCCGCCTCTGCGTCGCTCCCAACCACCCTTGTCATTCCTCTGCGAGCCGGAGCTTCTCCTCAGAGAGATTCATCAGCATCTTCGCCTTTGGCCCTGCACGCCAGATAGCCGAGTGCTCAGAAGTACGCTCAAGCCAACCAAACTCCTCGGCTTGTCTCAGGCACCGTCGGACAGTATGGCGTTCCGACTCTTTGAACGGTAAGTCAACTATTTTAAACTTTGAAGTCATCACAGTCTGTTCCAAGAGTGCGTTCCATGCTTCGTCTCTGAGAGTCATCGACTTCTGTAGGCTGTCACCGTATTTGAACCGTGAACTAAATTCCAACCTCAAATATGGCGAGAATAGACCAAAGCAATCCTATCCTGTCTTTCTATACGATGACAGGATACAAAGAGGAGGTGACAGACGGGTATCTAACTTACAGGCACGTGACTGGGCAATACTACAAATGTGAGTGTGGGGTCAAAACCTCATTACGTGCGATTCAGGAAGGACTCCACCGACGCCGCTGTAAGCAGATGAAATAAAACTACAGCAGACCGCGGGGGTGCCGTCGTCAGTGATACCAGAAAGAGATAAACGGCAGATGGCACATGATGACAGTATGGCTTCTAAAGACGAGAGTCTCCTCCAGTACACCGAAGATGGGGATACTCTCGAACTCGACACGCTGGAATCTCATCTCTGGGAGGCAGCAGACATTCTACGTGGAAGTATTGACGCGGCAGACTACAAGAACTACATCTTCGGGCTGCTCTTCCTGAAGCGAATCAACGACCGGTTCGAAGAAGAGACGTTGGAAATCGCCGAGGAACTCACCGGCGACGACGAGGAACCGGACGAAGACCTTCTCGAACAGATTAGAGGCGACCGAGACCTACATGAGGAGTTCTGGGTCCCGGAGCGCGCTCGGTGGGACCACATCGCCGCCCAGAGCAGCGACATCGGGGCGACTCTGAACAAGGCTCTCGAAGCAGTCGAAGACGAGAACGACGCCATCGCAGACCGTGTCCTCACCTCCGTCGACTTCAACGACAAGGACCGTCTCTCGGACGCGACGCTGGAGGAACTCGTCACGCACTTCTCGAAGCACCGCTACCGGAACGCGGACCTCGAAGACCCCGACATCTTTGGGCGGGCGTATGAGTACCTAATTCGCCAGTTCGCCGACGACGCCGGGAAGAAGGGCGGGGAGTTCTACACACCACGCGAAGTCGTCCAGCTGCTCGTCGAGTGCGTCGACCCCGAGCCCGGTGACCGCGTGTACGACCCTGCCTGTGGGTCCGGAGGGATGCTCATCTACTCCGCGCAGCACGTCGAGGACGAAGGTGGCGACCGAGACGACATCTCGCTCTACGGGCAGGAGAAGAATCTGAACACGTGGGCCATCGGTCAGATGAACGTCCTTCTACACGAGCTACAGGACGCCACCATCGCAAAGGGAGACACAATCACGGAGCTGAAATTTGTCACCGAACACGGTGAGTTGGAAGTCTTCGACAGAGTAGTCGCAAATCCCCCGTGGAATCAGAAGAAATGGAATGCAGAATGGGTGGAAGATAATGAACCCTACAACCGCTTCACATACGGGCTGCCTCCGAAAAACCGGGGAGACTGGACATGGGTCCAACTTATGCTTGCCTCTCTTTCAGAGACGGGCAAAGCCGGCATCGTTATGGATAACGGCTTGCTCTTCCGGTCTCGTTCTGAGAAGAAAATTAGGAGGCCGATTATTGAAGATGACCTGATTGAATCGGTTATAGCACTCCCTGAGAATCTCTTTTATAATACTTCGTCGCCGGGATGTATTGTCATCCTCAACAAGGACAAGCCCGAGGAAAGAGAGGGTAAGATTCAATTCATATACGCAGAGGATGAAGAGCTCAGAGAGTCCGGAGTACACGTCTTTGAAGAGTTGTCGAGCCAGAACCGGCTAACTTCCGAAGGTGTCGATTATATCGCTGAGACCTACCTCACAGGACGGGAGGAGGACCATCACAGCCGTCTCGTTGATATCCAAGAAATCGAGGAAAACGACTGGAATCTGAGTGTACCACGCTACGTGGACACGACAGCACCTGAGGAGTCCATAGACGTGAGCCGGAAATTGGATGAGATTGATAAGCTGAAAACGGAGCGGCAGCGGACGGATGAACAATTGGATGAGTACATGGAGGAGTTAGATTACCGATGAGTGAAGCAGTCGGGCAATCAGAAATTCCGGAGGGCTACGAAGAGGTTGAATTCGGACCGAAGACTATCGTCGTCCCGTCCGACTGGTCGACTGTGCGATTCGGAGAGGTATTCAACCACCGTCGCGAGTCTATCGACACCGATGAAAGAGATACGGTTCGATACGTCGGCCTGAAGCATCTCGATAGTGGAGAACTCGATATTAATGGCTATGATGAGGATGGTGCTGAACGTAGCAGTTCCCGCGCGTTCTGTGAGGGCGATGTGCTTTTCGGAAAACTCCGGCCAAATCTTAATAAAGCAGCCATCGCGCCGTTTGATGGCATTTGCTCCTCAGATATTATTCCCATCTACAGTGAGGACCCGACCCTCCAGCGATATTTGCCGTATCTAATGCATTCGACCCTCATTCGCGACCGTGTCGTATCAACAATGGAGGGAACGAATCTCCCCAGAACGTCGTGGACAGACCTAGGCAAGACTCTCATTCCTCTTCCCCCAGAATCCGAACGCCGCCGCATCGCGGAGATACTCGCTACAGTCAACAACGAGATTCAACAAACAAACCGGAGTTTAGAGGAGGCCCGTTCCTTGGAAAAAGGCTTGACACAGGACCTACTTCAAAATGGAATTGGACACACCTCGTTGACTACCGTGTCTATTGGCCCTCGCGAGTATCAGCTACCAGTCTCTTGGGAGGTAGAGCAGGTCGAAGATATCCTTGACCAAGAAACCGACAAGAAGCCGATTCGTGGGGGACCACCGGGTGGCAGAATCAGTAAAAAGGACAGGGTAGAGGAAGGGCCGAAAGTGTACGTTCAGGAGAATATAATCTATAGAGATTACTCGATGGGGACCGAGTATCTTACCGAAGAGAAGTTTGAAGAATTGAAGAGCGCAGCACTTGAGCCGGGAGATGTTGTTATTACACGTGCGGGTACAGTTGGCCGTACCGACGTGTTCCCCGAAACGGCTCGAAAGGGGATAATGGACTCCAGTCTAATCCGGTTGAAGGTCAATCAGCAGCGGGTCCGCCCTGAGTACCTTGCTGCGTATATCTCTGACTCCCCGATTTCACAGTTCCAAATCGAGTCAATGAGTCATGGGGGGACGCGCACTAATATCAATAACCAGATAATCAAGTCACTCAAAATGCCTCTTCCTCCCCTTGACGAGCAAGACCGAATAATCGAGATTCATAATTTAGCACAAAAGAAGGTCGAGCAAGAACGTGAAACGAAACAACGATTCCGGGAACTCAGACAGGGACTGATGCAGGACCTTCTTACTGGGAAAGTACGCGTCAGTACGGGGAATTAGGATGTCTGATGAGTACGCCGACGCAGAACGCCCTGCTTTACAAAGCCTCCAGACTCTTGGCTGGGATATCCACGACCAGCAGCAACAGGTGTGGAGGGACCCTCGCGAAACGAAATCCTCGGCTGTACTCGAACCTCGACTCCGTAACGCTGTCCGGGACTTGAACCCGTGGCTTTTAGATAACAACCTGAACGCAGTCGTCCGTGAGATTCAGCAGGTTACAGGAACGAGTCCGATAGACGAGAACGAGCAGATACACGAGAAGCTCGTTCGACACACATCAGTCAAGCAGGACCGGGGCCACGGAACGAAGCACCAGACAGTCAAGTACATTGACTTTGAGAACCCTGACAACAACGACTTCTTCGCGCTCAGTCAGTTCGACGTAGAGGGCGACATCGAGACAATCGAGCCCGACATCACGCTCTTCGTCAATGGTATTCCTCTCGGAGTCATCGAGTGTAAGGCTCCGACCATCGCGGAACCGAAGAGTGAGGCACTCGAACAGCTCCAACGGTATCAGAACGAACGCACTGAGACCGGGAGCGAGGGGGCGACCGAGCTCTTCCGGTACAACCAGTTCTCGGTCGGGATGTGGTACGAAGGCGCGGTGATGGGAACGTACAGGACGCCCAAGAGCCAGTACAAGCCGTGGCGCGACACGTACCCGATGGATGACGACGACCTCGCCGACCTCTTCGATATCGACTACGTGTCCCCGCAGCATCGGATGCTCTACGCGCTCTTCGAACCCGAGCGTCTCCTCGACCAACTCCGCCACTTCACGGTGTTCGAGACCAAGCAGAGCGGTACCGTGAAGATGGTTGCTCGGTATCAGCAATACCGTGCGGTCCAGAAAGCCTTAGAGCGAATTAAACATCGAAGCCGTCGGGAAGCACCGGGAGGTGTCGTCTGGCACACGCAGGGGTCCGGCAAGTCACTCACGATGCTCTTCCTTGGGCTGAAACTCCGCCGTGAGAAGCCCGACCCAACGCTACTGCTCGTCACCGACCGGACGGCACTAGACAGCCAGATACATGCCACGTTCCAGCGGTGCGGCTTCCCTAACCCAAAGCGGGCGCAGGACAAGGAGGACCTCCGCGAGAAGCTGAGCAGCCACGCCGGTGAGACCATCACGACCCTTATTCAGAAGTTCCAGTTGGACGACGACGAGGAGGGTGACTTTCCGGTCCTCTCCAGTGATGACGACATCTTCGTGATGGTTGACGAGGCCCACCGGACGCAGTACGCGACGCTGGCGAATAATATGCGGACGGCACTCCCAAACGCCTACTACATCGGGTTCACCGGGACACCTATCGAGAAAGAGGAGCGCGACACCCGCCGGGCGTTCGGAAACTACATCGACACGTACACCATCGACCAGTCGCTCGACGACGACACCACAGTCGAAATCCTCTATCAGGGCCGCCTCGCTGACATCCACCTCGAAGGTGCGAATCTCGACCGCATCTTTGACCGCGTTTTCGCCGACTACTCCGATGAGGAGAAGGCGGAAATCAAGAAGCGGTACGCCCGCGAGCAGGACCTCGCTGAAGCCGAGACACGTGTCGAGGAAGTCGCGCTGGACATCATCGAGCACTACGAGGGCGAAATTGCGGACCAGTTCAAGGGGATGGTCGTCACGACTAGCAAGGAGGCCGCCGTCCGCTACAAGAAGAAGCTCGATGAATTGAACGGCCCCGAGTCGCGGGTAATCATTTCGAAGGGCCACAACGACCCCGAGCACATCAAGCAGTGGACCCCCACCGACAGCGAGATTTCGGAATACAAGGACTCGTTCGTCGACCCAGAAGGCGAGGTCGAACTGCTCGTTGTCTGTGATATGCTCCTAACGGGGTTCGACGCACCGGTGGCGCAGGTGATGTACCTCGATAAGCCGCTGAAAGAGCATACTCTTCTACAAGCTATCGCCCGTGTCAACCGACCGTTCCCCGAGAAGAACCACGGGCTCATCGTCGACTACTATGGAGTCTCAGACGACCTCCGAGAGGCGTTGGCAATGTTCAGCGAAGACGACGTGAAGCAAGCGATGGTCCCGCTGAAGGACAAGGAGCCCGAACTCGAAGCCGCCCATCGGAAGACAAAGTCGTTCTTCGACGACATCGACGATATGGAGGCGTGTCTACAGACGCTCGAAGACGAGGACACGCGTATCGAGTTCAAGAACGCCTACAAGCGTTTCTCCAAGCTGATGGACATCGTGCTGCCTAATCCGATGGCGAATCCGTACAAGGGCGACCTCGACCGCCTGAGCGAGATTTACGCGAGGGCGAAGCAACGCTATCGTGACGACTCGATGAATCTGGAGGGCACCGGTGAGAAGGTGCGCGAACTCATCCAGAAGCACATCCGCTCGAAGGGCATCGACGTACTCAACGACGACCCGGTCTCGATAATGGAGGGCGACGAGTTCGATGCTGAAATTGAAGGCCTAGAGAGCGACGAAGCCCGTGCGAGCGAGATGCAACACGCCATCAAGCACGAGATATCCGTCCGGTACGACGAGGACCCGGTCCAGTACGAGTCGTTACAGGAGCGCGTTGAGGAGCTCATCGAAAAGTACAAACAGAAGCGGCTGAACGACCGCGAAATCATCGAAGAACTCCGTGAGGTGCTCGATGAGATGCGAACGCGTGACCAGCAGGCCAAAGCGAAGGGGTTGGAGGACGCCACCGAACTGTCGTTCTACCACGCTCTCGAAGGGGTCCTTCTTACTGAGGACCACGACACCGACCAGCAGGAACTCGTCGAGTTGACGGGCGATATCATCGCCGAGGTGGAGGAAGTCGCCGATGTCGTCGAGTGGCAGGAGAAGGTCACAGTCCAACAGAAGCTCCGGAAACAGGTGAAGCTGCGACTGATGAAGGCTGACATCCAGATGTCGGGGGAAGAGCGGACTGAGCTCACGAACCGCATCGTCGAACTGGCGCGTGCACACTACCAGCCATGAGAGAGTATCATATCGGGCAGACAGTCGTCCCGTATGAAGTCGAATGGAGCCCAGACCGCTCGACTATCGGCCTCTTGATGGACTCCTCGATGGAGCTCGTAGTCCGTGCGCCCGTGGAGGCTTCCTTGGAAGACGTGGAAGAGGTATTGGAGGAGAAGAAGCAGTGGATACTGGAGACCCTCTACGGTCTCGCCGAACAGGAAGACCCCCCTCTCGACAAGGAGTATCTGAGTGGTGAGAAACTCCTCTACAACGGGCGGCGGTATCGGCTCAGGGTGTACGAAGACGACGTGCGAGAGCCGAAACTTGACTTCGACGGAAACGGGTTTAAGCTCCGGATTCCGAACAATTCGCCCGTCAGTATCAAGCGCAAACGCCAAGCGGTGACTGACTGGTACATACAGAGAGCGGCGGAAAAGCTTCCCACACGTGCCGACCGGTATATCGACAAGTTGGGGCTGACGGACGTAGACATCAAGGTCCAGTCGCTACAGCGACGGTGGGGTGAGTACCGACCGGGCGAGGTAGTGCTTCACTGGCGTCTCATACTGGCTCCTCGAAAAATACAGGACTACGTTGTCGCCCACGAGCTCGCTCATTTTAGACATGACAAGCACTCCGACGCATTCTGGAACACGGTTGGTACACTCGTCCCAGACTATCGAGATAGACGTGAGTGGCTCAGAGTCAAGGGTGGCAGTCTGACTGTATAGGTGAAAGTCTTGAGCCGCAGGTCGACTTACTGGAGCGCGCTGCAGAGCTTTGCGAATGGATTCGTCTTGGTGAAGCTGACGCGCTTCGTATCGATATTTTCGACGGCATCGTTGGTCACGTCATATGAGACCTCGCCCATCGATTTGAGGAGTTGGAGCGTAGAGGCATTTGCGCTCTCAACAGTATACTCTCCCCCCGCCCTGTCTGAGACAATGGTTTCGAGGAATGTCTCTACAAGCTGAGTAGCAAGCTTTTGCCGACGGAACTGTGGGAGGACGAATATCTGGCGGAGGATAGCTGGGTTCGACCCGTCGTCGGGTTGTTCGCCGACGTTCCACGTCAAGTAGCCTGTAACGTCTCCGTTGTACTCCACGAGTAACGCGTTCGTCGAGTTCGGATTGTAGAGTCGAAATGACCTGTCCTCCTCCTTCGCTTCGAGATTCAGTATCTGGACAGCAGCTTGCTCACGAGCTGTCTCGACAGGAGTCACGTTGGCTCCAGTTGGAGAAGACTTCGTACTGCGTACCCATGAGACGGTTAGCAGTTCGCTGTAAGGCTGGAACGCCGCTTGGTTGTAGCTCGCCGCGACCGTTTTGCCACAGTTATCTCCTGAACAGTTTACCACTTCTACATTACCAACACTCCCGGTGGTTTCGTACATTGGCGCAGTCGTGGTGCCACACGCCCCACACGTGAATCCGGGAAGAGTTTCGTCTCTGGTGTCGACTGTTGCCCCAAGCAGTTCCTCACAGCTGACACAGTAGTTGCTTCCACCGACAACGTCAGCAATCTGTGTCTTCACATCGCACTCTGGGCAATTGACGACGGTCTGGGTTGTAGTAGTCTCGACACTGCTGCCCAACCTCGTACATCCACTAGTAATCGCCATGTCGGTTCTGAGACACCACGGTGTGATGAGTGTTAATGACGTGGTGAACGAGACGTGAGTTGGGGCTTCGGGAGTTCTTGCTTGGAGCCGGGAGTAGAATTTCGCTGCGGGGGCCTCTGTGCTCCATAGGACATAGCCACTAGCCTTCGCCAGATGTGGTTAGCACAATCTACAGTAGTTATTGTGGGATATGCCGGTTTGCCAACATAGGTCGTACGAGGTGCGAGCACGCATCTAACGTCTCAGCCTTAGGAGGATGAGACGTTCGCTCAGATGCCTGAATTCGGAGGAGGTCCGGGTGCGAGAATCGAACCCGCGTCTCAGCCTCCACAAGGCTGAAGGATAGTCCACTACCCTAACCCGGACACGCGTCGAAACGTACCCCGCTTCGGTAAATAACGGTTACGACTCCCGGACGGGCGTGGCATCGAGTGGCGCCCCGAGCGGAACGGCCGATCGGGCCGCCACCCGCTCCCGGGCACCGCGTCGCTTTTGAGGCGTGCCGGCGTATCGACCGGTACCCGTGGCCTTCACCGACAAGATCTACGTGAAAAACCACCGGCAGCTCGCCTCCCAGCTGGAGGCGAACATCCCGAAGGGGGCGTTCGCCGGCGCCACCCTCGACCTGCTGTTCACCGGCGACGGGCTCTCGAAGCTCGACGAGACGACCCGCGACCGCGTGCTCGACTTCGCCGAGGACTTCCTCGACTGCGACTGCGATTCGAACCCCTACTGCGGCTGTCCCGAGGAGAAGTTCATGCGCTACGTCCTCGAACTGCGCGCCGAGGGGCTCGGGCCGCAGGCCATCGTCGACGTGATGACCGACGACTACATGGTGTACGCCTACACCGGCGACGTGCTCTCCTTCCTCGACGACTCCGTCCGCAAGCTGGAAGCGATCGAGACGCTCGCGGACGTCGACGGCAACGGCGAGATGTCCGAGCGGGCCCGGGAGGCGAAGCGGGAGCTGTCCGGATAGCGGTCGAGCCGGCGACCGCGGGGATCGCGGTTAGTCGCCGTCGGCGGACGGGATGTCGGACCCGATCTCCTCCGCCGGCGACTCGCCCTCGGTGAGGTTCCCGTCGCGCCACGTGTCGCGTTCGAACCAGAGGTACGCGACGACGCCGCCGACGACGTTCGAGACCGGGAACGCGATCCAGAGGCCCATCGCCCCGAGCGAGCCGGCCGCGACCCACGCGACCGGGAGCCGGACGAAACCGAGCGTGATCAGCGAGATGACGGCCGCGATCATCGTGTGACCGGCGCCGCGGAAGCCCCCGGTGTACGCGCGCATGGCGCCGATGAACCCGAACGAGAGGCCGCTCACGCGGAGGAACGTCGTCGCGTGGTCGACGACCGCCGGGTCCGGGGAGAAGACGCCCGCGATCGGCCGCGCGGCGAGGACGATGACCCCGCCGCCGACCGTGAGCAGCCCGAGCATGGCGCGGGCGCCGAAGTGGTTCGTCTCGGCGGCGCGGTCCAGCTCCCCGGCACCGATGTTCTGCCCCGTCATCGTCTCGATCCCCTGCGAGACGGCGAGCGCCGGCAGGAAGATGACCGAGAAGATCCGCGTCCCGATGCCGTACGCCCCGCTCACCGCGTTCGGGAAGTTGGCGACGACGAGGAGGAGCGCGGTGATCGAGACCGAGCGGGCGGCGCCCTCCGCCGAGGCCGGCAGCCCGATGCCGAGGATCGTCTTCCCGAACTCCGGGTCGGGGAGCATCTCCGAGAGCCGGATCTGAACCCCGCGGTCCCCGCGGAACATGATCCGGAGTCCGACGAGGAGCGCGAGCGCCCGGGACCCGACCGTCGCGATCGCGGCGCCGCCGATGCCCCACCCGGTGAACCCGGTCGCGTCGAGGGCGGCGGCCTCGACGCCGCCGAGGCCGAGCGCGCCGAACAGCGGGTTGGCGTCGAACCCGAAGATGAAGATCGGGTCCAGGAGGATGTTGAGGACGACCGAGCCGGCCATGACGTACATCGGCGTCACGGTGTCGCCGTAGCCGCGCATCAGCGACATGAACACCGCGAAGCCGAACACGGCGAAGAGGCCCACGGCGTACACGCGCATGTACTCGACGACGAGCGGCGCGACGGTCTCGTTCACGCCGAGGAGCGCCGTGATGTCGTCGACGAGGACGTAGCCCAGCACGCCGAAGACGACGGAGATGACGGCGGCGTACGCCATCGTCTGCGAGGCGGCGTAGGCGGCGCGCTCCTCGTTGCCGGCGCCGGTGTGTTGGGCGACGAGGACGCTCCCGGCGACGGAGACGCCGAGCGCCAGCGAGATCATCAGGAAGACGATCGGGAACGCGAACGTGATCGCGGACAGCGCCTCGGTGCTGTAGCGCCCGAGCCAGAAGGTGTCGGCCAGGTTGTACAGCACCTGAAAGAGGTTCTGGACGACGATCGGGAGGGAGAGGAAGAACAGCGGCCACCCGATGTCGCCGGAGGTGAGGTCGAGCTCGTCGGCGCCCTTGAACAGCGAGCCGACGGCGTCGCGGAGGCCCATCAGGCGATCGCCTCCGGGGGAGTCGAGCCGTCGCGTTCGGGGAGGGGACTGTGCGGGGGATCGGGGCTCCGGCGGTCCGTGTCTGCCATTCGGTGTACACCGATACTGACTGACTGGTCAGTCAAAAGGGTTCGGAAGCCGGCGGCCCGCGGCGAGCGCTTCCCGGCGACGAGGAGCGGCCGAACGGTCTAAGTGCGCGCACGCCCGAAATCCGCCAATGAGTCTTCGGCCCGCGTGGCTAACGTTCAGGCGATACGCGGCGACGACGACGGGGATGACGCTCGTCCTCTTCTCGCTCGGCGTCTACACCGCGGCGACCGGTTCCGGGCTCGCGTGTCAGGCCCAGTGGCCGCTGTGCTCCGACCAGCTCATCCCGGCGCTGACCATCAACCCCGACTTCATCGAGTGGTTCCACCGCGCGTGGGCGATGGTGACCGGCTTCCTCATCATCGGGGTCGCCGGGTGGACGTGGCTCGGATCCGGGTTCGACCGGCGCACCAGGCTGGCGGCGACGCTCGCGGTCGTAATCTTACCCCTCCAGATCACCGTCGGCGCGATCACGGTCACCCTCAGCGGGCTCGTCCCCGGCGGGTACACGGTGTCGACGCACGCCGCGCACCTGGTCGTCGCGCTGACCATCTTCACGCTGCTCGGACTGGCGACCATCTGGGGCGGCGGGCGCGGGACCGCGCGGCTCCTCCGAGCGGCGGCCGGGATCGCGGTCGCCGGCGTCGTCGCCAGCGCGGTCTTCTCGCGCGCGGTGCCGTTCCTCACCTACGCGCCGCCCGCGCAGGCGGCGTTCTACATCACGGGCCTCGCCGGCCACCTCGGGCTCGTCGCGACGGTCGCGTACGCCACGGAGGCCGTCCGCGGCGGGTACGACGGGCTCGACGCCGGCACCGCCGGGACCGTCCGCGCGCTCGCCCTCGGCTCGATGGGCGCGCTCGTCGGCACGCTGCTGCTCGGCCGCGACCTGGTCCTGTACACCGCCGTCTGGCAGCAGGTCAACCTCGTCGCGCTCGGCGTCGCGATCGCGCTCGCCGCGGGCGCGGCGTGGACCCTCCGCGGGGCCGACGGGATGCGCGACGGCGCCGCGCCGATCGGCGGCGACTGAGCCGCCCCGGGGTCGAGCGCCCTCGGTCGCTCCGAACCGGCGGCGTCGGACCGGCAGATGCGCGTCTGGGCCGCCCGAGGGAGGAAAGGTTGAAATCGCTCCCCGTACTCGCACAGGTATGACACGCCGCACCCACACCGACGTGAGCCGTCGGACGTACCTGAAGCTGACCGGCGGATCGGCCGCCGTCGGACTGACCGGCGTCGCCGGCTGCCTCGGCGACAGCGGGAGCGCCACGACGATCACCCCCGGGACCGCACCCGGATTCCCGCCGTTCGAGATGCGCCAGGACGGCGAGCTGGTCGGGTACGACATCGACCTGCTCGAGGCGGTCGTCGCCGAGACCGACTACGAGATCGGCGAGTGGGCGACCTTCGAGTTCGAGGGGCTCATCCCGGCGCTCACGCAGAACGAGGAGATCGACGTCATCGCCGCCGCGATGACGATCAACGAGGAGCGCCGGCAGACGATCGCCTTCTCTGACCCCTACTGGGAGTCCGACCAGGCGATCCTCGTGCGCGAGGGCGGCGACTTCCAGCCGTCCGGGTGGAGCGACTTCGAGGGCACCCGGGTCGGCGCGCAGTCCGGCACCACCGGCGCGAACCAGGTGGAGACGAACCTCGTCGACGAGGGGATCATCTCGTCGGACAACTTCTCGACGTACGGCAGCTACGTCCTCGCCGTCGAGGACCTCGCGAACGGCAACATCGACGCGGTCGTCGTCGACAACCCCGTCGCCGAGACCTTCGCCGCGAACCGCGACGTGACGATCGCGTTCGTCGAGGAGACGGGCGAGCAGTTCGGCTTCGGCATCCGGCAGAACGAGTCGGAGCTCCAGTCCGCGCTCAACGACGGCCTCCAGACCGTCCGCGACGACGGCACGTACCAGGAGATCACCAACACCTGGTTCGGGCAGGAGTAGGATGTCGGTCCCGGGGTCGCTCGCGCTCGCCGCGTCCGCCAGCCTCGCCAGCCTCGGGGCCCCGGACCCGACCGCGAGCGGCGCCCTCCTGTCGGCCGTCGAGTCGATCGACTGGTGGCTCGTCGGCGACCCCGCTGACTGGTGGTTCGTCGTCCGGAACGCCGACTACCTCGGCGGCGGGCTCCTGTTGACCGTCGGGCTCACCGTCGCGTCGATCCTGCTCGGCTTCCTCGTCGGCTTCCCGGCCGGCGCGGTGGAGGTGTACGGGGACGGGCTCTCGAAGCGGCTCGTGGAGACGGCCGGCGTCGTCCTCCGCGGGACCCCCATCGTGGTCATCCTCCTCGTCATGTACTTCGTCCTCGGCGTCCCGCAGGTGAACCTCGGCGTCGGGTCGATCTCGCCGGCGATCTCGGCCGGGATCTTGGGGCTCGGGCTGCGGAGCGCGGCGTACCAGTCGCAGATCTTCCGCGCGTCCCTGTCGAGCGTCGACGACGGGCAGCTGGAGGCGGGCCGGGCCGTCGGGCTCTCCCGGTTCGAGGCGATCCGGTACGTCGTCGTCCCGCAGGCGCTCCGCCGGTCGATCCCGGGGTTCCAAAACGAGTTCACCATCGTGTTGAAGGACACGAGCATCGTCTTCGCGATCGGCCTCGCGGAGCTTCTGACCCGCGGCTACGACCTGTTCACGGAGCAGACGACCGCGGTCCTCGAAGTCATCCTGTTCATCAGTGCCATCTACTTCGTCCTCACGTTCACGACGAACCGCGCGCTCGATTACCTCGGCACCCGCTACGCGATCCCGGAGGGGGAGTCGGCGTGACTGACGACGACTTCCTCCGCGTGAGCGAGGTCTCGAAGTGGTACGGCGACGAGCAGGTGCTCGACGAGGTCTCCTTCGAGATGGACCGCGGCGACGTGACCGTCCTGATCGGGCCGTCCGGCTCCGGGAAGTCGACGATGCTCCGCTGCGTCAACCGGCTCGCGGAGGCCCAAGAGGGCTCGATCACGCTCGACGGCGAGGAGGTGCTCTCGCCCGACACCGACGTTGACGAGCTCCGGCGCGAGGTGGGGATGGTGTTCCAGAGCTTCAACCTGTTCGCGCACCTCACCGCGGTCGGCAACGTCGCGCTCGGGCCCCGGCGCGTGCTCGGGCTCTCCGAGGACGCGGCTCGGGACCGCGCGGCGGACCAGCTGGAGCGCGTCGGGCTCGCCGACCAGCTCGACTCGTACCCCGCGGAGCTGTCGGGCGGCCAACAGCAGCGCGTCGGGATCGCCCGCGCGCTGGCGATGGAGCCGAAGCTCATGCTGTTCGACGAGCCGACGAGCGCGCTCGACCCGGAGCTCATCGGCGAGGTGCTGGAGGTGATGCGCGGGCTGGTCGACGACGGGATGACGATGCTCGTCGTCACCCACGAGATGAGCTTCGCGCGGGCGGTCGCCGACGAGGTCGTCTTCCTGGACGACGGCCGGGTCGTCGAGCGCGGACCGCCCGAGCAGCTGTTCGAACGCCCCGAGAAGGACCGGACCGCCCGCTTCCTCGACCGCATCGCGAGCCACGAGTGATGGCGGGGGCGACGCGACCGCGGACGGTCGGCGAGCGCGTGGCCGACGCCGACGAGTCCGCCGGCCGGATACTGCTGGTCGCCGCCGGCGCGCTGTTCTGGGGCTGGCTCGTCGTCAGCTGGGGCAACCGGTGGCTCGGCGGCGTGATCGCCCCGGTCGGCGAGCCGCTCGTCTCGCCGGACGCCGTCGAGGGCGCGCTCGCCGGCGTGCCGGGGCTCGCCGGGCTGGCGGCCGACGCCGCGTTCGTGGTCGAGCTCACGCCGGTCCTCGCGCAGGGGACGTGGCTCACCGTGGTCATCACCGGCGTGAGCCTCGTCTGCGGTTTCTTCATCGCCGTGCCGCTGGCGGTCGCGCGGGTGTACGGTCGGTTCTCCGCGTGGCTCTCCTTGGGCTACACCGAGCTGTTGCGCGGCACGCCGCTCCTCGCGCAGCTGTTCGTGCTCTACTACGGGCTGAACCTGGCGGCGTCGGTCCCGGCGGTGCTGTCCGGCGTCTTCCCGCGCGAGGTGGTCTGGGTGGCGATCCTCGGGTTCACGCTCAACGGGGCGGCCTACCAGGCCGAGTACATCCGCGGCGCGGTCGAGAGCGTCGACGACGGGCAGATCACCGCGGGGCGGGCGATCGGGCTCTCGAAGCTGGAGTCGATATACCACGTGGTCCTCCCGCAGGCGCTCCGCTACGCGATCCCCTCGTGGACGAACGAGTTCGTCTACCTGATCAAGTACTCGTCGCTGGCGGGCTTCATCACGGTCCCGGAGCTGTACTACCTGGCCAACCAGGTCGCGAGCGACACCTTCCGGTACACCACCGTCTTCCTCGTGCTCGGCGCGATGTACCTCGCGCTCGTGTTGACGGCGTCGAAGGTCATGGAGCGCGTCGACGAGCGCGTCGCGATCCCCGGGCTCGGGGCGGACCGCGAGCGGTGACGCTCACCCCTCGAAGTCGGTGACGACCTCGACGCCCCGCACGTCGTAGTCGTCCATGGCGGCGAGCCGGTCCGACACGTCCGACAGCGACAGCTCGCGGGCGACCAGCGCGCCGGGGTCGATCCCGGTCGCCTCGATCAGCGCGAACAGGTCCGGGTAGCTCGTCGGCGGCATCCCGCGCGAGCCGAGGAAGGATACCTCCCAGCGCGTCATCCAGTCGGTCGGCAGCGACACCTCGCCGCGCTCCGCGTCCGTGGTGAGCCCGACCTGGACGTGCGTTCCGCGCGGGCGCAGCGACCGGACCGAGTTGCGGCAGGTCTCCGCGATCCCCAGGGCGTCGAGCGAGACGTCGGCGCCGCCGTCGGTGAGGGCGCGGACCCGCTCGGGGACGGACTCGTCTCCTTGGAGCGACTCCGGGTTCACGGTCTCGGCCGCGCCGAACTCGGCCGCGAGCGCGAGGGCGTCGGGGTCGAGGTCGACCGCGATCACGCGGGCGCCCAGCGCGGCCGCGATCTGGACCGCGGAGAGCCCGACGCCCCCGCAGCCGTGGACCGCGACGGCGTCGCCCCCGCCGACGGTCGTCCGCTCGGCGAGGGCGTGGTACGCGGTCATGTAGCGGCAGCCGAGCGCCGCGGCCGCGGTCGCGTCGAGCCACTCGGGGCGCTCGACGAGGTTGTAGTCGGCCGCCGGGACGGCCACGCGCTCCGCGAACGCGCCCGGCGCGGCGGCCTCGAACCCCAGCGCCCGGCCGTCAGCGCAGACGTTGCCGGCCCCGCGGCGGCAGTGCGGGCAGGTGCCGTCGCCGAGCGAGAAAGGGACGACGACGCGGTCGCCGGGTTCGAACCGGTCGACCTCGCCGCCGACGGCGACCACCTCGCCGGCCGGCTCGTGGCCGAGGACCTGGCCGCGCGGGACGCGGTCGTCCGCCCACTCGCCGTGGCCGGCCCAGGCGTGCCAGTCGCTGCGGCAGACGCCGCAGGCGTCGACGCTGACGACGGCGCCGTCCGGGTCCGGGTCGGGCTCGGGGAGGTCGCGGACCGCGAGCGGCTCGCCGTACTCTCGCAGGATCGCTGCGCGCATACGGCGATCCATCGGGGGCCGCGACAAAGGTCTCTCGGCGTCGCGGGGGCCTTCTTCGTTATTTTCGCACTTTTCAGACTTGATCTCAGCGTATGACAAGTGATAGGCGAGTAAGGTTTATACTGGCCGAGTAGTCTCGTTGACACGTGTCTCCAGCGATGGAACGACGCCCCGGGATCGCTTACCGCCGGCCTGGGGGGGATCCGTCGCGGTTCGTGATCGAGGCGTCCGGGGAGTCCCGGATCGAGGTCCCGGAGCGCGCGGAGGGCGGCTGGCTCGACTGCGTGGTCGACGAGGACCGCGAGCGGCTCCGCGAGGCGCTCGACGCCGCCCCGGTCGACGTGGTGTACCGCGTCGTCTCCGACGGGGAACCGCAGTGGGTCCACGAGCGCGGCCGGGCGACGGACGGCGGCGACGTGGTCGGGTACCTGTTCCCCGCGGACGAGCGCGTCGAGCGCCGGAAGCGGCTGGAACGCCAGCGCGAGCGGCTCGACGAGTTCGCGAGCGTCGTGTCGCACGACCTCCGGAACCCGCTCTCGGTCGCGTTCGGGAACGTCGAACTGGCCGCCGAGCTCGACGGGGACGCGTCGAGCGAGCGGCTGGAGCGCGCCCTCGACGCGCTCGACCGCATGGACGACCTCATCTCGGACCTCCTGACGCTGGCCAAGGAGGGAAAGATGGCCCGGAGCGCCGAGCCGACCGACCTGCGGTCGGTCGTGGACCGCGCGTGGCGGACCGTCGGCGAGCCGGCCGACGCCGCGCTCGTCGTGGACGGACCGCTCCCGACCGTGACGTGCGACTCGGAGCGGCTCCGGCAGTGCCTCGAGAACCTCTTCCGGAACGCGATCGAACACGGCGCCCCCGACGAGGCCGGCGCGGGCGACCCCGCCTCCGCGGACGACGAAGCGGGCTCGGCCGGTCGGGTCGCGCCGGGCACGTTCGCACCGGGTTCGGCGGCGGGCGCCGACCCGAGCGACCCCGACGCCGCCGCGGTCCGGGTCCGCGTCGGGCGGACGGACGAGGGGTTCTACGTCGCGGACGACGGCCCGGGGATCGACCCCGACCAGCGGGACGCCGTCTTCGAGCCGGGCCACACGACCGCCCCCGACGGCACCGGCTTCGGGCTGGCCATCGTCGAGCGGATCGCGGCGGCGCACGACTGGACCGTCTCGGTGACCGAGAGCCGCGAGGGCGGCGCGCGGTTCGAGTTCCGCTGCGCTGACGCGGTCGACTCGCCGACGCCGAGCGGAAGCGACACGGATCCGAACTCGCCCCGGCTCAGCGGCGGCGGGAGTCGGTGAGCGCCCGCCGCCGGCTCACATGAAGTCGGTCAGGCCCGCCTGATCGTCGTCGTCGCTCTCGTTCGAGGAGCCGTCGTCGGCCGGCTCCTCCCCCGAGTCGGCTGTGTCGCTCTCGGGGTCAGTCGATCCGGAACCGTCGCCGTCGCGGTCCGCGGTCTCCGCGGCCGCGTCGCCCTCGTCGCCGCGGCGGGCGCCGTCGAGCGCGAAGGCGCCGTCGGCGTGTTCCTCGATCAGCTCCTCGCGGCGGGCCTGCGCGTCCTCGACGATCGATTCAACCTTGTTCGTCGACTCGCCGGATCCGGTGACGAAGGCGACGCCCGCCTCGTCGAGGTCGTAGGCCGCCGCCATCGCGACGGTCAGCTCGCGGGGCTTACAGTGGTGGGTGACGGCCTCGAGGAACGGCAGCACCTCGCGGCGGGCGGTCGCGACGCTACACCCGCTCGCGGCCGCGATCTTGCCGACGACCTCGTCCGCGGTCGCGTCCGACGACGACCAGAACTGGGGGCGGCCGTAGCGCGTCCACCCGCCCTTCTCGCCGTCGCGGGCGGCCGCGACGCCCGCGGCCGCGTTGTCGGTCGCGTACCGCCAGTAGGAGTAGTTCTGCGTGGCGCGCACGCGACCGAGCCACACGTCCGCGTTCGCGAGGAAGTCGTACGCGCGGACCGCCTCCGCGGGCTCGTACACGTCGAGGACGTTGTTCTCGATCCAGCGCGAGAGGTCGTCCGGCGTCTCGTCGACGGCGTACGCGGACTGGAGCGCCTCCTCCGCGGACTCCTCCTTGAGGACCGCGTCGAGGAACGGGAAGAGGCCCAGCGCCTTGTCCCGGTCGCCGGTGACGACGTCCTCGACCGTGATCGAGTCGCGCCCCTGCGTCGCGGCCTGGAGGTCGTTTATCGCGCCGCGGAGGTCGCCGCGGTTCCCCTCCGCGATCCGCTGGAGGGCGTCGGACTCGAACTCGATCCCCTCCTTGCGGCAGACGTCGCGCAGGACGGGGACGATGGAGCGCGCGGAGACGTCGCGGAACTCGATCTCCTGGGTCGCGTTCCGGAGCCCCCGGGACATGTCGTAGTAGTCGTTGGCGATGAGCACGATGGGCTGGCTCGACTCCTTGACCAGCTTCGTGATCGCCGAGGCGCCGCCGCGGTCGTAGTTGCCGTGGATGTTGTCCGCCTCGTCGAGGACGACGAGCTGGCGCGAGGCGGTGTCGCCGCCGGCCGCGCCGCCCCCGGCCGCGCTCCCGCCGAGGGTGGCGTTGCGCGCGGCCCGCCCGGCGAACCGCTCGATGACGTCCGCGGTGCGCTGGTCGGAGGCGTTCAGCTCCACGGTCTCCCACCCCATGTCGTTCGCGAGCGCGTGGGCCGCGCTCGTCTTCCCGACGCCCGGGCTCCCGTGGAGGACGACCGCCTCGCGGTGGTCGTCCCACGACCGGGCCCACTCCGCGAACGCGTCGCGGGCCTTGTCGTTGCCGCGCACCTCCGAGAGCGTGCTCGGGCGGTACTTCTCCGTCCAGTCGGCCATTACCGGAGCAAGGAGCGAGCCGCGTTTAGTGGTTGCGGAGCGGGCGGGATCGCCAACCTCCAGAGCAAACTGACTCCTGAGTGAGCGGTAATCGGTACGGAGTACTCGAGCAGGCCCGCCTCCCGCTCCGCGGGTCCGCGATCCGGAACGCCGCCGGATACTTTGTCTCGGCACAACCGTCTCGTGTGCGTTCCCGTCGTTCGACGGACCCAGCCCTCGTCACCACTTCCACTTTCACCGCCCGTCCATGGCTCACCCCTTTTACCCAATTCCACGTCGGCCCTACCATGTCCACTCGTTCCCGACGACCGACCGCCGACCTCCCGGAGCTCGCGCCGGGCGTCACGCTCGTCGACGTCGACGACGAACTCGGTGTCACGCCCGTTCAGGCACTCCTGCTCGACCGCGTCCTCGGCGCCGACGGCCCCGCGTTCTGGGTCGACGGCGCGAACAGAGCCAACACGACTCGCCTCCGCGAACTCGCCCCGGCCGACCGCGTCCTCGACCGTATCGAGGTCGCCCGTGGGTTCACAGCTCACCAGCACACCTCGCTGCTCGACCGATTGGCCGGCCGGCTCGCCGCCCGCGAGTCGCCCTCGGTCGTCGCCGCGACCGGCCTCGACGGCATGTACCGCGCCGCCGACGTCGACGCCGACACCGCCGAGCGGCTGTTCATCCGCGCGATCGCGTCGGTCGCCCGCGTCGCTCGCGTCCACGACGTTCCGGTCCTCGTGACGCGGTGCCGCGACGACGCGTTCTCGACGCCGTTACGCCGCGCCGCGGCGACGCATCTCACCTGCCGGAAGACACCGTTCGGCCCGCGCTTCGAGGACGCTGCCGGCGACACGGAGACGCTCGTTTACCACACCGACGACGGCTGGCTCCAGACGACGCTCGCGTACTGGCAGGAGGTCCTCGAACACCGCGCCCGGATGTACGAGGGAGTGACCGTCGACCGCGCCGCGGCCGCGCCGAGCATCCAGTAATGGGCCGGACGAATCCGACGTACCGAGACCAGTTGAGCGCGATCGAAGACGACTGGCGCTCGTTCCGACGCGTCCTCCGCCGGCAGGACAAGCCCCGATTCGACCGGCTGTTCGTGTACGCTCGCGACCACGCCGACGCCGCGGGGAACCTCAACCCCGCCGACCCGCTGGCGCCGATGTGGATGGCGATCGCGCTCGAACAGGAGCGCCGAATCGCCGAACTGGAAGACCAGGTCGAGTCCCTCACCGAGGCGTAGCCCGTGACGCTCACGTTGGAGTACCTCGGTGACGGCCGCGTCGCCCGGTGGACGCTCACCCTGGACGGCGCCGCTCGCGAGGTTCACAAGGACCATCACCCGACGCTCTTCGTCGGGGACGCCGCAGGCGACCTTTACGGTCGATCGGGCGGCCCGGATCCGACTCCGCCGTCCCGCGATGGGCTCTCGGACGCACTCCGGGACCTCTGGGCCTTCCTTGACGGACAAGACGCGGTCGAGCGGCTCAGCGTCGAAGCACACCGGCAGACGTTCCGGACCGACGCCCGGCCGCTGCTCCGCGTCGACGCCGCCTCGATCGAGGCGGTCCGAAGGATCGCGAGCCGCGTCCAGGAGTTCGGCCAGCCCGACACCTACACCTGTTACAACGTCGATTTTACCCGCCAGCTTCGCTTCTGCCTCGAAACAGACACGCCCGCCGCTCCGGACCGCTCGGTGCGCGACCTGCGGACGCTCCACCTCGATTTACCCCGGCACGAGTCGGGCATCGAGTCGCTGCCGCAACTCGCCGTCGACGGTGACCGAGTCGGGTCGTCGCCCGCCGAGACCGTCGCCGGCGTTCAAGCGGCGCTCGACGAACGCGATCCCGATGTCCTGGTCGCGTCGACGGCGGACCTCGTACCGCTGCTGTTCGAGGCGGCCGACGCCTACGGCGTCGATCTCGAACTCGGTCGGCGGGACGGCTACACCAAACTCGCCGGCGAGTCGACGTACACCTCCTACGGCAACGTGGGGCACTCGCCGGCCCGATACGCGGTCCCCGGACGCGCCATCATCGACGAGTCCAACTCGTTCTTCTACCACGAGTCCGGGCTGGAGGGCTGTCTCGACCTCGTCGAGCGCTCCGGGCTCCCGCTACAGGAACTCGGGTGGGCGTCTATCGGGCGGGTGCTGACGGCGATGCAGATCCGCGAAGCGAGGGACCGAGACGTGCTCGTGCCGTGGCGGGCGTGGCGCCCCGAACTGTTCAAGCGGGCGTCGACGCTCGACGACGCCGACCGCGGCGGCACGACGTTCGCCCCCGACGTCGGCGTCCACGAGGACGTTCACGAACTCGACTTCGCATCCCTGTATCCCAACATCATCCGCACCCGGAACATCTCGCCTGAGACCGTCCGGTGCGGGTGTTGTGACACCGATGACGTGCCGGGGCTCGGCTACTCCGTCTGCGATCAAGAGGGCTACCTGGCGGAGGTCCTCGGCCCGCTGATCGACGCCCGGAGCGAGATCAAAGCACAGATCCCCGACGCTACCGACGACGAACGCGAACGCCTCGAAGCCGCCTCCTCTGCGATCAAGTGGATCCTCGTGTCCTGCTTCGGGTATCAGGGCTTCTCGAACGCCAAGTTCGGCCGCATCGAGTGCCACGAGGCGATCAACGCCTACGCTCGCGAGCTCCTCCTCGACGCGAAGAACGCACTGGAGGCAGCCGGCTGGCACGTGGTACACGGCATCGTCGACTCCATCTGGGTGGCTCCCGTCGACGGTCGCGAGCAGCGCTCCCTAGAGGAAGTCGCAGCCGAGATCAGCGAAGAAGCGGGCATCGAGTTGGAGTACGAATGCGCGTTTGAGTGGGTCGCGTTCTGTCCGATGCGAAACTCCGAGTCGGGAGCGCTCACTCGATACTTCGGCAAGCGTCGCGGTGAGGACTACCCTGAGACGGGACTCGGCGACGCGGTCAAGACGCGAGGCATCGAGAGCCGACAGCGCTCGACGCCGGAATGGGTCGAAGAGGTCCAAAGCGAGGCGCTCCGCGTGTTCGACGAGACGCGCTCTCCGGAGGCGGTGTGCGGCGTACTCCGGCGGCACCTCGACGAGCTACGACAGGGGACGGTCGACCCGAACGCGCTCGTCGTCGACAATCGCGTGTCGAAGGACGTCGACGAGTACTCGATGGAGACGCTCACCGTTGCGGCCCTGAAGCGGGCACAAATCAAGGGGGCGGGACTGTCCCCGGGTCAGGCCGTCCGGTACGTGGTCGTTGATGCGGACGCACGAGGCGCGTCGCGGGTCAGATTGGAGTTCGAAGACGTACCACGGTACGACGCCGAGTGGTACGAAGACGCCGCTGTGCGCGCCGTCGAAAGCGTGCTGTCGGCGGTTGGTTGGGACGAAGGAGCGATTCGGCAGTATCTCAGTGAGACGAGAGACGAAACGCTGGCGAGCTTTTGAGAACGGGCATCTGATTCTCCGGTCCCTCTGACCCTAATCAGAACTGATCTTGTGTCGCCTCGGTCAGCAGGGATTTCGACTCCATCCCCCGCAGGGGTGGGGGGCTGGCGCACACGCGGGCGCGAAATCGCGCCGGAGAGACGTTCAGTCCCGATTGGCGTGAAATCGCCATGTGCCGCAGTTCCTCTCGGCACGTGGTGATTTGGCTGCTAATCAGGTATCGATATCTGCTGCTGTACGCGTTATCGCCCCGGCTTCGTGAGATCGCTCGTCAGATGAGGACCGGTGCGACGCCGAGGGCGGCGGTCACGAGAAGGACCGCGACGTATCCGGTAGTGACGAGGTAGACCACGCGTCGCGGATAGTCGACGAGGCCTCGACGGTGTCCAACTGCCGCGAGGTAGCCGGTCAGCGGCAGCAACTGAAGGGCGTGGAGGCCGACGAAGTGCGCTAAGCGGAAGTCGCCGACGAGCTGCCAGCCGACGACTGGGACCGTCGGATCCGTCGTTTCGACGACCCGAGACTGGATCGCGATCATCGCCGCCCCCTCGAACGCGCCGACGACGAACCACCCGATTCCGAGGAGGATGCCCGCGGCGAACGCCGGATGAACGTCGAACTCGTTGCCGCGCGCGCGGACCGCCAGCGCGGCGATCGCGACGGTGACGATGACGATTGTAACGCCCATGACGCCCCCGATCGCCCCGTCGAGGATCGTTGCTCGATTGAAGTGGGAACCGACGCCGCGCGCGGCCTGTCCGCCGATAAGGACGATTTCGATGAGGAGACCGACGCCGACGATCCGGGAGACACGGCGGCGAAAGTCCGGGTCGACCGGGAGGTGAATACCGAGCCAGCCGAGCGTCGCGCACACGAGCGCGATCGAACCGGCGAACTTCGTCGGCTTGAGCCACGCCGGCTCCCCGTTGACGACCGTCGGGTCCAAGACGGTGCCGACGGCGAAGGCACCGAACAGGACGGCGTTGATGGCGGCCACGGCGGACAAAACCGGATCGCGGCGCCACAGCTCTCCGATCGGTCCGGTGATCGTCCGCGCCATGGTCCGCAGCGTCGCCCGTCCGCTCGTGGCCGCAGCGGCCGACTCGGAGTTCATACATTAGTGTTGCCGGGCGATTGATGTGTGAATGACCCCAACATGTTGGTAGCTGTCCGAAGCGGCAGTACCCAGCATGATCGACGCCCGATTCCGCATTCGCCTCCCGCCGGACCTATACATCGCCGACCTGTCGGAGGCGTTCCCCGATGCGACCTTTCGCCTGCTCTCCGGCGTCCGCAGCGGCGCCACCGCGACGGAACTCGGAGAGGTGCTGACTCGGACTCCCGGGTCGATCGCAGCAGCGTTTCGCGAACACGGGGCGGTCGACGCGTACGAGGTGTTGGAACGCACCGACGACCGGCTCCTCGCGACGTACGAGACGACCGACGTCGACCTCTACGCCTTCGTCGAGTCCGGAGGGTTCCCGCCTGAGTTTCCGATCGAAGTTCGGAACGGATTCTATGAGTTCGACATAACCGGTACTCGCGAGGAGTTCGACCAGCTCCGGAACGCGCTGGAATCGAGCGGGACCGAGTACGAACTCCTCTCGAAGGTGGACAAGAAGCGGTCGGACCGACTCCTCACACGACGACAGGAGGAACTCCTCGCCGCCGGCCTCAGAGAGGGCTACTTCGAGGTCCCGAGAGAGTGTACCCTGGCGGACCTCGCCGACGTGGTCGGCGTGGACAAGTCGACCGCGTCGGGCATCGTCCGCCGGGCACAGGCGCGGCTTATTGCGTGGTACCTGACCGACGTGGCCGCCAACAGCTGACGATAGCCCCCCGAAGGACCACTCGATCGAGGTGGTCGTAGACGCCCTCGGTCGTCTGACTGCTCGCGTGTCTGACCCGACTCCGAACATCGTCTCCCGTCTCCTCGACGGACGTAACTGACGGGTGAACCGGGCAGGTCACTGTCACACCAGATCATCGTAGTAGCGGCCAATCTAGCCGGTTTCGGACGGTTCGTGTAAAATTTCTGATGGGACCGCTGAGGACACAAACACGGTTTTTGCTGCGCTTCATCCGAATCGAGAGTTTCGTTTGAGTGTATCATTGTTCGTACAATTTGTCGAGGTTCTCGCGGCGGATCGCCATCCGCTTCAGTTGCTCCGGTTGATCGTAGACGCTGTTCACCAGCTCCACGGAGGTCGCCATCTTCGTCGCAATCTCGTCCGGCGGCCATCCCCGGTCGCGATGCCACGTCACCGAGCCCGTCCGCCACTTGTGCGGTGACCGGACCGACGGGCAACGCGACTTCTGACCCGGCTCTCGGGCCTCGCACTCCTCAGGGTCGCGATCGTGAGGGCACTCCTTCCCGACCTGACACGGCTGCGTAATCTCGTACGACCGAATCCGGATTCCAGAGACGGTGATCCGGCCCGGTGCCTTCTTCGAAGAGAGTAACGGCTTCCGTCCGTGCTCGTCGGTCCCCGCCGCCCGGCGGACCCGGATATACGCGCCGAGCACGTCACCGAGCTCCTCGGAGATGTTCACCGGCCGCGCGCCGCTGTCCTTCTTTTTCAGCGGCGTGCCGGTCTCCGGCCGGTGCCGGAAGTAGATGAACGGGAGCTCGACGCCGGCGAGGATATCTTCCAAGACGGACTCCCCGACATCGAGATCTTCCTGGTACCGCAGCCGGTCGAGGTCGTCCTCTTCGAGGTAGACGTCCTCCAGGTCGAGCGCTCGGAGCGACCCCGCGCGGGCACCGGTCTCCCACAGCAGGAACGCGATGACGTGGTCGCGGCTCGCGTACTCGTAGCGGTCGAGGAACGCGAGGATGTCCTTCGCGCGCTGTGTCGGCAGCTTCTCGCGGTTGATCCGCTCGTCCTTCGATACGTGCGGGATGTCGACCTGACTAGCGACCGTAGGCTTGACCGCGTTCGCCTTGATGCCGAACTCAAGGAACTGTCGGATCGTCCCGAGTTGGTTGTTCAGCGTGTTCTTCTGGATGTCGCCGCTCGACCGGCGCATCGAATCGAACCGGAGTAAGTGGCGGCCGTTCAGGTCGTTCAGGTTCTCGATACCCTCCTCTTCCTCGAGGTACTCGACGAACGGCTTGACTCGGTAGCGATAGCTCTGGACCGTGCTCTCCGCCTTATCCATCTCTTGGCGTTCGAGCCAGATGTCGAGCGCCTCCTGGGGCGCCATCGGGATCAGCTCCTCACCGCCCGCCGGCGCCTCGTACGAGTCGTCTCTCACCGCTCACCTCCGAGCGCGCGGATCGCGTCTTTCAGCATCTCCTCGTCGGCGCCGTTCGCGAGTTCGACAAGCCGCTTCACCAGCAGCTCCCGCTCAGTGGACGTCGGCGGGTCCGGCCACGGCGTGCCCTTGACCTCAGTCCAGAGCAGGTACATCGCCTCCTCGTCGAACTCGACTTCGAGCGGACCGTTCGCCGTGATCAGCGTGAGAACGAAGCCGTCGTCGTCGACCGTCGGCCCGTACGTTACCCCCGTAAGTGGGCGCTTGGCATCGACGACGCGGCGTTCGACGTTACTCCCACTCATCGGTCGCCCTCGTCGATCATGATGTCTGAGAGGTCGCCGGCGTCGGCGCCGTCGCTCTCGGCTTCCATCTCCTCGGTGAACGTCTCTACCTCGTCGCGGAACAGCCGGAAGAACTCCCGCGTCGAGTCCTCCGAGCGCACCTGCGAGTGCTGCTTCGTGATCGCGTTCACCATCGACTCGAAGACCTGCCCCTCGTCCTCGAGGACGTTGATGCCGTCCGAGAGGCGGCGGTAGGCGAGCGCCTTCTGGAACATCTTCGTGTTCACGACCGCCTCGATCTCCTCGTCGCTCAGCTCGTCGAGGTCGATCACGCCGTGACACCTCCCGAAGACTGATGCTGGTGATGGCGCAACTGCGAGCCACCATGACTGACGAAGTCCCCGACACCTGCGCCCGCTGCGGAGACACCATCCAGGGCCGCCCCTCCGTGTTCGACCTCAAGCCCGACTACCGGGAGTACCTCGAAGAGGAGCGGGACCTCGACTGGTTCCCGATGGGTCCGGTCGTCGTCTGCTGTTCCGACTGCTCGCACCGACTCGACCACCTCCACGAGGCGCTCTCGGAACACCGGGCCTACGGGACCGACGAGAAGACCGAGGAGATCGAGTCGATGCTCACCGACGAGCTCGACGGGCTCGACCTCGACGGCGTCGTCGATCACGGGCACTTCCTGTAGTCTACGCATCGCCCACCTCTTCCGGGAGCTTCGCCTCGATGCTGAAAGCGAGGTCACCCGTCGGATGGATGTGTGCCCACGTCGACCGGAGGTCGTGGGCCCGGTAGAGCTCGCTCAGGTCTGTCGTTGACGGCCTGTCACCGCCCATCCGCACGACGATGTGGGTCGTGAACTCGCGGTGATCCGGTTCCAGATTGTACTCCTCAACGTCGGGCACCTCGTCGAGCGCGTCGACGATCGCCTCCAGGTCCCGAACATCGTCGAGCCGCGGCGGCCACGGGTCCACGTCGTCTGTCTGGACAGGTAATTCGGCTTCGCTCACGCCGACTCCCCTCCGTCGTCCCGCGGGATCATCGCCCACTGGGCGCGCTGGTCCATCGACACCGTGACGCCGCCGAGGCGCTCGATGTCTGGGTAGTACTCCGCGACCGCGACCCGCGGCGCCTCGTCCGGCTTCCGGCACCACTCCGGCGTCAGGTTCTCCTCCGCGTTCTGGAGCAGCACCTCCGGGAAGCGGTTGAACAGCCGGCGCTCGATCTCCTCGATGTCGATCTCGTTCGCGACCTCGTCGCCGACCGCGCTCTCGTCGACCCACGCGTGAAGTCCCTGATCGTTCCGGTGGAGCGTGATCGGCACCTCGATGACGGTCGGTTCGTCGCCGTCGGCCTCCGCGATCGCCAGCTGCTCCGCGACGGTGCCGGCGTGCGAGTTCTCCGACATCACGCACCTCCGTCGATCGCTCGCGCGATGTGGTCGCGGCGCTCGTCGAGGACGCGGAACCCCTCCTCGGTGACGCGATAGAAGTTCGACCGATCGTCGATCTTCCCCTTCTCGATCAGCCCCTTCGCGGCGAGCTCGTCGAGGTTCGGGTAGAGGCGCCCGTGGTTCACCGGCTTCTCGATGACGTCTTCGAGGCCGTCCTTGATGGCGAGGCCCTTCACCTCGCCCAGCGAGGACTCCAGCCGCGCGCAGACGGCGAGGAGGTCGATCTGGAACATCGTGAGGTCGGTGTGGCGGATGCGGTGCGTCTCGGGGTCGGTCGTCGGCGTGGTGGAGTCGGAACTCATGAGTCTGAGAACTGCGAGGTGTCTCGGCCGATCGCGTCGAGCAGCTCCCGAAGGGGGACGCCGCTGACGTCGAGGCCGCACGGTGACAGCGTGGCGCGACCGCCGAAGCCCTCGAACGCGTAGCCGTGCGTCGAGAGCGGGCGACCGCACCCCGGACAAGCGTCGCTGTCGCCAGTGAGAACGATACCGCCGTGGTCTGTGCCGGGAGTTTGAAGGTTCCCGGACGGGTTTGCTGACATGGCTTTCGTGCCCTAGACACGGAAGCCCACGCGGACCCGAGCCCCAACTCGGGGTCCGCATTTGTGCTGCGATGGGACCCATCGACGAGCGACGGGTCCGCGAGAGTGCTTCCGTAGTTACACGTTCTGAAGGGGAGGGACTTAACTGTTAGGCTAATAGACCTAATCATTAGGTTATATGGTTCAATCAACGTCCGGAACCTCCCCTAATAAACGGTATGAGACGAGTTATCGGTCGAAATGCGTCCCCGACCGCCGTGGATGACTCTAAGCGATTCCATCGTGCTGGAGTTCCTGTCGAGTCATGATCTGGAACTTCCGCCGAAGGCGCTTCACGCCAATTTAGACCGCCACGGCCACGATATCGGGTACTCGACCGTTCAGCTACGCCTGTCGGAGCTCGAAGAACACGGGTTTGTCTCGAAAGCCGATTCTGGCTACTACCAAGTGACTGAGAAGGGTCAGCGCTGGCTAGACCACGAACTTTCCGAGGACGAGCTCGACCTCGGCGAGTAGTCGCGTTTGGTTTCACACGCGGCCCTCTGTCATCCGGTCGACGACCGCCGCGCCGACGCGCTTGACCCAGTTGGGAATCACGTCGTCGGGGACGCCGTCGCCGTCGTTGAACGCTCGGCTGATCTCCAGCGAACCGTTGGCAATTCGCGCGTCAAGCTCCCAGTTCAGTTCGTTCGCCGCCTCGATCTCGATGCGGAGCGTGGAGTTCGCGTCGACGCTGACGACGACGCTCGCGCTGTAGGGGCCGGTACCGGTCTCGATCCCCTCGGCGACGAGGTCGATGGTGAACTCTTTCGTGCGTGCGCTACTGCCGTGGACGGGTGGCTTCGAGGCCATACCCTGCGGTGGTCAGGTGACGTACTTCAGGGTCGCACAGAGTGTTCCAGATGGTTCCGGATGGGCCAATACCGATGACGTAACGCGATTAGACGAGTTCCGGATGCTGTTCCGGAGCCTGAAAGCGATTGGATTCTAGTCGTACGATCGCTGGACGACGACGTTCCCGTTGTCGTCGCGCACAGTCACGACATCTCCGCCGTTGTTCCACACCGGCGCGTCTTGCCCCCAGTACAACTCGGTATCTGAGTCCGACCCATCACCGGTGTAGATAGTTACAGAGTCACCGGCACCTAGCGTGAATGAGTCGAAAGTGTACACGTGATTCGCGTCGTCCTCAAGGGTATATCCGTCCATATTTACGCTGTTGCTGCCGGTGTTCTCAAGGACAATATACTCATCATCGAGGTTATCAAACTCATCTCCTGCCGCGTCTTCGTGAATTTCTGCGATTTCTATGGAAACCGACCCTGAACTGCTGTCTGAGTCGCTCGAACTGCCAGAGTCAGACTCGCTAGTATCGGTGTAATCCCACACGCCAACATCGTTGCTTCTCGCCTCCATCTCAGCCGCGTCGTACTCCGCCCGCTGCGTGAACTGGCTGTCGTACATCCGCGCGTAGCCGTTCTCAAGAAGCCGCATGTTGAACGATTTCGAGGTACTCTCGGACTGCGACGCGTACACTAACAACCGGTCGAACGAGCCGCGCCGGTCGGACTCCTCGTCGACCTCGATATGGATTTCCTGACCGCCTAAGCGTTCCTCAGCGTACGATGTTGCCTGTCCTCCCCAGTCAGCAAGGTGCTCCCGCCCGTGTTCGTTCTCCGATATACCTGGCCACTCTGCCGGGTCAGTCGAACCAGTAGATGTTTCGGGCGTGTCCACGCCGAGCAGCCGGATCGTGTCAGTGCTCCCATCCGGCATCCGTACGTCCATCGTATCACCGTCTACAACGTCGATCACCGTGACTGTCCATTCAGTCGGCGTCCCAGTATCGCTAGTCCCGTCTGTGTCACTCCCAGTATCTCCTCCAGCAGAACTACCCGTATCGTCTGTCCCACTCGTTCCGTCGGAACCAGTTGAATCGTCAGAACTACTCGACTCGTCGGTTGTTTCCGGTGATTCCGTCGTTTCGGGCGATTCTGTAGATTCAGGAGTGTCAGTGATTTCTGGAGATGGCGAACTGTCGGCAGGAGTGTCTGCCGGGGGGACAATGGCAGCCCCCGCGACGACCGTCATTAAAACGATCACAGCAACAGCAACCCCAGGTACCTTCTCGATATCGAACGGAGATTTCTCCACAAGCGTTGTAGCGACGATGTTACGGGTCGGTAACAGTAGTAACCCGGCTAAGATCCACAAAACACCACCAAGAACACCACGCAGGCCGTCGGCGAACGAGCTGAGTCCAGCAAGTATGAGGATAGCGCCGATCACCCACATGACCCACGCGCTTTTGCTAGCCATTACTCTCAGGAAATAAGTCAGCGGATTTGAATGTTTGTGAAATCACAGGAATGTCATGCTCTCTGTTATAATCTAATCAGCGACCAACGGATTAGACCGCACCAGTTATGGCTGCGTACAGGAGCACAGCGACCGCGACGACGACCACAATCTCTGTCAAGTTCTCCTTAACCAGTATTTTCAGGCCAGCTAGTCGCGGCGTATCGGTATCTCTCCGCTTCCCGCGGCGCCTGACTGCTTTCTCTGCCCCGACCGCAACACCGCCGACAGCTGCTCCGACATAGGAGATAGCGATCAGTTCCCAGAGAATCGAGATGATGGCTGCGCTGCCTGCTATCAAAATGAATCCAAGCGCGAGGATAGTCCCGATCGACGCGACGCCAATAATCGGGATACCGCGGGTGAAAGTATCGAGGAACGAGGAGCCCAGCCAAGCAGCGCCTGCGATCACAGCCCCGATAAGTAGCAACGAGGAGAGTTCTGGTTGAATGTCAGTGAGGACAATCGCCAGCAACGCTATTAGAAAGTACGCTGATCCGGCAGTAAGAGCGTTCGAAGCTGCGGTTTTGATGCTACGAGTGGATTTCTGATAACTCGTGTACGCACCCGCGATGACCGTTGCGAGGATCGGAATTGCTCTTACAAAACTAGGCTCTTCCGTCGCCAAGAGCGGGCTCGAAACACCGACTGAAGACTGGGTGTTGTACGCAGCTGAGAGCGGAATTCCGTGGTTGGTGAGGAAGTACCACAGCGTTGATTTCCACCGTGGAACGTTGTTAATCTCGCCTTCCTCGATGAGAATTATTGAAACTGCCCACCCGGCCGCAAATACAACTCCTGCGGAGAACAGGGCGTAGTACTCCGTTTTCGGTCCAGTGTTTTGTACTCGCATCGTACTGGTTATCGAAAGTAACTCTCCGGCCTGTGAAAAAATCTGTCAATCAACACTTTCCGCACAGGTGTTGAATTCGTTGAAGCGCCCCCTAAGACTGTGCTAAACGAGTGATTCCAGTGGGTTCTGAGAGACTGTAGAGTTTCTTTCCGCCCCGGCTCTCCGTCTCGACGAGGTCGTAGTGCTCCAGCTTCGCCAAGTGTGCGTCACGGAAGTACCGCAGACTAACCGGGTCGTCGTGGCGCTCGGAGTACTGCTCGTGAAGCTCCCGCTGGATCAGCGGTCCATCCTCCTGAAGTACGTCGACGACGACGCGCTGGTGATCGTTGAGCTTCGAGTACGTCTTCCTGGCGATTTCGCGTTCGGCCTCGGACATCGAGTCCTCGACGAGCCGCTTCGGGATGTTCGACAGACCCTCGCTGCTCGCCTTCCGCGCCGCGGCCCGGAGCGTCGTGATCCCCATGCGAGCGTCGCCGTCTGCGAGCCGCGCGATCCTCTGGAACACCTCCTCGCTCGCGGCGTTCGGTCCGAGTCCTTCACGAGCCCGTCGCTCCAGTATCTCCGCGATCGTGTCCTCACCGTACCGATCAAACCGAACCCGGTAGCCGACCGAGACGCGAGAGCGAACGCGCTCGTCGAGGTCGGCGAGCAGATCGACCTCGTCGTTCGCGATGCCGATCCACGAGAGCCCGCGGAACTCGTGGAGGTCGTAGAGCAACTCCGTCTCGCGCAGCTGGTCGACCTCGTCGAGGATGACGACACCGGGCCCGTTGAAGTCCCGGTGGACGCGGTCGAGGAGCGTCGACGTTGAGGCGGAGCGTGGGACTGCGGCACCGACAAGGTCGCGGGAGAGCCGTTCAAGCACCGCGTTTCTGGTGTAGTCTCGCCAGCAGTTCACGTAGGCGTGCGGGACGTCGAGGACCTCGCGGCGGAGCTCGCGAACGGCGGCCCTCGCGACGGTCGTCTTCCCGGCGCCGGAGGGGCCGAAGAGAAAACAATTCTCGGCGCGCTGGCCGTCCTCGATCGGCGCGAGAGCGTCGGTCACCTCGTTCATGTGGCGATTCCGACCGACGATCGGGTCTGGAAGGTGGTCGTCTTCGAAAACTGCTCCGTCGCTTATCACGTCTCACCCGGAGACAGTACCGGGATTTAAGCGAAACCCTCGGTGTTCCGGATGGTTCCGGATGGGTGCGACCAAAGTTGTCGACTGTAATATTTATTTAAATCGCGTACAAGTTTGGCCTATGCCGATTGAAAAAGACTCTGACGAGTGGGCAGAAGGGAATATTCCGGTGCGAAGAGAGCAATTGGTCATCGATTTCTTGAGTAGCCACCCAACTAAGGCCTTCACTCTACGTGAGCTCGCAAACGAACTTGGAATAGCAGACTGGGACGCAGCAGCACGATATGAGCGTGACCGGGAACAAATGGACCCTAAGAAGTTTGAGGACAAATACCCGCGTGATGAGTTCCACCCGACCGAGATAACGGAATCCGATCCGACTCGGGAAATGTACCATTCGCTTCGGAGGTTGGATGAGATGGATCTAGTAAAAATCCGAGAGGTGAGTCCTAAAGCGTTTGATGAGGGCATTTTCATCCCACAATCTCAGAATGATGAGGTTGTTACGGCTGTCGCATATTCCGCGGATCAGGAATAGACCATGACTGACGTCCCGGAACTGGCGGAGAGTCGGCCGACGGACTAAAGTGACGACAGATATTCCTATGCTTAATGACAGTTGGAGTTGCTGCGATAGCGGAATCAGAGAGCGAGACACCTCGGGTCGTTCTAGCCGCGGACCAACTGGTCACGACGAGACAGCAGTCTGCGATTGAACATGAACACCCTCAAACAAAGGTCGAAGAAGTCGCTCAACTTGCGCCAACCGTCAACGCGCTGGGAATCGTCTCTGGTTCGGTGAGTCTTGGCGAGGAGCTGTTAAATTCGATTGATGATGTCCTCTCGAACCACTTTCGTCAGGAGGAACCGAATCCAGTAGGTGCGGAATCGCTTGCGAAGGTAGCCGGCGAAGAGTACAGATACCTCGTTCAGCAGAAGGTCCAAAGCCACGTGCTATCGAAGTACGGTTTTGAGCTAGAGGATCTGAAGAAGCAGCACCAGTTTAAAGACGATTTCTTTGAGGGGATGATGGCGGAAGTGAATCAGGTTCAGCAAACGATCCACAGTAACCTGACTCTCCTACTAGGTGCCGCGGACCGCTCAGGAGCATATGTCTTTGAGGTATCCGGTGGCGACGTGACTGGCCATAACAAGCTGGGGTACGCATCGATTGGAAGCGGACAGCAGCCGGCGGAGTCTCAATTCATACAAAGTGGCATCACGCCGGAGGAAGATCTTCAAGACACACTTATCACGGTCACCGGAGCCATTTTGCGGGCAAAGCAGGCCAGTGGAGTCGGGGGAGATATGGATTTAGGTGTTGTTAGCAGTACTAGCGTTGATATTGCGCCCAACAATTTAATTAGTCAGCTACAAGATATACAGTCGCGGATAGAGCGAGAACAGAGAGAAGTCAAAGAGGAAGTCCTAGAAGAAAACGCGGTGACGTGGAACCCAGGGCAATGAAAAGACCAAACGACGCTGACGGTGGCGTGCTAAACAGCTACGGGAGAACTCAGCAGTGGCAGAAGGAGCCTTCCGACGAAGAGATGGAAGAGCTACTAGAGGAGCTGGTAGGCGACACCGAAATCGAGATCGAGGAGAGAGAGTCCCCGCTTGAAATCGAGGAAGGGAACAGAGAACTGGATCTGGAACCGGACTCGAAACGGGAGTCCGTTCTGGATTCTGCCTGAATTATTTCACAGACCTGTATTCCTTTCAGACGGTGCGGAGTGGCGAGAAACAGATCGTTCCCGACCAACTGGCAAGTAGACCGCTAGTTTTACACGGAGACTGTCCAGGAATCGGTGAAGTGTCGGACGCTCAGACAGGGCGAGAAACAGGTCGTTCTCGCTCAACTGGCGACTAGGTCTCTGTCTTATATACGACCAGATGTGATACTCCCAACTTGAATATCTCTCATTGATAAAATAAGATCATGCTCTGGAATGCGCTGACAATTACAGCAGCGCTGGTTGGTGGTGTTGGTGCGGTAATGTTCGGGCAGATACTTAGCCTGTACCGAAGGGACATGGACACAATTCGGCAGTTACGATCTCACATGATGTACATCCAGGTGATGAAGGATAGTAGCAGACCTGTTCCTGATGAAAAGAACGCATTAGAATCGTCTAGAAATGCTGTTGAGGACATATTCAGAGAGAATGCTTGGATTCTCGAAGAAGGAAATCCGCGGTCGATGAATCTCATCAACGCGATCGAAGCAACTCGAATCGGGTTCAGAGACGGATCTTCGAAAGATGAGTGGGAGGTGCTAGAGGAGGAGTGTAAGGAGATAGATGGTGAAATGGCTCATGTCACTCTACGAGGTGCTATCTACCGATACTTCGGTAGGAAGAGACCATACCCGAATCACGGTTCTGTAGAAGGGAATTAGACTAATGAATTGTGTCTAGGAAGTGATGGAGATCCGGACGGCCAGACATGGCGAGAAGCACATCCTTCTCGCCCAACTGGCGAAGAGGGTCTCAGTTTTAATATAGGTATACATGCGGGCAGTAACATGGCGAACGTAGTCGCCTAAATGAGGGCTTCCAGCCGCCAGTAGGAAAGGCGACACGGAGCGCGAGAGTCTACTTGACTGCGGTCTCATGACGGCGATAGGCACCAGCTTGGCGGCACTTTTATGTAGTACCGCACAAAGATTGCTACTGTACAGTAGCAAACTATGAAGACAAGACTACTTAACCGGGACACGCCGAGAAAACTGGCGAATAGAGTGCGTGATAACCTGGGCAAAAGGGTTAATACCCTGTCAGAGATACGAAGTCGACATGAGTTGCCATTCAACGGTGGCAAAGGTGGTCGTATGATCGACGGGACTGCTCTCGATGGGTTCCCGGAGTACATCGCAAAACAGGAGGCCGTCCTGATCGGGACCGTCGAGAACGGACAACTGGAGAGCGATGCTGCCTACTATGTCCACTCACGCGGTGAAATTGCTCTCGGAGAGTATGATCAGTCCGAGGACCGGTTTATCCCGAAACAGACTGTCGAGTTAGGTTCGAGTGTAATGAGTGACACCGTCCGAGCACTCCTCGAGTCGGGTGTGGAGGTCACCCTGTCTCCAATCGGAGAAGCACTCAGCGATGCCGTTCGACTCTCAGAAGATGATTTGCTTGGGAAAAAACAGGCTCACGTGTATGCGCTGCGTGAGATCCACGGGTACAGCCGTGGTGAAACAGCAACTATCCTCAACGTCAGCCCAAGTACTGTCGATACACAGTTGTACAATGCCCGCGACCGGAAGAACTCCGCCGAGTCGTTCGTTGATACGCTCGATCAGATCGTCTCCGACATGAATTGAACACACCCCACTGTCAATGTACACACTGGACCGCGACCTTGAGGAGCACATCACAGAACTGTCAGACGGGTTTCTCCGGCTTGGCGATCGGGATACCCCGTTCACGCTCCAAGGTGGTGGTGACAAGCGGATCGAAGCAGCACAGTTCCACCAGACGCGAGATGCGGACATCCAAGAACGAGACGAGCTCCGGAATGAGCCCGTAACACGCAACCTAGACAAGTGGAAAGACAATCCGCGGAAATACGACTTCCCACACGTTGACACGATCCGCCACGAGAAACTCAAGCAGCGTGCTACTGAAGCTGAAGAGCTTGTCAAAACCGTTGATCTGATCTCTAAGGTCCGAACTGGGGTCAAGTTCAACACTGACGGGTTGTACGGTCAATACCTCCCAGGGCCGGAAGTTATTGAGATTGGCCAGGACACGTTCGATTTCCTGGGCTATCGAACCGGTCCAGTACTTGCTCATGAGGTTGGGCACGTGCTCTACGACGCTGTTACACCTGACGCGGGTCACGAGGAGAACCCGCCAATATTCGAAACAGATCAACAGCAAGCCGAAGCAAGGCGTATTAGTGAGCGACTTCACGGACCAATTCCAGAATCAGACATCGACGGGATCTCCAGTTCCCGTATGAGCGAATCGGAGTTGTTCGCGGAGGTGTTCACCTCACTTGTTATTGAGGGTGAAGCCGCAGGTAGAGTTGCGCCGAATGCGAGCAAGCGCGTTCGTGACACTCTCGTCGATCACTTTGAGTTGCGCATCCGCTTGCTGTTCGACGGTTAGCAAAGGAAGTAAGCGCTTCCTGTAGCTCGTTACTCTTCTCGCAGCTCAGTCTCAGTCCGATCGTCCGTTTCCTCAACGTCTTCGTCGGGGACTGTCAAGTTAATATCCCCAGACCCATTATGAATGACAGACAAGCCTTCACTCGCACGAATAGACCTGGTTTCTGGTGCGTCGGTGAGTGCGTCATAAATCGCCTGCGCAACCACTTTGCTTGCTACACCGACAACGAATGAAATGACGACTGTCTCGGGCCCGGTCAGGGTGTGGATTTCTCTGTAGTCGATTTTCTCATCAGTTTCGGATGCTACCTGATCAGCGAGAGACTCAATAACCGACTCCGCCTCGTGCTTTGACAAGGAATTCGCTTTGACTTCCCAGATGAGATATTCCTCTTGATCCATTTGGTTGGTTTCTGTTAGCAAGGTTATTATTACTATCGGGGGATTTCTGGATTATACTGGCTTCTGTAGTGATCGATATACTCCATAGGCTCTGTCCGAGAAGTGATGGAGAGCCGGACAGACATGGTGAGAAGCAAATCCTTTTCGCCCGACTGGCGATTAGTCCCTCAGTTTAAATAAAAGACTGAGTCGGTCAAACTCCCAGAGTCTGACAGAAAGAGGGTGCTGAATATAGAGCATCTGTTCAGCAGCCATTTACATCAATCAGTTAACTATTTCACCTCATCGGACGAACTTGTAGGTGATGAACCAAGCCACCTCTCTCCAGTCTCGACTGAGACTCTCTAATCGGTCATTAGCGGGTCTCGGTCTCGCCGCGTCGGGCTTTATTGGTTTCATGGGGATCATCACGGCAGAAGTTCTCTATCCGAACTATACGACTCGACAAGATATCAGCGACCTAGGCTCGACACGCCCACCTAACCCAGTCATACACGAACCCTCGGCGACGATCTTCAATTCCACAATGCTCTTGACAGGGTTGATCGTAATCTTCTCGGCATATCTACTCTACCGCGCGATGGACCGTCGCGGTTTCCCGATTACATTGGCTATCTTCGGAGTGGGTGCCTTCGGTGTCGGGGTCTTTCCGGGAAACGTGGCTCCATGGCATGGCCTATTTGCCCTCCTTACGTTCTTTATGGGCGGTATTACGGTCGTCTTCTCCACGCGGGTCGTTTCCCGGCCGTTCTCGTTCCTCTGTGGGGTCTTCGGTGGAGTCTCGCTTCTTATGCTCATTAGTGTGTTTTTCTTTGGACTGATCGTCGCTGGTCCACATCCGCTCGAATTCCTCGGGGCCGGCGGAATCGAGCGCTGGGTCGTCTATCCTCTTATCCTCTGGCTGCTTGCTTTTGGAGGATATCTATTGGCGGATTCGGACGCGGCGGGGGACTCCGCAGAGTAGGTGAGTTGTAACGGTCCTCCCCATCGGAGTTCGAGTGGGGCGTTCACAGTCATGGAGACAGATACGCACCCTGTATTCAGCAGCACGGCCGCTAAAATCCATCAACAAAGGAGTACTTCGTAGGCGCCTGTCCGGGAAGTGATGGAGAGTCAGATACGAGCGGCTCTTCTGCGAACCGATTAGAACAGGATGATCCCGCCGTCGTGAGCGAACACTAGGGTTCCGAAGAAGATCACAAACAACGCCGCTCAAACAAAACCGGAAGACGTGAGCTCCGCACGACCGCTGCTCACAGAGCTACCCCGCTCATCGAGTCGATGATGTTCTCCTCTGTCGGCGCCGCGAGGTAGGGCTCAATTGCGTCATAGGAACTCCAGCCACCGAGCGCCATCACGGTCCGCGGAGAGACGTGCTCCTCGACGAGCAGGTGGTTCGCCCAACATCGGCGGAGGTCGTGCGTACTCACGCGCTCGTAGTCTGAATCGCCGCTCTCCTCGGCAACACCGACGGCAGCTTTCTCGACCCAATTTTGAACGGTGCGCTTGGTCACATCCACGAGTACCTCGTTCCGCGCGATCTCCTCGGTCTGGACATAGCGGTTGATCGTCGCCTCGACGTCGACGGGGAGCCACGTTTCGCGCTGCTTCCCGTCGACGAACTCGCCGGTCGTGTCTTTCCCGCCGACGACTTCGAGCTCGTAGTGCCGACCGTCGGTCATCCGCGAGATGTGGCGGGGCTCGACGTCGAGGACCTCGCCGACACGGAGTCCGCAGTCGCCCATCAACCGAATCGCGATCTCATGCTGGAAGGACTCGGCGGCTCGGGGTAGTGACTCGTACTCCTCGCGGGACATCCAGACGTTCCAGGAGCCGTCGCGGTTTCGCTCTGTTCTCATTTCGTGCTTCTCCGCATGTCCATGAAATATGAAGGTTGCGACGGACGGAGTTTCGGGAGTGATCGGGGCGGATTCGGCGGCTATTCTTCGCGTTTGTATAGAAACGCGAAAAGCAAACTTTCGAAAAAGAGTGGTGGCTCTGTTTACATCCTCGATCGCGGACACGTTTCTAGGACCGTGCTGAATACAGAGAGAATATCCACCACCCGCGAATGAGTGGCGGCACGAAGGGGTAAGCACAGACAAATAACCGAGAGAGTATAGCAAGTAGGATTGGAATAATAAAAACTATATTTCACAAACCCTGCCGCCAAGTGTGCAGAACTTGCGAGTGATTCTACTGGTGGTGGTTGTGGTGACAGCAATTGTTGGAGCCTCAGGAACTGCCGCTGGAGCACAATCGGTAGGAGCAGAGTTCGAATACTCAGAAGGAGAAAAACTGTCTCCTGATTTTAGCGGTCATGAACCACTACAGACAGCAAGTGGAAACACCTGTGAGTTTCCGCTCAACATCACGGATGCGACAGGGACAGAAATCACGCTGGATGAACAGCCGGATCGGATCACGACAACAAGCCCGTCGGCAGCCCAAACACTCTGGGAGATTGGTGCGCAAGATCGGGTTGTCGGTGTAACCGAATTTGCTGGGTATTTGAATGGAACTGGCAGCAAAGCGAATGTCTCCGCAGAGTTCGGTGTCAGCGTGGAAAAGGTCGTTGCGACTGATCCCGACCTTGTGTTAGCACCTAACGCATCAGCTGGCCAAGTCGCAGATCTTCGTACGCAGAATCTCACAGTCTACCACTTCCCGGCCGCCACCGATATCGATGATATTGCGGCAAAAACAGAACGTACAGGCCGTCTTGTCGGAAACTGTGAGGCAGCAGCGGAGGTGAATAATGAGATGAATCAGACCGTAGAGAATGTTGAAAATCAGACCTCTGACCTTGACCGTCTCGATGCACTGTATCCACTTGGGGGAGGCTATGTCGCTGGTGACAATACCTTCATCAACGAAATTATGCAGATTGGTGGGACCACTAATGTCGCGGCGTCAGAGGCAGATGGATATCCACAGCTCTCGGATGAAGTCATCCTTAAAACAGACCCTGAGATCATACTTGTGACTGATACAGAGGGCGCAATTCTTGATAAAGAACCCTACGCCAGCACAACTGCTGGGGCTGATGATAACTATGTAGTTATGAATAAGAGTTATCTAAACCAGCCCGCGCCCCGGAGCGTGATTGAGTCAACAAAATCTCTCGCGGCTGCTGTTAAGGACCTACAAGCCGACAAAACAGAAGATACGGCCGATAGCAATGGTACATGTGGGTTCCCGCTTACTATAACAGACACGACAGGGACAGAAATCACGCTGGATGAACAGCCGGATCGGATCACGACAACAAACCCGTCGGCAGCCCAAACCCTCTGGGAGATTGGTGCGCAAGATCGGGTTGTCGGTGTAACAGAATTTGCTGGGTATTTGAATGGAACTGGCAGCAAAACGAATGTCTCCGCAGAGTTCGGTGTCAGCGTGGAAAAGGTCGTTGCGACTGATCCCGACCTTGTGTTAGCACCTAACGCATCAGCTGGTCAAGTCGCAGATCTTCGTACACAGAATCTCACAGTCTACCATTTCCCGGCCGCTACCGATATTGATGATATTGCGGCAAAAACAGAACGCACAGGCCGTCTTGTCGGGAACTGTGAGGCAGCAACAAAAATAAACAACGAGATGAATCAGACCGTAGAGAATGTTGAAAATCAGACCTCGGACCTTGACCGTCCCGATGCACTGTATCCACTTGGGGGAGGCTATGTCGCTGGTAACAATACCTTCATCAACGAAATTATGCAGATTGGTGGGACCACTAATGTCGCAGCGTCAGAGGCAGATGGATATCCACAGCTCTCGGATGAGGTAATCCTCCAAACCAACCCTGAATTGATGCTTGTGACAGACTCTGAGGCGTCGATCCTTGAGCGGCAGCCATATGCCAGCACAAGTGCGGGTGAAAACAATAATTACGTAGTGTTGAACAATAATTATCTCAATCAGCCTGCGCCTCGTAGCGTTATCGAATCAACAAAAACGCTCGCAAACGGTGTTGAAGATCTTCAATCAGAGGATGACAGAGACGATACAAGTGGAACAGATGGGTCCGGTGGCTCAAGCAGTAGTGACGAGAATGACAGGAATGATGAAAATGAGCAGGACGAAACGGCAGTAGGTGAAAGCGAAACAGCCGTCGATGAGAATGAAACGGTTGTGAATACGAACGAAACAGCCGTCGATGAGAATGAAACGGTTGTGAATACGAACGAAACAGCCGTAGATACGAACGAAACGGCTGTGAATGAGAACGAAACAACCGTGGAGGAAAATCAGACGGCCACCGACACACCGAGTAAAGAGAATACTACCTCAACAGAGCTCAATAGTACCTCTAACGAAGAGGATGATAGGACTGGGACATCCAATGATGTTGCTAATCAAGAGACCGAGCAAGACGCTGGACTGTCCAATACAACTGATGAGGGGACAGAGTCTGAGGTTCCTGGATTCGGAATTGTCGTAACCGTATTAGTGATTCTTGGCTTCGCCTACCTGTCGCCACGGGAATAGTGCGTTAGTTACCCACGAGTAAATGTGGGGTAGAAAATAATACATTCAGTGTAACATAGGCACTCTGTATTGAGCAACCTATACCTGTCAGTCCCTGAGGATTCCAACAGGGTCGGTGATATCAGTCTGCCTGCGGCGTGCCCCGCCCGACACCGAGGTCGAGAGCTCGCTTCGCGGCAAGCCGCTCGACGACCTCGCACTGCGACAGCTCTGGGAGGTCGCCTCCCTCCTCGGGGATCCGAACCACGTAGGTCCGCCGTCCGAGCCGATCGACATCAAGGTGCTGTTCGTCCGGGAGCTCTCCCTGCTCCAGGAGGTCGTCCTTTTCGAGGTCGTCGCGCGGGAGCGTCACGACACCCGATCCACCGTGGTTCTGTAGCTTCTGCATAGCAGCGCCGTACTGTCTGGGTCTCTTAAAGGTACCTCTGACATGGACGAGAGGTTACTTTGCCCCATTTGAGACGAGGGTTCAACGGAGGGGGACATTACAGCCGGTCTATCGGCCGGAATTGGCCGATAGACAGCGATGGACGACACAACTGAGAGAAGCCGGGGTGGTCGGCGACCGTGAGCGACGGCACTCGCGGGCTGGCGGTTAGCGACCGGTTCGCTGAGTACCTCGAACGGTTCCGGGTACGGTACCCGTTCGATGTTGAATTGGCCGAGAAGTACGGTGTGTCCGCCGGAAATGGACATTTTCGAACTTCAATGACACAGACTCGCAGTAGCGGCGGCTACGGAGGTAGCGCATGAACATCAAGAAGACGGGACTCGCGGCGCTTCTGGCGTTCGCAGTCCTCACGTCGATGGCGGTACCCGCAGTCGCACAGTCGGGTGCGGAGCTCGCGGACAAGGAGGTGACCGTCGACGGTGACACCGAGAGCGTCTACCTCGAAGTCACGAACACCTCGGGAGACAACCTCAACTACACGGTCTATGGCATCTCGGACGGCCTCTCGACGGAGGTAGAGGCTGGGAGCATTTCGTCAGCGGACGAAAACGACACGGCACGGCAGACGTTCGCGGTCGACTCGGAGAAGTACGACTCGTACCGAGTCCTCGTCACCGAGGACGCGAGCGACTCCGACGAGGAGTCCGCGGACAGCATCGAGATCGGCACGACGGTTAACCAGGCGAGCGGGGGCGGCGTCTTCGCGGGCGTCGGTGGCGGCGGACTGTTCACGCCGCGGAACATCCTCATCGGCCTAGTCGTCATCGGTGGCGCCTACGTGGCCGGCTTCCTGGACCCGCTCAAGAACGCGCTGGAGGGATAACATGGCTACCCTCTCGCTTGGAGACGGTGGCGGCGTGGACACGCTGAACGGTATCGCGAACTACCTCTCTAACGGCGGGAAAGCAGCGACCGTCCTGAGTGCGTCAGTGATCGGCCTGATCACGTCGCCGTTCATCGCGATTGTCGACATCATCAACGCGATCACGCAGTTCGCGACGTCGCCGTTCGAAGGCGCCGGCGAGTCGATCTCGTCGCTGTTCGACGGACTCCTCACCGCGCCGGCAGCGCTGATCGAAGCGGGGTCGCGTATCTCGGAGGACGCGATCATAGCAGTGTTCGGCGAGACGATCGCCGGTATCCTCGCGCTACCGCTAACGGTAGGACTCGCTCTCTTGAGCTTGTATTTCCTTGCGACGTTCCTCGACGAAGAAGAGACTGGGAACCTGTTCCCGGGACTCCCGTTCGACGTCCCGGTGATCGGCACCGACGAGGAGGCGACCGACGACCAATGACCAACTCGTCGCCGAGGACTCGGGAGGTGAGCGCCGATGTCTAGCAGCGGCGACAGCGGCCTCCTAGAGTTCATCAACGGCGACACGTCTGGCACAAACCCGATTGTGGACGCCTCGAACCCCGTCAACTGGGGAAAGCTCGGCAAGGCCATCTTCACGTCAGTGATCGCAACCGTCGTTGCGGGGGTAACCGATTTCATTTCGGCGGGAGCGGACGCTTTCGTGTCGATTGTCGGCGGGTTCGCCGGCTTCATCGAGGGGTGGGAAGAGCCCCTCGGAGCAGGCGGCCGGCCGACCGTGGACTCGCCGGGCTTCATCGAGCTCACGATCGGCGCTATCGGGACAGCGTACTCGAACGCATTCACGTTCAGTACGTCGAACTTCGGTATCCTCTCGCTGCCGATCAACGTCGCGATTGTGCTCGGGTCGGTGTACGTCCTGAGCGTCGGCCTCCAAGCAGCTGCTGCCCGGCTCGTTGGAGGTGGGTGACGTGGCTGCGAGTGAGAGTAGCGCCACTGACGGAGGCGGTGGCGGTGACACGAGCATCCCTGGTGTGCTGTATCGGTTCGCGAGTGCTCCGCAGGGGTTCATCCTTGGGGCGTTGCTGGAGCCGCTGATAAGCGGCGTTGACAGCCTCGTCACACAGGTGCTCGACCTCATCGTCCTCGTCTTCCAAGGCGATGGGCCGGGACTCGTCGGTACACTCGGACTCGCCGACATCCCGCTGTTCATCGGTGACACGCTCATCGGCGTCGGCTCGGCGCTCGGTGGCTCCGCGATCGACGGGACCGGCATCCTCGGCATCGTCGACACCATAATCGATGCGCTCGTGTCCTTCGCGACCATCGGCGGGCCGCTCGCGCCGATCATCCTTGCCGGCGAGGTCGTCCTCGTCGTGTACACGGTCGCGTTCATCGGGCAGCGAATCATCCTGGTCATCGCGGACGCGGTGCCGGGACTCGCGGGGATACTCGGAACCTGATAATGGCACCAGACGCACTGAAAAGTCCAGCAGCGGTGGTAACTGGTTTGTTCGGCACTGTCGCGGCGGTATTCAACATCCCGCTCGTCGACCAGCTCGCGCTCTACGCGTGGACGAACATCAACCAGTTGTTCTACATCAGCTCGCTGTTCAGCACGCTCGGCGAATCGAGTCCGCTTCCGGAAGGCTGGGGGACGCAGGCGGTGGTCATCACCGGCGCCATCCTCCTCATCAAGCTGCTCTGGGACGCGAGCAACGACCTCGAAGATTCAATCGACGACTCATGAAACACGAAACCACGATTACAGGCAGTACAGCGCGGTCAACGGAGGCGATGTAGATGCCGGCGATGAGCATGGAAGCCATCCTCGGATGGGTTATCATCGCGGGCTTCGCGTACGTCATCGGCGAGTACACCGATGTGCTGGCGTATCTCGTCATGTACCCGAAGAAGGCGTTCAAGCGCATCTTCGGCGCCGCGAACGCCGAACGCGTGCTCGGCGCTGGCGGCCTCATCGGCGGGATGTACTTCGGCCCCGCGGTGTGGGAGATTGGCGCCGCCGCGGTCGGCGGCCTCGTCGGTGGCAGTGCCGGCGTAATCGCGCTCGAAGGGCTCGGCTTCGAACTCACCGGCGGCGAGCTCGCGGCGGTCGGTGTCGTCGCGATCCTCGCGTGGGTGTTCGCATCGGTCCTCTCGACGGAGGATGATGACTGATGCCGGCGAGCGAGCCTCCAGAAGTCCGAACCGTCTCGGTTACGCGTTCGGCACCGTTCATCGAAGTGGAGAAACGGTACGAGGAGAGGGGAGACCACGCGTTCATGGCGGTCATGATCGGCCTCGTCGTTGTCCTCGGAGTTACCGTGTCGAGCCTACCCGTCGCGTTTGTCGGCGTTCTCGGCTTTGTCGCCGGATACGCCTTCAACAACTGGCTCGTGTTCGAGGAACTCTACAAATCGGAGTCTGACGGTGAGGTGAACGCATGAAGCTTACCACTCGCCGGACGGTCCGACAATGGTTCCTCGACGCCCCGAGCGGGACGGCATACGCGCTCTACGCCGCTGCCGTAGGTGTCACGGCCCTCGGTGTTTTCGCGGACGCTGCGGTCGTGACGCTGGCAGGCTTCGGCGCTGGGATGGCTCTGTTCGTCCTGCGCGACCGCTGCCGATTCGACGCGTGTCCGAGGTGTAACTCCTCGGTGAACGCGATGAAGTCGCGTTTCTGTCCGACGTGCGGCGAGCGTCTCGACGAGATCGAGGCGGCGCCGCCGATCGACGAGCGCGTCGATGAGCGGTTCCGACCGGTCGGTCTCGAAGAGCTAGAGCGCCGAGAGTCGCCTGAACGCGCTCCGGCACCGGTGACGGACGGTGGTGAGAGCGACGAGCACGAGGAGGCCCGATGAAACGCGCGTGGGTCGTCGCGACCGCCGCGTTTCTCGTCGCGAGTGCGCTCGTGCCGGTGGCCGGAGCCGCCGTGGGTACTCAGACGGACGCCTCGGCGGCTGTGGAGGCCCACGGACTCTCTCAAACCGAGGGGAACGTGACGTGGGAATCCCCCGGACCGTTCTCTATCGAGGAGCTCCGGCGAAGCGGAAAGCAGCCGCCGAGCACGTCCGAGGCTGTGACGATCGAATCCGAGCGGAGCCTCGGCACCGGGGGTGCGTTCGTAAAGTACTCTTCTCTGTCGCTCATCAACTCGCAGAAGAAGCCGCTCACGTCGTCGACGCGTGTCGAGACGAACACGCTCACGTTTGAGACGAGCGCGTACGTCGACGCTGTGGGCGAGTACGAGGTTGTCCTCGTCTACTGGACGCCCGAGACGACGACCGGACCCAACGGCCAACAGCGGACGTACGCGGCCGGCCAAGAGGTCCAGCGCGTCGGCATCAACGTCGAGAAGGGCCGGGACGCGTCGCGCATCTCGCTTCAGCCGCACTTCGACGAGACGGTTCAGGTGTCGATGTGGCTAGAGCGCGACGGTCAGATCGTCGACGGCGCCCGCTGGCGGTTCGAGCACCAGAGCAACCCGCTCGCGCAGTCGCCGGCGTTCTCGGTCGACTCTGAAGGTGACCTTTTCCGCTGGGGCGGGATTTACATCCTGCTCCCGGCGCTCGCGTCGCTGTTCGTCTCCCGGAAGATCGCCGACCACGTATTCGACCGGATCGTGATCGGGGCGCAGAAGCCGCTCGGCTTCTGGCTCATCCTCTCCGGGGTGATCTTCATCGGAGCGGCCGGGTTCGCGACCTTCGCGACCGCTGCCGTGCTCGCGAACGCGCCCGCGGTTGTGGGTGTCGTAGTCGGCCTCATCGGGCTTATCCTGATGCTCGGCCTCCGAGACGCCGACGCGGAGAAGGCGGGTTTCTTCCAGCGGCGCCTCAACGACGACGCGGTCACGCCGACCGGCGACGAGGCAGCTTCGAGCCGCCTCGTTCCGAACCGCATCAAGACAGTCGTGAGCCGCGGTGGGACGCTCTACGCGCCCGCAAAGGGGCTCATGGCGATGATCGCCCGGTACTGGGCGGACCCGGCGGCCGTCCCCCGAGAGGACCTGACGACCGTCGACGAGGGCGACGCGGACTCTGACCTCGAACGGATGTACGAGGTCGACCCGACGAGCGATGAGGTCCTCACGCACTCGCCGGCGACACTCTCGTTTTCGCCGTCGATAACCGTCGACGTCGCGGACGAAGAGCTTGAGGAGCCGCCGGAGGGTGACGGAATCGCGGCGCTCCCGGCGGCGATCTCGACGAGCCTCTCGAACTTCTCGAAGAAGCTCAACTGGTCGTTCCTGGGGGTCGCGGTCGGCGGTGGGGCGCTCGCCTACTTCGCCGGCATGGCGGTCTTCGGCGCGCAGCTCGTCGCTGCGACGCTCGCACTGCTCCCGGTCCTCGTTGCCGGCACGGTCGCCGTCGACGGGCAGATGTCGGTCGAGCCGGCGCCGTACCACTACTCGGACGTTCGTGCGACCGTGGCGACTGAGCGGCAGGAGTACGTCGCCCGGCGGACGTTCGAGGACCTCCACAAGCAGATTCAGGACATGGATTGGCAGGCGCTCGACCGCGCTCAGTCCACGGTTCAGACGCTGCGAAAGGAGATGGCCGAGAAGATGGACGACATGTTCGGCACCGACATGGCCGACAACGTCGGCGCCTCTTCCGGCTCGGACTCGGACGACGGCGATGGCGACACACCGGCGCCGTGGGAAATCGACGCGGACACTGATTCGGGGGTGGCGGACGATTAGTTCTGCCACCTCGCCGGACCCGCTCGGGTCGATCATCTCGATGCAACGCGAGGACGACGAGCGGTCCGCGGAGAAGGCCCACGTCCCAGCTCTGCCGACACTCCGCGCTCAACAACGCGACATCCGGTCGCGACTCCGCTCCGGATTCAAGAGTCGGCACGAGCTGCTGGTGTGGTCCCACGTCGCGGCCGCGATTTCCGTTGGCCGCGTGCCGGACAAGTGGTTCAGCCGGCTCGTCAACGACCAGTGGACCGTTGCGGCGTGTCTCGACTCGCACGAGAAGCGAGAGCGGCTCTGTGGCGACACGGCGCCATCACCGTCGGAAGCGCGCACCGAGCGGACGCGCATCATTCAGGACGTGCTCTCTCCGGCGTTCCAGAAGGCTGTCGACGTCATCCGCGCTCAGTCTGGGGACTTCACCGACGAGCAGGACGGCGTTCGACACGTTGACCGCCAACGGTTCATCGCGATGCGCCCGCGACTCCACCAGCGCGTCGTCGACCAACACCGAGCGCTTCGAGAACCGTTCGGAGAGGCGGGAGTCCGGTCTCAGGCGGACGCGGTCGAGTGGGCGGATGAAGTCGCGTACGCGGCCTCGGGACACCTCCCGCGCGACTTCACCGCGAAGGTCTGTAACCCGATGAGCCAGTGGTGGACAGCGCTCGCGAACGAGCAGACGGCGGTCCTCGACTCAATGCTCGCGCAGGACGTTCTGCCCGCCTGGAACAGTGCGCTCCGGACGGCTGCCTCGAACGCCGAGGAGCTAGCGAGCGGAACTGTCGCGTCCTCTTCTGGAGGCAATATATCATGAGTAACTCAGCGGACATCCCAGACGACATCCCGGTAGACTCGGCAGACTCGATGCTTGAGGTCGTACAGGACCCGGAGTACCTGTACGAGTGGCTTACAGGCCTTCAGGCGACAAACATCGAGGCTACTCGGGAGGTTCAAAACGACAAGCGGAGGCACAGCATCGGCGAGAATCTGGTTCGGCACATGGAGATGACGCCGTTCCCAAAGCTCCTCGACCGGCTAGAGCGGACTCCTGACCCAGTCGAAGGAACACCGCCACACAGCACGCTTCGTCATCCGCGAGCGATGCTCGACGCGATCGTCCACACCTCGGACATGGACGGGTTCCGCCTCGACTTCGAGGACTTCAGCGGCCTCTCGGACGCCCGGAAAGGCGTGTTCGAGTACCTGACCGACCCGGACACCACCGTCGACGATAGTGACCTCGAAACGACTGGGGGCTCCGACGCGTTGATCCACGGGCCGATGGGGCGCGGGAAGACCACCAGCGTGTCGACGTTCATCGCTCGCTGGATGGAGGTCAACGGGGAGGCCGTCGTCTGGCGCGGGACGCCGCAGCGGACCGAGTGGCTCCCGCTGGCCCCGTGGGCTGTGGTGTGCCTGCCGGAGGGCATCGAGTACAAAGTCCAACTCGCGCCGCCAGAGGACGACTCTGGCTTCGCCGAGACGGACTTCGAGCCGATCGAGGTCGGCCTCGAAGACATCGTCTGGCGCGTCGAGCGGTACAGCGACCTCGACGACCTGAACAACAACGTCCTCATGTCGGGTGCGTTCCACGTCGTCTATCCCGACCCGAGGTTCCGAGGTGCCGAGGAGATCACCCGGAAGGCGTCCGAGTGTCCGCCGCTGGAGTACACCAGCGTCTGGGAAGCGGAGCGCGCGAAGCACGACCCCGAGCTCGACGACAAGCAGGTGACACCGACGAGTCACTGGTGGTTCAGCTGGCTCGTCCACCACAACGTCAACGAGAAGCGCTCGATGCGGACGACGTGGGTCTGCGACGAGGCGAGCAACCTGTTCAAACACCACGCCTCGAACGACAACGGCGGCCTCTCGACGAAGATCGACGCCGTCAGCCAGCAGTACGTCGACTTCCGCCGGAACGGCCTGTCGTTCGTGCTGCTCACACAGAAGCCGAGAGAGATCTCGTGGATGATCCGAAAGAAAATGCGCTGGGGAGTTACCCTCTCCGGCACCGACAACCCCACCGGTAGTGACGAGATCATCGGTGTTCGGCCGCCGATGAGCAGCGAGATGACGTCGACATGGAAGCTCGGCCGCGGTCTGTTCTGGACCAGCGGTCAGTACACTGAGTTCGGCTGGGACGATCTTCCTCGCCGCTACAAGGTTCCAGGAAAGCTCCGCATCATCTCGCCGGAAGTTCGGAGAGTGAGCGCCAAATGAAACTGGTCTCAACCAATCGCCAAAATCGAGTCGAACCGCGCCGAGCAGACGGTTACGCGCACGCGCGTGCGCCAACCCCCCATATCCCCCCGCGATGGAGGTCGGCATGAATATCGACGATTACCTCGACGACGAGCAGCTGAAAGTTGTCGGGTTGATCGGCGTCGTCATCGTCGCGATGGCCGCCGGTCCGATGCTGCTGATGCCGTCGGACGACACCGAGATCGAGCCGAACAACGGCACGGTCGTCACGCCCGACGGCACGGAGCTCCAGGAGGTCGACGGCGGCGTCGACCGCGGCCCGCTCGGTGGACTGAACGCGATTCCGGCGTCACACCTCCGAGACGACGAGAGTCCGACCGTTCACGCCTCTGCCGGCGCACAGACGATGCGCGTCGAGACGACGACCGTCAACGGCGAGCCCGCGCTCAACCTGACCGACGAGCGGACGCACGACGGCCGCTGGGTCTCGGTCCCAACTGAGTGGTTCAACCGGACTCAGGGCGGTGTTCCGAGCGTCGCGCGTATCGCTCACGAGGAGAACGGGACGTACACCGAGGCCATTCAGGTCCGCGGCGACTCCGCCGCGTTCTACGTCCGCGGGTTCTCGACGAACACGGTCACCTTCGGCGGCGAGCTCGTCATCCGCGACCGGCCGGCCGTCGACGGCACGCGGCACACGTATCAGCTCGACTCGCGTGACTCCGTCGACAACCTCGTGCTCAATGCGACGGGCCTGGAGAACACCGCTTCGGCGTCAACGTCGACAACCGTCTCCGGTTCGGGCTCGATCCCGATCAATGTCGGCGGGACGGCGTCGCCGCGAGACGAGAGCGTGACTCTCACCGGCAAGGAGTCAACCACGGCAGAGTCGGTGAGTAAGACCAGTCAGACGGATGGAAATAGCTTTAGCGTCGACGTGGGGGGCAACGCCCCCGCGAGAGACGCAACGCTCACACTATCGAGTGACGGCGGCTCGTCGACGCAAACGCGGACCGGGACCGCGAGCGCGACAGGGACGACCGAGTCACTCTCAATCGACGGCGATCGCGCTCCAACAGGCGGATCAGTCAGCTTGAGCAACCCTCGGAGCGCGTCGAGCAAATGGGTCAGTCAAAGCAAAAATGGCCTCAAAAGTTCCATGACCGTCACCGTCCCTACCGATAACGTCCAAACGATCTCCTCGTTAGAGGTCAACGCCGCAATGAACGATGCTCCCGTTAACGGCTATCATGATATATCAGTTTGGATAGATGGGACAAAACAAGATACCATCGAATATCAACAAGAAAGCACTTGGAATAAAGTCTTTGACATTAATAACGTCGACGTGTCTGGACGTTCGTCGGTGGACGTGACTTTCAAGACAGATCCAAACCCGCAATACAAACATCGCTGGCTTGGGGACCAGTTCGGCGTCTCGGAGCCTTACGTGAAAATATCAGGTCCGAGCCCGTCGTCGGTGACGGTTGATCATCCCGGCGGGTCGGAGTCCGTCTCGCTCACCGGCTCGACTCCGATCGACGTGAGTCGCGGGTCGCAAAGCGTCGACGTGGCGACCGACGCCGGTCTTGTCGACTATGAGATCAGCTATACTGAGCAATACGGCGCGTCGGACCCATCGGTGACGGTCGACGGCAACACGGTATCCCACAATGGCGTCCTCGACGGCTCGACGAGCGAGACAATCGACCTCTCTCCGGGGTCTCACACAGCCGACATATCGACGACCGGGCCGGTCGACGTGTCGGTGTCATGGACGGCGGTTACTGCGACTCAAGATCCCTCGGTTAGCGTCGGCGGATCGACCGTGTCTCACTCGGGAGTCCTCGGGCCGGGCGAGACGGTCACAGACTCGGTCGACCTCTCGACAGGCTCGCAGTCGGCAGACGTGTCGGTCAACGGTCCCGTCGACGTGTCCGCGTCGTGGACGGAGGTGAGTCAAACAAGAGATTCCGTCGTGGAATTGAACGGCCACACCGCCTCCTACAACGGCACGCTCGCCGAAGGCGAGACCGTCGACCTCGGGGGCAGCGTCTCGTGGCTCGAAGACGGCCAGAACAACGTCACCGTCCACGTCGGCGACGGCTCGTACTCTGGCGACGGCCCCGAGCCGCAGGTCGAACTGGAGTTCCGCCACGACCTCGAATCGCCGCGCACTGTCGACTACGAGAGCGAAGCGCTCTCCGAGCGGTACAACATCTCGAAGACGTACACAACTTCGCGAGCGAACGCCACGCTCACCATCCCGCACGCTCGCACCGTCCTCTCGATGCGAGCGCTCGACTACCGGCTGAACGAAACCGGGAGTTGGTCGAGCGTCCCGCAGTCGGCCGCGAACCTCTCGGGAACCACGCTCGACGTCGACGTGTCTGCGCTCGCTGGCGACCCGGTGCCGGAGGGAACGACCGTCGAGGTCCGTTCCACCGGCTCCCGCGTCGACGCGCACGACTCCGAGATCTCCGTTGTCCGCGCGACGCCGGTCGGCTTCGACATGGACTCCCGCATCCAGCTCGATTCGTGGAACTCCGGGAGCTACCTCGAAGTCGGCGAGACGCCACAGGGCGGGCTCGTCTACTACGCTGAGAACGAGACGTACAGCGCCGAGAGCGACTACGTCGAACTCTACAGCGACGGCGACCAGCGCTTCTACGCGCCGAACGCGAGCAGCGGTTCGAGGGTCACCCTGAACACGCTCTCGGCGCGCGTCTCGCCCGAGCGGAACTCCATGCGCGTCCGCGTCCCGGAGAGCGTCAACGCGACCAACACCGAGTTCGTCGTCGAGCCCGCCAGCGTCGTCGGCGACTCGTGGACCGCGGAGTACGTCGCCGGCACTGACGGCCAGTGGTACGCTATCGTCGACGGCTCCGACAACGAGCTCGGTGCCGCCGAGAAACCGGACGCGATCACTGTCGACCGCGACGACGTCGGCCTCGTCTCGATCGAACCGACCGACCCGCCAAGTCCGGGGACCGACTCCGTCGGCGGCGGTGTCTTCGCCACGTTCACCACCGGCAACCTGCCGAGCCTCTCCGTGCTGTTCGGCAGTGTCGCGATGCTGTTCGTCGCCGGGACCCGACCGGCAGCCTCTCGGGACGCCATCGACGGCTTCGCCTCCGGCGCCGACAGCGCCGTCTCCCGCATCCCGCGAGTCGGTCCCACGCTCGGGAACGGCGTCAAGGCGGCCGTCTCCAGCGTCGGCAGCGGTCTCGTGAGTATCGGCGAGAACAGGCTGCTCACCGGCGCCATCGGCGCCGCCGTCGTCGTTGCGGCCGGGCAGGCCGGGCTCTTCTCGCTCGGCTCCGAGGCCGGCGCCATCCTCGCCGTCGGCGGCATCGCCATCGGCTCGCTGTTCCTCCTCCGAGAGGTCGACGAGTTCACTACTGCGCGGTGGATCGCCATCGTCGCCGTCGCCGGCGTGGTCGCGCTCCAAGGCCTCGGTGAGGGCGACCTTCTCGCCGAGTTCGTCAACTCCGACGCGTTCCTCATCGCCGTCCTCATCGGCGGCTACGCGCTCATTCAGCTCGTCCGCGAGTACCGCGCGAACAACTCACCCGACGACGACCGGCCGCAGGTCGTTATCGGCGGGCGGTTCTCGAACGACGACGAGGGGTCGGACTGATGAGCTGGCTCCTCGACGCGCTTGAAGCGCTGGGCGCCGGCCAGCAGTTGCTGATGGGCGCGATGCTGCTGATGGGCGCGCTCTACATCCTGAAAGTCGTCAAAATCGGGAAGATCATCGGTGACACGGTCTCGTCGGGGGCAGCCTACGGGATCGCGATCCTCGTCGTTGGCGGGGTCGCGATCGCACTCGGTTGGGTCGACCCGAACGTGAGTGCGATGACCTCGCAACTCGGAACGTTCGCTGACACCGTCTGGTCGGCTATCGGCGACTGGGTCATCGAACAGACGCTCGGCCGGCTTGAGACGACCGTGTGATGCTGAAGAAGGCGAAAGCGTACGCGCTGTTAGCCTTCCTCGGCATCCCGCTCGCTCTTCACGTGATGTTCCGAACGTGTGGTCGGACAGCCTACAGCTGTAGGCGGTCACTGCTCGGCCAACTGTTCGTGGCGCAGGGCGGAGCGTTGGCCGAGATAGTTCGCTCGACAGAGTTCCTGCTCACTGGGGCTCTAGCGGTACTATTTGTAATTGCTTTCCTCGGTTCTGCTCGCGACCGACTAACCTCGTAGAAGACTCGCGAGCAGACCTGTTTTCTCGGCGCGTGCTGCGCCGCTGTAAGCGTTCGAAGAGATACGCGCCGGTTGGGTTCCTGAAGCTCCTTCGAAGTGGTTAGGACTAAAATTTTCCGCGCGGGACGAACCCCTGTTTCGAGTGCTTCAGGTGGAACTTCCGAAAGCGGTTGCTGTGTATTTTCCCCCGAAGGGGGTGCCCTTAGGCACACTCCCTAAGGGGTCCGTCCCAGCCCGTGGGATCGAACCCTGATCAGCCGCAGCGCTCGCGACGACGTCGAGGTTGATCGCGACCGCGATTGAGAGCAAAATCGGCTCAGATCCCGCTCAAAACGTAACGATGTCAACAAGAAACAGGGGGCAGAATAGTGTTGCCACTCAACTGTCGGTGGTCAGCGGGGGAGCTTCGACGAGAAGAGAACGTCCCCGTTGCGGTTGATCGGGCGCTGACCCGTTCGGCGTCCCTTCTCCTTCTCCGTCCAGGAGAACTCACCGCTGATGAACTTCCGGTACGCCATCGAGCCCGTATCTTCCGCGGCGTCGACGCCGGCGCGGATGAGCTTCACGAGCTCGACCCGGGAAAGCGGCTGGCCGCCGAGATCGACGACCATCCCGTCGACGGACTCGGTGATCGAGATGCCGTGACGCCGAGCCCAGCGTGCGAGCGCGGAGTCCTGGTCGATCATCTCCGTCTCCGCCGACGCGAGCTGACGCACACCGCCGACGACCCAGTCCGTGACATCTTCAAAAGTGTTCAGCAGGTCCTGGAACTTCTCGCGGATCAGGCTGTCCTCGAACGACATCTTCGCGTTCGCAACCTCGACGAGGTCATCGAACTTCTCGGCGGCACGGTAGACGGTCGACCGAGACGTGTCCGACAGCTCGGCGAGCTCGTCGACGCCGGCTCCGTCGCCGCCGTCGGTCAGCGCAGCCAGCACGGAGCGCTCAGACTCGGTCGCATCGCCGCGAGCGAAGTGCGCGACCGCCTGCTGCTCTTCACCCTCCCGGACGCTGGGCATCTTGTTGTCCACGAGGTCGAGATTCCGCTCTGACTCGGTCGCCTCGAAGTAGTGATCCGCCGTGTAGACGCGGGGGTCGGCACGCGTCGGGAGCCCTGCCCAGACGAGGACGTTCACGAGCGACTCGTCGAGCTCCGTCCGGAGCGCCTCGACGTCGAACGCGCCGTCCTCGCTCCAGGGCACCGAGGCTCGGTCGGAGTAGTCCTTCGACCACTGGATCTCAAGCTTCGGGTCCGAGAGCGGATCGTCATCTGACGATGTCTCCTCAGACCGGGCGAACTCGGGATGGTAGTACTTCACCAGCTTCCCGACGCCGCTCGGCTTCTCCGTGAGCTTCTTCCAGGTCGACTCGTCGAGCGCGACTGCGTTCCGGTGGCCGACGACCTTCTCGTTGTCCCACTTGTACTCGCCCTTCCCGCGGTTGTTCGAACCGAAGAGCGCGAGCTGGTCGAGGACGGCTCCCTGCCCGGCGACGTGTTGCTCGCCGGCGCCGCGGTCCAGGCGGAGGTACATCTCCATCTGGTAGGCGTTCGAGTGTTCGTGAACGCACTCGTCGCGGAAGTAGTGCGTACTGATGTCGAGTTCCTCCGCGAGTCGACGGAGCAACGGGATCACCTCGTCCGGCTCTAAGTTGCTGGAGTTCGCCTGAACGCGTAGGCCGTACGGGAGATATTCCGGCATCGACCCAATCCGTTCGCCGTCAGCCGTTCGCGCGTCCGGCACCGACGGCCGGAACTGGAACGAGGCCTTCCGCTCACCGAGGCCGTCTTGCGCTCGGACGGCGATCTGGTACTCGTTGAACGTCTCGTAGGGGCGCGACGGCGCCGCGATACCGCCGGACCAGTAGTTGGTCTTGTCCGGATTGATCTCCCAGAGCTCGTCGTCGAAGGCGAACGACCCGATGTCGTCGGCGATGCTGGGTTCGTACTGCGAGACAATCGCGTCGTACGGGGACAGCGAGCCGGGGTGACCGTTCTGACTAGTATCGGGCTGCGAGAACAGGAGGTGAGCGCCGAACGCGTGAACACGCGGCTCGACGCACTCAATCGGCCCCTCGACGTCGAACGTCCGGTACTCGGTCGACTCCGGGCTGCTGGGATGGACCTGCCGAGTCCCTTCGCCGGCGGCGTCGCGAAGCTCGCGCGCCTCGTCGGAATCGACGACGCCCTCGATCGAATCCTCTTCGTCACCGGTGACGGGCTCGGCGTCGCCCAGCAGCTCGTCAAGGTCGCCCTGCGGCCCGGGTTCGAGGTAGTCGTCGCTCAAAACTCCACCTCCTTCCGGGGGACGACCACGGCACCGCGCTCGCCGGCGGTGAACACCGCGACGAGCGGAACCCACGACTCGGTGACGTCGAGCGGGGGCTCGCCCGGGTCGCGATCGCTCGGATCGAACACATCGATAGAGGCGTGTTCCGGCGCGATCGCGAGGACGTAGCGACCGTCGCGATACCCACGGACCGGGACCATCTCCGAGCTGACGCGTCCGATGTGGACGCCGGCTATCCGCCGCCGTGGGATTCGTGGCGTGTCGACCGGGTCGTGGACGATCTCCTGCGTGACGGGATTCGCCGCGACCTTCTGGTCATCAACCCACCGGGCGATTGGTCGCCGAAGGACGAGGTGATCGAGTCCCTCTGTTTCTTGAGTGCGATCGTCACTCATCGCGATGATCACCCCCGTAGAGCGCGCGGCGAGCGTCCGGGTCGAGGTCGTGAACGCCCTCGTGTTCGCGGAACCAGTTGAGGAACTCGCCAGCGGACGACCGGCTGATCTCCACCGACTCTCGGGGTTCGAGGTTCCGATCGATGGTTACGAACCGAACTTCACCGTCCTCATCGGGCTCTGCGCTGTCGAACAGGGCCCAACCGTCGACACCGAGTGCGACGCGACGCATCCTCTCGCCGTCGACGGAAATCTCTTCGGGGACCTCCTCAAGCGTGAGGAATCGATCGCCGACGACGGCGTAGACATCGGGATCCTCAAGTTCGTCGAGGCTTCTGATGCGCTCCCAGATCTCTCGGTTGTGATGTCGGTACCGCGCGACGTGATACTCGCAGTACGCGACATCGCCTCCGATCTCAGGCCAGGGGAGACGGTAGCTCTGTTCACGATCGCAGTGACCACACTCACAGAGGCCGTGTTTGTCGACGGGGCCGACCTCAGGAACGAGCGCTCGATGGGCGCCCGAGTACCACGGCTCGCTGCGTGTACGGCTCATCGGCTACCTCCGTCGGCGCGTAAGGCGGCGCCAACACGCTGTCCACGGTTACGGTTCGGGTCCTCGGCGGGATCGACGAGGTCAATGTCGACTCCGGCGGCGCTGCCGCGGCTGATGCGACGGAAGCAGTCACACCCGAGGCACCGGTGCGCGACGTCGTCTTCATCACCGAAGACAGCCCGGAACCTATCAGAGACGTGACCGTCACAATACCGGCACTGCGCGGTTTCGTCGGAACCGCCGGGTTGGCGGTTCATAGCGCACCCCCCGAATCCGGTTTTCGGGTGTTAGACAGTGCTAAGACTGCTGATAATGAGAATAGGTAAAATTTCTGATGGGACCGCTGAGAGTCGAACTCAGGTCATACGGACCCCATCCGCATAGGATACCACTACCCCACGGTCCCTGACTACACGCAGACGAACGGCGGTCCGGTAATTAAGGACTTCGCTTCACTCGTCGGCGGCGTCCCGCGACGCCACGAGGTCGCCGTCGTCCCGGACTGCGAGGCTCCCGATCGGGTCGCCCTCGTAGACGGCCAACCCCTCGCACCGGCCGAGGACGTAGCCGTCGCGGTCGGCGCGGACCGTCGCGCGTGCCGTTCCCGTTGCGCCGACCACGTCGGCGAGCGCGTCGCCCTCGCCGAACGCGTCGCCGGCGTCGACGCGGTGGCGGACGAGTCCGGCCGCGTCCATCGCCGGTCCGCGGAATCGTCGCACGGGGAAATCGACCGGCGCGGGGTCGACGCCGACGCCGGGGTCGCCGACCGACTCGGGCGCGTCGCCGGGGGCCAGCAGCCCCATCTCGACCGCGACGCCGACCACGCCCGCGACGCCCGCGTCGAGGAGCGCGTCGTCGACGACGCTGTGCGCGCCGATTTCGGCCGTGAACGCCGGGATACCGGCCTCGTTGAGCACGGCCCCCGCGGTCGAGCGCTGGAGGTTCTCCTCGACGTACTCGGCCGCGGGGTACTCGCGCACGACCGGGAGGCCGAACGCCTCGACGAGCCGACCGAGTTCGGCGGAGAGCGCGGCCGCCTCCTCCTCGCTCCGCCGGTCGCCGTACAGGACACGGTCGCGGATGACGAAGGGTTCGCTGCCGACGCCGGCGGTGTGGCAGTCGATCAGCGCATCCGCGGCCGCGTTCGTCCCGACGGAGTCAACGGGGTCCGCGGTCGCGTCGCCCGCGAATGCGTCGGTGCCGGCCGGGAATTCGTCGTTGCCGTCGACTGCTCGGCCGGTGATCGCGGCGTACAGCCGGGCGTCGATCCGCTCCTGGAGCTTCGGCGGGCGGGCCGACTCGGCGTCCGCGTCCGGGAAGTGGCGGTTCGGATCCTCGTCGGCGTAGTAGGTCTCTCGCGCGTTCCGTCGCAGTCCGGCCGGCGAGACCACGGGCACCGCGACCACCGCGCCGGCGAGGTCGGCGAGACGGTCGCCGAGGACCGCGACCGCGTCCTGAACGACCGCGACGCCCGTCGCCTCGTCGCCGTGGACGCCGCCGGTGAGCCACAGCGTGGGCCCGTCGGCGGCGCCGTTCGCGACCGCGACCGGGAGCCGTTCCGAGCCGCCGGTCGGCAGGTCCGCGACCGGGAGCCGTCCCCGGTCGAGCGTCCCCGGCGCGGCGCTCGCGCTCCCGAGCGTTATCCGTCCGTCCGCCTCCCCGTCCGCGTCCGGCTCGTCCATACCCGAACCCGGCGTGGCCGACCTATAAAAGAACGCGCTCCAAGTCGACGACCTTCCCGCGGTCCGCGCTCGGGTCGCCGACGACGCGCCCGAGGCAGACCGCGGTGCCGTCCGGGGTGAAACACGCGACGAGCGGCGGATCGCCCCCGTCGGCGTCGATCTCGCGACCGGTGACCGTGTCGGGGACCGCCGCGTCGTCCGCGTCGATCACGCCGGGCGCGTACACCGGCGCGCCGGTCGCGACGCTGCGCGCGGCCGACCGCGCGACCGTCACCGCGGGGAGGTGCGTCAGGGCGTCCTCGGCCGGACGGACCACCTCGCGGAGGAGCGCGTCGTCGCCCTCCTCGGCCCAGGCGAGCGCGTCCACGAGGTCCTGGAGCGGGCGGAGGTCGCGGTCGTCGAACGGGTCGGTGGCGGTGCGGCGGAGGTGGCCCATGTGCGCGCCGACCCCCGTCGCGAGCCCGAGGTCGTGACAGAGCTTCCGGACGTACGTCCCCGACTCACAGCGGATCCGGAGGAGCGCCCGGCGGTCGGCGACCTCCAGCACGTCGAGGTCGTGGACCGTTCGCGTGCGGAGGCGACGGCTCACGGCGCTCTTCCGGGGCGGCTTCTGGTACACTTCACTCTCGAACTCCGCGATCACCTCGCGGAAGTCCGCCGGCGGGGGCCCGTGGAGCTCCAGCACCGCGACGTATTCCTTCGCGCCTTCGAGGAACACCTGCGCCATGCGCGTCGCGTCGCCGGTCAGCGTTGGCAGGCAGCCGGTGACCTTCGGGTCGAGCGTGCCGGAGTGGGCGACGCCGCCGGTGGGGGGACCGGCCGGATCGAGCGCGGCGAGCGTCTCGTCTATCGCGTCGCGCACCCACGCCGACACCTGATGCGATGAGGGGCTGGCGGGCTTGTCGAGGTTGACGACGCCGAACCGCAGCAGTTCCGGCACCGAGCGCTCGCCGGGCGGCGCGCGAAGCGGGTCCTTCCCGTCGGCGGGAGCGTCGGCGTCGGGGTCTGTGGCGTCTGTCATGCGGAGGCGGGGTGGAGACTCAGAAGTCGTACACGACGCCCTCGACGGGCGATTTCCCCTCGTCGTCCTCGGGGTCGTACGCCTCGACGGTCGCGACGAGGACGTCGAGGAACCGTTCGGGGCCCCAGCGGGCGGTGTTGTACGCGGCGTCGTAGATCGAGAGGTCCTCGATGTCGATGTTGTAGTACTCCCGGTACCGCTTGCGCTCGGAGGCCTCGCGGCGCTCCGTCTCCGTCCGCGCGCGGTCGACCGGCTTCGCCTCCCGCTCCGCGATCCGCTCGGCGCGGACCGACAGCGGCGCGTCGAACCAGAACCGGAAGTCGGCGTGGTCGGCCGCGAGCCACCCGGCGAGCCGCGATTCGAGGACCACGTCGTCGCGCTCGACGGCGATCTCGCGGAGCCGGCGGTCGAGGTCGCGATCGATCTGGGGGTCCTCCTCGGCGAACTCGTTGAACTCGACGGGCGTCATGTCGCGTTCGGCCGCCATCTCGCGGAAGATGTCGCCGCCGGAGACGTGTCCGAGGCCGAGCGCGTCCGCCAGTTGGACGGCGTTAGTGCTCTTCCCGCTGCCGGGCGGGCCGGAGACGGTGATCAACATATCACCACTGCGCGGGTGTCGTTCAAAACGGTTGTCGTTCGGCCGCGGCGGGGCCGTCCGTTCGCGGGCAATCCGGCCCCGCTCGGTCAGGGCTCGTCGTCGGCCGTCGCGGCCGTCATCGACCAGACCGCGACGAGGCCGAGGAGGAGCGCGGGGACGAGCGGGAGCGCGAGGTACGTCGCGAAGAAGGGGAGACCGAACCAGCCCGCGGCGTACGGGTAGACGTAGATGATCCCGGGGATGACGAGCGCGCAGGTGAATATCGCCGCCGTCAGCGCCCACCCCTTGCGGCCGAAGCCGTCGGCGGCGGGCTCGTCGGCGGCGGTCGGGCCGCCGGCGCCGTCGTTGTCGGTCGCGTCGGCGCCGTCGTCGGTGCCCGGGACGTGGACGTAGCCGCCGTCGGTGGTGCCGTCGGCGGTCGCGTCCGCGTCGTCGTCGGTCTCAGAGCTCACTGTCCGGCTTTACCACCACTTTGCCAAAGCCCTCACGGTTTTCGATCATCTCGTGTGCGCGCGCGGCCTCGCTCATCGGGAGGACCTCGCGGACGCGTGGCTCGAAGGTGCCGTCCCAGACGAGCTCCAGCACGTCGTCGACCTCGCCGGGGGTCGCCATCGTGGAGCCGATGACGGACAGTTGGTTCCAGAAGATGCGGTTGAGCCCGGCGCCCGGGTTCGGGCCGGTCGTGGCCCCACAGGTGACGAGCCGGCCGCCCTTCGCCATCGACTTCAGCGAGTCGGGGTAGGTGGCCTCGCCGACGTGGTCGACGACCACGTCGACGCCGCGCTTGCCGGTGAGCGCGGCGACCTCCTCGGCGAAGTCGTTCGCCTCGTAGTCGATGACGTGGTCGGCGCCGCACGCCTCGGCGTGCGAGAGCTTCTCCTCGGTGGAGGCGGTCGCGAACACCTCACAGCCCGCGTGGTCGGCGATCTGGACCGCCGCGTGGCCGACGCCGCCGGAGGCGCCCAAGACGAGCACCTTCTCGCCGGCCTCGATGTCGGCGCGCGTCTGGAGCATGCGCCACGCGGTCTGGAAGACGAGCGACGCGGAGCCGGCGACCTCCCAGTCGACGCCGGACGGGACCGGGACGAGGTTCGCGGCTGGCACCGTCGCCTTCTCCGCGTGGACGCCGCGGACGTGCTCGCCGATGATGTGGAAGGAGACGCACAGCGACTCCTCGCCGTTGCGACAGAACTCGCAGTCCCCGCAGGAGACGCCGGCGCTCACGGCGACGCGGTCGCCCGGCTCGAAGCGCGTCACGCCCTCGCCGACGGCCTCGACGACGCCCGCCGCGTCGCTGCCGGGGACGTGCGGCATCTCCAGGTCGATGCCGGGCATCCCGCGTCGCGTCCAGATGTCGAGGTGGTTCAACGCGCCGGCCTTCACGTCGACGAGGACCTCGCCGCGGTCCGGCTCCGGGTCGGGGAACTCGCCGTACTCGATCACGTCGCGGTCGCCGTGGTCGTCGAACTGAACGGCCTTCATGCTCGGACCCTCCCGCGGGACCCACTAAACAGTACGCTTCACGGAAGCGGGCGGTCACCCTCTCGCCGCACCCGGCGAACCCGCGGGACTGCGCGCGCACCGACCGTGCGAGTGGCCCACAGCGACCCGACCGTTTCGTGATGTTTAAGTACCGAAGGCGGGAGCATACGAACGCACGAACTGCAGGGGCGTCGGGCCCCGAGTCCGCAAGGGCGATGATACAACGCGGGTTGCGGTAGCCAAGCCTGGCCCAAGGCGCAGGGTTGCTAACTCTGTGGCGTCACTGCCTCCGGGGTTCGAATCCCCGCCGCAACGCTCGAACGGACGAGTACCGCCGATTCGCGTCGGTAGGGCTCACCACAACCAACACATGAGCACGGAAGAATCACAGGACGACTCGCCGGAGGAGGAGGAAGACCTCCAGTACTTCGTTCGGATCGGGGGCGCGGACCTCGACGGGACGAAGACGGTCGAGCGAAGCCTGTCCGAACTCGACGGCATCGGCACGCGCACGGCGCGGCTGGTCGCCGAGAAGGCCGACGTGGACCGCAACGCCACGTTCGGGCTCCTCGACGAGGAGGACATCGACGCGGTGGTCGACATCGCCGAGAACCTCGAAGACCACGTCCCGTCGTGGATGACGAACCGACAGAACGACTTCTTCACCGGAGAGACGACGCACCTCGTCGGCACCGACGTCAGCGAGAAGCGCCGTCACGACATCAACCGGATGAAGGTCATCGAATCGTACAAGGGCGTGCGCCACAAGCGCGGGCAGAAGGTCCGCGGCCAGCGCACCAAGTCCACGGGTCGCTCGGAGGGGACCATCGGGGTCAACGTCGAGGAGATCCGCGAGGAGATGGCGGACGACGAAGGCGGTGACGACGAATGAGCACCGGAAAGAACACCAAGGGCTACGAGACGCCGAACCACCCGTACCAGGGCGAGCGCATCGCCGAGGAGTCCGACCTCCTCTCGCGGTACGGCCTGAAGAACAAAGAGGAGTTCTGGCGCGCCCAGTCCGAGCTGCGTAACATGCGTCGGGAGGCCCGACGGCTGCTCGGCGAGGCGCAGGGCGACGTCGAGGCCGCCCAGGACGCCGGCGCGGAGTTCGTCACCCGGCTCCGCCGCATCGGTATCCTCGGCGACAACGACGACATCTCGACGGTCCTGTCGCTCGACGTGACCGACCTCCTGGAGCGTCGCCTCCAGACGGTCGTCTACCGACAGGGCTTCGCCTCCTCGACCCAGCAGGCCCGCCAGTTCATCGTCCACGGCCACATCACCGTCAACGGCGCCCGCGTCACGCGCCCGTCGGTGAAGGTGGACGTCGACGACGAAGGCGCCATCGCCTTCGACGAGACGAGCCCGCTCGCGGACGATCTCCACCCCGAGCGCGCGGAGTCACAGGAGTAACCAACCATGAGTGAATCCGAGGACGGAAAGTGGGGCATCGCCCACGTGTACGCGTCGTTCAACAACACGCTCATCACGGTCACCGACGAGACGGGCGCCGAGACGATCGCCAAGTCGTCCGGCGGCACCGTGGTGAAGCAGAACCGCGACGAGGCGTCGCCGTACGCCGCCATGCAGATGGCGGAGGTCGTCGCCGAGCGTGTCAAGGACGCCGGTCTGGAGGGCGTGCACGTTCGCGTGCGCGGCCCCGGCGGCAACCTAAACAAGTCCACCGGTCCCGGTGCGCAGGCGACGATCCGCGCGCTCTCGCGTGCGGGCGTCGAGATCGGTCGCATCGAGGACGTCACGCCGATCCCGCACGACGGGACGAAGGCGCCGAAGAACAAGCGAGTCTGACATGACCGAAGACGAATTCGACGTCCAGTACGTCGAACGGGACGAACGCAGCGCGCGGGTGCTGATCCGCGGGCTCACGCCGGCGTTCGCCAACGGCATCCGCCGCGCGATGATCGCCGACGTCCCGACGTTCTCGATCGACACCGTTCGGTTCGTCGAGAACTCCTCGGTCATGTTCGACGAGATGATCGGCCTGCGTCTGGGGCTCGTGCCCCTGACGACGCCGCTCGACGACTTCGAACTCGGCGACGAGGTCACCCTCGCGCTCGACGTCGAAGGCCCGGCGACGGCGTACTCCGGCGACATCGAGAGCAGCGATCCGCTCGTCGAGGTCGCCGACGAGAACGTCCCGATCATCGAGCTGAAGGAGGGACAGCGGTTGGAGTTCGAGGCCGACGCGGTCCTCGACACCGGCAAGGAGCACGCCAAACACCAGGGCGGCGTCTCCGTCGGCTACCGCCACCTCCAGCGCGTCACGGTCGAGGGCGACCGGGGCGAGTTCGACGACGACGAGCCGAACATCCTCCGCGGCGTCATCGAGACGCCCGAGGGCGACATCGAGCTCACGGACGAGTTCGACAACGACCTCTCGGAACGGTTCCCCGGGAAGGAGGTCGCGGTCGAGGACGTGCCGGGCGCGTTCGTCTTCCACATCGAGACGGACGGCTCGTTCGACGTCGAGGAACTGCTGCTCCGCGCCATCGACTCCATCGAGGAGCGCGCGGACGAACTACAGACGAAAGTCGCAGTCTAAGGAAATGACGGCCCTTCGAACCAACACCCTGACCGTCGCCCCCGCCGACAGCCGCGGCGCCGCTCCGACCGCCGGAGCGCCCGCGGCCGACGCGGCGGACGGCGGGACCGAAAGTGGTTTGAAGGGAGCCGGAATACGGTGGAGTGCACGCAGGGATAGCCAAGTCAGGCCAACGGCGCAGCGTTCAGGGCGCTGTCCTGTAGAGGTCCGCAGGTTCAAATCCTGCTCCCTGCACTCCGTTTTCCACGAACTCTCCGTTCAGGAGGGACAGCTATGAGTAGCAAGACGAACCCGAAACTACAGAACCTCATCGCCGATCTGAAGTCGGTCTCGCGTGACTCCGGTGCCAACGTGTGGCAGGACGTCGCCGACCGACTGGAGAAGCCACGGCGCACGCACGCTGAGGTCAACCTGGGCCGCATCGAGCGGTACGCTCAGGAAGACGAGACGGTCGTCGTCCCCGGCAAGGTGCTGGGCAGCGGTGTGCTCGAAACGAACGTCACCGTCGCCGCCGTCGACTTCTCCGGGACCGCCCGGACGAAGATCGACCAGGCCGGCGAAGCGGTGACGCTGGAACAGTTCATCGAACAGAACCCCGAAGGAAGCGACGTGCGGGTGATCCGATGAGTCTCGCGAAGATCGACGCGGACGTCGTGGTCGACGCCCGCGACTGTATCCTCGGTCGCGTCTCCTCCGAGGTCGCGCAGCGCGCCCTCGCCGGGGAGACCGTCGCCGTCGTCAACGCCGAGCGCGCCGTCATCACCGGCAACGAGGAGGCGACGATGGAGACGTACCACAAGCGCGCGGAGCTCGGCTCGGACAGCGGGCCGTACTACCCCAAGCGCCCGGATCGGATCTTCAAGCGCGCCATCCGCGGCATGCTGCCGTACAAGTCGGAGGACGGCCGCGAGGCGTTCTCGAACGTGCGCGTGTACGTCGGGAACCCCTACGAGCGCGACGAGGACGTCGAGAGCGTCGTCCTCGACGGCACCTCGCTCGACCGCCTCTCGAACATCAAATTCACGACGCTCGGGGACATCTCCGAGTCTCTGGGAGCCAACGTCACATGGTAACGAACACCTCAGGCAAGAAGAAGACGGCCGTCGCCCGCGCCACCGTGCGCGAGGGCGAGGGCCGCGTGCGTATCAACTCCCAGCCAGTCGAGCTGGTCGAACCGGAACAGGCGCGGCTCAAGATGCTGGAGCCGTTCCGCATCGCGGGCGAGGAGCTCCGCGAGGGCGTCGACATCGACATCGACGTCGAGGGCGGCGGCTTCAGCGGGCAGGCGGACGCGGCGCGGACCGCGATCGCCCGCGGCCTCGTCCAGCACCTCGGCGACGCCGAGCTGCGCGACGCGTACATGAACTTCGACCGCACCCTGCTGGTCAACGACGTGCGCCAGTCCGAACCCAAGAAGTGGGGCGGACCCGGCGCGCGCGCTCGCTACCAGAAGTCCTACCGCTGAGGTGATCCAGTCATGATGATCCCGGTCCGGTGTTTCACGTGCGGCAACGTCGTGGGTGAACACTGGGAAGAGTTCAAAGAGCGGGCTCGCGAGGGCGACGAGGACCCCGGCGAGGTGCTCGACGACCTCGGGGTCGACCGGCACTGCTGCCGGCGCATGCTGGTCAGCCACCGCGACCTGGTCGACGTCGTCTCGCCGTACCAGTAACCATGTCAGGACAGCGATACAATCGATACGAGAAGGCACGCATCCTCGGCGCGCGAGCGCTACAGGTGTCCTACGGGGCGCCCGTGCTGATCGACACGGACCAGACGGAGCCCATCCTCGTCGCCGCGGAGGAGTACGACGCGGGCGCGCTCCCGTTCACGGTCCGGAGGGAGAGCTGATGACGCGGATCACCAGCGTCTCGCTCCGCCGCGTCCTCGACTCGCGCGGGAACCCGACGGTCGAGGCCGACGTGCTCACCGAGTCCGGCGGCTTCGGCCGCGGCGCGGCCCCCAGCGGGGCCTCGACGGGCGAGTACGAGGCGATCGAACTGCCCGCGAGCGAGTCCATCGCGAAGGCCCGCGAGCACGCGGTGCCGCGCCTCGAAGGCGTCTTCGCGGGCGACCAGCGCGCGGTCGACAACGCCTTGCGCGCCGCCGACGGGACGGACGACTTCTCCGCCATCGGCGCCAACAGCGCGGTCGCCATCTCGATGGCGGCGGCGAAGGCGGCCGCCGACGTGCTGGGCGCGCCGCTGTACCAGCACCTCGGCGGCGCGTTCCGCGGCGAGAACTTCCCCGTTCCGCTCGGCAACGTCGTCGGCGGCGGGGAACACGCCAAGGAGGCGACCCACATCCAGGAGTTCCTCGCGGCCCCTGTCGGGGCGCCGAGCGTCTCGGAGGCCGTCTTCGCGAACGCCGCGGTCCACGCGGCGGTCGCGGACGTGCTCGACGAGCGCGGCGTGCCCGCGGCGAAGGGCGACGAAGGCGCGTGGGCGCCGCCGATCTCGGACGCCGACGCGTTCGAGGTCGTCGACGAGGCGGTCGACCGGGTCGAGGAGGAGGTCGGCTTCGAGATCCGCTTCGGGCTCGACATGGCCGCCGCGGAGCTGTACGACGACGACCGAGAGGCGTACGTCTACGGCGACGAGACGAAGTCGGCCGACGAGCAGATCGAGTACGTCGCCGGCCTCGTCGACGAGTACGACCTCGCGTACGTCGAGGACCCGCTCGACGAGAACGACTACGAGGCGTTCGCGGAGCTGACCGACCGGGTCGGCGACCGGACGCTGATCTGCGGCGACGACCTGTTCGTCACCAACGTCGAGCGGCTCCAAGACGGGATCGACGCGGGCGCGGCCAACAGCATCCTGATCAAACCGAACCAGATCGGGACGCTGTCGGACGCGTTCGACGCCGTCGAACTCGCCGCCCGCAACGGGTACGAGACGGTCATCTCCCACCGTTCGGGCGAGACCGAGGACGCCACCATCGCACACCTCGCCGTGGCGACCGACGCCGGCTACATCAAGACCGGCACGGTCGGCGGCGAGCGCACCGCCAAGCTGAACGAACTGGTCCGCATCGCGGACGACGCGGTATGACGGGCCCACACCACGCATGAGCGAAGACAACGACGCGGTCGAACTCGACGACGACGCGGAGACCGAGGCGGTCGACGCGGCGGTCGAGGAGGAGGCCGACACGACCGAGGAACCGACCGCCGACGCGGGCGCCGAGGAGGCGTCCGCTGACGCCGAAACTGGGGCGACCGCCGACGCCGAGAGCGAGGCCGCCGAGGAGGACGAAGAGGAGGCCTCCCCGTTCGACGACGACGTCATGCCCGACGACGACGTCGACCTGCTGATCCCCGTCGAGGACTACCTCTCCGCCGGTGTCCACATCGGGACCCAGCAGAAGACGAAGGACATGGAGCGGTTCATCCACCGCGTCCGCGACGACGGGCTGTACGTCCTCGACGTGAGCCTGACCGACGAGCGGATCCGCACGGCCGCGGACTTCCTCGAGAACTACGATCCGGAGCAGATCCTCGTCACGTCCTCGCGGCAGTACGGCCGGTTCCCGGCCGAGAAGTTCGCGGACGCCATCGGCGCCCGCGCCCGCACGGGGCGCTTCATCCCGGGCACGCTGACGAACCCCGACTACGCCGGCTACATCGAGCCGGACGTCGTCGTCGTCACCGACCCGATCGGTGACGCGCAGGCCGTCAAGGAGGCCATCACCGTCGGCATCCCGGTCATCGCGATGTGCGACTCCAACAACCAGCTGTCGAACGTCGACCTCGTCATCCCGACGAACAACAAGGGTCGCCGCGCGCTGTCGGTCGTCTACTGGCTCCTCGCCAACGAGACGCTCGACCGCCGCGGGGCCGACACCGTGTTCGCCCTCGAAGACTTCGAGGACGAACTCTAACGCGGTCGGTTTTCGAGTCCACTTCCGTTTCGTTCCGTCACCGTCCGCCAGCCGCCGGCAAAGCGACCCGACGCACGGCGCGTTCAGGTGATATCAGGGACGGACGCGGGTGGTCGGACTCACCACACCGCAGAGACACCTAACAGTCCGAGCCCACCGGTCAGTAGACCAACCGCGATGAACGCGACGCCGAGTACGCGGACTAATCCCTTGACCACGGCCTGCGCTATCGGGCCGGCGCTCTCGACTTGTTCTTTCGTCTTGTATCCGCGAGAGAACGATCCGTCCGGACGCAACACTGCCACGGATCCGAAATACACCAGAAACGCGCCGAATAGCAAGAGCCCGATCGAGAGCGACAGTTCACCGACGGTCATCGGATAGGAGGACACTTGCGTCCGACAAAGCGTTACGGGGTCGTCAGTTCGGTCCCGTAACGCCTCACGCAGTTGTCGCGGCACCGACCGAACTGCGTGGCGAACATGACGGTTGTATAAATGACACATTTGAAAAATTACTCGTTTTTGACTAATACTTTTTGTTCGGCGGTCCGTTAGGCGATCCACGGGCAGATCTGTATGAAACGACGGCAACTGCTGGGCGCTGTCGGTGTGTCGGTGACGGCGTCCCTCGCCGGCTGTTCCACCGAGTGGATCGACGCGGTAGACGATCAGGGGGGCGCGAGCGGCGACGACTCCGCTTCGGAGACACGTTCACGGCTCTCGACGGGCCTCGCGCGGATCGACATCGACGAGTACGACGCCGAGGTGCTCGTGGTCCGGACGTTCTCGCTGAACGACCTCAGCGGAGTCAAGGAGTCGATGGCGTATCTCAGGCGCCTGGACGCGGCGATCCCGATGTCGCTCGATATCGACCTCGGGTCGCTCGCCGACGCGGTGGTAGTATCGGAGGGGACGTTGGTCGAGCTGACGGCCCCCGGTGACGGCTCGTTCGAATCGGCCGTCTCGGGGCTCGAAGGCAGCAGTGAGCAGATCGGCGCGTTCGACCTCTACTCGGTCGACGACGGCGTCGTTGCGATCGACGGTCGTCGGCTGCTACTGGCTCGGGCGGACGACTCGCTCTCGCTTTCGCCGCGGGAATTGGTGCGCCGCGTGATCGAGGGCGAGTCGACTGAGGGTTCGACCGCGACGACGACCGAACGGGCCGCGGTCGAATCGGTCGTCGACGCCGTAGAGGCCGACGCGCTGCGGTCGGTCGCCGTCCCGTTGAACGGAGACGCGTTCGGGCCCGAAACGCGGTTCGTGCCCGGCGCCCGAGCGGCCGCCTGGGGAGTTGCCGTCGGCGATTCGATCGGTGGGCCGAGCGTCGAAACAAAACTGGCCGTCGGATTCCCGGAGGGGGAAGCGTCGACTCGGCCGGTCGTCGACGCGCTCCCCGAAGAGTGGGGAGAACACTATACCGGCGGAGACGACGGAGTGGCCGGTCCCCGCGTTGTCGGGGCTATCGACGAGTCGGAGTTCGTTCACGTGGACGCGGACACGGCGTCGGTCGAGGGGAACACGGTGACCGTGACCGCATCGGGTGACGGAGAGCCCCACGACGGACGCAACCCGTACCTGCGGCCGCGCGGGGTGGACGACCTGCTGATCGTCGAAGTGACGGCGAGGCAGTACGAATTCCGGTTCAGTTACCCGCAGTACGGTGTGACGGGCCGAGAGGAACTCGTCGTCCCCGTTGATCGGCCGGTGGCGTTCGGCCTCAAAAGCGAAGACGTTCACCACAGACTACACGTCCCGGACTCTGACCCCGAACTCGTGTACGACATCTATCCAGGGATCGAGCGGTTCACCGACGTGGTGACACTGAGTGGTTCCGGCGAGTACGCCGGAGTCTGTCGCGAGTACTGCGGTGCGGGCCACACGAACATGGTTACGAGCGTGCGGGTGACGGGATCGTCTGCGTTCGACGACTGGATCGGTGCGGCGTAACGCCGTCGGGGAAATACGCCGCCGCTACGAGCCTCCTGATCGGAGGCGGTCGTTCTCAATCGGCTTCTTGCTCGAACGCCCCGACTCCGGCGAGAAGACGTGCCGGACGACGACCTCAGACGATGTCCGGCGTGAACGGGTACGAGTAGACCTGGCCGTCGTTCGCTTTCACCGTCGCGACGAGGACCAAGACCAGGTCGACGATTGCGATGATCGGGAACAGCAGGAGCCCGACGAACACGAAGCTCAGCACGGCGGCGAGCATGAGGGCAGCGAAGACGACGATCTGGAAGTTCAGCGAGTTCTTCGCGTTCTGTTTAACGAGTTCGTCGTCGTCGTCCGCGAGGATCAGGAACAGGATCGGCCCGAGGAAGGAGGCGAACAGCGCCGACGCGTGAGAGAGCGCCGCCAGCGTCGTGTCGCCGTCGACGCGACCGTCCGCGGTGTCAGTGGCTGGTGTCGACATAGCGGGAGTTTGGTTTCGTAGCTGAGAGATAAGCTTTGGGAGAGAACAGGCCGCTCGGCGGGACCCCGTCGACCGCCGCCCGCGTCAGTCGGCCGTCGACGCGGCGTCGTCGCCCGTCGCGCCGTCTCCGGCCTCCGCCGGCACGTCGTGGGTCCACCGCGGCTCTATCTCGCGGTTCGCCACCACGATCCGGTCGCCGGCGTCGGTGTCGATCCGCGTCTTCCGGAGTTCGATGGCGGCGACGGTGCCGGTGACGCCCTTCGCCTCGACGCGGTAGCCGACGTTGAAGTCGGGGTCACGCAGGAGGTAGACGCCCGCGACCGTGTCCTCGATCATCTCGGAGAGGGCGTACGAGACCCCCAGGGCGATGAAGCCGACGGCGGTACCCAGACTCGCCGCGATGTCGCCCATGCCGAGCACCTTGAGGAACGTGAGCGCGACGCCGAACCAGAGGAAAATGGAGACGAGCGTGACGATCAGGTCGCCGACCAGTTCGCGGTCGCCGACGTACAGCCGTCCGATCGACCGCCGGACGAGCGCGAGGACGACCCTGACCGTGGCGTACGCCAGCGCGAGGAAGATCAGTCCAGAGAGCAGTCGGGGGACCGCGACGACCAGCCCCTCGACGAAGTTCGCGAGCGAGCGGGCGGCGAGCGACGAGATCCGTGTCATTACCGACCGAACGGAGCGTCGGTCCGAAAAGGTAGGGGACGAAGCGGCCGACCGCGTCAGCTCGCGTCGGTGTCGGAGGTGAAGACGGCGTCGAGGTCGACACTCGGATCCCGCCGGGGCTCGCTCTCGCGTCCCGACCGCTCGTCGGGGGCTCGCTCGCTCGCGCGTCGCATCAGGACCTCGTGGGTGTCCCGAGACGGTTCGTCCGGTCCCGGCCTCGCCTGAACGTAGCTTCCGTCCGGGCGCATCTCCCAGCGGCGGCGGTTGTCGTCGAGCATCGTCGAGAGTACCTCGTCGAGGGTCTGGCGCAGCGACGGGTCCTCGACGGGCGCCACGGCCTCGACGCGCCGGTCCAAGTTCCGCGTCATCCAATCCGCGGAGCCGATGTAGTAGTCCGGGTCGCCGGCGTTGTCGAACCGGAAGACGCGGGAGTGTTCGAGAAACCGACCGACGACGCTGTGGACACGGACCGATCCGGTGACGCTCTCGACTCCCGGTCGGAGCCGACAGATCCCGCGCACGATCAGGTCGATCTCGGCGCCCGCCTCCGCCGCCTCGTACAGCCGCTCGACGACGCCCGGGTCCTCGAGGGCGTTCATCTTCGCGACGATACGCCCGCCGCGTCCAGCGAGCGCGTGGTCGCGCTCCCGGTCGATCAGGTCGTAGAGCCGCTCCCGGAGCGTCTCCGGAGCGACGAGCAGCTTCCGATAGCTCCGGTTTCGTGAGTGGCCGGTGAAGGAGTTGAACAGCCGGACGAGGTCCTGGCCGACGTCGTGGTCGGCGGTGAACAGCCCGAGGTCGACGTACCCCTTCGCGGTCTCCGAGTGGTAGTTGCCCGTCGCGACGTGCGAGTAGAGCCGCACGTCGTCGTCCTCCTCGCGCACCGCGAGCGCGACCTTGCTGTGTGTTTTGAGGTCGACGGTGCCGTACGCGACGTGGATCCCCTCCTCCTCTAAGCGTTTCACCCATCGGAGGTTGTTCTCCTCGTCGAACCGCGCTTTGAGCTCGACCATCACCGCGACCTGCTTCCCGTTCTTCGCGGCGTCGATGAGGCTTGCGAGCACGCGGGAGTCGGGTGCCGTCCGGTAGATCGCCGCCTTGATCGCGAGCGTGTCGGGATCGTGGGCGGCAGCGTCGAGGAACGTCTGAACGGTGTCGGTAAACGAGTGGTACGGGTGGTGGACGAGGGCGTCGCCCGACCGGATCTCCTCGAACAGCTCCTCGGGCTGTTTCGCGTCGAGCCCGACGAACCGCGGGTGCTGTTGCGGCGTCCACGCCGGGCGCTTCAGGTCGGGCGCGTCGAGCTCGTAGAGGCTTCCGAAGTCGGAGAGCGCCAGCGGAGCACGCCGCTCGAACACCTCCCGTTCGTCGACGTCTAAGTGCTCGACGAGGAGGTCACGGACCGCTGGCGAGGTGTCCTCGTCGACCTCGATGCGGACGAGCGTCGCGAAGCGCCGCTGCCGGAGCACGTCCTCGATCCGTTCTATCAGCCCCTCCGCGACGTCCTCGTTGCGCCTGACCTCAGCGTTGCGGGCCACGCGGAACGTCGAGTGGTCGACGATCTCGACGTCCGGGAACACCAGATCGAGGTTGGCGGCGATGACGCGCTCGACGGGCACGACTCGCGTCTCGCCGTCCTCCGGAAGCTGCGGATCGGCGGGGACCAGCCGTGGGAGGTTCTCCGGGACCTTGATCCGCGAGAATCGGACCGTACCGTCGGGCTTGCGGGTCCGAACCGCGAGCGACAGCGAGAGGTTCGAGAGGAACGGGAACGGGTGGGCGGGGTCGAAGGTCAGCGGGGTGAGCGTCGGGAGCACGGAGGACTCGAACCGCTCTCGGAGGTGATCGACCTCTTCGGGCCGGAGGTCGTCGTAATCGAGCACCTCCACGCCGGCCTCTCGGAGGGCGGGCTTCACCGCCTCGTGGTAACAGCGCGACTGCGTCTCGAACAGGTCCGCGGCCATCGAGAGCGCGTCCGACCACTGCTCGCGCGGGGTCGCACCGTCCACGGTCGGCTCCGTCGTCCCGGCGTCGATCTGCTGTTTGAGCCCGCCGATCCGCTTCATGAAGAACTCGTCGAGGTTCCGCGTCAGGATCGAGAGGAACCGGAGCCGTTCAAGCGGTGGCTGCCGGTCGTCCGTCGCCTCGTGGAGCACGCGCCACTGGAAGCCGATCTCGGAAAGCTCGCGGTTGAGGTACCACCGCTCGTCGTCGAACGCCTCGCCCGTCGGCGGCGGGTCGGTCGCGATCGGCGGGGTGCGGGGCGGCGCGGCACGCTGCCACGTCTCCGGCGAGAGGACGACGGCGTCGCCGTCCGCCGCCTCGCCTTCAACCGATTCCTTTGCGGCCTCGTCGTCTCCTCCCTCTCCCTCGGCGTCGTCTCCGCCGGCCCCGCGGTCGGAGTCGGTCATCTCAGCCCAGCTCGGCCACGTCGACGATCTTGGCGTCGCTCCGTTCGACGCCGCCGCGGAGCGCCGGGACCGCGGTGACCGTGCCCTCGCGGAGGTCGTACGCGGTGAGCGAACCGCCGTAGACGCAGCCGGTGTCGAGTCCGACCGCCCACTCGGTGACGACCGGGTCGTCGAGCACTGTGTGGCCGAAGAACACCCGCGGCGGCCCGGCGTACTCCTCGTACCAGTACGGCGGGTCGTAGCTGCCGCCCGGCACCAGCGAACGGGTGTTCTGGAGGTCGTCGATGGTGTGTTCCGCGAGCGGTTTCCGCGGGTCGACCCCGCCGTGGACGATCAGATTCTCGCCGACCGTTATCGCGACCGGCAGCGACTCGATCCACGCGAGGTCGTCGTCGGACAACCGCTCCAAGGACTTTTCGCCCCGAAGCAGCTTCTCCTCGTTGTTACCCCGGACCGTGAACATGTTGTCCGCGCGCCGCACGCGCTCGACGACCGCCGCGCTGTCCGGCCCCTTGCGGACCAAGTCGCCGACGAACACCACGAGGTCGTCGTCGGTGACGCCGAGCGTCGACAGCAGCCGGTCGAGCGGTTCGGGACAGCCGTGTACGTCCCCGACGACGTACGCGTCCTCGTACTCGTCGAGATCGATGTCGAGATGGTGCGGTTCGACGTCCGGGTGAAAGCGACCCATTGCGTCCGGGTAGGGAGATTCGACTAATAAACGCCGCTAAGAGCGGTACATACCGATATATAACTCTCCGGCTCGCTCGTTTCGGTGAGCCGTCACCCGGACGCGACGTGTTGACAGCCCGCCTCCATCCGGACCGTCGGATCGCCGTCCCGGTCGTTCTCGACCCAGAGCTCGACGCCGCTTCGGTTCGGCTCCTCACAGGGGAGTTCCGCCCGCTCGAATCCCGGCCAGTCCCGCTCGAAGCGGGTTCCGTCGATGGTCACGACGACGGTCTCGGGCGCGGACGATCCGGAGAACGTCGCGTCCTCGTCCGCCTCGTTGCCGTCCGAGATCCGGTACGTCTCCTCGAACAGCGTCGCGCCGCTCCCGTCGAGGACCGCGACGGTCACGTCGTGGGTCTCCTCGCGCTCACCGAGGTAGACGCTCACCCAGTGGGCAGAGACGGGGGCGGATCCGGAGCTACCGCACCCGGCGACGGCGGCGACGGCGGTCGACAGTCCAGCGGCGAACGCGCGGCGAGTCGTGGAGGGCATCGGTCTCGACTGGTCCACAAATCCACTTAAACCGGTCGCTCGCGCTCCGTCGCGGCGGCTCGGTCACGAACAGGTCGATCGGTACCCGTTCTCCGGGCCGTCCGAAAACACGAAGGAGTGGCTCAGCGAGTTCCTCGGACAGTCGGCGAACTCGGTCCGTACCACTCGCCCGTCGGGCGCCTCAAACACGTACAGAACGGCCGTTCCGGGCTCCCAAGCGCCGAACGACGCCGTGGCCGTCTCCCCGGCTGGAACGGACAGCCGGCGCACCGTGGCGTTCCGCGCCGCACCGAGCGACAGGTTGTAGTACGGTCCCGCGGCGTCCAGCCGGACGAGTTCGATCGTCTCCCACATCCCGGCGTCGTTCGTCGCGCGGACGGTGAGCTCACCGGCTGCGACCGGGCCGTCGATCAGGTAGGCGGTCATCCGATACGACGTTGACTCGGCGTTCTCGACCGTCACGTCGGCCGAGGAGCCACCGGGCGCGGTACAGCCGGCGGTCGCGATCAAGAGGACACAACAGAGGGCGAGGGTGCGGCGGGGCACGGTTCCTCGGTCTCGTTGCGGAGTTATCAACGCTTTCCCGCCGCCTAGGCGTCTGCTCGCGCCGCGGGGAGCCACGCGGGCGGCGTGACCTCGCTGTCGGCGGAGCGGGGAGCGACCACGTACTCGAACCGCTTGGACTCGCCCGCCCGGTCGTACGCGAGGGCGGCCTCTCGGACGACGCCGTTCCGGTCGACGGTCAGGTAGCCCCGGATGTCGGTCGCGTTTCGGACCGCGACGCCCGTCGGCGCATAGCGGATCAACCGCTCGCCGTCCTCGTCGACGGTCCGAACCGCGCGGAAGTCCGCGACCGTCAGGACCCGGGAGGCGACCGCCCACATCGAGTCGGCCGCGCGGTACCGCGTCTCCGCCAGCGACCCGTTGGACGCCTCGAAGGAGACGTCCCTGTTCCGGGCGCTCCGGCTGTACCGGACGCCCCCGTCGACGTACACCTCGCTGCGCGTGACGTCGACGTACCCGTTGTGAACGTCGAGTCGGAACCGGGTCCGCTCCGAGGTCGCGTCGTACTCGTAGTCGGCGTACGCCCCGGCGCGGAAGCGCTCGACCGCGATTCCCGTCACCGGCTCCGTTCGGAGGAAGGTCACGGACCGCTCGCGCGCCGTCGCGATGTCGATCCCCGTCCGGGAGAACCCCGCCGGAAACGAGACGTCTGCGAGCCGCTCGTCTGCGGTCTCGTTCACCTCGGAGTCGGACGGTCGGGAATCGGTCGGCGCCGACTCCGGCGACGAGGCATCGGGCGGTGCCGGTCCGCCCGGAGCGACCCCGCCGCAGCCGGCGAGCAGGAGGAGAAGGGCGACCGCGGCCGCGGCGCGAGCCCGCTTCGGCGCGTCGATTCCTCGCGGCATCGCGGTGGCCAAACTACTGGCGAGCCCGATCGGCGGGCGCTCCGCCGTCGCCTGACAGCGCAGACCGAGCCTCCGCGACCGTCTCGTCCACCCGCGCCCACGCGACGGGCGGCTCGACCGCCGCGAGCTCCGTGTCGAGCGCGTCGAGCCGCTCGGCGAACCGGTCGTCCCAGTCCGTGCCGTCGGCGAGCGCCTCGGCGCTCGCGGTCACCTCGGCCGCGAGGTCGTCGAGTCGCGCGTCGACGCCGTCGGGGAAGGCGACGCCGTCGCGTTCGGCCCACGCGCGGAGGTCCTCGGCCTCGGCGCGGAGGTCGGCGACGACGAGGTCGAGGACGCGCGCCTGAACGCTCGCGTCGAACCGTCGCTCCGGGTCGGGCGCCTCGGCGGCCCGGAGCCCGTCGACGGTCTCCGCGAGGGACTCGGCGGACTCCTCGGCAGCCTCGATCTCGTCGACGAGCCCGTCGTGGCGGCGGTTCGCCGAAGAGAGCCACGCCTCGAACGCCTCGAGTTCGGTTTCGAGGTCGTGGGCGACCCGGACCACGTCCTGCGCGCCGGTCGTCACCTCGTGGAGGTCGACCGCGGCGCGGTACACGTCCATCGGCGACTCGGGGTCCGCCCTGGCCGCCGCGAGGTCGTCGCCGAGCGCCTCGACCTCCGCCCGGAGGTCGTCGAGCCGCGCCCCGAACGCCCGCCTGCGGACCTCGACGACGTCGAGGTCGGGCGCGTCGGCGGCGGCCGCGGTCGCGTCCTCGTGGGCGCGCGTCGCGAGGTCGACGCGGGTCTCGGCGGTGGCGAGGATCTGCGACACGTCGGTGACGGTCGACTCGAACGCCGCGGCCGTCACGGTCCCGTCGTCGGTGACGGGGTCGAGCGACCGACGGACCGAGTCCCGGTCCTCGCCGGTCCGCTCGGTAACGACTTCGACAAGTCTGTCTACTGAAACGTCTCTCGCCGCGGGGTCGATCATGTGCGTCCGTACTCGACACGCCGGTGTTATACCTTCCGTCAGAACTGAAAATAATCCGATAGAGGCCGTCAGAGCGGTATGTTCTTCTATATAGTCTATGTACGCTGTTATGATCGATACTGGTACTATTGCGTGCTCCCACCGGATACGAGTGCGGACATATCAGAAATATAAACCAGTTTAATACACTACTGCCTGTCTCCACTCGATGTCAGACCGGAACTGGGTTGACGGAGGCGTGTCGCGGCGGAAAGTTCTCATCACGTCCGGGGCGCTCGGGTCCGCCGGATTGGCGGGCTGCGGGGGCAGCAGCGACGGCGGTGACGGCGGTTCGGGCGGTTCGGGCGGTTCCAGCGGCGACGGAAGCGACGGAAGCGACGGAAGCGACGGCGGCTCCGGCGGCGACGACGGCTCCGGTCCCAACACGGCGCTGCTCAACGCCGAGGGGTCCTCGACGGTGTACCCCATCTCGAACACGGGGAGCTCCTACTGGAACTCCAACGCGCCGCCGAGCGACGGCGAGTACTGGGGGTCGAACGACGAGGGGTCGGTCCCGGGCTGGAACCAGCTCTCGGCCGACGGCGCGGACGACATGCTCATCGCCGACTACTTCGCGTCGAAGTTCGGCTTCGAGCCGAGCGAGCAGCGCTCCTCGCCGCCGTTCCCGACGACCGTCGGCCTGAGCCACTCGGGCACCGGCTGCGAGGCCGTCACCGAGGGGCTCGTCGACATCGGTAACTCCTCGGGTCCGATCACGGCCGAGCTCGACTGGAGCGAGGAGCAGGCCCAGAGCACGGTCGTCGACAACGTCGTCGGGCGCGACGGACAGCCGGTCGTTATCAGCTCCGACGTCGCCGACGCCGGCGTCAGTCAGCTGACGGGCGAGGAGATCCGCGCGATCTACCAGGACGAGATCACCAACTGGAGCGAGATCGACGGCGTCGACTACGACCAGGAGATCTACGTCATCGGCCGCGCCGAGGGCTCCGGGACGGACACCTCGTTCCGCCTGAACATGCTCGGTGAGGCCGACGCCTCGATGTCCGGCGTCGACACGCGCTTCGGGCAGAACCAGCAGGTCGCGCAGGCCGTCGCCCAGAACGAGGGCGCCATCGCGTACATGGCGCTCGCGTTCACGGGACCGGAAGTGACGCCCATCGCGATCGAGTTCGACGGCACGCTGTACGAGACCAGCCGGGACGCGGAGAACACGATCTTCGACAGCGAGTACCCGCTCAACCGCGACCTCCACATGTACACGCTCATCGAGGAGGACAACCCCGACGGCGGCGGGTACGACCCGCGCGAGGCGGCGTTCGTCAACATGTTCCTCAACGAGTTCGGGCAGAGCGTCTTCGTCGAGGGGAACAACTACATCCCGCTCCCGACCAGCGACCTCGAAGCGATGAAAGAGAAGGTCTCGGCGGTCGCCACCGAGGACCTCATCTCGCCGTAACGGACCGGAGTCCGGTCCTCGATCGCGCCACGGGTCGCCGGTTCACCGGCTGACCCCGCCGTTACACCCTGAAACACACGTTCACAATGGATTCCACTTCTGCGAGAGACGCCACGCACAGATGACACCGCTAACAGACCCATGTCGTCGGTAGGCCGACTCCGCGGGCGCGCGAGTCGGGCGCTCGGCGAGCAGCTGCGACGGCTCAGCGAGTTCGTCGACGACACCGAACCCCCGGCGCTGGCGATCGTCGCGACGATGACGCTGTCGCTTTTCGCCACGCTCGTCGGGTTCCTCGCCGTCTCCGACCTGACGATCGTGCCCTTCGTCGTCTTCCTCGGCGCCGCGGGGATCGGCTGGTTCCGCTATCAGGAGGAGACGGCGTACACCGTCGCGCTGATGATGACGGCCTCGACGATCCTCGTCCTCGGCCTGATCATCGTGTTCATCTTCCGGGAGTCGATCCCGGTGATCCGGTACGAGAGTGCGACGGTGTTCGGCGTCACCGTCCCCGGGATCCGGATGTTCATCCAGCCGAACTGGGACGCCGTCTCGCCGCCGATCCGGTACTCGATGGTCCCGATGATCCACGGGACGGTGATGGTGACGCTCATCGCGTCGGCCGTCGCCGCGCCGCTCGGGGTCTCGGCGGCGCTGTTCCTCTCCGAGATCGCCCCGCCGACCGTCCGCGAGGTCGTCAAGCCCGGCGTCGAGATCCTCGCCGGGGTCCCCTCGATCGTCTACGGGTTCATCGGGTTCACCGTGCTCGGCCCGTGGGCCTCGGACCAGTTCCAGACCACCGGGCAGGGGTCGTACCTGTTCGTCGGAATCGTCGTCGGCCTGATGGCGCTGCCGACGGTCGTCTCCGTGGCGGAGGACGCGCTGAGCAGCGTCCCCGAGTCGATGAAGAGCGGCTCGCTGGCGATGGGCACGACCGACTGGCAGACGATGACCTCGATCACGCTCCCGGCGGCGTTCTCCGGCGTGTCGGCCGCGGTCCTGCTCGGCGTCGGCCGCGCCATCGGCGAGACGATGGCCGCCACGGTGATGCTCCGCGGCGTGCCGCGGCTCACTGACCCGCTCGTCAACGTCTTCTACGGGCAGGAGACGCTGACCTCGATCATCGCGCGGAACTACGGGGAGGCGGACGGGCTCCAGATGGACGCCCTGTTCGTCGCCGGCGTCATCCTGTTCGTCACCGTCCTCGTCATCTCGATCGGCGCGCAGTACATCGAGTGGCGGATGCACAAGCGGCTCGGGGGTGAGGTCTGATGGCCGGTGCCAACGAGACCGACGCGAAGCTCGTCGAGTCCGAGACCACCGAGACGGACGCGGTCGCCGGGGTGGCGGTCGGCCTCTCGGCGGTCCTGTTCGCCCTCGCGGTCGCGGCGCTGTTCGAGCGCGTCAGCCTCACCGGCTCGCTGTTCGGCGTCCGGACCGTGACGCTGCTCGGCGGCCTCCTGACCGCCCTGGGCGTCGCGGTGGTCGCTTTCGGCGCCGGCTCGCGGCTCGGCTACGTTGAGACCGATCCCGACCCGAGCGCCGGGCTCGTCGCCGGCTTCGGCGCCGCCGTCCCGTGGGTCGCCGTCGGCGGGGGCGTCGCGAGTCAGACGCTCGGCCTCGGCACCGCCGGCGGCGCAGTCGCCGGGATCGCCGCCGGCGGCGTCGCGTTCGCGCTCACCGTCCTCCCGCGGGAGGACCTCGGGTCGACGCTCCCGCTCGGGAGCCTCCTCGCGCTGACCGGGCTCGTGTTCCTGACCGGCGTCATCGGTCCGGAGTGGGTGTGGGAGCTCGCGTGGGAACAGCGCGCCGCGATCACCGCCGAGTTCCTCATCCCCGCCTCGACGCTGTTCGCCGCCCTGTACGGCGGGTGGGCGTCGGCGAAGGCGTACGGCGGCTTCGGCGCTCGCGGGCGACACATGGGCGCGTACGTGCTCGTCTACCTGAACGCGCTCTCCATCGTCGCCTTCCTCTTCATCCTCGTCGCCTTCGTGGTCGTTCAGGGGCTCCCCGGCCTGCTGAACGGCGCCGAGTTCGGCTTCGGGACCGGACCGGAGACGACGATCCTCGGGGCGTCGGTCACCCTCCCGGCGTCGGTCCCGTTCGTGATGAACGGCGTCGCGCTGTTCAACGACTTCCAGGGCGTGTTGCCGGCCATCGTCGGCACGCTGTGGCTCGTCGGCGGGGCCGTCGTGCTCGCCGTCCCGCTCGGCGTCGGCGCGGCCGTCTTCCTCACCGAGTACGCCGACCGCGGCCGGTTCACGCAGGTCGTCGAGATCGCCACCAACGGGCTGTGGAGCACCCCGAGCATCGTCTTCGGCCTGTTCGGGTTCGCGTTCCTCGTCCCGCGGTTCGGCAACGGGAAGTCGCTGCTCTCGGGGATGATCACGCTCGGGTTCATGCTGCTCCCGCTCGTCGTCATCACCTCCCGCGAGGCGATGCTCTCGGTCCCCGACGAGTACCGCGACGCGAGCGCCGCCCTCGGCGTGTCGAAGTGGCAGACGATCCGCAGCGTCGTCCTCCCAGCGGCGCTCCCGGGCGTCGTCACCGGCGTCATCCTCGGCGTCGGCCGCATCGCCGGCGAGACGGCGCCGATCCTGTTGACGATGGCCGGCGGGACGTTCCTCCCGGGCTCGCAGACCGCCGACGTCCTCGGTAGCTTCCAGTTCACGACGGCGCCGCCGTTCGTGGCGAACCCGGCGCTGATGGAGGCCACGTCTGCGCTCCCGTACCAGCTGTACGCCCTCATCGCAGCCGGCGTCGGCGCGAGCAGCAACGTCGGCAACGCGGACGAGTTCCGGTGGGCGACGGCGCTGGTCCTGCTCGTCGTCGTCCTCTCCTTCTACGCGATCGGCATCGCGACGCGCTACTACTTCCGGCGGCGGCTCAAGCACACCTGATCACCGATGAGCGAGAACACGACACCACAGACCCAGACCACGACCGCGGCGGCGGAGAGCGACCAACCACTCACGACGACCGCCGGCGAGACCGCCGAGCAGACGCGGTCGGAGTGGACCGACTACGAGTTCCCGGGCGACGCGAAGATGGCCGTCGAGGACCTCCACGTCCACTACGGCGACGACCACGCGCTGAAGGGCGTCTCGATGGAGATCCCCGAGAAGAGCGTCACCGCGCTGATCGGCCCCTCCGGCTGCGGGAAGTCGACGTTCCTCCGGTGTCTCAACCGGATGAACGACCGCGTCAGCTCCGCCCGGATCGACGGGTCGGTGAAGCTGGACGGACAGGAGATATACCAGGACGGCGTCAACCTCGTCGAGCTCCGGAAGCGGGTCGGGATGGTGTTCCAGTCCCCGAACCCGTTCCCGAAGTCGATCCGCGAGAACATCGCCTACGGGCCGAAGAAGCACGGCGACCTCGACACGGGCCTCCTCGCGCGGCTGCTGAACCGGAGCGACGCCGAGGAGCGCGACGAGCTGGTCGAGCGCTGTCTCCGCGACGCGGCGCTGTGGGACGAGGTGAGCGACCGGCTCGACGACAACGCGCTCGGCCTCTCCGGCGGTCAGCAACAGCGGCTCTGTATCGGCCGGTGCCTCTCCGTCGACCCCGAGGTCATCCTGATGGACGAGCCGGCCTCCGCGCTCGACCCGATCGCCACCGCGAAGATCGAGGACCTGATCGACGACCTCGCGGAGGAGTACACCGTCGTCATCGTCACGCACAACATGCAACAGGCCGCGCGCATCTCCGACCAGACGGCGGTGTTCCTCACGGGCGGCGAACTGGTCGAGTACGGCGACACCGACCAGGTGTTCGAGGACCCCCACAGCGAGCGCGTGGAGGACTACATCACCGGCAAGTTCGGGTGATTCCGTGCCCCGAGAACGGTACCAGGACTCGCTCGACGGTCTCCGATCGGAGGTGCTCGCGATGGGCGAACTCGTGACGGAGCGGCTCGGAGACAGCCTGGAGGCCGTCGAGAACCGGGACGAGTCGCTGGCGCGGGCCGTCGCCGCCGGCGACGACGAGGTCAACGAGACGTACCTCGAGTTGGAGGACCGCTGCGTCGACCTCTTCGCGCTCCAGCAGCCGGTCGCCGGCGACCTCCGGTTCGTCACGGCCTCGTTCAAGATCATCACCGACTTAGAGCGGATCGGCGACCTCGCGGTGAACCTCGCGAACTACTCGCTGGCGGCGCGGGAGACGGTCGCCCCCGAGGTGGCGATCGACGCGATCGGCGCGGCGTCGCTCGACCTCCTCGAACGGAGCCTCGCGGCGTACGAGAGCGGGGACCCCGCGGCGTGCCGGGCCGTAGCCGCCGGCGACGACGAGGTGGACGCGCTCTGCCAGCGGGCGAGCGAGAGCGTCACCCGCGAGCTGATCGCCGAGACCGACGACGGCGGGTGGGCCGCCGAGCGACTGTTGGACGACGTGTCGCGGGTGCTGTTGACCGTGCGAGACCTGGAGCGGGTCGGCGACCACGCGGTGAACATCGCGGCGCGAACCCTGTACATGGTCGAGAGCGAGCCGGAGCTACTCTACTGAGCATGGAAACCCGCAAGATCCAGACCGTCGGAAACGGAACGTACACCGTCTCGCTGCCGAAGGAGTGGGCCGAGTCGCAGGGCGTCACCGCCGGCGACACCGTGAGCCTCCACGACCACATCGACGGCGTGCTGGCGGTCCAGGCGCCGGAGGGCCGCGACGCCGACGCGCCGGCCGCCGGCCGGATCGAGTCGACCGAGCCCGAGGTGATCGCGCGGGCGCTGCGAGCGGCCTACGCCGCCGGCCTCCGGGAGGTCACGGTCGAGCGCGACGGGGCGCTCACCCCGGCGCAGCGGCGGGCCGTCGAGCGGACGGCTCGGGGTCGGATCGGGATGTCCGTGGCCGCGGAGTCAGAGACGGAGACGACGGTGCGGATCATGCTGGACTCGGAGGAGGTCTCCGTGAGCCAGTCGCTCCGCCAGCTGTCGTTCACCGCGCGCTCGATCCACGCGGACGCCGTCGAGGCGCTCGCGGCGGCGCCCGACGAGTCGCCGGTCGGCTCCCGAGACGACCAGGTCGAGCGCCTCGCGGCGATGGTCGAGCGGTCCGTCTCGCGGGGGGCGGCGGACCTGAGCGAGGTCGACGCGCTCGGCGCGACGCGGCCGGAGCTGTTCGAGTCGTGGACCGCGATGCGCGAGCTCCGCCGGTTCGGGGACGCCGCGTCGGAGATCGGCGCCGCCGCCGCCGCGCTCGACGAGCCGCCGGACGGGCCGCCGCTGGAGGCGTTCCGCGAGGTCGGCCGAGCGGTCCGCGAGGTCGTCGTCGACGGGGTGGGCGTGGCCCTCGGCGACGAGCCCGTCGCCGCCGCCCGGGACGCGGTCGTCGCCGCCCGCGAGGCGCGCGAGCGGATCGACTCCTTCGACCGGCAGTTGGACGAGGCGGGGCCGGGCGCCGCGGAGCTGCGCTGGGCCTCGCGCGCGCTCCGGCGGACCGCGGAGCGCGCCGGCGACGTCGCCGAGGTCGGGCTCCGGCGGGCGGTCCGGTGCGGCGAGCCGGTGCGCGACGCGGAGTAGCGGCGCGACCGCGGAACGCGCCGCTCCGGCAAGCGCAACGACTGTAAGCCCGCGGAGCGACCGTCGTCGTATGACCGTTTGCGAGGCGCCGGGGAAGGTGTACCTCTTCGGCGAACACGCCGTCGTCTACGGCGAGCCGGCCGTGCCGGCGGCCATCGAGCGACGCGCCGCGGTGACCGCCGAGCCGCGCGCGGACGACCACGTGCGCGTCGAGGCCGAGGACCTCTCCTTGGACGGGTTCACCGTGGAGTACTCCGGGGGGACGAGCGACCGCCCAGACGTGGACGTGCCGACGCCGCTCGTCGAGGCCGCGATGGGGTACGTCGACGCCGCCGTCGAGCAGGCGCGGGACGCGGCCGACGCCCCCGACGCCGGCTTCGACATCACCGTGGAGAGCGACATCCCGCTGGGCGCGGGGCTGGGGTCGTCCGCGGCGGTGGTCGTGGCCGGCATCGACGCCGCGACGCGCGCGCTCGGCGAGCCGCTCGACCGCCGCGAACTCGCCGAGCGGGCGTACCAGGCCGAGTTCGAGGTCCAGGAGGGGCAGGCCTCCAGGGCGGACACCTTCTGTTCGACGATGGGCGGCGCGGTCCGTGTCGAGGGCGACGACTGCGAGCCGATCGACGCCCCGAACCTCCCGTTCGTCGTCGGCTTCGACGGCGGCGCGGGCGACACGGGCGAGCTGGTCGCCGGCGTCCGCGCGCTCCGCGCGGAACACGAGTTCGCGGCGGACACCGTCGAGTCCGTCGGCGACCTCGTCCGGGAGGGCGAGCGGCTCCTCGCCGACGCCGACCCCGAGAGCGAGCCCGACCCGGAGCTGCTCGCGGCGCTGGGCGAGCTGATGGACTTCAACCACGGGCTGCTCGCGGCGCTGGGGGTCTCCGCACGGTCGCTCGACGCGATGGTGTGGGCCGCGCGGGACGCGGGCGCGCACGGCGCGAAGCTCACCGGCGCGGGCGGCGGCGGCTGTATCGTCGCGCTCGACGAGAGCGACGCGACGGAGACCGCGCTCTCGTTCACCCAGGGCTGCGAGGAGGCGTTCCGCGCCGAGCTGGCGACCGAGGGCGTCCGGGTGGTGGAGCCGTGACGGGCCCCGGTGCGGCGAGAGGCGGCGCGGACGACGCGGACGGCACAGACGACACCGCCGACTCCGAGGCCGGCGCGCCGCCGGTCGTCCTCAAGCTCGGCGGCAGCCTGATCACCGAGAAGGACCGGCCCGAGACCCTCGACGGCGACGCGCTCGACGCCGCCTGCGACGCGGTGGCCGACGCGCTCGCGGCGGGCGACGTCGACCGGCTCGTCGTCGTCCACGGCGGCGGGAGCTTCGGGCACCACCACGCCAGCGAACACGGCGTGTCGACGACGGCCGGCACGCGCGACGCGGACGCGGTGGCGGCGGTCCACGGCGCGATGAAGCGGCTGAACGCGCACGTGTTGGACCGGCTCCGCGAGCGGGGCGTGCCCGCGGTGCCGGTCCACCCGCTGTCGCTCGCGGCGCGGTCCGACGGCGCGGACGGTAACCTCGACCTCCCGCTCGGGTCGACGGCGACGCTCCTCGGCGAGGGGTTCGTCCCGGTCCTCCACGGCGACGGCGTGGCGACGGCGGGCGACGGGGTGACGGTCGTCTCGGGCGACGAGCTGGTCGTCGAGCTCGCCGCGGGGCTCGGCGCGCGCCGGGTCGGCGTCTGCTCGACGGTGCCCGGCGTCCTCGACGGCGACGGCGACGTGATCGACGCGATCGACGAGTTCGAGGCGGTCGCGGACGCGCTCGGCGCGAGCGACGCCACCGACGTGTCGGGCGGGATGGCCGCGAAGGTGCGCGAGCTGCTCGCGCTCGACGCGCCGGCGCACGTGTTCGGCGCGGAGGGGCTGGCGCCGTTCCTGTGCGGCGAGGACGCCGGGACCCGGATCGACTGACCGGTCGACCGCGGTCGCGCCGGGAACGGCGGCGCGCCCGGGTACAGAACCCTTATTCGACCCACGGCCCTCCCCTCGGGCATGAACGAATCGGACGTGCGGGAGCGGCTCGCGGACGTGCGCGACCCGGACCTCGGCGGCGACATCGTCTCGCTCGGGCTGGTGAACGACGTCGCGGTCGCGGACGGGACCGCCCGGATCTCGCTCGCGCTCGGCGCCCCCTTCTCGCCGACCGAGTCGGCCATCGCCGACGACGTGCGCGACGCGCTCGCGGACACCGGCCTCGACGTGGAGCTGTCGGCGTCGATCCCCGACGACCTCTCGGCCGACGAGCAGGTCCTGCCGGGCGTCCAGAACGTGATCGCGGTCGCCTCGGGGAAGGGCGGCGTCGGGAAGTCGACCGTCGCGGTGAACCTCGCGGCCGGGCTCTCGGCGCTCGGCGCCCGCGTCGGCCTGTTCGACGCCGACGTGTACGGGCCGAACGTGCCCCGGATGGTGTCGGCGGAACAGCGGCCGGAGACGGACGGCGAGACGATCGTCCCCCCCGAGCGGTTCGGGGTGAAGCTGATGAGCATGGACTTCCTCACGGGCGAGGACGACCCCGTGATCTGGCGCGGCCCGATGGTCCACAAGATCATCACCCAGCTCGTCGAGGACGTGGAGTGGGGCGACCTCGACTACCTCGTGATGGACCTCCCGCCGGGCACCGGCGACACGCAGCTCACCATCCTCCAGACGCTGCCGCTGACGGGGGCGGTGATCGTCACGACGCCGCAGGACGTGGCCCTCGACGACGCGGTGAAGGGGCTCCGGATGTTCGGCAAACACGACACGAACGTCCTCGGCATCGCGGAGAACATGGCCGGCTTCCGCTGTCCCGACTGCGGCGGCTTCCACGAGATATTCGGCTCCGGGGGCGGGAAGGGGCTCGCGCAGGAGCACGACCTCCCGTTCCTCGGCGGCATCCCGCTCGACCCCGACGTGCGCACCGGCGGCGACGACGGCGAGCCGGTCGTCTTGGAGGACGGCGAGACCGCGGACGCGTTCAAGGTGCTCGTCGAGAACGTCGCGAACAACGCCGGCGTCGTGCGCCGCCGCGGGGTGAGCGAGGACCGATGACCGACGCGGCGGACGACGAGACGACCGACGCGGTGGACGACGAGACGACCGACGCGGCGGACGACGAGACGACCGACGCGGCGGACGGCGACGCGAGCGGCGACGAGCGCGAGGACCCCCTCGCGGCCGCCGGCGTCGACCCGGTCGTGCCGGAGGACGCGGGGGGCGGCGAGTTCGCTGCGGACGAGGAGGTCCGCGAGTTCCTCCGCGAGGTCGCCGAGGACGTGCGCGGGGACAGCTCCGAGAGCAAGCAGCTCTCGGCGATCCTCTACCGCGTGTCGGACCTGTACGACTCGGACGAGGAGACCTCGCCCGAGGAGATCTACCTCAACGTCCGGCACATCATGCGGATCAAGTCGGAAGGCGGGCTGCGTCGCTGAGCCGCCCCGGCCCGCGGTCGGCGGTCGGTGCCCGCTCTCCTCCGCCCGTTAGTCGTCCGAACGGGCCGCCGCGGGGTCGATCGGCCGCTCGTCGAGCGGAGTCGCGTCGTCGGCGACCCCCGCGAGGCCGAGGCGGTCGAGCGTCTCGGGCGTCGGGAGGCCGCGCTCGCCCCAGCCCCGCGCGGCGTAGTAGCGGTCCAGCAGGCGGTCGAAGGCGTCGGCGTCGACCCCGGGCGTCCCGTCCGCGGCGGGCGTGCGGAGCGGCTCGGGGAGCGCGTCGTCCGCGCGGTCGAACCCCTCACGAGCGTTGAACAGCCGCGCGAGCGTCCAGATCCGCTCGCCGGTCCTCGCGAGCGCGTCGACCGGGTCGTCCGCGGCGTCGTCGCCGCGCCCGGCGGTGTCGACAGCGGGGTGGTCGACCGCCGAGAGCCACTCCGCGCCGAGGTCGGCCCCGACCGCCTCGCCGACGAAGTCGTCGACGACGAGGCTCCACAGCGCGGAGCGGGCGTTCTGCTCGCCAACCACGTCCCGCACCTGATCGGCGGGAGAGCGGTCGGGGCGGGCGAGGGGCTCGGTGTCCTGCGGCCGCGCGCGGCGGTGGCACGCGCCGCGGTCGCTCGTCGCGTACGCGAGCGCGACCCCGACGGCGGCGCGGGGGTCGAACCCCGGCAGCGCCATCGACTTCACCGTGGGCACGAGGGCCGCGCCGCCGAACCGGTCGACGGCGGCGTCGATCCCGTCGGCGAGTGCGTCCGGCAGGTCCGGGTCGACGGCGAGTCCGGGCACCGGATCGCGGGCCGCGATCGAGTCCAGCAGCCGCTCCGCGCCGTCGGCGTCGCCGAACGAGACGGGGCAGTCGACGACCCCCGCCTCGCCCGCGCGGACCGCCCACGCGACCGCGTTGCCCGCGCCGATCACGTCGAGGCCGAGCCGGTCGCAGACCCCGCAGAGCTCCACGACGCGGTCGAAGTCGTCGATCCCGAGCCCCGCGCCGAGCGTGATCGGCGCCGCGCCGCGCGGGACCACCTCGCCGTCCGGAGTGTCGATTCGGAAGCCGCCTGAGACGGGCTGATCCTCGCCCTCGCGTCCCGTCGCGCGCTCCAGCGCGGCCTCGACGCCGATGTCGTCGGCGCCGTCGAAGCCGGTCGCCGTCCACCCCTCCGCCGCGAGGATCCCGACCTCGTCGGCGTAGTCGACCGTCTCGACCGTCTCCCCGGCCGCCTGCCACTCGCCGGTCGGATCGCGGCCGTACGCCGCGGCGTCGCGGTCGCGGAGCGCGGCGAGGTCGTCCGGCACCGCGGGCGGCGGGTCGCGGGCGACGACCGCCTTCAGCCGCTTCGATCCCATCACCGCGCCGGCGCCGCCGCGGCCGGCGTGGTGGTCGCCGCCGTCGCTCGCGACCGTCGCGTAGGCCGCCTCGCGCTCCCCCGCCGGGCCGACGCAGGCGACGCCGGCGTCCGGGAACCGCGCGGCCGTCTCGGCGGCGTCGTCGCCCCACGCGTCGCTCGGCTCGATCCGGGCGCGACCCCCCTCGACCTCGATTCGTACCGGGCGGTCCGCGGCCCCCGTCACGAGCAGGCCGAGGCAGTCGCCGAGCGAGCCCGCGAGCCGGTCGGCGAAGTCGCCGCCGGCGTACGAGTCGAGGAAGCCGCCGGTGAGCGGGGACTTCGTCACGGCGGCGTAGCGCGTCTCGCCCGGGAGGTAGCCCGCGAGCGGCCCGACGAGGAGCGCGAGGACGTTCCCCGGGCCGGTCGGGTCGGTCCCCGGCGACAGCTCCTCGTAGAGATAGCGCGCGCCAAGCCCCTTCCCGCCGACGTAGTCGCGCCGCCACCCCTCAGGGACGCGCTCGCGGGCGGTCTCGCCCGCCGAGAGGTCGACCCGGAGGACGCGGGTGCGGCTCCGACTCATTCAGGCGCTCTGCGCGGCGGAGACGTATCAATCTGTTCGCCGTGCGGGCTGAGACCCGCCCGACCGCCTCCCGCTCGACCCACCGTTAGAGTGACCCCGGCGGCGGGCGAACGGCCGGGCATGGACCTGACGACCGCGCTCGACGCCCGCGACGCGACCCTCTGCGTCGTCGGCGCGGGCGGCAAGAAGTCGACGCTGTTCGCGCTCGCCGACCGGCTCGACCGGGCGGTCGTGACCGCGAGCGTCCGGATACCGATCTTCGACGACCGCGTCGCCGCGGTGCGGGTGACCGAGGACCCCGTGGCCGCGCTCGACGAGGTCGGGGAGGACGACTGGCCGCTGGGGCTGGTCCCCGAGCGCGACCGGTCGGACCGATACCTCGGGTACGACACCGCGACCGTCGCGGAGGTCGCAGACGCCGCGCCCGGCGCGACGCTCGTGAAGGCCGACGGGGCGCGCCTCCGCGAGTTCAAGGCCCCCGGCGAGCGCGAGCCGCAGATCCCGTCGAACGCGGACGTCGTCGTCCCGATCGCGAGCGCGCACGTCGTCGGCGAGCCCCTCACCGACGACCTCGTCCACCGGCCGGAGGAGGTCGCCGCGATCACCGGTCGCGAGGTGGGGTCGGAGATCCGCCCCGCCGACGTGGCGACCGTCCTCGCGAGCCCGGCTGGCGGGCTGAAGGGCGTGCCCAGCGGCGCGACCGCGATTCCGGTCGTGAACAAGGTCGACGACGACGCGGACGCCGCCGCGGCGCAGGCGGTCGCCGGAGAGATCCTCCACCGCGCCGACGTGCCGCGCGTCCTCCTCACGCGCCTGATCGCGGACGACCCGGTCGTCGAAGTCGTCGAGTAACGCTACGGACCCCCTCCGGAGACCTCCTCGAACGACCGCCACAGCGCCCGGTACAGCGTCCACGCGTCGACGCCGGTCCGGTTCATCACGGCTCGGCAGGCGTCGTCGAACCGCCGGTAGTCGGCCGCCGCCGGCGAGTCCGGATAGTCGCCGTCGAGCTCGCCGGCCGCGGCCAGCACCGCCCAGGTCCGGCGGTCGATCGCGACGAACCGCGAGGGGGCGAGGAACTGACAGAAGGCGGACGCGACCGCGACGTCGACGCCGTCGAGCGCGGTGAGCGCCGAGAGGGCGGCGTCGATGTCGCGCTCCCCGTCGGCGGGGGCGTCCTTGTCGCGGCACTCGTCGGCGCGAGCGTCCCCATCGGGGTCCTCGTCGGCCGGGGCGTCCCCATCGGGATCCCCGGCGCCGAGCGCGTCGACAGCGGCGTCGAGCGCGTCGATCACGTCGCCGAAGTCGTTGTCGCGGAAGGCGTCCTCGCGCTCCCGCCGCTCCCGGTCCGGGTACTCGCCGAGGTACCGCCGGAAGTACCACCGGACGATCCACTGGGCGTCGCGGCGCCCGTACTCGTCGCCCGCGAACGTCTTCGGGACCGTCTCGACGTGCTGGCGCTCCACGTCGTACAGCGGCTCCGTCTCCGCGTACGCCCGGGCGCGGTCCCGGACGGTCGACTCGCTCAGGTCCATCGCCTCGCGGTACGGCGGTGAGACGGATGAACGTTCGTCTCGGCCGCACGGGCCGGGCCGCGACGCCGGATCGGTCGGTGCGCCCCGAGCGTCCGCGTCGTCCGGACCGGGGGACCACCGATACACTGATGAGACGAACGGCGAATCGTGTGGTATGTGCTCACAGACGGGCGGTGAGACGGATGTCCAGTGAACCGGACGACGCGACGAAGACGATCTGCCCGTACTGCGGCGTGGGGTGTGGGATCCGCGTGCTCGAAGGCGACGAGCCGGGCGAGATGCGCTTCATGCCGTGGGGCGACGCGCCGGTGAACGAGGGGAGCGTCTGTATCAAGGGCGGCGCGGCGACGCAGGTCGTCGACCACGAGGACCGACTGACGGAGCCGCTGATCAAGGAAAACGGCGAGTTCCGCGAGGCGACCTGGGAGGAGGCGCTCGGCCGCGTCGTCGACGAGATGAGGTCGATCCGCGAGGAGCACGGTCCGGACGGGATGGGATTCTTCGGCTCCTCGAAGACGTTCAACGAGGAGAACTACCTCATCCAGAAGCTGGCGCGGCGGTACGGAACGAATCAGGTGGACAACTGCACGCGGATGTGCCACGCCTCCACCGTCTGGGCGCTGCGCACCAGCCTCGGCATGGGCGCGATGACGAACAGCATGGCCGACTTGGAGGACTCGGCGGACGTGCTGTGGATCCAGGGCGCGAACCCCGGCGAGCAGCACCCGATCGCCAACAGCCAGTACTTCCGGCAGGCCGTCCTGGAGGGCGCGACCGTCATCCAGGTCGACCCGCACGCGAACAAGACCACCCGGTCGTTCGAGATCGACGAGACCGACCGGCACATGCACCTCCAGCTGAAGCCCGGCACCGACATCCCGCTCCTGAACGTCGTCCTCAAGACGATCTTAGAGCGCCACGAGGAGGAGCCCGACGCGGGCTGGATCGACGAGGCGTTCGTCGAAGAGCGCACGAAGGGGTTCGACCACCTGAAGGAGACGCTGGCGGACTTCGACGTGGAGGCGGCCGCCGAGGAGTGCGGCGTCCCGCTGGAGGACATCGAGCTCGCCGCCGAGAAGTACGCGATGGCGAACGACGCCGCCATCTTCACCGGGATGGGGATGAGCCAGCACACCTGCGGCGTCGACAACGTCCAGAACGAGATCAACCTCGCGCTCGTGACGGGGAACCTCGGCCGGCCCGGTACCGGCGTCAACCCCCTGCGCGGGCAGAACAACGTCCAGGGCACCTGCGACGTGGGCGCGATGCCGAACGTCCTGCCGGGGTACCAGCTCGTCGACGACGACGAGGCGCGCGAGAGCGTCGAGGAGGTGTGGGGCTTCGAGGTCCCGGAAGAGCCCGAGCTGACGAATGTCGAGATCTCCCACGCGATCGGCGACACCGTCCACGGGCTCTACGTCATGGGCGAGAACCCGATCATGAGCGAGCCCGACGGCAACGAGACGGAGCGCCGGTTCCGCGAGGAGCTCGACTTCATGGTGGTCCAGGACATCTTCATGACCGAGACCGCAGAGCTCGCGGACGTGGTCCTCCCGGCGACGACGTGGGCCGAGCGCGACGGCACCGTCACCAACACCGACCGCCGCGTCCAGCGCATGCGCGGCGTCCACAAGGTCCACGAGAACACGCGCCACGACCTCGACATCCTCTGTGAGGTCGGGACGCGATTGTTCGACGGCGACGAGTTCGACTTCGACGGGCCCGAGGAGGTGTTCGAGGAGCTGCGCGAGGTGTGCCCGATCATGCACGGGATGACCTACGACGCGCTCGGCGAGACCGGGATCCACTGGCCCTGCTACGAGGAGGGCGACGAGGGCGACTCGTTCCTCTACGAGGACTCCTTCGAGACCGACGACGGCCTCGGCCGCATCGAGGGCGTCGTCCACCAGGAGCCGAAGGAGACCCCAGACGAGGAGTACCCGCTCGTGTTGACCACGGCGCGGCTCGAGGAGCACTACAACACCGGGACGATGAGCCGCCGCTCGCCGACGCTCTCGAAGCAGCGCCCGGAGAACTTCGTCGACGTCCATCCGAACGACGCCGAGCGGTACGGGATCGAGGACGGCGACCACGTGACGCTGAAGTCCCGGCGCGGCGAGATCACCGTCCGCGCCGACGTGACCGAGGACATCAAGGAGGGCGTCGTCTGGACCACGCCGCACTTCGCGGCCGCCTCCGCGAACCGACTCACCAACGACGTGCTCGACGAGCGCGCCAAGATTCCGGAGTACAAGGCCGCGGCCGCGGAGATAGAGGTCGGGATCGAGGCCGCGGGCGACGACGCGGCGTCCGCCGACGACTGAGCGACGGCCGCTTTTTATACGGTCTCTTCCAGCACCGCCTCGTCGCCGTGTCGGACGACGACGCGCTCCGGAACGGGTGTCTCGGGGAACGCGACGGCGACCGAGTACGGGTGGGGTTCGGCGACGTCCGAACAGCGGTCGACGTCCGAATCGGGGTCGTCCTCGGCGACGATCCGGAGGCGGAGCGTCCCCTCGTCGAGCGCGGCCTCGAACAGCGTGACGCGGTAGCAGCTCCGGGGGCCGTCGAGGAGCGAGCCCGCCACGACCAGCCGCGGCGGGTCCTCGTTGAGGCGGCGGCGGACCTCGGCGACGTCGTTCCCGCCGCCGGGAGCGTCGATCTCGCCGTCGTGCTCGCGCCGGAACGTCACGTCGGCGCCGTCGATTTCGGTGGGGTCGTCGGTCCACGGCGGGGTCGGACAGCCCGCGACGGAGGCGGTCGAAGCGGCGGCCGCGGACGCGAGGAGGGCTCTGCGGCGCATGCCGAGGGCGACGCGGAGCGGCGTGAAGTGTCTTGTGCGCCGGTCGGGGTGTGGAGCCGCGCGGAGTGCGGCCGGCCGCCACCGCCGCATCCGAAACCACTATCCCCGATCCGGCGAACTTCCCCACATGGACTGGCCACACGACCCCGACGGCGAGCAGGGGAGCGAGGGCATGCGGCAGTACGGCCACGCCGTGCTCGCGAAGAAGATCGACGAGGAGGAGGACTTCCCGCTCACGGCCGCTGAGTACGTCGAGCAGTACGGCGACCACCCGATCCGGATCGACTTCGAGACGGTCGTCTCCGTCGAGGAGATCTTCGAGCACGTCGAGAAGGAGGAGTTCGCGGACTTCGTCGAGTTCCACCAGGAACTCGGCCGGGCGATGCGCGAGAACGGCTACTGGTTCTACGAGGGCGCCGACCAGTTCGTCGACGGCAGCGCTTGAGACGGGTTTTTCGAGTCCGCTGTCGTTCCTTTTGAGTAGTCGCCAGTCGGTCGTTTATAGATAGCTGCTGACGGAGCGACGGGAAACACCTCCAAAGCCCCAGTCGCGAGGGCTTGCGCGGCTCGCTGTCGTTCGAGACGCCGGAGGCGTCTCGTGATGACGAAACGGCGAAGCCGTTTCGAACCACGCGCTTCACTCGGTCGCTGACGCTCCCTCGTTCCAGTGCTTGCGTCGCCGGGCTTCGCCCTCGCGACTGCCCCTTTGAGTCCCGCCCCGCTCCGCACCGCAACCGCAGCCTCACACCTCCCCAGCCTCGCGGTTCGCGCTCTTCGAGCGCTCACCGCGTCCCTCGCGCGTGCTCCTCGCGGCCTTTCGGCCGCTCGTCGGCACGCGCCACCGCAGTTCGGTTGTAAGTGTCGCAGCTGTCGTTCGGATCTCGTCGGACGGAATCGGCGCGGTCGAGTCGATCGCCCGGTCAACCCTCGACTCTTTTAAGAACTCCCGGGGCGAGCGACCCATCATGGACAACGAGCGGATCGCCGTCCTCGCCCACGAGAAGTTCCCCGACCGCGCGAAGACCGCACTCGGCGTGCTGCGCTACGGCGACCAGGAGGTGTGCGCCGTCCTCGACCGCGACCGCGCCGGCGACCGCGTGGCGGACCACGTCGCCGACGTCTCCGACGCGCCGATCGTCTCGTCGTTCGCGGACGCGCACGCCGCGGCCGACGGCGACCTCGACGCCTTATACATCGGCATCGCGCCGATCGGCGGCGGCTTCGACGAGTCGTGGCGCGCGGACGTCGAGGCCGCGATCGAGGCCGGCTGCGACGTGGTGAGCGGCCTCCACTACTTCCTGAACGAGGACGAGGACCTGGCCGCGCTGGCCGCCGAGCAAGGCGTCGACCTGATCGACGTGCGGAAGCCCGACGACGACCTCAGCGTGGCGACCGGGGCGTCCGGCGACGTGGACGCCGACGTGGTGCTCACGGTCGGGACCGACTGCTCGGTCGGGAAGATGACCGCCTCGCTGGAGATCGTCGCCGCCGCCCGCGAGCGCGGCATCGACGCCGCGTTCGTCCCTACCGGACAGACCGGGATCATGATCGCGGGCTGGGGGAACCCGATCGACCGCGTCGTCTCCGACTTCACCGCGGGCGCCGTCGAGGAGATGCTCGTCGAGGTCGGCGACGACCACGACCTGCTCGTCGTCGAGGGACAGGGGAGCATCGTCCACCCCGCCTACTCGGCCGTCACCTGCGGCATCCTCCACGGGTCGATGGCGGACGGCCTCGTCCTCTGTCACGCCGCGGGCCGCGAGGTCGTCCACGGCTACGAGTCGTTCGACCTCCCGCCGCTGGCCGACTACGTCGACCTCTACGAGGACCTCGCGGCGCCGGTCCGCGAGACCGCGGTCGTCGCCGGCGCGCTCAACACGAAGGACGTGAGCGACGACGCGGCCGCCGCCGAGGCCGTGACCGAGTTCGGCGACGCGGTCGGCGTCCCGGCCGCCGACCCCGTCCGCGACGGCGCGGAGCGGATCGTGGACGGAATCGTCGACGCGGGGCTCGGCGGCCGATGAGCCTCGACGCCGAGTTCGAGCGGGTCTCGCTGCCGCTCGACGACCCGTTCACCATCTCGCGGGGGACGCAGACCGAGGCGGAGAACGTGGTCGTTCGGATCACGGACGACGCGGGAATGACCGGGGTCGGCGGGGCTGCGCCGTCGGCCCACTACGGAGAGACGGCCGACACCGTGACCGCGGTGCTGCCGGCGCTCCTCGACGCGGTCGAGCGCGTCGGCGACCCCCACGCGATCCGCGAGATCGAGTCCGAGCTCCGGGAGGTGGTGAACGGCAACCCCGCCGCCCGCTGCGCCGTCTCGATCGCCGTCCACGACCTCGCGGCGAAGCGGCTCGGCGTGCCGCTCTACCGCCTGTGGGGCCTCGACCCGAGCGACGCGCCGAAGACCTCGTTCACGGTCGGGCTCGACGAGACCGACCGCGTGCGCGAGAAGGCGGCCGACGCCGTCGCGGCCGGGTACGACGTGTTGAAGATCAAGCTCGGCACGGACCGCGACCGCGAGCTGATCGACGCGGTCCGCGACGCCGCGCCCGACGCCCGGCTCCGCGTCGACGCCAACGAGGCGTGGACGCCGAAGGAGGCGGTCGCGAAGAGCGCGTGGCTCGCCGACCGCGACGTGGAGTTCGTCGAGCAGCCGGTCCCCGCCGAGAACCCCGAGGGGCTCCGCTACGTCTACGAGCGGTCCGAGCTCCCGATCGCCGCCGACGAGTCCTGCGTCACCGCGGCGGACGTGCCCACGATCGCCGACCGCTGCGACATCGCGAACCTGAAGCTGATGAAGGCCGGCGGCCTCCCGGAGGCGCGGCGATTGATCGCCGCCGCGCGGGCCCACGGCTTAGAGGTGATGTGCGGCTGTATGATCGAGTCGAACGCCTCCATCGCGGCCGCCGCGCAGCTCGCGCCGCTCCTCGATTACGCCGACCTCGACGGCTCGCTGCTGCTCGCCGAGGACCCGTACGCGGGCGTCGACCTGACCGACGGGGAGATCCGACTCGCCGACCAGGACCGCGCGGGGACCGGCGCGCGCCTGGCCTCGGACTGAACGGCTCGGAAACGGGAATCGGGAGGCGGGGACCGCGGGGACCGACCGCGGGCGGGACGGGACCTCAGTTCCGCTGCTCGTCCGCGTCGGACTCCGACTCCTCTAACTCGACGTCGAGCTCCTCGTCGAGGTCGGCGCTCGAATCACCGTCGAGGTCGGCTTCGAGGTCGTCCGCGTCGATCTCCGACTCGATGTCCGCCAGCTCGGCGTCGACGTCCTCGTCGCTGACGGCGGCGTCGCCGTCGTCGGCCGATTCGCCCTTCCCGAGCTCGCCCTTGAGCGTCTCCAGCTCGGCGTCGACCTCGCTGTCCGTCGAGAGGCTCTCCAGCTCGCGGTCGATGCTGTCCTTGTCGGAGAGCGCGTCCTCGAAGGCGCCGGAGTCCTCCAGCTCGTCCATCGCCTCCGCGCGCGCCTCCATCTCCTCGGTGCGCTCCTCGGCGCGCTCGATGGAGCGGCTCACGTCCTCCATCTCGTCGCCGACGCCGGTCATGGCCTCGGAGACGCGGGAGGAGGCCTCGGCCGCCTCGTAGCGCGCCTTCATCGTCTCCTTCTTCGTGCGGAACTCCTCGATGCGGTTCTGGAGCTTGTTCTTCTTCTCGACGAGCTGCTCCTGGGTGTTGTTCAGCTCGGCGATCTGGCCCTCCAGCTCCTCGATCTGGTTCATCTTCGACTTCTTCTTCTCGAGGGCCTTCCGCGCGAGGTCGTCGCGGTCCTGCTGGACCGCCTCGCGGGCCTGGCGGTTGTGCTTCTCGACGTTCTCTTCGAGCTTGCGCTTTTGGATCTCCAGGCGCTTCTTCTGGGTCGTCAGGTCGGCGATCCCCTGTTTTACGTCCTGGAGCTCGTCGCGCATCTGTTCGTACGAGTAGTCGAGCGACTCCGTCGGGTCTTCGGCCCGGTTGAGGAGGGCGTTCACCTTCGAGCGGACGACGTAGGAGGCGCGCGAGAGGATTCCCATATCCCGTCATACGCGTTCCACCCGTTAAAACCTCATGCGGTTCGCGGTGGAGCGACGCGGTGCGGGGCGGGAACGGCCGGTCACAGGGACGGCCGCGCGGCCGCCGGTCGAGCGGCCGAGGCCCCGCCCGGCGACGCTCCCTGAACACTTATCGGGGGCGTCGGTGTAGGCCCGCGCATGGACATCGGCGTGCTGACCGTCCCCCTCGGCGGCGAACCGATCGGCGACGCGGCCGCGTACCTCGACGGCCTCGGCGTCGACGCCGTCGAACTCGGCGTCGGCGGCTGGCCCGGCGAGGACCACGTCGACCGCGAGCGGCTCCTCGGCGACGGGGAGGCGCGCGACGAGCTGCTCCGCCTGCTCGACGGGCACGGGCTCCGAATCTCCGCGCTGGCGACCCACAACAACCCGCTCCACCCGGACGAGGAGCGGGCCGCGGCGGCCGACCGCGAGCTGCGCGAGGCGATCGAGCTGGCCGACCTGCTCGGCGTCGACGCGGTGACCTGCTTCTCCGGGCTCCCCGCGGGGGCGCCCGGCGACTCGACGCCGAACTGGGTGACCGCGCCGTGGCCGACCGAGCACGCCGACGCGCTCGACTACCAGTGGGACGAGGTGGCGGTCCCGTACTGGCGCGACCTGGCGGAACACGCCGCGCACCACGGCGTCGACGTCGCGATCGAGATGCACCCGAACATGCTCGTCTACGAGCCGACCGGAATGGCCGCGCTGCGCGAGGCCACCAACGAGCGGATCGGCGCCAACTTCGACCCCTCGCACCTCTACTGGCAGGGGATCGACGTGACGGAGGCGATCCGGTTCCTGGGCGAGCGCGACGCGATCCACCACGTCCACGCGAAGGACACGCGGGTGTACGAGGCCAACTCGCGCGTGAAGGGCGTCCTCGACACGACGGGCTACGCCGAGGAGGCCGACCGCTCGTGGCTGTTCCGCTCGATCGGTTACGGGCACGGCGAGGAGCACTGGAAGGACGTGGTCTCGACGCTCCGGATGGTCGGCTACGAGGGCGCGCTGTCGATCGAACACGAGGACTCGCTCACCTCGGCGCGCGAGGGGTTAGAGAAGGCGGTCGACGTGCTCGACCGCGCGGTCTTCGAGACGGAGCCGGGCGACGCGTACTGGGCGGAGTGAGGCGGCGACCGAGGAATCCACGACAATGACCGACGAACCACTGCGGATCGGCGTACTGGGGTATCGATTCATGGGTAGGGCGCACGCGAACGCGCTGGCGCGGCTCCCGATGTTCTTCCCGGACGCGCCCGAGGTCGAGCGGCACACGCTCGTCGGGCGCGACGAGGAAGCGCTGGCCGAGGCGGCGGAGCGGTTCAGCTTCGCGAACACCGCGACCGACTGGGAGGCGGTGATCGACGAGGTAGACGTCCTCTACAACCTCGGGCCGAACCACGTCCACGCCGAGCCGTCGATCGCGGCCCTCGAAGCCGGGGTCCCCGTCCTCTGTGAAAAGCCGCTCGCGCCGACGGTCGAGGAGGCGGCGGCGATGCGCGACGCCGCCGCGGCGACGGGCGTCACCGCCGGGACCGCGTTCAACTACCGGTTCGTCCCCGCGATCCGGCACGCGAAGGGGCTGATCGAGGACGGCGAACTCGGCGAGATCCGACAGGTCCGCGGGCGGTACCTCCAGGACTGGCTCGTCGACCCGGAAGCGCCGTGGGCGTGGCGGATGGACGCCGAGATGGCGGGGTCGGGCGCGCTCGGCGACCTCGGGGCCCACACCATCGACCTCGCGGACTTCCTCGTCGGCGACCGGGTCGGCGGGATCGATCGCGTCTCCGGACACCTGACGACGTTCGTCGACGAGCGCCCGGTCTACGACGAGGACGGGGAGGTGACCGAGTACCGCGACGTGACCGTCGACGACGCGTACGGCGCGCAGGTCGCCTACGAGTCGGGCGCGACCGGGACTTTCGAGGCGAGCCGCGTCGCCGCGGGCCACAAGAACGACCACACGGTCGCGGTCCACGGGACGGAGGGGAGCCTGAAGTTCTCCTTGGAGCGGCTCAACGAACTGGAGGTCCTCCGCGAGGGGAACCGCGGCTACGAGACGGTGCTGGTCACCGAGGAGTCGGACCCGTACGTCGACCGCTGGTGGCCCCCCGGACACGTGATCGGGTGGGAGCACACGTTCGTTCACGAGAGCTACGAGTTCCTCTCGGCGGTCGCCGAGGGGCGGTCGTTCGAGCCGTCGTTCGAAGACGGGTACGAGGTCCAGAAAGTCCTCGCGGCGATCCAGCGCGCCGACGAGCGCGGCGAGCGGGTCGCGGTCGAGTGAGCGGTCGCGGTCGAGTGAGCGGTCGCGGTCGAGTGAGCGGTCGCGGGCGGGCGTCGCCCGGGGGTCGAACGCCGACCGGCCTCAGACGCCCACGGCGCCGCCCGCGGCGGCGCCCCCGTTCTCCTCGCTCCACTCCTGTATCGCGGAGTCCTCGCCGTTGTAGCTGCCGAGCGTCTCGCGGGTGTCGAACGCCACGGGCTCCCAGACGACCTCGAAGTTCTCGTTGCCGGTCGCGTTGGGCACGACGACCTGATCGCCCGGTCTGACGATCCCGTCGCCGGGCCACGCGCCGAACTGGACGTTGCCGTCCGGGTCCTCGCCGCGGACGTACAGCTCCTCGGCCGGCACCGGCTCGGGGCCGAGCGCGACGACGACGAGGGAGCCGTTCTGCTGTTGTCCCTCGAACTCGGCGTCCGGCGGGGCGACCCCGTCGATGAGCCCGAACACCGCCGCGCCGACGAGAGCGAGCAGCAGCACGACGACCCCGACCAGCAGCCCCGTCCCCGCCAGCGGGGTGAACCCTCGCTCGTCGTTGCTGAACGCGGCCATTCGAGCGACAGTCAGAGAGGACCGATATAAGGGTTTGCGCGCCGCGTATCAGCGCTGATAAGTTTGGAGGCGGCCTCCCCCGAACGCACGGGCCGACTCCGCGGACGGGACCGAACCGGAAACGGGTTATTCCGCGCGGTCGAACTACCCTCGTGACCTCTCGGATGAGCGGTTCGTCGGGCGGTCGACCCCGCGGCCTGCGGGGGATAGCGCGCACGTGGGCCGAGGTGCTCGTCCGGCCGCGGCGGGCGTTCGCGAACGGGATCACGCCCGGCGACCAGGCGCCCGCGCTGACGTTCGCGGTGGCGGTCGCCGCGGCGTTCACGCTCGGGTGGATCGCGTCGGACCCCGCCGCGATGCCCGTCGTCGTCCCCTCCTCGCCCCTGCTCTCGCAGGCCGTGGTCTTCCTCGTCGTGGTCGCGCTGGCGGCGCCGGTCGGCCTCCACCTGACCGCGGCGGCGGCGACCGTCGCCGTCGTGGTCGCGAGCGTCGAGATCGCCGACGGACACTTCGCCTTGCGGGACCGCGGGGGCGTGAGCGAGACGGTTCAGGCCGTGGCGTACGCGAGCTCGCCGATGGCGCTGGCCGGTCCGGCGATCCCGGAGCTCAGGGTCGTCTGCGGCGCGTACGCGGCGGTGCTTCTGTTCGTCGGGTTCCGTGAAGTCCACGGGCTGGGGCCGCTCCGGACGGCCGTCGCCGCGGTGCCGCCGGCCGCGCTCGGCTACGGGGTCGGCTACCGCGCCGTGGCCGCCGCGCGAACGCTGCTCGGCGCGTGACGCGCCGGGCGCTCGCGCCGCCGCCAGCGGGCTTTCGACAACCGTTTTAGGCCCGAGACTCTCGGTGTACTCAAATGGGATCCTGTATCATCTGTGGCACCGACGTCGGGGGCGGTCGCGTCTGCGACTCGCACCAGGAGGACGTCGTGTTCGATTTCCGCGGCGACTCCCCCGAAGACCTGGTTCCGAGCCGGTTCTACCGGGGCGTCGTCGACGGGTACGCCGAGTTCGGCGTGTTCGTCGACCTCGCGCCGGGCGTCACCGGGCTGCTCCACCGCTCCGAGCTCGACCGCCGACTCGACAGCCTCAGCTGGGAGCCGGGCGACGACGTGTTCGTCCAGGTGAAGGGCGTCCGCGACAACGGCAACGTCGACCTCGCCTGGTCGATCCGACAGGCCGACCGCGAGTTCCGCGGCGTCCTCGTCCAGGAGTCCTCCGGGGAACACCTCCCCGACGAGGACCCGGACGACGACGAGCCGACGACCGATGAGTCCGCCGAGACAGCGGAACCGACCGACGAGAGCGACGACGAGGCCGTCGAGGAGTCCGCCGAGGGCGACGCAGAGCCCGCCGAGGCCGACGCGGGCACCGAGACCGCAGAACCCGACGACGAGGCGGAGGGTGACACGGAATCCGCCGACGAGACGGAGGCCGACACGGAGGCCGCTGACGAGTCGGAGGCCGCAGAGCCCGAGACCGACGACGTCGCGACCACGGGCGACGAGGCGACGCCGGAGGTCGAGGCCGACGAGGACGACGCGGAGCCGGAGCGCGTGTCGATCGCGACGCTCGGGGACGCCGTCGGCGACGTGGTCCGGATCGAGGGCGAGGTCGTCGGCGTCCGTCAGACCGGCGGCCCGACGGTGTTCGAGGTCAGCGACGAGACGGGCGCCGTCGACGTGGCGGCGTTCGTCGAGCCGGGCGTCCGGGCGCACCCGGACGTCGAGGTCGGCGACGCGGTGCGGGTCGACGGGGAAGTCGAGAGCCACCGCGGCGACATCCAGGTCGAGTCCGAGGCGCTCGCCCTCCTCGACGGCGAGGCGGCCGAGGCGGTCCGCCGCCGCCTGGCCGAGGCGCTCACGGACGAGGCGCGGCCGGAGGGCCTCCAGCCGCTGGCCGGCGACGAGACGGTCGCCGAACTCGCCGACGGCCTCCTCGACGCGGCCGAGGCGGTCCGCCGGGCGGTCCTCGAATCGCGGCCGATCGTCGTCCGTCACCCGGCGACCGCCGACGGCTACGTCGCGGGCGCCGCGGTCGAGCGCGCCGTGCTCCCGCTGATCCGCGACGAGCACGCGAAGAGCGACGCCGAGTACCACTACTTCACCCGCCGCCCGCTCGACGAGCCGGTGTACGGGATGGACGCGGCCACCAACGACGCGACGCGGATGCTCCAGGACCGCGACCGCCACGACGAGAAGCTCCCCCTCTTCCTGCTCGTCGGCGCGGGCTCGACGACCGAGTCCGCCGACGGCATCGACCTGCTGTCGGTGTACGGGGTCGACGCGGTCGTCGTCGACGCCGCGGTCGCGGACCCGGAGACCCGGGACGCGGTCGACACGCTCGTCTCGCCGGAGCTGTCCGACGTGGGCGGCGACGAGACGCTCTCGACGGGCGCGCTCGTCGCCTCGCTGGCGTCGGCGATCAACGGCGAGGTCCGCGAGGACCTGCGGCACCTACCCGCCGTGAGCTACTGGGCGGACGCCCCCGACCGCTACGTCGACCTCGCCCGCGACGCGGGCTACGACGCCGAGCGCGTCGCGGAGCTCCGCGAGGCCGTCGCGCTGGAGGCGTACTACCAGTCGTACCAGGACAAGCGGGAGCTCATCGCTGACCTCCTGTTCTCGGACGGCGGCAACCTCGCGGCGCACGTCTCCGAGCAGTTCCGCGAGAAGCTGGAGACGGAGATCCAGACCGCGGACGCGAACGTCGTGACCGAGGCGGTCGACGGCGTCGAGTTCGCGCTGCTCGACACCGACGGCTACACCCACCGCTACGACTTCCCGCCGACGCCGCTCCTGCTCGACGACCTCCACCGGCGCCGCGCCGACGGCGAGCCGTTCGCGACGGTCGGCGTCGGCACCGACGAGCTGTACGTGCGCACGACTGCGGACGTCTCCGTCCGCGACGTGGCCGAGCGCGCCGCCGAGCTCGCGCCGAACGCCGACATCGCGACCGCCGGCGTCCGCGAGGGCAAAATCGAGTTCCTCTCCGGCGAGCGCGACGCGGTCGAGGACGCCGTCGTCGCCGCCGTCGCCGAGTCGTTCTGAGCCGCCGGGCCGGTTCGGACGGGGCGTCCCCGCCCTCGACCGTCGAACCGGCCGAATATGTTCGTTAGTTTTAGAATAAGTTCCGCGTAGAACCGACGAGCATCGGGTCCGCCGGTAGATTATTGCTGGTGTATGGGACTTCCTCACGTGAGGTGTTACACAATGGCAACACAACCGTCGGAACGGACGCTTCGCGCGGACCTGCTCGGTCGCAACGTGGACTTCAACTACTCGGAGACCTGGCTCGCGTACTCGATGCTCGGGCTCCGGGTCGTGATGGCGTGGGTGTTCCTCCAGGCGGGGCTGTCGAAGCTGTTCGAGGGCGGCCTCGCCGACCCGCTCGCGTGGAGCTCGGTCGGGTTCCTCCAGAACGCCGTCGCGGACGCCAACCCGCTCCAGGGGCTGTTCCTCTTCTTCGCGGACTACGCGGCGATCATCGACCCGATGGTCGTGTTCGGACAGATCCTGATCGGACTGGCGCTGCTGTTCGGCGTCCTCTTCCGGTTCGCCGCGCTGATGGGCGCGATCATGATGTCGATGTTCTGGACCGCCGCGTGGCAGGGCGGACTCATGGACGGGTTCCCGGTCGCGCACGGCTACTTCGTCGACAGCTCGCTCGTGTATCTACTGATCCTGTTCGGCCTCGGCGCCTGGGGCGCGGGCCGGATCGTCGGGATCGACCGGGCGTTAGAGGAGACGGAGCTGGTTCGGAACACGCCGGCGCTCCGGTATCTGCTGGGGTGAAGGAACCGGCGTCACCCGCGGTCGCCGGCGGTCGGCGAGCCGCGGTCCGCCACGGTGATTTTTGCGGCGCGCGATCCGCGCTCAGCGGCGCGTGAAGGGGCCGGGCGGGAGGATCAGGTCGTCGAGCTCCGGGCGCTGTTTCACGTTGAACACGACCGACAGCTCGTCGGTCAGCGGGTAGCCGTTACAGGAGAGCCGGAAGCCGCGCTCGGCCAAGTCCTCGGGCATGATGTGGTCGGTCGGCTGCGAGAGCTCCCCCTCCGCGAGGTACACCGCGCAGTTCGCGCAGGCGCCGCCGCGACAGGAGAAAGGCCACGCGAAGCCGCTCCGCTCGGCCGCCTCTAAGAGGCTCTCGTCGGGGTGGACCAGCAGCCGACCGTGGGCGTCGGGGCCGAGGTCGGCGTGGCCGGCCTTCCGGAACAGCTCGTCGTCGTCGAGCGACCAGCCGTAGTCGACGACGGCCTCGTAGTCGAGGAACTCGACGCGGGTCGAGGCGGGCTCGCGCGCGTCCTCCCCCTTCGTGAGGTCCACGTCCGCCGGGTCGGCCCGGTCGTCGCCCCCGTCGCCGTCCCCGTCGCGCTCGGACAGCTCCCGGTAGGCGCGACGCACGAGCTGGAACTCGTCGATCGAGCCGCCCTGGTCCGGGTGCGCCCGCTTGACGCGCTCGCGGTAGGCCCGTTCGATCGCGTCGTCGTCGGCGTCCTCGTCGACCTCCAACACCTCGAACGGGGAGACCATTCAGACGGGAGTCCGTACGCGCGTGACGCACATAAACTGCCCAGAAGTCGGCAGGCGGGTCCCGGGGGCGTGCGGGAGGCGGACCGGACGCAGGGGAGACGGACCGGGCGCAGGGGAGACGGACCGGTGGGCGTTTAATAGCGGCGCGCCCCAGTGACCGACGATGGGAAACGCCGACCTGCGCGACCTCGCGTCGATCCGCGACGTCCCCTTCGCGGACATCGAGGGGAGCGTCGTCGCCGTCGACGCGCACAACTGGCTGTACCGCTACCTCACGACCACGGTCAAGTGGACGAGCGACGAGAAGTACACGACGGCCGACGGCGTCGAGGTCGCGAACCTCATCGGGGTCGTCCAGGGGCTCCCGAAGTTCTTCGAACACGACCTGATCCCGGTGATGGTGTTCGACGGCGCCGTCACCGACTTGAAGGCCGACGAGGTGGCCGAACGGCGCGAGAAGCGCGAGGCGGCCGAGGAGCGCAGGGCCGCCGCCGAGGAGCGCGGCGACGCAGTCGAGGCAGCGCGCCTGGAGGCCCGCACCCAGCGGCTCACAGACACGATCCAGGAGACGACCCGCGAGCTGCTCGAACTGCTCGACGTACCGATCGTCGAGGCGCCCGCGGAGGGGGAAGCGCAGTGCGCGCACATGGCCGCGACCGGGACCGTCGACCACGCGGGCAGCGAGGACTACGACACCCTGCTGTTCGGCGCGCCGACGACGCTCCGCCAGCTGACGAGCAAGGGCGACCCGGAGCTGATGGACCTGGCGGCGACGCTCGACGACCTCGGACTGGACCGCCAGGGCCTCGTCGACGCCGCGATGCTCTGCGGGACCGACTTCAACGAGGGGGTCCGCGGGATCGGGCCGAAGACGGCGGTAAAGGCGATCCGGGAACACGGCGACCTGTGGGGCGTCCTCGAGGCGCGCGGCGCCGAGATCCAGAACGCCGAGGCGGTCCGAGAGCTCTTCATGGACCCCCCGGCCGAGGACGTCGCGGTCGACGCCGACGTGAACCCGGACGTCGAGGCCGCCCGCGAGTACGTCGTCGACAAGTGGGGCGTCGCCGCGGACGAGGTCGAGCGCGGGTTCGAGCGCATCGCGGAGTCGCAGGTCCAGACCGGGCTCGACCGCTGGACCTGACGGGGCGGCGCGACGCGGGCTCGACCCGGCGCTCCCCCGCTCGACCGCCGCGAACACACCTTTTATTTCCTCGTCGCCGGAAGGGTGATTCACACGTGTCGCGGACCGCCACCCGATCGCGGACGCCGCCCGCAGCCGACCGACGGGTCGCCCCCGGCGACGGCGCCGACGTCCCGGCGCCCTCGCGGCCAGGCCTCCGAGCGGACCGCGGCGACCCTGACCAATGAGCTTCGACGTTCCCGACGACAGACGGTACCTGGAATCGCACGAGTGGGCGACGACCGGCGGCGACGCGGTCCGGATCGGCGTCTCCGACTTCGCGCAAGACGAGCTGGGCGACGTGGTGTTCGTCGAACTCCCCGAGGTCGGCGACGAGGTCGCCGCCAGCGAGTCGTTCGGCGTCGTAGAGTCGATCAAGGCCGTCTCCGACCTGTACGCGCCCGTCTCGGGCGAGGTCGTCGCGGTCAACGAGGCCCTGTTCGACCGCCCAGAACTCGTCAACGAGGACCCGTACGGCGAGGGCTGGATGCTGGAGGTCGCCCCCGCCGCGGACGGCGAGGCCGACGGCCTGCTCGACGCCGACGAGTACGACGACCAGATCGCGTGACGCCGGGGACTCCCCGGCGCGCGGACCGCGGACACCGGACCACACACCCATCCGACACACGACCATGACCACGCCACCTTCCCACGTTACCGCACCCGCGAACCGACGAGTCGCGCCCGGACGGGCCACCGGCGGACGGCCGAACGACCGCGGACGAGGCGAGACGCACCGATGAGCCGGGCGAACGGCACGCCGTACGCGCCCCACACCGACGAAGAGACCGCGGCGATGCTGGCCGAGATCGGCGTCGACGACGAGGAGGCCCTGTTCGACATCCCCGACGCCGTCGCCTTCGACGGCGAGTTCGGCATCGATCCCCGGACGGAACGCGAGATCCGCGACGAGTGCGCGCGGATCTTCGCCCGGAACGACGACCTGACCGAGTTCCTCGGCCGGGGCCACTACGGCCACTACGTCCCGAGCGTCGTCGACCACCTCGCGGACCGCGCCGAGTTCCTCACCAGCTACACCCAGTACCAGCCGGAGGTGTCTCAGGGGTTCCTCCAGGCGCTCTTCGAGTACCAGTCGATGCTGGTCGAGCTGACCGGCCTCGACGTCGCGAACTGCTCGATGTACGACGCCGCGACCGCGCTCGGCGAGGCCGCGACGCTCGCGGACCGCGTCCGGTCGACCTCGGGCGACACCGTCCTCGTCCCCGAGCAGCTCCGCGAGGGGAAGCGGGCGGTGCTGGAGAACTACTGCGACGGCGCCGACCTCACGGTCGAGACGTATCCGATGGCCGACGGGACCGCCGACGTCGACGCCCTCGCGGACCGCGCGGGCGACGACGTGGCGATGCTGTACGCCGAGAGCCCGACCGTCCGCGGCTGTATCGAGGAGCGGCTCGCGGCGATCGGCGACCTCGCCGACGAGACGGACGCGCTGTTCGTCCTCGGCTCGGACGTGGTCGCGCTGTCGGTCCTGGAGACGCCGGCCGCGGTCGGCGCCGACGTCGTCGTCGGCGAGGCGGGGTCGCTCGGCCTGCCGACCGCCTACGGCATGGGGCTGGGGATCTTCGCGTGTAGCGATGACTTCCTGCGGCAGGTCCCCGGCCGGCTCGTCGGCGCGAGCGAGGACGCCGACGGCGACCGCGCGTACACCCTGACGCTCCAGACCCGCGAACAGCACATCCGCAAGGAGCGGGCCACCTCGAACATCTGTACGAACCAGGCGTGGGTCGCGCTCCGCGCGGCGATCCACGCGGCGACGCTCGGGCCCGACGGGCTCGTCGACCTCGCGAACGACTGCGTGCGCGAGGCCGCCGACCTCGCGGATCGGATCGACGGCCTCTCCGGGGCCGCGGCGCCGGTCCACGACCGCCACCACTTCCGGGAGTTCGCGGTGCGCGTCGACCAGCCGGCGCCCGCCGTGGCCGAGGACTTAGAGGCCGAGGGGTTCGCGGTCCACGCGATCGGCGACCACCTGCTTCAGGTGTGCGTCACCGACCTGAACGCCGGGAAGACGGACGGCCTCGTCGCGGCCTTCGAGGAGGTGCTCTGATGATCCACGACCAGGCGAACTACGAGCGAGAGGCGGAGGGCGTCCGAGAGCCGCTGCTCTCGGAGAAGGGGCAAGAGACGGTCGACGTGCGCGAGGACTCCCCGCTGCCCGACGACCTCACCCGCGAGGAGCTGACGCTGCCGAACCCCTCGGAGCCGGAGACGGCGCGCCACTACACCCGGCTCTCGCAGATGAACTGGGCGATCGACGCGGGGCCGTACCCGCTCGGGAGCTGCACGATGAAGTACAACCCCAAGTTCACCGAGGACGTGGCCGCCGACCCGAACGCGGCGATCCACCCGGACCGCTCCGCGCGCTCCGCGCAGGGGAACCTGGAGCTCCAGTACCGGCTCCAGGAGGCCCTCGCCGAGATCGGCGGGATGGACGCCGTGACGCTCCAGCCCCCGGCGGGCGCCGCCGGCGAGCTCACGGGCATCCTCGTCGCGAAGGCGTACCACGAGCACCACGGCAACGACCGCTCCGAGGTCGTGATCCCGGCGTCCGCCCACGGGACGAACTTCGCGACGGCCGCGACCGCGGGCTACGACGTGGTCGAGCTGCCCTCCGGCGAGGACGGCCGCGTCGACCTGGAGGCGCTGGAGGCGGCGGTCGGCGAGGACACCGCCGCGCTCATGCTGACGAACCCGAACACCGTCGGGCTCTTCGAGCGCGACATCACGGAGATAGCCGAAATCGTCCACGACGCCGGCGGGCTGCTCTATTACGACGGCGCGAACCTCAACGCGCTGCTCGGGCGCGGCCGCCCCGGCGACATGGGGTTCGACGTGATGCACTACAACGTCCACAAGACGTTCGCGACCCCCCACGGCGGCGGCGGCCCGGGCGCCGGGCCGGTCGGCGTCGTCGACGAACTGGCGCCGTTCCTCCCCACCCCGCGGGTGTGCGAGACGAACGGCGGGAAGGGGTACGAGCGGTTCGAGCCGGAGCACACGATCGGGAAGGTCCACGGCTTCGCCGGCAACTGGCTCGTGGCGATCAAGGCGTACGCGTACATCGCGCGCCTCGGCGACGAGGGGCTGGCGGACGCGGCCGCGAAGGCCGTCCTCAACGCCAACTACCTCGCCGAGCGGATCGACCTCGACGTGCCCTTCGGCCCGTTCCACCACGAGTTCGCGGCGACGGCCGGCGACCGCGACGCCGCCGACGTGGCCAAGCGCATGCTCGACTTCGGCGTCCACCCGCCGACGACGAAGTGGCCGGAGATGGTGCCGGAGGCGATGCTGACCGAGCCGACCGAGATAGAGGGACGGTCCTCCCTCGACGACCTCGCGGAGGCGTTCAACCTCGCGTACGCCGACACCGACGAGGCGCTCGACGCGGCGCCGAGCCGGACCGCCGCGAGCCGGATCGACCAGGTCGGCGCCGCGCGGAACCCGCGGCTCTCGTGGCAGGCGCTCGACGGGGAGTAACCGTCGCGACGGACGCGGCGACCGCGGGCCTCAGGGCTCGGTCGCCGCGGACCGGACCGGCTCCTCGCGGTCGGCGGCCTCGAACTCGTCGGCGTCGGACTCGTCGCCGGCGCGCTCGGCCGCGTCGAACTCGTCGCCGTCGAGCGCGACCGCCTCGGCGGGTTCGGTCGCGTCGTTGCCCGCCGTCTCCGGCGGCGAGAAGGGCCCCTCGCCGTCGACGAACCGCCGCATCACCCGCCCCTCAGCGCGGTGGAGCGTCTCGCTACAGGTCGACTTCGCGATGTCGTTCGCCGCCGCCAGCTCGGTGAGCGTACACCGCCGCGGGGTGTCGTAGTAGCCGGTCTTGACCGCCTCGAACACTAGCTCGCGCTGCGCCTCCGTGAGCGTCCGGTCCGGCTCGTCGCTCCCGGTGGCGGCGACGCCGACAGTCACGCCGTCGGCCGCGAGCCGTCGACCGAACGCCTCGACCCGGTCGCGCTCGCCGACGACGCTCACCGTTGCGCGGCCGTCGACGACCTCGACCGTCGCCGCTATCGGGAGGCCGACCGCTCGCGCCGCGGGGAGGTACGCGGGCGCGCGGCCGACGACCCGGAGCGTGCGAACGTCTCCCCGGCGCTCGACCGCCGACGCGCGGTCGACCCGGTCGTGCTCGCGGAGCGCCGCCTCGACGCGGTCCCTGTCGGTGCCGCCGACGCGGACGGTCGCGGCCGCCGTCAGGCCCTCGCCGGCCGCCCCCAGGCCGTCGTCGTCGGTCGCCGTCGAGCCGTCGACCGCGATCGTCTCCGCGACCCGGAGCGTCGCCGCGGGGACGCCGCGGGAGACGTCCCCGAGCCACGACCCGGTCGGGAGGTCCAACCGCAGTTCCGTTCGGCTCATCGGTTCCACCTCGCTTCCCCCGGCGGACCGGACGCGGTCGCTGAAGCGGGCATCTCCCGTGGAGGTACGGCCGCGGCCCCCCTCGGCGTACCCCTTCATACGTTTCGACCATAAGTACCCGCCGCGGCCGCGACGCCGAGCGCCTCGCTGCGCCGCCGTGACCGCGGCACCGAAGGGCTCGGATCACGCCGCGATCACGGCACCGAAGGCCCCGGATCGCGCCGCGACCACAGCACCGAAGTCCCCGGCACGCGAGCCGAGGTCCATGGAGACGACAGACGCGTTCATCGGCCTGACCTGCGTCGACTGCGGCGAGACGTTCGACGCGGAGACGGCGACGCACCGCTGTCCCGACTGCGACGGCATCCTCGACCCCGACTACGACTACGACCGGATCGACCTGACGCCGGAGGCGCTCGACGCCCGACCGGACGGGTCGATGTGGCGCTACGACGAACTGCTCCCGTTCCCGGCCGAGGCGGCGGTGTCGCTCGGCGAGGGCGCCACGCCGCTCGTCGAGTGCCCGGCGCTGGCGGACGCGATGGGGGTCGGGCGCGTCCTCCTGAAAGACGAGGGCGCGAACCCCACGGGGACGTTCAAGGACCGCGGGCAGGCGGCCGCGATGACGGCGGCGCGCGAGCACGGCGCGAGCGAGGTCGCGCTGAACAGCGCCGGCAACGCGGGGCAGGCGGCCGCCGCGTACGCGGCCCGCGCGGACCTCGACGCGCACGTGTTCCTCCCCTCCCGGGCGGGGTTCACCCAGAAGGCGATGACGGAGGTCCACGGCGCGGACTTGACCGTCACCGACCCCGTCGACGGCAACTCGCAGATCGGCGACGCGGGGCGGGCGTACGCCGAGGCGATGGACGAACACCCCGAGTGGTACTCGACGAAGACGTTCGTCACGCCGTACCGCCACGAGGGGAAGAAGACGATGGCGCTGGAGCTCCTGGCGCAGCTCGACTGGGAGGCGCCCGACGGCGTCGTCTACCCGACCGGCGGCGGCGTCGGGCTGGTGGGGATGCACAAGGCCGCCCGCGAGGCGCGCGACCTCGGCTGGACCGACGGGCTGGTCCCGATGTACGCCGCGCAGGCCGCGGGCTGTGCCCCGATCGTCCGCGCCTACGAGTCGGGGGGGGACCGCCACGAGCCGCTCGCGGACGACGAGGTCGACACGGCCTGTAACGGGATCGCGATCCCCGACCCCGGCGCGAGCCACCTCATCTTGGAGGCGGTCCGCGAGTCCGACGGCGGCGCGGTGGCGACGACCGACCGCGAGATCCTCGACGCCGCGATCGAGGTCGCGCGGAGCGAGGGGCTGGAGGTCGGCGCCACCTGCGCGGCCGCGGTCTCCGGGGCGTTCGCGCTCGCCGAGTCCGGCGAGTTCGGCCCCGACGACACCGTCGTCCTGCTGAACACCGGCGCGGGCAACAAGGACGTGGACGCGCTCCGCGCGCACCTCGGCGAGCGCGAGGCCGAAGCGGGCGAATAGCCCAGAGGCGGACGGGCGGGCGAGGAGCCGAACCGGAACCACTACGGCGGGCGGTCGCCACCCCTCGCGCATGGAACTCGGGGTCATCGGACTCGGTCGGATGGGGCAGATCGTCGCGAACCGGTCGATGGAGGCGGGCCACGACGTGGTCGCGTTCGACCTCTCGGCGGAGGCGACCGCCGAGGCGGCGGCGAACGGCGCGGAGCCGGCCGACTCGGTCGCCGACCTCTGCGAGCGACTGGACGGGTCGGGCGAGGCCGACGGCAAGCGGATCTGGCTGATGGTGCCCGCGGGCGACGCCGTCGACGCCACCCTGGCGGACGTAGAGCCCCACCTCGACGGCGACGACGTCGTCGTCGACGGCGGCAACTCCCACTTCGAGGCGTCGGTCCGCCGCGCCGAGGCGACGGACGCCGCCTACCTCGACTGCGGGACCTCCGGCGGCCCTGTGAGCGCGGAAGCCGGGTTCTCCCTGATGGTCGGCGGCCCGGAGTGGGCCTACGAGGCGATGGTCCCGGTCTTCGACGCGGTGGCGACCGGCCCGGACGGCCACGACCGCATGGGCGAGTCCGGCTCGGGCCACTACGTGAAGATGGTCCACAACGGCGTCGAGTACGCGCTGATGCAGGCGTACGGCGAGGGGTTCGAACTGCTCACCGACGGGCGCTACGACCTCGACATGGAGTCGGTGGCCCGCACCTGGAACAACGGCGCCGTGATCCGCTCGTGGCTGCTGGAGCTCTGCGAGGAGGCGTTCCGCGAGGAGGGCTCCGACCTCGGCGACGTGGCGGACCACGTGGCCGGCGGCTCGACGGGGACGTGGACGGTCGAGGAGGCGCTCGAACAGGAGGTGCCCGTCCCGATCATCTACCAGGCGCTCGCGGAGCGGTTCGACTCCCGGAACGAGGGGCGGTTCTCCCGGCGGCTCGCGAACCGCCTCCGGTACGGGTTCGGCCGCCACGAGGTCGCGCGGCGCGACGACGCGTAGCCGTCCCGGCGCGCGCGGCGTCGACGCCGCGCGCCGGTGCCCGTACGCGGCGGGACCTCTTCCTCGAACGACACGTATTACTGATGGCTGTCCGACAATTCACTCGTGCTCGACCTCGCCTTCAGTCGTCGGCAGTACCTCGCCCGGCTCGCAGACGGTCCCGCGCGGATCCGGGACCTCGTCGACGCGTTCGAGCACTCCAGGTCGACGGTCAACCGCGCGGTCCGGGCCCTCGAAGCGGACGGGCTCGTCGAGCGCGGCGCGGACGGCTACGAGGCGACGTACGCCGGTCGGATCCTCCTTGACACCGTCGACGAGGCGGTCGCGGTCGCGGAGGCGGTCGAGACCGCGAACGGCGTCCTCAACGAGCTCCCGTCGTCGCCGCGGAACCACCGGTTCTTCGCGGACGCCGAGGTGGTGACGATAGCCGAGACGCCGCCGGCGACGGTGCTGTCCCGGCTTCGTCGCGTCGCCGAGGCGGCCGACCGGCTCCGCGGGGCGTCGATCGCCGCCAACGACGAGCAGTTCGTTTCGACGCTGTACCGCCACACCGTCGTCGAGGGGTCGCTGGAGCTGTCGTCCGTCCTGACGGAGTCGGTCGCGGACTACCTGGCCGCGGAGAGCCCGGAGCGGGCGCGCTCCATCGTCGAGGCCGAGGTCGAGGTGAGCGTCGTCACCGACCTCCCGTTCGCGTGGTACCTGAGCACCGTCGACGGCCGGACGACGGCGTACCTCGCGATCCACGGCGACAAGGGCAACTTCCTCGGGTACGCCGCGAACGACGACCCGGACGCCGTCGCGTGGCTCGCCAACCTGTTCGAGTCCCACTGCGAGCGCGGCACGTCGCTGGCGGCGTATTACCGGACGAACGACGGCGACGCGCTCGCTCCGTAGCGGACGCCCCGCCCGAATCTCAGCGCGCGCGAGTCGCGGGAAACGCTTATATGTAGTCATGGCAGAGAGTACCACGCATAGAATGTTCGAGCGATTCTCGAGCGGCTACTACCTGGGGGAACTGTACGTGGAACCCCACGGCGGCGAGCGCGCCGTCATCCAGCGGGCGGACCACGAGCACGTCAACGAGCAGCTGTACGCGGACGGCGAGGGGGTCGAGCGACTCGACGCTCCGCTCGTCATGAAGGTCGACGGCGGCCACATCCCGGTCGCCGGCGACGACGACGTACCGAGCGGGACGCTCGCGATTCCGCGAGAACTCGCCGACGAGACGCTCCCGGACCGCCGGAACGTGCTGTTGGCGGACGCGGACCGCGCCGAGAAGCTGCTCCGCTGGGAGGGGTGGGAGCCGTTCGTGAACGCGTAGGACTACGTGATTGACCCCGTTTTCGCTGATTTCGTCCCCGTGACCGGCTATTTATAAATAGCTGCTGACGGATCGACGGCGAACACCGCCAAAGCCCCAGCCGGGAGGCGGGCGCACGCTCGTTGCGCGCCTCGGTCGCTCGCTCCGCTCGCTCCCTGCGGTGCTTATGTCGCCTGTGCCCGCCTCCCGGCTGCCCCTTTGAGTCCCGCACCGCACAACGGCCACAGCCTCACACCTCCCCAACCTCGTCGCTCACGCCCTCCGGGCGTTCGCGACTCCCTCGCGCGTGCGACTCGCGCCACACGGGCGCTCGCCGGCACGCGCCACCGCACGGCACTCACTTATAAACAGATTCGAGCGTGTCGCCGTCGCAGACGCACCTTTTAGGTCGCGGGGGAGCGCCGTTCGGGTATGATCGACAGGCTGCTCGGGCGCGCCGAGCTGAAGGAGCGCATCGAGGAGTTAGAGGAGGAGAAGCGGCACCTCGAACGGCGCGCGGAGGCCGAAGAGGAGCGCCGGTCCGACGCCGTCGCCGACCGCCAGCGCGCCGAGGAGCGCGTCAACGAGCTCGAACACCGGATCGAGTCGTTAGAGGAGCGGCTGGAGCGCGCGGAGGGGACCGAGGCGTCCGTCGAGTTCCGGCGCGTGAGCGACCTGCGCGGCCCGAAGCTGACCGACGCGCTCGACCGCTTCCGCGCCGTCGAGAGCGACGACCCCGAGGGGCTGTTGACCGCGTTCGTCCCCGACGCCGACTCCGTCCCGGCGACCGTCGCGGACTGGTTCGGCGAGCGCGCGGCGCTCGTCCGGCGCGCGGCCCCGGCCGTGGTCCTCGCCGACGACACCGGCGCGGTGAGCGTCGCGCTGACGCCGCCGATAGCGCCCGACCCGTTCGACCGGTGGAGCGACCGCTTCCGGCTCGACGAGTCGTGGTTCCGCCCGACCGGTCGGTTCGCGTTCGCGCTGGTCCGCTCGGACACCTTCGCCGTCGGCACCTACGAGGGCGCCGAGCGCGTCGCCTTCGAGGGGTTCACCAGCGACGTGAAGGAGGCGCACTCGAAGGGCGGGTTCTCACAGGGGCGCTTCGAGCGCCGCCGCGAGGGACAGATCGACGACCACCTCGACCGGGCGGCCGAGACGCTCTCCGAGGTCGCCGACGCGAACGACCTCGACCGCGTGATCGCCGTCGGCGAGCGCAGCGTCCTCGGGCGGGTGCGCGACCGCGCCGACGTCACCGACGTCTCCGACGCCACCGGGAAGCCGGAGGCGGCGCTCGACGACGCGTTCCGCGACTTCTGGCGGGTTCGGGTCCGCGCGATCTGAAGGCCGGGCCCGGAGCGGCCGGGCCGCGTCAGAAGGGCGACTCGGGGCCTTCGTCGGCCCCCTCGTCCCCTTCGGGCGCCGGCGACTCGGTCAGCTCGCCGATCGCTTCCTGCCACCCCTCGATGCCGCCGCGGAGGCTCTCGACGCGCGCGTCTTGCGTGCCCTCGTAGCTGCCGATGAGCTGGGCCGCCTGCTGGCTGGCGACGCCGTGGGGACAGACCGTGACGATACGGTCCGCGCCCTCCAGCTCCGCGACCCGGCTCGTCAGCTCCGGGAAGGGGATGCACTCGCTGTCGGGGAGGTGGCCGCGGTCGAACGCCCGCTGATCGCGGATGTCGACGATACGCAGCGACTCGTCGGGGGAGCCGTCGCGCTCGTCCAGCAGCGCCGACAGCTCCTCGGGATCGATTTCGCCGTCCATCAGGGGAGGGGTGCGATGCTGGCCGTGAGCACGGCCCGGTCGTCGGTGTCGTTGCGCGCGCCGTGGACCGCGCCGCGCTCGTTCGGCACCACCGCGGGCGCCGCGAGCGCCGCCTCCTCGCCGTCGCGGACCACGGTCGGCTCCCCCTCCAGCACGTGGAACACGTTCGTGGCGTCGGCGTGTTCGTGCGGGTCGACCGCCGCGTCGGGGCCGAGGACGAACGCCTTCACGAGCACGTCGTCGGTCACCAGTAGCTCCGCCGTCTCGACCTCGCCGGGGCCCGGGTCGAGCCCGTCGACCGCCGCCGCGTAGCTGTCGAGCGTCATACCTCCACCTCGCGGGGGACGGGGAAAAATCGCGCGCTCGGGGCGACTCAGTACGTGGGCGACTCCTCGGGCTCGCCGTCGCGCGCGTTGACGACCCGACCGAGGGTGAAGAGGAGGTCGGAGAGCCGGTTGAGGTAGGTGACGACGGCCTCGTTTATCGGCTCCGAGCGCGCGAGGTCGACGACGCGCCGCTCCGCGCGCCGCACCACGGCGCGCGCGTGGTGAAGCGCCGCCCCCGCCTCGCCGCCGCCCGGCAGGATGAACGACTGGAGCGGCTCCAGCTCCTCGTCGAACGCGTCGATGCGGTCCTCGAGCGCCGCGGTGTGATCGCTTTCCACCTGCGGGTCGTCCGGGTCCGGGTCGGGGTTCGCGAGGTCCGCCTGGACGATGTGGAGGTGGTTCTGTATCGTCTCCAGCAGGTCGTCGACGTCGTCGTGACCCGTCGGGCGGACCGTGCCGAGGAGGGCGTTCGCCTCGTCGACGGAGCCGTACGCCTCGATGCGGTGGCTCGACTTCGACACCCGGCTCATGTCCCGGAGGTCGGTCTCGCCCTCGTCGCCGCGGCCGGTGTAGATGCTCATGCGAGGGTCCTCTCGACGTACTCGACGATGTTCGCGCTCTCGGCCATCGTCACGCCGCGCTCCTCGTCGACGAGGACCGGGACGCCGCGCTGGCCGCTGACGCGCTTGACCTCGTTCCGCCGCGAGTGGAGCGCCTCCACCCACTCCGTCTCGTAGTCGACGCCCGCCTCGTCCAAGGCGTCGGCCGCCTTCTCGCACCAGGGACACCCGTCAAGGGCGTACAGTCGAACGCTCATACCGATCGATCCGTCCGCGGCGTCAAGAAGGTGTGCGTCCGGCGCGGATCGGCCGGCGGGACCCGGTCCCCCGAGCCCCTCAGAGGTCGTGGTACGACTCCATCTTGGCCCGGTGTTCCTCGGGGATCGGCGCCGGGTCTCCGGTCTCCGGGTCCAGCGCGACGACCGTCGCCTCGGCCTCCGCGGCGACCGCGTCGCCGACGCGGATCTCGTGGGTCATCGTCGCGCTCGACCGCCCCAGGTCGGCCACGTCGACGGTGACGGTCACCGACCCGTCCGGGAGTTCGATCGGGCGACGGAAGTCGATCGACAGCGACGCCAGCACGGTCGACGCCCGAGAGAGGTTGATGTCGAGGACGTCGCGGAAGTACCTCGTCCGCGCCTGCTCGACGTACGTCGCGTAGACGGCGTTGTTGACGTGACCCAGCGCGTCGATGTCGCGGAACCGCACGTCGATGTCCGCAGTGTACGTTCCCATGTCGGACCCACTGGCGGCGGTCGTATGTAGGCGTCGGGTTCGAGGCGACGACCGCCGGCGCGGGCGGCGCGCGGAGCCGCCCCGGCAACGTATAAAGGCGACACGCGCCTATCGGCGGGGTATGGACAACGGCGCGATCGACGACGTCGACAGGGCGATCCTCTACGCGCTCCAGGCCGACGCCCGGAACACGTCGTCCGGGGACATCGCGGAGCGGACCGGCACCTCGGACAGCACCGTCCGCAAGCGCATCCAGCGGCTCGAATCGGAGGGCGTGATCAAGGGGTACAGCGCCAGCGTCGACTACCAGCGGTCGGGGTACCCGCTCCGGATGCTGCTCTACTGTACCGCGTCGATCCCGGAGCGCGGGGAACTCATCCCCGACATCTTAGAGATCGACGGCGTCGTCTCGGTCCAGGAGCTCGTGACGGGCGAGCAGAACCTGCTCGTGACGGTGGTCGGCGAGTCGGACAGCGACATCACGCCCGTGGCGCAGGCGCTCCTCGACATGGGCGTCACGGTCGCCGACGAGGTGCTCGTGCGGACCCACGAGACCACCCCCTTCGGGCGGTTCGACGCGGAGCGGCACGAGGGCGACTGACCGGGGCGGTCAGCCGACGACCCGCTTCACGTCCAGCCCGGTGGCGCGCCGGACGACCGCGCTGACCGGGTCGGCCGTCCCGGAGGTGTTGTCCGAGTCGCCGTCGAGGACGAGCAGCGCCGCCCGCCGCCCGGGCTCGACGACGCCGCAGTCGAGCCCGGCGATCTCGGCGCCCGCGGCGGTGGCCATCCGCAGCACCTCCCGGTCGGTCACGTCGAACCGCTTCGCGGCGGTCGCCATCTCGCGGAACATCGACGGCTGGTTCAGCATGACGTTGTCCGTGCCGAGCGCGACGGTCGCGTGGTCCACCAGGTCGCGCATCGGCGCCGTCCCGACGCCGAGGACCGCGTTCGCGCGCGGGCAGACCGCGATCGGAACGGACTGGTCCGCGACCCGTTCGAGGTGCTCTTCCTCGGCGTGGACCATGTGGACGAGCAGGTCCGGGTCCAGGTCGAGCGCCGGGTGGATGTCGGTCGCGTCGGGCTCGCCGGCGTGGATCGCGAAGGGGACGCCGCGCTCCTCGCAGGCGGCGCGCTCGGCGGCGAAGTCGTCGTCGTTGGCGCCGGAGGCACCGTAGCCGTCGGCCACGTCGAGCACCGCCGGGTCGCCGCTCCCGAAGATGAACGGGTCGACGCCCGTGTCTTCGGCCGCCTCGCGGAGCGCGCGCGCGCCGGGAAGGCCCGACTCGCGGAAGTCCAGCGCGGAGACGGTGCCCGTCCGGCGCATGTACCGGAGGGTGCGGCGCATCGCCGACACCAGTTCGTCGCGGTCGGCGGCCGCCAGCCGGCGGTGTTTCAGGCTGTCCGGCGGCGCCACGGCCTCGTCGAGCGAGAGGCCGACGGCCGCCTCCTTCGCGACGGAGTCCCCGAGGTGGGTGTGCGCGTTGACGAACGCCGGCAGCACGATGTCCGTCGACTCCGTGGCCGTCTCCTCGACCGCCGCTATCCGCCCGTCCTCGACGACGACCCGTCCCCGCACCGGCTCGAACGACTCGCCGGCGAGGACGGTCCCCGAGAGTTCTTCCATACCGCCTCTCCGAACCGGGGGACGTTATGGTTTCCTGAGTGGCGACGGCGGGCGAGCGGAAGTCGAGTGGGGTCGCAGGCCGGGGTCGTCCGCTGTACGCTCGCGAGTCGATAAACATAATGTTCTATAATCCAGAATATACGAACGAATTGTGAATACAGACAGATTTAATAGACGTAACGTTCTCGAAAGCGCATAGATGCGACCGAATTCGGATCCGGACGCGGTCCGGACGCCGACGGCGGTCGCGTGACGGCTCGAACGATGTCAGGACGCACCTCGAAACCGACGGTCGGAGCGCTCCGGGAGACGGCCGAACCCTCGTCCCTTCCCGTCGCATTAACCCGGCTCGCGTGGACGCTGTTCGCCGCGAGCGTCGCCGTCCTCGTCGCCCGACTCCGACTCGGCGGGGTGTGGGAGATCCCCGGCGCGGTCGCCGTCGACGGGCTGACCGTCCTGATGTGGGTGGTGGTCACGTTCTTCAGCGGGATCGTCCACAGCTACTCGCGCCGCTACATGGCCGGGGACGCCCACGAGACCGACTTCTTCCTCGGCGTCTTCGGGTTCACGCTCGCCGTGATGGCGCTCGTCGCGGCCGACCACGTCGCGCTGTTCTGGACCTGCTGGCTGGCGATGGGGCTCCTGATGGCCCGGCTCGTCGGCACCGTCGACGGCTGGCCGCAGGCCCGCGCCGCCGCGAGCGTCGCCCGCCGTCACTTCCTCGCCAGCAGCGCGCTGCTCGGCGTCGCGCTGGCTGCGCTGTGGCGGACGACCGGCGAGACGACGATATCCGGAATCGCCGCGAGCGCCGACGCCCTCGGCGGGCCCGCGTGGCTCGTCGCCGGCGCCGCGCTCGTCCTCGCGGCGATGATCCAGTCGGCGCTGGTCCCGTTCCACGGCTGGCTGCTCTCCTCGATGACCGCCCCCACGCCCGCCTCGGCGCTGATGCACGCCGGGTTCGTCAACGCGGGCGGGATCCTGTTGACCCGGTTCGCGCCCGTCGTGACCGTCGAGACCGGGCTCATGCTCGCCGTCGTGGTCGTCGGCGCCGCGAGCGCGCTGGCCGGGAAGCTGCTCAAGACCGTCCGGGCGGACGTGAAGGGCGAACTGGGCTGCTCGACGGTCGGGCAGATGGGCTTCATGATCGTCCAGGCCGGCCTCGGCTTCTTCGGCGCCGCCGTCACGCACCTCATCCTCCACGGGTTCTACAAGGCGTACCACTTCCTGAGCGCGGGCGACGAGGTCGAGCGCGCGGCCCCGGGAGCGGCCGGCCACGACGCCGGCGGGACGGGCGTCGCCGGCGCGGTCGTCGTCCTGCTGACGGGGCTCGCGGGCGGCGCGACGTTCGCGCTCCTGACGGGGAAGGGGACGAGCGTCGACACCGGGCTGCTGCTCGCCGGGTTCGTGACGCTCACGACCCTCCACGCGGCCCGGAGCGCCGTCCGGCAGACCGCCCTCTCGACGGCGGCCCGCTACGCGGCGGTCCCGCTCGTGGCGCTCCCGGCCATCGCCGTGTACGCGCTCGCGTACCGGGCCGTCTCGGGGGTCCTCTCCGGGCTCCCGCTCGTCTCCGCGCCGACCGAGCTGACCGCGCTCCACGTCGTCGTCGCCGTCGCCTTCCTCGCGGCGTACGTCGCGGTCGAGACCGGCGTCCACGAGCGGAGCGAGCGCCTCTACGTCGCGCTGCTGAACGCGGGCCAACCGGCCCCGAACACCGTCCTGACCGCCACGGAGGAGTACAATGACAGCTGAGACCGGTACCGACGACGACGCTGACGACATCGAAGCGGAGATCGACGCGGCCGCGACCGCGGTGGGCTCGGTCTGGCCGGTCCACTCGTTCGTGACCGCGAACCCCCTCGCCGGCTTCGAGGACCTGCCGTTCGACGAGGCCGTGAGCCGGGCGGCGACCCTGCTCGGCGGGCGCGGCTACCCGCGCGCGGAGACGTTCCGGGCGGCCCTCGACGAGGGGCGGATCGACCCGGAGCGCCTCGACGCGGAGCTGACCGACCGGGGGTACGAGGCGGACCCGGAGGCCACGCTGGAGCGGCTGGCGGCCGCCGAGGACGCGGACGGAGCGAGCGGCGCCGGCGAGGCGGCCGGCTCGGCCGCGGGCGCCAACCGCGTCGACCGCGTGCTGACGAAGTGGCTCTCGGCGTTCCTCGACGAGGGGCAGGCCGAGTGGGCGATGCCGAACCGCGAGGCGGGCTTCTACGACGCGTTCCGCTCTGTGGCCCGCCACGACGACGAGATCCCCGACGACGGGCTCGTCGCCGACCTGCCGGCGTCGCCGACCGAGGCGATCGAGGCCGCGCTGGCGCCGTATCCCCGCGAGCGGTGGGAGGCGGTCTTCGAGGCGCAGTTCGCCGCGCTCCCCGGGTGGACCGGACTGCTCAAGCGGCGCGCCGACGACGGCGGCGCGTGGCAGAGCGCGTACCCGATCACGCTGACGGGGTACCTCGCGGCGCGGCTCGCGCTGGCGGACGCCCTCGGGGTCGACCTCTCGCCGCCCGAGACCGACAGGCCGGCGGTCGAGCCGAGCGACGAGATCGCCGACGCGTTCCTGAGCGCGTGGGAGGCGACGTACCGCGACGGACTCGTCGAGCGCGTCGCCGCCGAGAGCGAGGCCCGCGAGGAGGAGCGCGGGGCGCGCGCCGACGGCGGCGCGTCGGGTCGCCCGGACGCCCAGCTGGTCTTCTGTATCGACACGCGCTCGGAGGTGATCCGCCGTCACGTCGAGGCGACCGGCGACTACGAGACGCACGGGTACGCCGGCTTCTTCGGCGTCCCGATGGAGTACAGCGGCTACGACGCGGACGTGTCCGTCGACGCCTGTCCGCCGATCCTCGACCCGCAGCACCGCGTCGAGGAGGTCCCGACGGACGGCGACGCGCGCAGGAGCCGCGACCGCTGGGGCGGCCTCCGCGAGGCGGCCGGCGAGGTGGTCGAGACGCTGCGGTCGAACCCCGCCACCGCGTTCAGCTTCGTCGAGGGCGCCGGGAGCGGGTACGGGCTCGCGCTCGCCGCGCGCACGCTCGTCCCGGGCCGGGTGCGCGACCTGCTCGGCGGCGCCGACGACGCGGTGCCGGGCGACCACGAGTTCTGCGAGCCCGGCGTCCACGGACACGACGACGCCGGCGAGGGGCTGCCGACGGGGCTGTCCCGCGACGAGCGGGTCGAGTACGCCGCGACCGCGTTCGAGCTGATGGGGTGGGAGTCGTTCGGCCGCCTGGTCGTCTTCACGGGCCACGCGGCGGAGACGGCGAACAACCCCTACGACTCCAGCCTCGACTGCGGCGCCTGCGCCGGCAACCCGGGCGGCCCGAGCGCCCGCGTGCTCGCCGCGATCTGTAACGACCCCGAGGTCAGGGACGGATTACGCGAGCGCGGGATCGACGTGCCCGACGACACCGTCTTCCTCGCCGCCGAACACAACACGACGACCGACGAGGTGACGCTGTACGACCGCGACGTGCCCGACTCGCACGCCGACGACCTCGAACGGCTGCGCGCGGACCTCGACGCCGCCCGCGAGCGCGCCGCCGACGAGCGCACCGGCGGGGCCGCCGAGGGGGCGGGCGTCCGCGAGACCGAGCGCCGCGCCGGCGACTGGGCCGAGACGCGCCCCGAGTGGGGGCTGGCCGGCAACGCCGGCTTCGTCGTCGGGCCCCGCGATCTGACGGACGGGCTCGACCTCGACGGGCGCGCCTTCCTCCACTCGTACGACTGGGCGACCGACGCGGACGGCGACGCGCTCGAAGCGATCCTCACCGGACCGATGGTCGTCACCCAGTGGATCAACGCACAGTACTACTTCTCGACGGTCGACAACGCGGCGTACGGCAGCGGGTCGAAGGTGACGCACAACCCCGTCGGGAACGTCGGCGTCTACCAGGGCAACGGCGGCGACCTGATGACCGGCCTGCCCCTCCAGTCGGTCATGGCCGCCGCCGACGAGCCGTACCACCTGCCCCTCCGGCTCTCGACGGTCGTCCACGCGCCGGTCGACCGCGTCACCGAGATACTGGCCGACAACGAGTCGGTGGCCGGGCTCTTGGACAACGGCTGGCTGTCGCTGACGGTCGTCGACCCGACGCGCGACCACCGCGCCTTCCACTACGACGGCGGGCTGGAGTGGACGCCGACGCCGGAGGCGGCCGACCCCGCCCGCGAGCGGCGCGCGGCCCCCGCCGTCGCGGACGACTGAGCGCCGTCCTCGGGCGGCGGCCCGCCGCGCGGTATCAGAAGTGATTGTCGGGAGGCAACGCCTATCCCCCGGGCGACGATGTCGGTGGTATGAGGAGCGAACGGCCCGTTGACCTGCTGTACGTCAACGACGACGATCAGCTCCGGGAGCTGGTCTCGCGGCAGCTGCGGGCGGAGAGCGACCGGCTCCGGATCGAGACCGCGGACTCCGCGGCCGAGGGAGAGCGACTGCTGGCGGAACGGGCGATCGACTGCGTGCTCTGCGACCACCACATGCCGGACGTGACCGGCGTCGAGTTCCTGCGGTCGGTCCGCGAGGACCGGCCGGACCTCCCCTTCCTGCTTTTCACGAACACCGGGACCGAGACGGTCGCGAGCGAGAGCATCGAGGCCGGCGTCACCGACTACGTGATCCAGGACGCCGTCGAGAACCAGGCGCCGCTGCTGGCGCGGAAGATCGTCACCTACGTCGAACACCGGCGGGCGCAGCGCGAGCGCGACCGGACGAACAGGCGGCTCCGCGAGATCGCCGCCGTGACGGACCAGGTGTGGTGGGTGTTCTCGCCGACGTGGGACGAGCTCCGGTTCATCAACGACGGCCACGAGGCGATATTCGGCCAGCCGGCGGATGAGCTCCGGGACGACCCGACGACGTTCTTAGACAGGATCCACGGCGACGACGTGGCCCGGGTACAGCAGGCGATGGAGTCGGCCTCGGCGGGGACGCCGCAGGTCGTCGAGTACCGCGTCGAGAAGTCCGAAACGGTGGAGATATGGGCCGAGTCGCGGTGTAAGCCGATCACCGACGACGACGGCGCGGTCACGTCGCTCGTGGGGCTGACGCGCGACATCACCGACCGGAAGCTGTACCAGCGGGAGCTGACGGAGACGATCGACCAGTTGGAGGAGTTCACCGGGACCGTCTCGCACGACCTCCGGAACCCGCTGAACGTCGCGGCCGGGAACCTCAGCCTCGCGGCCGCGGAGCGCGACGACGAGCGCGTCGACACAGCGCTCAACGCGGTCCAGCGCATGGACGCCCTCGTCGACGAGCTGCTGACGCTCGCGCGGGAGGGCAAGACGCTCAGCGACCGGAGCGAGGTGCCGTACGCGGAGATCGTTTCGAAGAGCTACGAGAACGTCCGCGCGCCCGAGAGCAGTCTGCGGATCGAAGAGAGCGTCGCGCTCTCGTGCGACTCCGCCCGGCTCACCGAGGCGTTCGAGAACGTCATCCGCAACGCCGTCGAACACGGCGGCAGCAGCGTCGCCCTCACCGCGGGCGTGCTCCCCGACGGGCGCGGCGTGTTCATCGAGGACGACGGGCCCGGGATCGCGCCGGAGGACCGCGAGCGCGTCTTCGAGAAGGGCCACACGACGAGACGGGACGGGAGCGGGTTCGGCCTCGCCATCGTCGAGCGAATCGTCGACGCGCACGGCTGGGACGTGCGCATCGACGAGGGCGACGCGGGGGGCGCCCGCTTCGAAATCGTCACCTGACCGCCGGACCGCTCCTCCCGAACCGGGGCCGGTGCCCGCGCGTGCGGAGCCGGTTCAGACGCCGGGCACCCCGAACGCGCTGATCCCGAGCCCGAGAACGCCGTTCAGCACGGCGATGACGACCAGGGCGGCGGCCCACGCGACGAGCCCCATGACCGCCGCGTCCCTCCAGCCGCCGGGGTACCGCCACTTGATCACCCACACCCACGCGACCAGCGCGACGACCGGGCCGATCAGCGGGATCAGCGATCCGAGCGCCCAGGCGAGGGCGCCGAGCAGCGCCGTGACCACGGCGTGCGAGTAGTCGTCGACCCCCGCGACGATCCGACCGCTGACGTAGATGCCCAGGCCGCCGACCAGCAGCGCGACGACGAACGAGACGATTGCTCCGAGAACCATGCGTCCGACCTCGCCGCTCGGACGGATATAACAGGGGGACAGCGTCAGACTCGGTGACAGGTTCCGGGCCGTCGGCGCAGACTGTGCCGGGTCGGTGACGGAGACTGCGACCGTATCGTCGACGCGGCGGAAAATCGGAAGGGGACGGGCGGCGGTCAGTACAGCAGCGCGTCGTCGTTCTCGATCATGTACAGCGACCGGGCCGCGATGTTGACCGCGTGGTCGCCGACGCGCTCGAGGTCGCGGATCGTGAGCAGGAGCCGCGAGACGTTCCGCATCGTCGCCTCCACGTCCTCCTCCTCGCGGAGTTCGTCGCGCTCGATGAGGTCGCGGACGACGAGGTCGCTCGCGGCCTCGCAGGCGGCGTCGAGGTCGTCGTCCGCCTCGGCGACCGCGTAACAGCGCTCGGGGTCCGACTCCGCGTAGGCGTCCATCGCCTCCTCCAGCATCGCCAGCGTGTCGTCGCCGATGCGCTGGACGTCGACGTCGGGGAACACCTCGCGGTCGGCCCGCTTCGCGTACTCGCCGAGGTTCGTCGCGAGGTCCGCGATCCGTTCGAGGTCCGTGATGATCTTGAACGAGGCGGCGATGAAGCGCAGGTCGCCCGCGACCGGCTGCTGTAACGCGATGAGGTCCGTACACTGCCCCTCCAACTCCAAGTAGAGGTCGTTGATCTCGGCGTCGCCGGTGATCACCTCCTCGCCTAACTCCTCGTCCTGCTGTTCGAGGGCGTCGAGCCCCTTGCGGAGGCGCTCGGCGACCACTTCGCTCATGTAGAGCACGTCGTCGCGGAGCCCCTCTAACTTCGTCTGGTACTGTTCGCGTGGCATCGTGTTGGCGTATCCGCCACGCCGGACGCACAAAAACACGTCGGCGGGCGTCGGTTCTCGGCGACAATCTCCGGTTGTCCGGCGTACGGTCGAACGCTGCCACGGTGTCTCCTGATTTATCCCCCGGAGCGATAGGGGAGGGCATGTCAGGTGAACTCGACCCGTCGCGGCGGCGCGTCTTGCGCGGCGTCGCGACCGGGGTGACGGCGGGAGCGATCGCCGGCTGCGCCGGTCGCAGCCCCGACGCCGATGGGAACGGAACCGCCGAGACGAACCAAAACGGAACGGACGACGGGAGCGGGGGCGAGAGCGAGCCGGTCAGCGGCGGGGAGCTGGTGTACTCCCAGCAGGTGTCGCCGATCGAGTTCGACCCGATCGTCGTCAACGACATCTACTCCCAGCAGGTGTGCTCGCAGGTGTTCGAGCCGCTGTACGCCTACGACGAGGGGACCGACCCCGTCCCGCACCTCGCCCGCGAGGAGCCGACGATCGAACGCGACGGGACGCGGTACGTCGTGGAGCTGCGCGACGGCCCGCGCTTCCAGAACGGCGAGCCGGTCACCGCGGAGGACGTCCGGTACTCGCTGCTGGCGCCGGTCGAGGAGGAGACCGCGAACGCCCCGGACGTCGACATGATCGACGCGGTGGAGGTCGTCGACGAGCGGACCGTCCAGATCGACTTACAGTACGGCTACGGCCCGTTCTACGCGCTCGGGCTGACGCGGAACGTGGTGCCCAAGTCGGTCCGGGAGGAGGACAAGGACGCATTCAACCTCGAATCACCGGTCGGCTCGGGGCCGTTCGAGTTCGTCGACTGGACCGAAGGCGAGTTCGTCGACCTGGTGAAGTGGGACGACTACTGGGGCGACGAGCTGCCGCACCTGGACCGGCTCCGGTTCGAGCCGGTCGCGGAGAGCACGACGCGCGTCGTCTCGCTGGAGACCGGGCAGTCGGACGTCGCGGACGGGATCACGCCGCAGACGTGGCAGACGGTCCAGAGCGCGGACAACATGTCGCTCCAGTCGGAGCCCGGCATCTCCTACTACTACCTCGCGTTCAACTGTAACGAAGGGCCGACCGCGGACCCGCAGGTCCGCGAGGCGATCGACTACGCGGTCTCGATGGACCAGGCGGTCTCCGACTTCATCGAGCCGGCCGGCGAGCGCAACTACGGACCGGTACCGCTCCCGGTCGCCGACTCGTGGGACTTCTCGGTGGACGAGTGGGCGGAGGTGCCCCACGACCGCGACGTCGACCGCGCCGCGGAGCTGCTCGCGGACGCCGGCGTGCCCGAGGACTACAACTTCCGGATCATCGTGCCCCCGGACGACCTCCGGGAGCAGATCGGGATCTCGGTCTCGAACGGCCTCAACGAGGCCGGCTACGAGGCGGAGGTGCGCCGCTACGACTGGGGCACCTTCCTCGACTCGTACAGCACGGGGAACGAGGACGACTACAACATGTACGCGCTGGGGTGGCTCGGCGGTCCCGACCCGGACTCGTACGTGTACAACCTGTTCTACGACGGACAGATCGGCGCCACCAACGGCACCTACTACGAGAACGACGACCTCATGGACGAGATCGTCGAGGCCCGGCGCGCCAGCGACGTCGACGAGCGCCGCGAGCGCTACGAGTCGATCATCCCGACGCTGCTTGAAGACCGGGTCCACCTCCCCAGCTACAGCCTGCGCGTCTCCATCGGCGTCCGCGACTACGTCAACGACTTCGTCGCCCATCCGCGCTCGCAGTACAACCCGCGGGTACTGAGCGACTACAACAACGTGTGGATCGACGAGTGACCGACCGGTTCGGCGGGTAGCGCGGCGCTCGGTCGAAGCGTTCAAACCCCGCGGCGACGAGGGGGCGCACATGCAGAACCTCGAAGACATCGTCCTCGACGAGAACGAGGAGGCCCTCGCCCCGGCGGTCGTGATCGCGACGGTCGCGCTCCTCGCGGTGTTCGTCGTCGGAATCGCGGTCTCCCTCGTCGGACTCGTCGCCTGAGGCCGGCCGCTCGGGCGGCGAACGCGGCCCGCCCCGGCGCGGCCCCGCGCACGGCGTTTTTTGTTCCCGCGTGCGGTCGGGACGGTATGGACAGCCGGATACTCGCCGACCTCCTCGACCGCAACGACGACCACGTCGCTGCGCTGCCGCCCGGCTCCTTCGACCGGCACCGCGACGACCAGCGGCCGGGCGTGGTCTCCGTCTGCTGTTCCGACTCGCGCGTCTCGCAGGAGGGGATGTTCGCCGTCGACGAACCGGGGTACCTCTTCACGTCCGGCGCCATCGGCAACAGCGTCAGCGCCGTCGTCGACGGCGAGCGGGTCCTCGACGGGAGCGTGGCGTATCCGCTCGGACACACCCACACCGAGGTGCTCGTCGTGGTCGGCCACACCGGGTGCGGCGCCGTCGACGCCGCGCTCACCGCGGCCCGCAGCGGCGAGTTCCCGAGCGAACCGGGCGTCCGCGCCGACGTCGAGGCGCTGTTGCCGATCGTCGAGGACGGGCTGAGCGACCCGCGGGTCGTCGGCGAGGCGGCCGACGAAACGGGCGGGGACGCGGCGGGCGAGGACCGGGGCGACGGCGCCGGCACCTCGCTCCGCGACCGCCTCGTCGAGCACAACGTCCACGAGCAGGTCGCGTTCGCCCGCGGGCGCGAGGAAGCGGCGGACGCGACCGTGTACGGCTTCGTCTACGACCTCCACGGGGCGTACGGCGACCGCGACGGCGCCGTCTACCTCGTCAACGCCGACGGCGAGCGCGACTTGGACGCGCTGCGCGACCTCGTCGGCGAGGAGCGCGCCGACCACGTGGGGACGCTGCTGGCGCGGTAGGGTCAGAGCCGGGCACGGCTCCCCGCGGCGCGGGCCGGGGGGTCGCATCCGACAACCGTTTCACGGCGACGCCCGAAGGGGGTTCAAATGGACCGACGCGTCCTGTTCGCGACGCTCATCTTGCTGGCCGGCGGGGCGACCGGCGTCGGGGTGGCGCTGTTCGCGTTCGTCGGCGTCGACGACGCCACCACGGGGACCACGGTCGTGTGGGAGTCGGAGCCGGCGGCCGGCGACGACGGCAGCGGCGCCGTGGTCGCGACCGCCGACGGCGACCCGCTCCTCCTCCGGCCCGCCGTCGAGAACGGGTCGCGTGTCGTCCGCGCGACCGTCGTCGGGACCGATGAGACCCCGTGGACGGTGCCGATCGCCGGGCCGGACGCCGAGCGCGGCGGCGGTGACGACGGGGACGGCTCCGGCGACGGTCCCGTCGGCGTCAGCGGACTCGCGACGGGCACCCTCGGCGGCGACCCGGTCGTCGCGCTCACGACGGCGTCCGGCGAGCTACACGTCGTCGACGCGGCCGACGGCGCGGAGCGGTTCGCGGTCGACCTCGGCGGGCCCTCGGGGATCCGCCCCACCGTCGGCGACCTCACCGGCGACGGAAGCGCGGAGGTGGCCGCCGTCACGACCGACGGGGGCGTCCTCGTCGTCGACGGCGAGGGCGACGCGGTCGCCGAGGCCTCGCTGTCGGGCGAGGTGGCCCGGCGGCCGCTCGTCGTCGAGCCCGACGCCGAGGCCGGCGAGCGGGGCGGGCTGGCGGTGCTGACGACCGCCGGCGACCCCGCGACGGTCCACATGCTCGACGCGAGCGGCGGGACGCGCTGGACGACCGAGCCGAGCGTGAACCCGCTGAGCTGGAACGCGGCGGACAGCCGCGACGGACCGGTGCTGGCGCTCGGCGGCGCGAACGGGAACATCGAGACCGTCGAGACGAGCGACGGGTCCGATCGCTACGAGGTGAAACTCCAGGACCGCCCGATCGCCGTGGGGGACGCCGACCCCGGTCGGGTGTACGTCGGCGGCTCCGGAAGCGTCTGGGCCGTCGACCTCCTCGACGGCGAGGTGGTCTGGAAACAGCAGTACGGCGCCTCGACCCGGATCAACGAGCCGCGGATGGGCGACGTCGACGGGAACGGCGAGCGCGCGCCGGTCGTGGTCAACCGCGCCGGCGAGGTGCTCGCGATGACCCAGCAGGGCGAGGTGCTCGCCCGGGGCGGCCCCGCCGAGGTCGTCGTCTACGGCGGGCCCCTGTTCGCCGACGTGACGGGCGACGGCGGCGACGAGGTGATCGTGGTCGCGGACGACGGGACCGCCGTCGCGGTCGACACCTGACCCGGCGGGGACCGTTACGGTCGTTTATATACGGTCCGCTGAGAGAAACCGGACGACTGAGCGGAGCTTTTCGAGGAACTTCACCGGAAACGCGGTGTGTCGACCAAGCGATGACTCTCCGGAGGTGGGGCGGCGGCGAAAAGCGAAATCCGCGAGCGGCGTCAGTGGTCCTCTTCCTCGTACACCCACGCCGAGGTGTCGAGGTCGTAGTCGACGAGCTCGTCGTCGTCGAAGAACAGGTCGATCTCGCGCTCGTTGGCGCCTTCGTCCTCGTGGTCCGACGCGTGGATCACGTTGTGGCCGAGGTCTAGGCCGAAGTCGCCGCGGATCGTGCCCGGGGCGGACTCGGTCGGGTCGGTCTCGCCGACCATCGCACGGACCTGTCGGGTCGCGTCCGCGCCCTCCCACACCATCGCGAAGACGGGGCCGGAGGTGATGAACTCGACGAGGCCGTCGAAGAACGGCTTGTCGGCGTGCTCGCCGTAGTGCTCCTTCGCGAGCTCCTCGTCGAGCTGGACGAACTTGCCGCCGACGAGCTTGAGCCCGCGCTCCTCGAAGCGAGAGACGATCTCGCCGATGAGGCCGCGCTGGACGCCGTCGGGCTTCACCATCACGAAGGTGCGCTCGTCGTGGTGGCTCACTGCTCGTCGCCTCCGGCTCGGTGGCCCTCCTCGGTCCACTCGACGTCGCGCGCCTCGCGGCCGAGGAAGTAGTTCTTCTCCGCCTTCGAGTCGACGAAGTGGAGGACGGTGCCGTCCTTCTTGACGAACATCGTGCCCGTGCCGGGCTCGATCTCCTCACCGCTGTAATCGCAGGTGCGTGTCTCGACCATTGGTTATCGGCCTCCGATGGAGTCGGCGTCGCGCTGGGTCTCCCGAAGCTGGAGCACGTCGCCCAGACGGACGGGACCCAGGACGTTCCGGGTGATGATCCGGCCCTGGTTCGATCCCTCCTGGATGCGGCACTTGACCTGCATGGCCTCGCCGTGCATCCCGGTCTTGCCGACGACCTCGATGACCTCCGCGGTCGTCGAGTCGCCGGTGCCCTCTTCTGCGCTCATGGGAGGTTATCGGAGCTCCGCGACCTTCTCGCCGATGTCCTCGACGTCGTCGGCGGCGTCGCCGGCGTCGACGACGGCGGCGGCGGCCGAGCCGACCTCGAGGCCGGCGGCCTGTCCGACCTCGTCCTGGGTGTCGACGAAGGCGACGGGGATCCCCTTCTCCTCGGCGAGCTCGGGGAGGTGCATCACGATCTCCTCGGGGGAGACGTCCTCCGCGACGATGACCAGGTCGGCGTTGCCGCGCTCGACGGCCTTGGTGGTCTCGTTGGTTCCTTTCTTCACGGTGCCGGTGTCTCGGGCGACCTCGAGCGCTTCGAGGGATCGCTCCGCGAGGTCCGCCGGGGTGTCGTAGTCTACGTAAACGGGCATGTGTTGTTCACCTATCCTCCGTGTAGGCTCGCGTGTCCGTCCCGTGGTCGGTCCCTAACGGAACGGCACATCATCGACCCCACAGAGGCTGTGCCCCGTCGTAGTCCGGACATCCATAAAAGCGCTTTCAATGTCCTGCGCGTGTGCGAGCGGGGATCACGGGGCGAAACCGCGGGCGGCGGAACGGACGCCGCGCGATCCGGCCGCGCCCCGACCGCGCGGGCGCCGACCGACTCCGCGATTTTTAAACCCCGCTCGCCCCTCTCGTTTCACATCGAATGGTCCGCCTCGTTCACTACTCCGACATCGAGAACGTCTTCGACGCCCCGGAGCGGGCGGCCCGCCTCGCCGGCCGGATCCGCGCGCTCTCGGGCCCTGACGCCGCGGTCGTCGGGACGGGCGACACGACCGCGCCGGGCGTCCTCTCGCTGGTCGCGACCGGCAGGCAGGTCCTCGACTTCTACGAGGCGACCGACACCGCCTTCGACACGTTCGGCAACCACGAGTTCGACTACGGCCCCGACGCGCTCCGCGGGCTCGTCGCCGACTCGCCGGCGACGTTCGTCTCCGCTAACGTCCGCGACGAGTCGGGGGAACCGTTCGGGCGCGCCGAGGGCGTCGTCCCGTGGGCGACCCGGGAGGTCGACGGCGAGACGGTCGGGTTCGTCGGCGTCACCGACCCCGCGACGGACTCGCTGAACCCGATGGCCGCCGACCTCTCGTTCGATGACCCCGTCGCCGCGGCGCGCGACGCGCTCGCGGAGATGCGGACCGCGGTCGCCGAGCGCGGGGAGGAGGGGGCCGGCGGCGACGCGGGCCCGCTCGATCACGTCGTCGTCCTCTCGCACCTCGGCGCCGGCGACGACGATCTCGCCCGCGAACTCGACGTCGACGCGGTGCTCGGCGGCCACGTCCACAGCCGCCGGAACGAGGTCGTCGCGGACACCCTGCTCGTCCGCCCCGGCGTCAACGGCGAGGCGGTCGCGGAGATAACCCTCGACGCAGAGCCCCCGACCGCGACGCTCCACGAGCCGGACGGGGCCGAGCCCGCGCCCGGCCTCGAGGCCGCGCTCGCGGAGCGGATGGCCGCGGCCGACCTCGACGAGGTCGTCGACACGGTCGCGGAGCCGATAGCGCGGACCGGCGACGTGGTCCACGGCGGGGAGTGCCGCGTCGGCAACTTCGTCGCGGACGCGTTCCGCTGGGTCCACGACGCCGACGTGGGGCTGTCGAACGCCGGCGGCCTCCGGCAGGGCGACCCGTTCGCCGGCGACGTGACGAAGGCTGACCTGATCAGTCTGATCCCGTTCGAGGAGCCGGTCGCGCTCGCGTCGGTCACGGGCGCGGAGCTCCACGACGTGTTCCGCGAGATGGCCGCGCCCGACGTGGACTTCGGCGAGGACGACTGGTGGCACGGCCACGTCTCGAACGCCCGGGTCGTCTGGGACGACGACGCCGAGCTGATCTTGGAGGCCACCGTCGGCGGTGAGCCGATCGACCCCGACGCCCGCTACACGGTCGCCGTCTCCGAGTACCTGCTCCACTCGGAACACGAGTACCCGACGCTCGCCCAGCGCCACCGGATCGACGAGGCGGACATCCAGTACGAGGTGCTGGCCGACTACGCCCGCGAGCGGGGGATCGACCCCGAGATCGAGGGCCGGATCGAGATCCGGAACCGCGCCGCCGCGGCCGACGACGACTGAGCGGCGAGCGCTACGGTAATTTCACGTCGACATCGCGCTGGAGCCCGGCCGCCTTCACCGTGTTATAGAGGAGCATCGCGCGCGTCATCGGCCCCACGCCGCCGGGGACCGGGGTGATCGCCCCCGCCACCTCGCTGGCCGACTCGTAGTCAACGTCGCCGACGAGCTCGTACCCCTTCTCCGTGTCCGCGTCGACCCGGTTTATCCCCACGTCGATCACGGTCGCGCCCTCCTTGAGCATCGAGCCGTCCACGAACTCCGGGAGGCCGGCGGCGGCGACGACGAGGTCCGCGCCCGCCAGCTTCGCCTCGAGGTCCTCGGTCCGGGAGTGGCAGACCGTCGTCGTCGCGTTGCCGGTCGGCGACTTCTGGATCAGGAGGTTCGCCATCGGCTTGCCGACGATGTCGGAGCGGCCGACGACGACGGCGTCGGCGCCCTCCGTCTCCACGTCGTAGGCGTCGAGCAGCTTCTGGACGCCGTGGGGGGTACACGGCTTGAACCGCGCGTCGCCCGCGACGAGGCGGCCGACGTTCTCCGGGTGGAAGCCGTCCACGTCCTTCTCCGGGTCGATCCGCCGGAGGACCGTCCGCTTGTCCACGTGGTCCGGCAGCGGCAGTTGGACCAGAATTCCGTGGACGTCGTCGCGGTCGTTGAGGTCGTCGATCGTCTCGTACAGCTCGCTCGCGGGGGCGTCGGCGTCGATCTCGACGTGGAAGCTCTCGATGCCGACCTCCTCGCAGTCGCGCTGTTTCATCGAGACGTACGTCTCGCTGGCCGGGTCGTCGCTCATCAGCACCGTGGCGAGCCCCGGCGCGACGCCGGCGTCGGAGAGCCGCGTCACCTCGTCGGCGACCGCGCCGCGCACGTCGGCCGCGACCGCCTCCCCGTCGATGATCTCTGTCACGGGAGAACATCGACGGCGGCGGGATAAAAATCATACGGGATCGTGGTTATCGGCTCGCTAATATCGAATATTATGTACAAGAACGCGGATCGGCTACTCGGGGAACAGCTCTTCCTCGCGCTCGACGGCGTCGATCGCGGCGACCTCCGCGTCGGCCAGTTCGAGGTCGGCCGCGGCGAGGTTCGCCCGGAGGTGGGCCTCGCTCGACGCCTTCGGGATCGTCACCACCGGCTCCTTGGCGGCGGCCCACGCGATCGCGACCGCCTCGGGCGTCGTCCCGTGCGCCTCGGCGACCTCGACGACGGCGTCGACCTCGCGCACCCGCCCGCCGGCGAGCGGGGAGTAGGCGACGACGGGATAGCCGTGCTCGCGGGCGTGGCCGAGCAGTTCCGGACGGTGGAAGAGAGGGTGGAGCTCGGTCTGGTGGGCGGCGGGCGGGCGACCGAGAACCTCGACCGCGCGGTCGAGGTCCGCGACCTCGAAGTTCGAGACGCCGACGTTCCGCACGAGGCCCTCCTCGACCAGTCGGTCGAGCGCCGGCAGCGTCGCCTCCGGGTCGTAGTCGCCGCGCGGGCGGTGGACGTACAGCAGGTCGATCGCGTCGACCCCCAGCCGCTCCGCGCTCTCGCGGGCCGCGGGCGCGACGGCCTCGCCCCCGAGGTCGTCGATCCACAGCTTCGTCGCGACTGTCACGTCGTCGCGGTCGAGGTCGGCGGCGGTCAGCCCCGCGGCGAGCCCGTCGCCGACGACCGCCTCGTTGTCGTAGATCCGAGCGGTGTCGAGGTGGCGGTAGCCGACCGAGAGCGCGGTCGCGACCGCGTCCGGGTCGTCGATCCCCATCGTTCCGAGGCCGACCGGCGGGAGGTCCATGCGCCGGGGTCCGGGCGACGCGGACAAAAGCCTCCCGTCACGTCGCCGACCGCGGTCCGACGCGGCGCCGAGGGCCACGGGATCACTTAGGTGAGCGGCGGTCGTAGCCCCGGCCGTCGATGTCAGTCCGCCCTCCGCGTAGTCCCCGCGCCGGACCCGCTCCGTCCGCTCCGTCCGCGCTGCCCGTCGAACAAATGTCGATCGATCCCCGCGCCGCGTGACCCGGACCGGGACGTGGTCGTTCGCGACGACCGCGGGACGGGTCGAGGTCGCGCCCGACGAGATCCGCGTTCGGAAGCGGCTCGCTCGCGTGGCCGAGACGACCGTCAGGCGCCTCGCGAGCGGCCGAGCGCCCCCAGTCGGACGCGAGGTGAGCTGGTCGGTCGTCGCGAGCGGGATCGCCCTCCTCGGGACCCTGATCGAGCTGTTCGCCGGGTCCGGCGGGGGGACCGAGGTGGCCGGGTTCGCGCTCGCGACGGCGCTCGCCGGGACCGGCGTCACCGCGCTCCAGAACGCCCGCGTCGAGGTGTCGACCCGCGATGTCCAGTACGTCGCGTTCAGGGACGGCGACGTGGTCGTCGTCCGCGACGACGACGGCGACGAGGCCGAGACCGTCCTTCGTCCCCGGTCGCCCGCGGCCCGGAACGACGCGGCGCTCGCCTTCCGACTGCGCGGGATCGAGGTCCGCGGCGCAGACGACGCGGAGGGCGTCTCCCGGACCGTCGTCGACGCGCCGAAGGCCGAACTGGTCGCGTGAGTCACCGCGTCATCGACACCGACCGCTCGACGACCTCGTACCCCTGCGCGGCGAGCACGTCGGCGTAGTACCGCTCCGCGACCCGTCCCTGCGGGAGGCGGCGGAGGTCGAACCGCCGCGTCGGCCGCAGTTCGATGTCGACCACACTCCCGCCGTCGGCCGCCTCGCGGACCGCGACCGCGTACGACGCCCACGGCTTCCCGCCTGCGCTCCCCTCGATTTCGACCGTCGCGACCGGCCGGCGCTCGGGCTCGTCCCCGTCGACCTCCTCGTCTCGCGCGTCCCCGTCGCTCACGTCGACGGAGAGGTCGAGTTCGACCGTCTTGAGCCCCAGGAGGTACGAGAATTCGTACGTCGCTGCCGTTCCGGACGCGCCCCCGTCGGCGGAGTCGGCCGGGCCGTCGTCGACACCGCGCACCTCGTCGGCGACGGCCCACTGGAACGCGAGGATCGGCGGCCTCGCGGACGCGAACTCGCGCACGACGGTCGCCGGCGGGGCGTCCGTCCGGAGCCGCGCGGTGCCGCGCCGCCGGAACGCGGGCGCGCGGAGCGCGAGCAAGAGGAGGCCGCCGACCGCCACGCCGGGCCAGAACGAGAGCGCGGCGACGGCCGCGAGGACGGCGCCGGCGGCGAGCAGCGCGAGCGTCCAACTGACCGCGCGTTCGGCGCGGCGGTAGCGGGCGGTCGATTCGTGGAGTGCGTCTCGGTCGGTGCGCCGGCGCGACCCGACGCGGGCGGAGGGCGCGGACACGGCTCCGACTCGTCGGGCGCGCAGTTCAGGATTGCGGTCGGATCCCGGTCGGACCCCCGGGGAACGGCGGTCAGGCCGGACCGTCGGTCGGCGCGCGGCCGCAGATGCTGACGAGGTCGTGGAGGTCGTCTATCTCGTAGGTCGGGTGGCAGGCGAGCTCCGTCGACCGGCGGTGCGGGCGCCGGAGGAACGCGGAGTCGATCCCCGCGTTGTCGGCCGCGCGCACGTCGGACTCGTTGTCACCGACGAACAGCGCCGTCTCGGCGCCCATATCTTCGAGGGCGCGTTCGAGGTAGTACGGGGAGGGCTTCTTGCGCGAGAGGCTGGCCACCGAGGGCTCGCGCCCGTACGCGACCTCGAAGTGGCCCGCCAGCCCGAAGTGGTCGAGGAGGGCGTCGACGGTCTCCTGCTGGTTCGAGGAGACGACGCCGAGCGAGGCGTCGAGCGCGCGGAGCGCGTCCACGTCGTCGTACGGCGTCTTCTGTCCCTTCCGGGCCGCGTCGATCTGCGCCGCGGCGGCGGTCTCGTCCCGGACCCGCCAGAACTCCGTCGGGTCGACCCCGTACCGCTCGCAGATGTCGGTCAGGGTCGCGGGGTCGACGCCGACGGCCACGTCGTCGACGTGCGAGAGGTCCGGATCCTCGACGCCGAGGCTCACGAACGCGTCCCACGCGGCCTCGCGGAGCGTGTCGAACGGCGTCCGCCCGACCAACACCCCGTCGTTGTCGAGGACGACGGCGTCGTACACGCCTTCCTGTGCGGGGGTAACGGGCAAAAAGCTTTCACACGCCGGGGGACGGCGCCTCACACGCCGAAGAGGCGGAGGAAGAGCCCGGCAAGCACCGCGAGCGCGCCGGCGATCACGCCGACGAAGGGGATCGGAACCGGCAGCGGGATCACGATCAGCGCGACGCCGACGGCGATCAGGGCGGTCGAGAGCTTCACGAAGCGGCTTCGTCGGCGACGCCCAAATACCTTCAGGCGGATTCCGGCGACCGGGCGAGACGTGTCGGCGGGCGCGACGACTCCCGCACTTTCAATACCCGGCCCGTCGAACTCTCAGAGTGGACTATGAACATCTCTGATATCGCGGTCGCGGAATACGTGGAGGTCGACGTCGACGAGCGGCTCGCCAAGGTCCGTTCTATCTTCGAGCGAGAGAACCCCAAGGGGATCGTCGTCGTCGAGGACGGCGAGTACGCCGGCGTCGTCGGCGAGAAACAGCTGATGCGGTCGCGCATGGAGGACGACACGAAGGTGTCGGCGGTGATGAAGCCCGCGCCCTCCGTCGACCGACACGAGGACGTGCGCGAGACCGCTCGGCTCCTCGTCGAGGGCGACGTGAAGATCGCGCCCGTCTACGAGGGGGAGAAGCTCTACGGGATCGTCACCGTCGACCAGATCCTCGAGGCCGTCATCGACAGCCTCGACGCGATCACCGTCGCCCAGATCGCCACCGAGGACGTGATCGGCATCGGCGAGACGGAGAGCGTCGGCCGCGCGATCAACCGCCTCCGGGAGAACGGCGTCTCCCGGCTCCCGGTCCTCGACGACGAGGGCGACCTCGTCGGCGTCGTCACCACGAACGACATCGTGGAGTTCGTCGTCCGCGACCAGGAGCGGCAGGGCAGCGGCGACCGCGCCGGCGACATCGACCGGATGCTCGACATCCCCGTCTACGACATCATGTCGAGCCCCGTCGTCACGGCGGCGAACGACGAGACCGCGCAGACGGTCGTCCAGCGCATGTTCGACAACGACGTCTCCGGGCTGGTCGTCACCCCCGAGGGCGCCGACACCGTCGCCGGGATGGTGACGAAGACCGACGTGCTGCGCGCGCTCACGTTCACCGAGCAGGACTCGATGGACGTCCAGATCACGAACGTCGACCTGCTGGAGGGGACCTCCCGCGAACACATCGTCGAGTCCATCGAGCAGGTCGCGGACAAGTACGCGGAGATGCAGGTCATCCACGCGCACGTCCGGCTCCACGCGCACAAGGAGAAGCTCCGCGGCACGCCCCTGATCCAGTGTCAGATCCGCCTCCGCACCAACGAGGGGCAGGTCGGCGGCTCCGGCGAGGGGTACGGCGCCGAGCACGCCTTCCACGTCGCGCTCGACAAGCTAGAGCGGAACGTCCTCGAAATCAAGGGCGTCAACGCCGACGAGGAGTACCGCGGCCAGCTCCTCCGGAAGCTCGGCGAGCTGTGAGCCGGTAGGTCGCCGTCCGGTCGACGACCGCCCTCTTCTTCTCCGCCTTCCGCGGCCGCTTGCCGCGTCGGCTACCCGTCGCCCCCCTCCGCGAGCCCGTCGCCGACGATCCGGAAGGTCGCGGTGTCGCCCGCGGGCTTCGACCGGTGCTTTTCGAGGGTCACGCGGCGGTTCCCGCCGCGGAACCGGTCGACGCGGAGGATCGCGCCGGTCCAGTGGTTGAGGGTGTTGCCGCCGAGCGCGCGGTCCCGGTCCCCCTCCGGGTCGGTGAACACCTGGTTCGTTATCACCACGGCGACGTCGTGACGCCGGGCGAGAGAGAGGAGATGGGTCACCTGCTTCGCGACCTTCCGGAGCGACTCGCCGCCCTGGGTGTCGCCGGCGCGCTCCAGCCGGTAGAAGCCCGTCGCGGAGTCTAAGACGATCAGCTCGATCTCCTCGGCGAGCTCCTCGGCGTCGCGGACCGCCTCGCGCTGGTCGTCGAAGTCGTACGCCTCCGAGATGACCAGCCGCGAGGCGAGCGCTTCGAGGTCGTCGTCGCCGTCGCCCCGGTCGAGCCGGCCGGCGGCCATCTGCTCGAACCGGTCGATGGAGAGCCCCTCGGTGTCGATGTAGAGGGCGCGGTCGCCGCCGGCCGCGACCTCGACCGCCGCGGCGAGCGCGAGGTTCGTCTTCCCCGCGGCCGGCGGGCCGTACACCTGCGTGACGACGCCGCGCTCGAAGCCGCCGCCCAACAGCTCGTCGACCGGCCGGCAGCCGGTCGGGATCGGATCGCTCACTGGACCCGACTTGGCCCGGGCTCGTATTTAAACGGTCGATCGCGTCGCTCCGCGGGGGCCGACGGTCGCGCGTCCGCGGTCAGCCGCCGCTCGTCGAGGTGTAATAAGTGTGAGAGAAACGGAGACGGCGCCGATCGCGTCGAGCGACGGCCGAAATCCGGTGGTTCGTGCGGACGCGTCGTCCGCGGTGTGAAGGGTTAGTTGCGGACGAGGTTCGTCGCGCGGGGTCCCTTGGGGGACGACTCGATGTCGAACTCCACTTCCTGCCCCTCCTCGAGGTCCGGGCCGCCGACGTCTTCCATGTGGAAGAACACGTCTTCGTCGTCGTCGAGGTCGCCGTCGTCAGTCGAGATGAAACCGTAGCCGCCAGTGTCGTTGAAGAAATCAACCTTACCGTTTGCCATTGCGAATAAACGTACAGCCGGTTCGGGGATAACCCTTGCGAGGGTCACGGTACCACGGGGGTTCCGGACGTTCGTCCAAGCGCGCAGTCTCCGGAGAACGGCCGCTCACGGCCGCTGAACCGGCTCATCGGGCGGCTGCGGTCGTGTTCATCGCGCGCCACCAGCCGCGGGGTTCATTTACGAGCGACCACGTAGGTCGGACAACGACATGGACCGCCGCCACTTCCTCCGCACGCTCGCCGCGACCGGCGCCGTCGCCGGGACCACCGCGACGGCCGGCTGCGCCGGCGTCCTCGGCGACTCCGGTCCCGAGGGGACGGTCCTCGGTCCGCCGGAGCAGAGCCGCGGCGATCCGGTTCATCCGATCCAGGGCGACGAGATGCCCGAGTTCACCGTGCCGGACCCGATCACCGGCGAGGAGATATCGACGGCGCAGTTCGAGGGGGAGCGCGCGTTCCTGTGGACCTCCTTCTACACGAGCTGCCCCGACGGCGTCTGTCCGGCGCTCATCCTCCGGCTGCGGCGCGCACAGGAGGTCGCCGCCGAGGAGGGGTTCGGCGACGAGGCCGCGTTCCTCCCGCTCACGTTCGACCCCGAGCGCGACACCGCCGAGGTGCTCCGCGAGTACGCGAACCGGCGAGGGGTCGACCTCGACGCCGGCAACTGGCACTTCCTGCGGCCCGAGAGCTACGAGGCGGGCGTCGAGTTGATGGACGAGAACTTCGGGCTCAAGATCCAGAAGACGGACGCCGAGGGGTACGAGAACCTGGAGTACGCGTTCCCGCACTACGGGCTCATCCTGCTCGTCAACAAGCGCGGCATCGTCGAGCGCGCGTACCCGCGCGGGCCGGCCACCGACGTGGAACGGATCGTCGACGACTTCAGACGGGTGGTCACGGCGTGAGGCGGCGGCACCTGCTGGCGGGGCTCGCGAGCGTCGGCGTCCTCGGCGGAGCGGGCGCCGTCGCGACCGGCGGGGTCCCGGACCCGCTCGGGGGCGAGGAGGCCCCCGAGCCGGTCGAGCCGGTGACGATCGACGCCATCGACGCGCCGGGAAGCCGCGACGGCGAGGTGACGATCCCCGCGCCCGACCGGCCGACGTTCGTCGACTTCTTCGGGACGTGGTGTCCGCCCTGCGCCGAGCAGATGCCGGCCCTCGTCGCGGCGCACGACCGGATCGGCGACGACGTGCTGTTCGTCTCCGTGACGACGGAGCCGGTCGGCGAGGCGGTCAGCGAGGAGACGGTGGTCGACTGGTGGCGCGAGCACGACGGCGACTGGCTCGTCGCGGCCGACGTCGCGGCCGAACTCGCGGCGCGGCTCAACGTCGGGAGCTACCCGAGCGCGCGCGCCGTCGACGCCTCGGGGCGCGTCCGCTGGGCGACCTCCGGGACGCACACCGCAGACGAGTTCGTCGCGGGCATCGAGCGGGCGCTCGACCGATGACCCGACGGCGCGACCGATGACCGACGTCTCGCTCGCGACGAACGTCCCGTTCGCCGTGACCGCGGGCGTGGCGACGTTCTTCTCGCCGTGCGCGTACCCGCTCCTCCCGGGGTACGTCGGCTTCTACGTGAACTCCGTCGAGGCCGACTCCGCGTCGGTGGTCGGCGCGGGCGCCCGCGGGGTCGCGGCCGCGGTCGGCGTGTTGGCGACGTTCGCGCTGCTCGCCGGCGCGACCGTCCGGATCGGCTACTCGACGCTGTCGAACATCACCGTCTTCGAGACGCTCGTCGGGGCGCTGCTGATCGCCTTCGGCCTGCTCGTGGTCAGCGGGCGCGCGCCGTCGGTGTCGGTGCCCCTGCCGGAGCGGCGCGCGAGCGTGTTCGGCTTCGGCGTCTTCGGCGCGGGGTACGCGCTGGCCGGCGCGGGCTGCGTGGCGCCGGTGTTCCTCGGCGTCGTCGCCCGCGCGGTCGCGCTCCCGGCCGAGGCGGCGACCCTCGTCGTCGGCGTCTACGCCGGGACCGTCGCCGTCCTGATGGCCGCGACCACGGTCGCGACGGGCGTCGGCCTCGTCAGCAACGCGAACCGGGTGATGGCCCACGCCGGCCTGCTGAAGCGGATCGCCGGCGCCGTGATGGTCGTCGCGGGGGTCGGACAGCTCTACCTCGCGCTGGTCGTGTACTGAATCCGGCGCGTCGCGGGCGCCCCCTGTGAGGCGCCCGCACGCCGCCCCATACCTTCTTAACCGATAGCGGGGAATCTCCGTACAGCCGAACCGAACGGTTCGGTCCCCGCATCATGAACCTAGACGAGTTCACCGCCGCGAACGCACCGACCGACAGCGCGGAACCCTTCCAGCGCGAGAACAGCTACACCCTCGACGTCGAGGTTTCCGGCACCGTCATGGCGAAGGCCGGCTCGATGGTGGCGTACACGGGCGACGTGTCGTTCACCGGGAAGGCCTCGGCCGAGGGCGGGATCACCGGCTTCCTCAAGGAGGCCGCGACCGGCGAGGGGACGCCGATCATGGCCGTCGAGGGCGACGGACACGTCTACTTCGCGGACGACGGCAAGAAGGTCCAGGTGATCGAGCTCGGCGCCGGCGAGTCGATCACGGTCAACGGCGAGGACGTGCTCGCGTTCGAGGAGTCGCTCTCCTACGAGATCAACACCATCGACAGCCTCGCCGGCGCGCTCGCCGGCGGCTTCAGCAACGTCTACCTCGAGGGGCCGGGCTACGTCGCGATCACGACGCACGGCGACCCGATCGTCTTGGAGCCGCCGGTGGCGACCGACCCGAGCGCGACCGTCGCGTGGGGCGGCACGTCGCCGGACGTGGAGGTCAACCGGAGCCTCTCGGACATGATCGGCCAGGAGTCGGGCGAGCGCTACCAGATGCGCTTCGACGGCGCCGACGGCTTCGTCGTGGTCCAGCCGCGCGAGGAACACGTCTGAGGCTGGGAGGCGACGCCCCCGCGACCGCGGTTACCGCGCGGCCAGCCAGTCGGCGAAGCCGCCGGTGAGGAAGTCGACGTAGTCGGTGACGCCGAGGACTAACGAGACGAAGATGACGACGACGAGGGGGAGTCGAACGACCCAGATCCACGCGCCGTCGAAGCCGGCGGCGTCGCCCATCCCCTTCCTAAGCTCCTCGCGGCCGACGCCGGGCACGACCCAGCCGACGAACAGCGCGAGCAGCAGCGATCCGAGGACGAGCAGGATGCCGTACGCGAGCCCGTCGTACAGGCCGAGGAAGATCGAGTCGATCGTCACCGGCACGCCGAGCAGGAACACCGCGGCGCCCAGCGCGGCTGACGCCGGGAGGCGGGCGACGCCGACCTCGTCGATCAGGTAGGAGACGAGCACTTCGAGGATGCTGATCGCCGACGAGAGCGCGGCGATCCCGACCATGCCGAAGAAGACGATCCCGAGGATCCGGCCGCCGGGGATCCCGGCAAACGCGGCCGTGAGACTGACGAAGATCGCGCCGGGACCGCCGGAGCCCGGTTCGATCCCGACCGTGAAGAGGACGGGGAAGACGACGAAGCCGACGAGGACGGCGACGAGCGTGTCGAGCGTCGCGATGATCCCGGCGTCGGCCGCGAGGTTCCGGTCCTCGCCGAGGTAGGAGGCGTAGGTGATCATCACGCCCATCCCGAGCGAGAGCGTGAAGAACGCCTGTCCGGCCGCGGCGGGGAGGATCTCCGTCCAGTTCGCCGCGATCGTGCCGAAGTCCGGCGAGAGGTAGTAGGCGTACGCCGCGCTCGCGCCGTCGAGCGTGAACCCGTACGCGGCCAGGCCCACGAGGAGCACGAGGATGGCGGGGATCATCACCTTCACGCTCAGTTCGATCCCGCGCCTGACGCCGGCGGCGATGATGCCGACGACGAGGAGCATGAACAGGGCGTGGAAGACGAGCGTGTCGAGTCCCGTCGAGACCGTCTGGTACAGCGCCTCGGCCTCGGCCGGGTCGGTCAGCGTGTACCCCTCGGTGATCCCGATGAGCGTGTAGCGCAGGAACCACCCCGCGACGACGCTGTAGTACGAGAGGATGATGAACCCGGTGACGACGAACAGCCACCCGGCGGACCCCCAGACGCCGCTGCCGAGTTCCCGCAGCGCGCCGACCGGGTTCCGGTCGGTCCGGCGCCCGATGACGAACTCCACGAGGATCGCCGGGAACCCGATCAGCGCGACGAACGCCAGGTAGGTGATCAGAAACGACGATCCGCCGTACTGGCCGGTGATGAACGGGAACCGCCAGACGTTCCCCAACCCGACCGCGCTGCCGACCGCGGCGAGGATGAAGCCCGCTCGCGTCGCCCACGTCTCGCGTGCCATTTGTGTGCCGGATGAATCCTCGCTCCCCCCTAAAAACGTGTCTCTCCGGCGCTCTTACCACCGATCATCGAACATGATCAATCGGTCACCGGCGGCGGCGGAGGGGGACGGCGACCCGCGGTCGCGCCGGGAGGGCGACCCGATCCGCGCCGCGTCGGGGACCGTGAATTTAATAGCCGGACGGCAACCTCTCGGGGTATGGAACGCGTAGACGTCGCGATCGTGGGCGGTGGGCCGGCCGGGTCGTCCGCGGCGCACGCGGCCGCGACCGGCGGCGCGGACGCCCTGGTCATCGAGAAGGGGGTCCCACGGGCCGACCGCGACCGCCTCGGCCCGGACTCCACCGACGCGGCCGGCATCTTGGACTACTGGGTGGACATCATGGGGATCCACCCCGACGAGTTCGACGACGGGGTCGTTCAGCGCGAGCTGAACCGCGCGGAGTTCCGCGGACCCGACGAGGCGGCGACGCTGACCTCGACCGGCATCGACTCCTCGTACGACAAGTTCGGCTACACCTTCCAGCGCGCGCGATTCGACGACTGGCTCCGCAACCGCGCCGAGGACGCGGGCGCCGAGTACCGCGTCGGCACCTCGGTCCGCGGCGTCGACACCGACCTCGCGGTCGCGCCCGGCGACGACGGCCCGCGCCACGTGCTCGACCTCGCGGACGGCGGGAGCGTCGGCGCCGACTTCGTCGTCCTCGCTGACGGCCCGCAGCGGACGGTGACGAACCGCGTCCTCGACGAGTACCTGCCGGCGGACGCGCAGGCCTCCGAGCGGTTGGCCTCCCGCACGGCGAACCACATCGCCTACCAGGAGTACCGGCGCGTCCCCGAGGCGGTGTTCGAGGAGGTGAACGACGCCATCGTCTTCTGGTGGGGCGTGATGCCCGGAGAGACCGCGTACCCGTGGATCTTCCCGAACGCGGACCGGGTCTGTCGGATCGGGCTGACGATGCCGATCGGCCTCGACATCGACGAGGTGGACGCCTCGGAGTACGCCCTCCTCCGCGAGGACGACGAGTCGATACCGCAGGGCGGCGAGTACATCCGCCGCCTCCTGGAGTGGCAGTACGGCGACGAGTACGACGTCGAGGAGGACTTCCCGCTGGTCGAGGAGGCCGGCAAGCGGAACGGGACGGAGACGTACCCGATCTCGTCGACGCGGCCGATCGACTCGCCCGTGGACGCCGGCATCGCGGTCGCGGGCGGCGCGATGGGGACGACCTCGGCGTTCCACGAGGGCGGCGACCACGTGGCGGTCCGCACCGGCGCCATCGCTGGCGAACTCGCCGCCGAGGGCGACCTGGCCGCCTACAACCGCCGCTGGAAGGAGGCGATCGGCGACGAGGTCGTCCGCAACGTGACCATGGCCGACATGGTCGCCGACTACGGCCCGGACGACTGGAACCGCGTCATCGGGGCGGCCGACGCGATGCTCGCCGCCGAGGCGGGCGGGAACCTCCTCTCGCAGCCGTACCGGTCCGGCTGGGAGTCGCTGAAGCTGCTGCTCGGCTACAAGTGGAACAAGCGCCGGGTGAAGGGCGACTACGTCGGCATCGACGAGAGCGAGTACGTCTACTGATCCGCGGCGCGCGCCCCGGTCCGGAGCGGGCTACCCAGGGCCGGCGCCGCGCCGGCGGCGCCGTTATCGGATGACCGGCGCCGCCAGTTCGACGGGCTCGCCGTCGACTCCCGCGACGTCGACCGGCTCGACCTCGTGGGTCGGCCACCGACCGGTCTTCGTGAGCCGCTCGGTCAGGTCCGGCGCGACGAGGTGCGTCTCCTCGCTTTTCGTCCCCTGAACCGTCGGGTTCCACGCGTAGCCCATCGGCCACCGGACCGGCTCGTCGCCGCCGGGCGTCGCGAACCACTCCCGGCCCGCGAAGCCGGCCGCGCCGCCCTGGTGGTGGTTCTCCCACTCGTCGCCGAAGCCGACCGCGTCGTACGCGTCCCGGATGGCGCCGAAGACGTCGCCGGCGGTGTCGGGGGCGTCGTCGTCCCCGGAGAGGGCTCCGGCCGCCGCGGCCTCGGTGGCGCGGACCGCCGTCGCCTCGACGCGCGCCGCGGCGCGGTGGCGCTCCTCGAACCAGTCCGGGGCGTCGAAGGCGACGGTGCGCGTCATCGAGGCGTACAGCCCGGCGCGCTCGGCGGTGACGGAGACGAGCGCGTAGTCGCCGAGCGCCGCGTCGGTCGGCGTGTAGTGTCGGAACGACTGCGCCCGCTCCGCGCCGCCGACGAGGACGACGGGCGTGTCCACGTCGCGTGAGGCGAGCGAGATGTCGATGCCGGCCGCGACCTCGTACTCGGGGTCCTCGGGTTCGAGGTTCCGACAGACCGTCTCGACGGCGGCCGCGACCTCGCGGCCGAGCTCGCGGTACCGCTCGACGTCGTCGTCGGTCAGGGGCTGTCTGAGCCGGCTCCCGTCGACGGCCTCGAAGCCCGGCACGTCGAAGTCGGCGGCCGCGGGCGCGGGCGAGCGCTCGGCGACCGCCTCCGGGAGCGAGTCGGCGTGCCACGGGAACGACTCGACCGCGAACGCCTCCGGGAGCTCCTCCGCGGCGAGTCGCTCCGCCTCGATGTTGTCGGTGATCACGCGGAGCTCGCCGTCGTAGCCGGCGGCCGCGACGCCCGTCGTCGCGTCGTCGTCGACGACGTTGTCGCCGCCGGTGAGCCACGCGAACCCGTTCGGGCGCGCGAACCAGACCGCTTCGAGCCCGCGCTCGTCGAGGTACGCGTCGAGCCTCTCCGTGCGGGCGGCAAGGTCGACCATACCCACGGACTCTCACCGAACGGGTAAAACCGGTCGGAACCGCGCCGACGGCCGAGAGACCGCCGCGCGGGGTCGGTGGGGCTCGACCCCGGAGGCCCCGAGACGACTCCGGCTGAGCCCGGACGAGCCGGGATCGTCGCCGCGCCGTCTCCCGATCGAGCGCTCGAAACCGAGTCGGCGGGCGGGCGGAAACGAAAGGTTCAATTACGTCCCTCGGAAACGAAGAGATGCGTCAGTAAGCCCCTGCGGGTTGGTAGTCTAGTCCGGTTATGACACCTCCTTGACATGGAGGAGGCCGGCAGTTCAAATCTGCCCCAACCCACTTTCTTATACCTGAAAACCGCACGACGGCGAGAGACGTGTGTGCCGTCGAAGGAACTCGGATCGCTGTGCTCTCCGATGGCAACGGGCACCCCCTGGGTGACCGCCGACCGACCCACAACCGACCGCTGACAGAGTAGATTGTCGGAAAGGCGGCACCGCCGACTCCACCGACCGGCCGGTCGGGAGTGGTACCGGACACGTACCTCTTTCCCTGTGTAGCGCAGTAAGGAAATATGAAACGAACAGGGGGTGCGCTCAAGGTCCTCCTGGTCGTGGGGATCGTCGTCCTCGCGGGCTGTGCCGGCGCGGCGCCCGGCGATCAGTCGCCGACGGGGCCGGACACGGGCGACGAGATCCCGGCCGGGACGGCGAACGGAACCGTCGAGGTCCACTACATCAATGTCGGGCAGTCGGTCAGTACGCTAATCTTCGGGCCGGAGGGCGAGACGATGCTCGTCGACACGGGCCACTACAACGACGACGGGGAGTACGTGCTGGAGTACCTCCGGCGACACGACGTCACGCGGATCGACCACCTCGTCACCTCGCACAACGACGCGGACCACATCGGCGGCAACGCGGCGGTCATCGAGTACTACGAGACGGAGGCCGACGGGATCGGGGCCGTCTACGACCCCGGGATCGCCGCGAGCACGCAGACGTACGCGGAGTACCTCGACGCCGTCGAGGAACACGACGTGACGCTGTACGAGACCCGCGAGGGCGACGCGATCTCGTTCGGCGCTGTCGACGTCGACGTGCTCGGGCCGCCCGAGCCGTACCTCGAAGGCGAAGCGCGCAACGAGAACAGCATCGTGCTGAAGCTCACGCACGGCGAGACGAGCTTCCTGCTCTCCGGCGACGCCGAGGACGATCAAGAGGAGTACCTGGTCGACACCTACGGCGCGGAGCTGCGGTCGACCGTGCTGAAGGCCGGCCACCACGGCTCGTCGAGCTCGTCGAGCGGCCCGTTCGTCGACGCGGTGGCCCCGCGGGCGGTCGTCGTGTCGAGCGCGTACGACTCGCAGTACGGGCACCCGACCGAGGAGGTGCTCCGCCGGTTCGCGGACCGGTCGATCCCGACGTACTGGACTGCGACGCACGGGAACGTCGTCCTCGTGAGCGACGGGAGCGGCGTCTCCGTGCGGACGCAACGCGACGCCCCCACCGATCCGCTCGCGCTCCGCGACGCCGAGCCGATCGAACCCGGCGCGGGGGGCGAGGTCGTCGAGCGCGCTCGGCTCGGGGGCGACCCAGTCGCGGGCGGGACCGACGGCGAGACCGGGGGCGATACCGGGGCCGACGGCGGCGGCGGGGACGAGGAGACGGCGAGCGGCGCGGACGCACTGGCGGTCGCCGCGGTCAACGCAGACGCCGAGGGCGCCGACGGGGAGAACCTCAACGACGAGTACGTGGTCTTCGAGAACACCGGCGAGGAACCGATCGACCTGTCCGGGTGGAACGTCGCGGACGAGGCGGGCCACAGCTACGAGTTCCCTGAGGGGTTCGCGCTCGACGCCGGGGCGACGGTCACGCTGCGGACCGGGAGCGGCGCGGACACCGAGACGGACCTGTACTGGGGCGCCGGGTCGCCGGTCTGGAACAACGCCGGCGACACCGTGATACTCTCGGACGCCGAGGGGGACCGCGTGCTGGAGGTGAGCTACGAGTGAGCGACGTCGACCTCCCGGACGGCGAGTACACCGCGGTCGTCGACGCCGTCGAGGACGGGCTCGCGACCGTGTTCTTCGAGCGGGACGGCGAGGAGGTGGGAGACGCGGTGGTGGACGCCGCGCGGCTCCCGCCGGACGGGCGACGCGCCGACGCCGTCCTCTCGGTGACTCTCAACGGCGGACGCATCGAGTCCGCCGCCTACGATCCCGAGCGGACGGAGGCGCGCTCGGAGGCGGCGCAGGACCGGTTCGACCGGCTCTCGGAGCGGCCGCCGTCCGACGACGACGCCTGACCGCTCGAGCGGTCGGAGCGCGCCGCGCCGGACGGACCGAGCGTTGAGCGCGGCGGGGGCTCGCGGGGGCGGACGATGCGAAGTTTCTTTAGCGTCACCCCGGAGGGTACGGGTAGATGAGCGACGGAGGCGGCCGACGACCGGGCCGGGCCGAATCGCCGACTTCAAAGCGTGACGCGTCCGATTCCCTCGCCCCGGAGGCGTCGACCGCGGCCGCTCCGGCCGCCGAGGACGGACTCTCGTCCGGGCGGCTGGTCGTCGTCTGCGGCCTGCCCGGCGTCGGCAAGACGACCGTCGCCGAGCGGGTCGCCAAGCACGTCGACGGCCGGATCCGCCGCACCGACGTGATCCGCAAGGAGCTGTTCGACGACCCCGAGTACACCGACGCGGAGACCGCGACCGTCTACGCCGAACTCCTCTCTCGCGCCCGCGACGACGTCGACGCCGGCGACGCCGTCGTCCTCGACGCGACGTTCGCGGACGCGCGGTTCCGCGCGGACGCCCGCGAGACCGCCGCCGCGGCCGCCGCCGAGTTCGACCTCGTCGAGGTCGCCTGCGACGAGGCCGTCGTCGAGCGCCGGATCGAGCGGCGCGACGGGATCAGCGACGCGGACTTCGACATCCACCTCCGCTTCAAGGAGCTGTTCGACGAGATCGCGACCGACCACGTCGTCGTCGACAACTCCGGGACGCAGGCGGAGACGTTCGCGCAGGTCGACGCCACGTTCGGCGGCAGCGCGCCCGGCGAGGACGCGCCGAACGAGGAGGCCGCCGCCGGCGACGACCGCCCGGCCGCGGTCACCGACGCGGAGTGAGGGCCCCGTCCGCGACGCGGCGGTCGTGTGAACAGACCGCATGACGGGAGTACACACGCGTCTCCCATCACTTATACGGGCGAGCGCACTACGGGTGGTATGAGCGAAGAATCCGGGCGGAAGAACCTCCGCATGCCCAACGACGACGAAGTGTTCGCCGTGGTGACGGAACACCTCGGCGGCAACCACGTTCAGCTGCGCTGCGCCGACGGCGTGGAGCGCCTCGGCCGGATCCCCGGCCGCATGAAGTACCGCACGTGGATCAGCGAGGGCGACGTTGTCCTCGCCGAGCCGTGGGACTGGCAGGACGAGAAGGCGAACGTCGAGTGGCGGTACGAGGACGAGGACGCCGACCAGCTGCGCCGCGAAGGCCACATCCAGTAAGCGAAGCGCGCGCCGCGTCGCCGCCGACCGGCACCTCTCAGTCTCTCTCAGTACTCCGACGCGCTGCGTGCGGGCGCTCGCCCGGGCAGCGCCGTTTCCGACCCCGATAGCGGCCGGGCCGGCTCGCACCGCGGCCCGATCGGACCGACCGCGCCAGCCGCGTTACGTAGTATTGTGGTTTCTATCCAAAACCATTATCACGTCGAGGCGCGTAGACGGGGGTATGAGTTCGACAGAAGCGGCCCCCGCGGAACCGATCCAACTGACCGACGCCGACGCGTTCGACGACCACGTCGCCGACGGCGTCGTCCTCGTCGACTTCTACGCCGACTGGTGCGGCCCGTGTCAGATGATGGAGCCGGCCGTCGAGGCGGTCGCGGCGGACACCGATGCGGCGGTGCTGAAGGTCGACGTCGACGTCCACCAGGCGCTGGCCGGCGAGTACGGGGTCCAGGGCATCCCGACGCTGCTCGTGTTCGCGGACGGCGAACTCGTCGACCGGATGGTCGGCGCGCAGTCCGAGCAGGCCCTGACCGACGCGATCGAGCAGCACGCCGCCTGAGCCGTCCTGGACGCGCAGCACGCCGAAGCAGCCGGGGCGCGGTCGGCGGTCGATCAACCGCGGCCCGGGTCGCCGAAACCGACACCATGAGAACGATTCGACTCGACGACGACGGTATGACCCCCAGAGAACTCCGCGCGGACGTCCCGGCCCTCGGCGACGCGGCGTACTTCAACTTCGGCGCGCACGGCCCGAGCCCCGAGTACGTCGTCGAGGCGGCGGCCTCGTTCGTCGAGGACCACGAGTACGGCTCCGCGACGACCGACCCCTACGAGCGCGCCTTCGAGACGTACGACCGGGTGCGCGAGCGGATCGCCGCGTTCGTCGGCGCCGACCCCGAGGAGATCGCGCTCACCGAGAGCACGACCGACGGGATCAACCGCGTCGCCGGCGCGATCGACTGGGAGCCGGGCGACGTGGTCGTCCGGACCGACCTCGAACACCCCGCCGGCGTCCTCCCGTGGCGGCGCCTCGAACGCGAGGGCGTCGAGGTTCGCGTCCTGGAGACGGAGGACGGTCGCCTCGACCGCGACGAGTACGCCGCGGCCGTCGCGGACGCCCGCCTCGTCTGCTTCAGCGCGATCACGTGGACGCACGGCACCCGCCTTCCGGTCGCCGACCTCGTCGAGGTCGCGAACGACGCCGGCGCGTTCACGCTCGTCGACGCGGTCCAGTCGCCCGGACAGGTGGCGATGGACGTTCACGAGTGGGGCGCCGACGCGGTCGCGGCAGCGGGCCACAAGTGGACGCTCGGCCCGTGGGGCGCCGGGTTCCTCTACGTCGACCGCGACGCCGCGGCCGACCTCGCGCCCCGCGCCGTCGGCTACCGGAGCGTCGCGGACCCGACCGGCGACGAGATCGAGTTCAAGCCGGCGGCGGGGCGGTTCGAGATCGGGACGACCACGGCGGCGGCCCACGTCGGCCTCGCCGAGGCGCTCGACGCGATCGACGCGGTCGGGCTCGACGCGATCGAGTCGCGGATCGAGTCGCTCACCGACCGCCTGAAGGAGGGCGTCCCCGACGACCGGCTCCGTAGCCCGCGAGCGTACGAGTCGGGGCTCGTCACGATCGACGTCGACGATCCCGAGGCGACCGTCGAGCGGCTCGCCGAGGAGGACGTCGTCGTCCGCTCGCTCCCGCACCCGAACGGGATCCGGGCGTCGGTCCACGCGGTCTCGACGGAGACGGAGGTCGACCGGCTCCTCGACGCGCTGGAACCGGAGTGGTGAGCCGCGGCGGAAGCCGGCGGTCCCGCACCGCGCGACCGGACGCGTTTTAGCACTCGACGGACAAGACCGCGTATGGGATTCCACACGTTCGACGCCGAGCAGGCGGACCGGCTGGAGCGCCCCGGCCGGTACCGCTGGGTGTCCGCGGAGGAGCTGGTCGGGCCGCTGGTCGAGGCCGACGCCGCGGTCGTCGCCGACCTCGGCAGCGGCACCGGCTTCTACACGGACGACGTGGCGCCGCACGTCGAGACCGTCTACGGCGTCGACGTCCAGCCCGAGATGCACGACCGGTACCGCGAGAAGGGGACGCCGGCGAACGTCGAACTCGTCGCGAGCGACGTGGAGGACCTCCCGTTCGCCGACGGGGAACTCGACGGCGCGGTCTCGACGATGACGTACCACGAGTTCGCGAGCGACGCGGCGGTCGCCGAGGTCGCGCGCGTCGTGCGCCCGGGCGGCGTCGTCGCGACGTTCGACTGGTCGGCCGACGGCGACGGCGAGCAGGGGCCGCCCGTCGACGAGCGGTTCGCCGCCGCCGACGCGGTCGCCGCGCTGGAGGCCGCGGGCTTCGATGTCGTCTCGGCGGCGACGCGGACCGAGACGTTCGCGGTCATCGCGCGGGCGCCGTAGCGCTCGCCGCCGCGGGGGTGAACCGACCGTCTCAGCCCCGGGGACGAACGTTCGTGAAGAAATAGCGTTAGGTGCGTTCGGCCCGTAACGAGAACATGTCCGTTCGCCACCGATCAGTCGCCGCGGTCGCGGTCGCACTGCTCGCGACGCTCGCCGCGCGGCCGGTCGCCGCCCACGTCGACTACGTCACCGAGGACTCGGGCGACCCGCTTGACGCGGCGGCGTTCGTCGCCGAGGTGCTCTCGGACCCGTTCAACGCGGCCCTCTTCGCCGGGTCCGGGCTCGTCGCGGTCGCCGGGCTGGCCGCGTACCTCTGGGTGCGTCCGACCATCGTCGACGTCGTCGTCCTCCGGGAGAAGCTCGCCGGGTACGGCGACCTCGTCCCGTGGATGCTGCGGCTCGCCGTCGGGCTCCCCCTCGTCGGCGCCGGCTTCCAGGGGTACCTGTTCGCGCCGACGCTGTCGTTCGACCCCGCGGCGAGCCCGCTCCTCCGGCTCCTGTTCATCGGGCTCGGCTTCGCCCTCCTCTTCGGGCTCGCGACCCGGATCGCCGCCGCGGTCGGCCTGCTGACGTACGCGTGGGTGCTCGTCGCGGTCGACCCCCTCGTCGTCCTCGCGGTGGAGTACGTCCCGGTGTTCGTCGCGCTGGGGATCCTCGGCGGCGGGCGACCGAGCGCCGACGACATGCTCCTCGAGGTCGCGAGCACGCCCGGGTCCTACTACGGTCGGGTCGACCCCGTCCACCACCTGAAGTCGTTCCTCGACGAGAGGACCGGGCCGCTGCGGCGCTACGTGCCGACGGTGCTCCGGGTCGGGATGGGCGTCTCGTTCGTCTACCTCGGGCTGATCCAGAAGCTGGCCGACCCCGCGAGCGCGCTTCAGGTCGTCGAGAAGTACGACCTCACGTCGGTCGTGCCCGTCGACGCGGGGCTGTGGGTCGTCGGCGCCGGCGTGACCGAGGTCGCCGTCGGCCTCGCGCTGATCGCGGGCTTCTTCACCCGCGGCGCGGCCGCCCTCTCGTTCGTCCTGTTCACGACGACGCTGTTCGGGCTCCCCGACGACCCGGTCCTCGCGCACGTGGCGCTGTTCGGTATGGCCTCGGCGGTGTTCACGCTCGGCTCCGGCCCGCTGGCGTTCGACCGCTGGGTCGGTCGGCCCGCGCTCGGCGAGGAGGAGGAACCGATCGCGGCCGCCGACTGATCGGCCGCCGATCGACCGGGGGCCGACCGACTCCCGTCGCTCGCGCGTCGCGCCGACGGGCGGCGGGGCGACGGCCGTCCGCCGGCGGTTATTAAGTCCCTCTCGCGCGGTGAGACACGTATGCGAGTGGACCTCGGCAACGCCCTGGAGACGACCCCGGGGCTCACGACGGAGACGTTGGACAGGCTCGACGACCGCGTCGCGGCCGCGCACGAGCGGATCGCGGCCGGGATGGCGGACGACGAGTTCGGGTACGCCGCCCTGACCCTCCCCGAGACCGCGGACCCGGACGCGATCTACGCCGCGGTCGACGGGTTCGACCGGCCCGAGGCGGTGCTGACGGTCGGCATCGGCGGGAGCGCGCTCGGCGCGGCGACGCTGTCGAACGCCCTCGCGAGCGACGTGGACGCCTACGTCCTCGACAACGTCGACCCCGACGACGCGCGGGCGCTGCTCGCCGACCTCCCCCTCGACGACACCGTCGTCAACGTGGTCTCGAAGTCGGGGACGACGGCCGAGACGCTCGCGAACTTCCTCGTCGTCCGCGAGGCGATGGCGGACGCGGGCGTCGACTGGACCGAGCGCACCCTCGTCACGACGGGGGAGTCGGGGAACCTCCGCGAGCTGGCCGACCGCCACGACCTGCCCTCGCTGCCCGTCCCCGACGGCGTCCCGGGTCGCTTCTCCGTCCTCTCGACGGTCGGGCTCGCGGTCGCCGCGCTCCGGGGCCACGACGTGGAGGCCGTCCTCGCGGGGGGCCGCGACGGGATGGACGCGCTCGCGGGGTCGCTGTACGAGTCGCCCGCTTACGCCTACGGGGCGGCGACGTACGCGCTCGCGGAGCGGGGCGCGCTCACCAACGCCGTGATGCCGTACGCCGAGTCGCTGGAGACGTTCGCGGAGTGGTTCGCCCAGCTGTGGGCCGAAAGCTTAGGGAAGGACGGGCTCGGGCAGACGCCCGCCCGCGCGCTCGGCGCGACGGACCAGCACTCCCAGCTCCAGCTGTACCGCGCCGGCCCGCCGGACAAACTGGTGACGCTCGTGCGCCCGACCGAGCGCGCCGACGCGCCGATCCCGGAGACCGACCTCGACGGGCTCGCGTACCTCGGCAGATCGTCGCTCGGCGACCTCCTCGACGCGGAGTTCGAGGCGACCGAGGCGAGTCTCGCGGCCGCCGGCGTCCCCAACGTGCGCGTCGAGGTCGACCGCGTCGACGAGCGCGCGCTCGGCGAGCTGCTGTTCGGGATGGAGGCAGCCTGCGTGCTGTACGGCGAGCTCGCGAGCGTCTCGACGTTCACGCAGCCCGCGGTCGAGTGGGGCAAGAAGGCGGCCCGCGGGCTCCTCGGCGGCGGCGACTTCGCGGAGGCCGAGGCGGTCGACGAGAAGCGCGAGTTGCGGATCGAGTGACTCTCGCGCCCGCTCCCGGGGCGGGCGCGCGGCGACCGCCGATCGACATCCGGTGCGTCTAAGCCGCGGGGCGCCGTACGGCCTCCAATGAGCGACGACGCACCCGGCTCGGCGGTCGCCGAGCGAGTGCTCCGGGTCGCGAGCGCGCTGTTCGCGATCGTGTTCGCCCTCCTCGTCGCGAGCGCGATCACCGTCCCGGCGGCGGACCTGGCGGTCTCGATCGGGCTGGTCGCGGAGGGGTCGACCGGCTACCAACTGCTCCGGACGGTGCTCCAGTTCGGCGGGTTCGCGGTCGCGGTCGCCGGGTACCTCGCGATCACGGGCGAGTGGGAGCTCGCCCGCGCGTCCCGGCCCGACGCGCGACAGGCGGCGATCGTCGTCGGCGGCGGGGCCGTCCTCTTCGCGTTCCAGTACGGCGCGCTGTTCGCGCTCGACCAGGTCGGGCTCTCGACCGGACAGAACCAGGCGGTCGTCCCCGCGGGCGACCCGGTCACCTACTACCTCGCGATGATCGCGGTGTCGCTCGCGGTGGTCGGCCCGGTCGAGGAGCTGCTGTTCCGCGGCGTCGTCCAAGGCGGCGTCCGGCGCGCGTTCGACGCCGTGCCCGCGGTGCTCATCGCGAGCCTCGCGTTCGGCCTGATCCACCTCCCCTCGGTCTCCGGCACCCCGGCCGAGCGGTGGGCGTACGTGGGCGTCGTCGTCGTGCTCGGGTCCGTCCTCGGCGCGCTCTACGAGTGGACGGACAACGTCGTGGTCCCCGGGCTGGCGCACGGCGTGTACAACGCCGCGATCTACGTGGTGCTGCTCGCGCAGGCGCTCTGAGGCCCGGAGCGGCGGGGATCGCGGTTGCCCCGGCGGGGGTCATCCGTCGGCCGGACGCTCCGTCACGGCGAGTTCGCCGGAGAGCGACTGCGCCGACGGGGGCGCGATCGCGATCCCCTCCTCGTCGAACCGGCGCTTCACCTCGCGGCGGAAGTCGGACCGGAGGGTCGCCACGTCCCTGTCCCCGGGGTCGTCGACCCACAGCTCGGCCTGGACCGTGACCGCGTTCTCGCCGAGGTCGAGGACGCGCGCGTTCGGCGCCGGCTCGTCGAGGACCGCCTCCGTGTCCGTCGCGACGGAGCGGAGCGCCATGAGCGCCCGCTCGACGTCCTCGTCGTAGGCGACGTACACCGCCTCCGTGATCCGGTAGGTGTCCCGGCCGTAGGGGCGGGTGAGCGCGTTGCTCGTGAGCTCCGTGTTCGGCACCGATATCGTCTCGTTGTCCGGGGTCCGGACGCGCGTCACGCGGAAGTCGACGGCCTCGACGGTCCCCTCCCCGCCGGGCCACGCGATCCAGTCGCCGACGTTGAAGTCGGGGTCGGCCACGAGGAAGATGCCGCTTATCAGCGACCCGAACACCTGCTGGCCGGCGATGCCGAAGACGAAGGTGATCGCCGCGATGACGATCGCCGAGTCGGTGAGCACGCTCCCGTAGCCGGCCGCGATCACGCCGGTCAGCGTCGCGAACCCGATCAGCGCCACCCGGACGTACGTCCTGACCGCCGTCTCGATCGTCGGGTTGTTGCGGTTCCGCGCCCGCACGACGCGGACGACGAACGGCACGACGACGACCTGTCCGAGGGCGTAGACGACCGCGAGCGCGGCGAGGAACCAGAACAGCTCCGAGAGCACGCGGTCGTACGCCGACACCAGTTCCGTCGCCCACCTCGGCAGCGCCGTCAGCCCGGTCATACGCTCGCGTCGCGTCGCACCGGTAAAAACCCCGGACCGCGCGGGAGCCGGGCCGGCGGGTCAGTACCCGTCCTTCCCCCAGCGCAGGTCGTCGTAGGTCGCCTGCTGGTCGCTGCCGAGCCGCTCCTCGAACTTCCGCCGGAGCGCCGCCTTCTCCGTGGCCGAGATCCGGGCCAGCTCGTCGGCCTTCGCGACCGGCTCCGGCGGGCCGCGCGTCGCCGCCACCTCCGCGATCACCTGTCGGGTGAGCCGCTCGCGCGTCGACTCGTCGCGCGTGAACGCGTACGGCGCCTCCAGCTTGTACGTCACGTCGGTCCGGGGGTCGTAGACGACCATGAACGTCGGCTCGTACAGCGCCGGGTCGAGCTCGCGTTCGACGCCGAGCGCGTCGCCGTCGGCGGCCATCGGCGCGTCCGCGCCGCCGCGGCTGCGGAACCACGTGGTGAAGGTGAGGTCGTCGTCGAGGCGGGCGCCGCGGTCCGCGCCGCGGCCGCCGGCGTCGTCGCCGCCCCCGACGCCGGCCGCGTCCGGCTCGCGCCGCTCCAGCAGGCGGGTGAACAGCGCGGTGTCGTCGGGCCACGGGGACTCCACGCCGGCGCTCGCGAGCGCCCGGACCGCCGTACCGCTCGCGGGGTTCTTCACGAAGCCGGCCAGCGGCACGTCCCGCTCGACGAACCGCTCGACGAGGCGGACGTACTTCTCGACCACCGCGCGGGGCTTCGCCTCGCGGGCGAGCGCGCCCAGTTCCGGGTCGCGGTCGGCCCAGGTGAAAAGCTCCTTCGGGTAGACGGGGCCGTCGAGGACGAGGAGCTCGTCGACCTCGTCGGCGTGGTCGAGCGCGTGGGTCCCCTCGGCGAGGTACAGGGCCAGCGCGTGGACGACCCGCTCCGCGTAGCGGTTCACCCGTGGGACGTGGAACACGCGCTGGCGGGTGTGGCCCTCGTCGCGGCGGGTCCACTCGCTGTCGAAGCCGGCGGTCGAGTCGCCGGCGTGGACCGTGGCGACGATGGTGCGGTCGCGGTGGAGGTCCAGGTCCGTCGGCGAACTGGCCATCGCCGCGTGCGCGACGTCGACGACGAGCCCGTTCTTGAACGTCGTGGGGTTGATCGTCCCCGAGTCGAGGCCGTGGACCGTCTCGAACGGGCGCGCCGCGAGCGCCACGTCGTCGATGGCGGCGCGCCGGCGCTCGTGGTCGCCGAGCGCCTCGACGACGACCCGGCCGTCGGCGCGGAGCTCCGGGAGCCACTCGCGCCACACGCGCTCCGCGAGGTCGTCGTGGTCCGTCGCGTCCACGTCGCCGCCGATGCCGTACGCGAGCTGGGCGATGTTCTCGACGTGGATCGGATCGAGCGTCACGGGCGTACGGCGGACCGGACCGATATAAAAACCGTCGGCCGCGTCGCCGGCGGCGTCACCCGGCCGAGGGCGACGAGCAGACCGGGGCGACGCCGCCGCGTCCGCGAACACGTTCGACTATCGCCGAAGAAGGAGCAAGGGCGGCCGGTAGCTGGTGTCAACTAAATACCACGCTTCGGCTTATTTTCCGGCTTCTTAGAGCCTAAACGACGATATCAGCGATAATAGTTGGAGGCGATGTCCTTTTATGATATACGACAACCAACGGATATGGCAGAGACTGCGACGGGGGTCGACGCGGGGGGATCGGGCGGGCTGACGGAGAAGGTGCGCGAGGTGCTCCGGTACATTCCGGACGGCACCTCGATGCCGACGGAGATGTGGGCGCCGCGGCATCGCAACATCCTGATCGCGACGCTGGTCCAGGTGCCGTTCCTGATCGCGCTCGGGCTCTACGAGGGGACGGAGTCGTTCACCGGCGCGCAGATCCCGGCGACGCCGCCGTGGATGCTCGGCGGGTTCGTCGCCGTCATCGTCGGCACCGCCGGGCTCGCGGCCTGGTCGGGGCTCGGCCGCCGCCAGCGGACGGTGCTCACGGCGTTCAGCCTGATGACCGTCTCGATGGCGATGGTGAAGCTGTCGGGCGGGTACATCGAGGCGCACTTCAGCTTCTTCGTGTTCATCGGCGTGCTCGCGCTGTACGAGGACTGGCTCCCGTTCGCCGTCGGCGTCGGCTACGTGGCGATCGGGCACGGCGCGTTCAGCCTCATCGATTCGAGCCTCGTCTACAACCACACCGCGGCGATCGAGAACCCGATCATCTGGGGCGTCATCCACGCGGTCTTCGTCCTCGGGCTCTCCGGCGCGCTGATGGTCAACTGGTACTCGATCGAGAAGTCGCGCGAGGCGGCCCAACAGCAGCTCGAACTCGCGGAACAGAAGCAGTCCGAGATCCAGGACGTCGAGGCCGCGAAGGCCGAAGTCGAGAAGCGCCGCGAGGAGGTCGAGCGCCTGAACAGCCACCTGGAGACGAAGGCCGACGCCTACAGCGCCGCGATGGACCGGGCGGCCGACGGCGACCTGACCGTCCGGCTCGACGCGGAGAGCGAGAGCGAGGCGATGGCCCAGATCGGCGAGGCGTTCAACGGGATGATGGACGACATCGACGACGCGATGGGCGAGGTCCGCTCGTTCGCCCAGGAGGTGTCGACCGCGAGCGCGAACACGGTCGACGGCGTCGAGACCGCGGCCGACCGCAGCGAGGTCGTCAGCCAGTCGGTCTCGGAGATCGCCGAGGGCGCCGACGAGCAGCGCGAGATGCTCCGGCAGGTGTCCGACGAGATGAACGACCTCTCGGCGACGATCGAGGAGGTCGCCTCCTCGACCGAGACCGTCGTGGACGTCGCCGAGCAGACCGCCGACATCGCCGACGACGGCGAGGAGACCGCCGAGGCCGCCATCGAGCGCGTCGAGGAGTCCCGCGAGGCGCTTGACAACGCGGCGGACACGGTCCAGCAGCTCGACGAGCGGATGGAGGACATCGGCGAGATCGTCGACCTCATCGGCGACATCGCCGAGCAGACGAACCTACTCGCGCTGAACGCGAACATCGAGGCGGCCCGCGCCGGCGGGGGCGGCGGCGGGAGCGACGGCTTCGCGGTCGTCGCCGACGAGGTGAAACAGCTCGCCGAGGAGACCCAGGACGCGGCCACGGAGATCGAGGAGCTGATCGGCGCCACGCAGTCGCAGACCGAGGGGACCGTCGAGGCGGTCCGGAGCGCCGAGGAGAACATCGCCGCCGGCGCCGACGCCGTCGACGACGCCGCGGACGCGTTCGCGCGGGTGTCGGACAACGCCGCGGAGGCCGGCGAGGGGATCCGCGAGATCAGCCGCGCCACCGACGACCAGGCCGCCAGCACGGAGGAGACCGTCTCGATGGCCGAGGAGGTCGCCGACATCAGCCAGTCGACGGCCGACGAGGCCGACGCGGTCGCCGAGGCCGCGGACGAGCAGCTGAGCGCGATGAGCGAGGCGACGAGCGAGGCTGGGTCGCTCGCGGAGCAGGCCGAGCGGCTCGGCGCGCTCGTCCGCGAGTTCGACGTCTCCGGCGAGGGGGCCGACCCCGGCGCCGCGCCCGGCCCGAACGTCGCGGTCGGCGACGGCGGACAGCCCGAGTAGCGACCCCCGAGACGGGCTCCCCCGCCCGTCGACGACGATTTCTCACCCGGCGCCGGTCACTCGGCGTCGGGCCCCGTGCGGAGCGCTTCGAGGACCGCGAGCGCTCGCTTCACCGCCGCGCCGTCCTCGACGAACACCAGCGTCCGCGGCGGGCGGACCGCCTTCGGTCGGACCCGGAGGCCCGCGGCCGCCGCGGCGTCGGCGACCGCGTCCGGGGCCGCGAGCGCCTCGATCCGCGTGCGGTCCGGCTGGACGTACACCTCGGCGACGGGGTCGCCGGCCTCCCGGGCGATCCGGTACGCCAGCGCGCCGTCCGGCGTCGGTTCGACGTCGCGGTCGGCGTCGGCGACGGTCAGCCCGCGGAGTCCGCTCTCGTTGCCGGTCACCTCGGAGGCGAGCAGCTGCGCGATCCGGACGCCGTCGTCGAGGCGGTCGGCGACCATCTCACGCGACCTCCGGGTCGTCGGCGTCGGTTGAGTCCGCGGTCCCGTCGTCGCCCGCGTCGGCGGCGAGCTCCTCGCGCACGTCGGCCGCGAGCCGGTCGACCGCGGCGCCCTGCTCGCGGGCGTAGAGGACCGCGGCGGCCTCGATGGTGACCGCGAGCGCCCGCTGGCGCTCGTTGATCGCGGCGACCGCGCGCTGCTTCTCGACGCCGGCGGCGACGATGGCGTCGAGCGCGCTCTCGAAGGTGGACTGCTCGCGGAGGACCGACTCGTCGGGGACGAACCCCTCCGGGACCGTCACCTCCGCCGGGTCGAACTGCGGGACGAGGTCGCCGTTCTCGGAGGCTAACAGCCCGCGCCCGACGGCGACGTCGACGAGCCGCTTCGCCTGGTCGGGCGAGAACCACTCCCGCTCCAAAGAGAGCGCGACGACGAACTCCCCCTGGCCGAGCCGGTCCTGTGCCCGGGTCTTGAACGGGGCGGCGACGGCGACCTCCAGGCTCATGTGAGACGGACGGCGCGGCGGCCGCGTAAACGTGTCGAACGCGGGGCCGATCGGCCGCGCGCGTCAGTCAGTCGTCGCCGCCCGGCGCGGCGGCCGCGTCGGTCGCGGCGGCGTCGGCCGAGGCCGGGCTCGCGTCGAGCGTGTAGCCCGTCGCGGCCATGGCGAACAGGACGAGCGGCGAGAGGAACGCGAACAGGTAGTACGGCGCGTACTCCAGCGTCGGCACCCCGGTGACGCCGGCCATGTAGACGGCGCCCGCGTGCCACGGGAACAGCGCGCCGGTCGGGGTCCCGGCGGCCTCGACCGCGCGGGAGAGCTGGTCGGTGTCGAGCCCGAACTCGTCGTAGGTGTTGCGGAGCGTGACGCTCGGCAGGACGATGCTCATGTACTGCTGGGCGGTGAGCGCGTTGATGGCGATGGCCGAGACGCCGGTGCCGCCGACGAGCGCGCCGGGGCTCTTCACCGACGTGGTGAACGCGTGGGCGATCACCGCGAGGACGCCCGTGCGCTCTAAGATGCCGCCGAGCGACAGCGCGGCGACGACGACCGTGATCGTCCACGCGGAGCCCGTGAGCCCGCCGGTCGCGAGCAGGTCGTTCACCAGCTGGGAGCCGGACTCCGGCGCGGTGCCGTACATGAACGTCTCCCAGGCGGCGACGAAGCCGGCCCCCTGGACGAGCAGGGTCGTGGCGACGCCGGCGAACACGCCCGCGACGAGCGTCGGGAGCGCGGCGTAGCCGCGCAGCGCCAGCCCGAAGGTGACGACGAGCGGGACGAAGGCGACGACGGTGATCGCGTACGTCTCGCCGAGCGCACCCTGGATCTCCGCGATTCGCCCCGCCGGGATGCTCCCGCTCGCGCGAAGGCCGAGCGCCGCGAAGCCGAGGACGGCGAGGCCGAACGCGACCGCGGTGCCGGTCCGCATCCGGCGGATGTGGGCGTACAGGTCCGTGTTCGTGACCCCGGCCGCGAGGTTCGTCGTGTCGGAGAGCGGCGACTGCTTGTCGCCGGCGTACGCGCCCGAGAGGACGGCGCCGACCGTCATCGGCGCCGGGACGCCGAGCCCCGCGCCGATGCCGACGAAGGCGACGCCGAGCGTCCCGACCGTGGTCCACGAGGAGCCGATGGCGAACGCGACGACGGCGGCGACGATTGCGGCCGCCGGGAGGAACGTCGTCGGCGAGAGGATCTCCAGGCCGTAGTACATCAGGCCGGGGATCGTGCCGGCGCTGACCCACGTGGCGATCAGCCCGTAGATGGTGAAGATGATCAGGAGCGCCTGGAGCCCCATCACGAGCCCGTTGGCGATGCCGTCGAACAGGTCCTCCCAGTCGTAGCCGAGCCAGAGGCCGAAGGCGCCGACGAAGGCGATACTCCAGATGAGCGGCGGGTGCGGGTCGAGGCCGAGGACGGCCGAGCCGATTCCGAGGAACGCCACGACGGCGAGGACCGGGACCAGCGCCGCCGCCAGGCTGGGGCGGCGGTCGGGGTCGAGGTCCTCGTACGACGTCGGCGTGAACGAGCGTGCCATGAGCGATCGTATTTCTCTGAAGCATAAGTATGTCTCGAAATATGAGCGCCGAAGATAACGATCGTTCATCGCAGACGCGGTCCCTCGGCGCCGGCCGCTCCCGCTGCCCCCACAGACCCCGCGTCCGCCCGTGTGCCGCCGTGTCGCGGCGGTCCGCGAACGGACGCTCTTATACGCGTCGGCGGTGAAACGCGGGTAACAATGATATTTGAGGGCCTCCCGACGACTCCGCGCGCGGAGGAACTCGTCGACAAGGCGTTCTCGCGGGCGTCGCGGGCCGGGCGCGCGAAGCGCGGCCACGAGGCGCAGGAGTCGATGCTACGGACCGCCGGCAACGTGCTCTCCGACAACTTAGAGAACGTCGTCACCTCGTGGCCCGACTTCGGCTTCGACGTCGACCCGTTCTACTACGAGCTCGCCGACGCCATCGTCGACGTTGACCGCCTCCGGCAGGCACTCTCGCAGGTGATGTGGGCCAGCCGCCAGATCGAGTCGCTCCGCGACGAGTACACGACGAAGATCCGGAACTCCGACGTCGACACCGCGCGGAAACACCGGAAGCAGGCGTTCGCTCGCATGGCCGACGTGATGGACCAGATCGAAGCGGACTTACGGTACATCGGCGACTCGCGGGACCAGCTGAAGGTCCTCCCCGACGTCAGGCCCGACGAGCCCGCCATCGTCGTCGCCGGCTACCCGAACGTCGGGAAGTCGTCGTTCGTCAACCGCGTCACCCGCGCGTCGAACCAGATCGCGGAGTACCCGTTCACCACGAAGGGCGTCCAGATCGGCCACTTCGACCGGAACCACGTCCGGTACCAGATCGTCGACACGCCCGGCCTGCTCGACCGCCCCGAAGACGAGCGCAACGACATCGAGCGGCAGGCGGTGAGCGCCCTCGAACACCTCGCGGACGCCGTCGTCTTCGTCATCGACCCCTCCGGCGACTGCGGCTACCCGCTCGACGTCCAGCTCGAGCTGCGCGAGGAGGTCCGCGAGCTGTTCGGCGCCGACGTGCCGCTGCTCACGGTGGCCAACAAACACGACCGCTTCGAGGCGGTGAAGGCGGAGTCGGTCGACGCGACGATGAGCGTCACGGAAGACGAGAACGTCGAGGCCGTCCTCGACACCGCCGTCGAGGCGGTCGGCTTCGAGCCCGACCTCCCCACGCGCGACGGGGAGTAACCGAGCCGCGGTCGGAGGAAAAAAGCGGTCGCCGCCGGTCAGGCCGGGACGGCCTCGTAGACGACGTTCACCGAGACGCGCACGGTCACGTCGCCGGTCTGGACGCTCGTCGACGCGCCCCCGGCGTCGCCGCCCGCGGCCGCGTAGCGCTCCGCGACGAACGGCGACGAGCCGGACTGCGCCGTGGAGAGGTCGTACACGCCGACCACTTCGAGGTCGCTCGCGTTCGCGAGGACGGCCGCGTCGTCGTCGGCGTTCGCCATCGCCGCCGTGATCGCCTCCTCGCGGAGCTCGCGCTCGCGCTCCTCGCTCAGGCCGAACCGGATCCGCTGGACCTGGTCGGCGCCGGCGTCGATGGCGACGTCGATGACCTCGCCGACGGCGTCGACGTCGCCGACTTCGATCGCGTACTGGTGGACCCCCTCGTAGCGCGTCCGGTTCGGGTCGTCCCGGGTCTCGTAGGCCTCGCGCACGTCGTACCGCTCCGTGCGGATCGCCTCCTCGTCGAGCCCCCAGTCGGTCAGGGCCGCGCGGAGGTCCGCCTCGCCGGCCGCCAGCTCGTCGCGGACCGCCTCGGCGTCGCCGCCGGTCGCGGTGACCGCGACCCGGAGGGTGGCGCGGTCCGGGGCCGACGCCGCCTCGCCGGTGGCCGTCACTTCGATGCTCCGCTCCAGTTGCGCGTCGTCGCCGCCGGTCGGGGTGGCGGTGCCCGCGAACCCCGTACAGCCGGCCAGCGCGACGAGCGCAGCGATGCCGATGAGTGCCGTCAGTCGCCTGTCCATACGCGACCGTTCGCGCCCGGACGACGTATAAACCGCAGATAACACAAAGAGCCGTTTTGCCTATCGGTCGTCGCGCTCGGCGTCCGCCTCCTCCGCGGCCTCCTCGTCCGCCTCGTCGTGGTCCGCGACGAACGTGTCGTCGAGGTGCGGCTGCTCGTCCTCCGGGCCGTCGTCGTCCGCGGCGGGCGCTCCGTCGTGGGCGGCAGACGCCGGGTCGGCGTCGGCGGACGCCCCGTCGGCGTCGGCGAGGGCGCCGTCCGCGTCGTCTTCGGGGGTGGCGTCCGCGTCGTCACCAGCGTCCGCCTCGTGGTCCTCGATCGACCGCACGTCGGTCCCCGCCGACCGCTCCGGGTCGCGCTCGACCCCGGGGGACAGGTCGGTGGCCCGGCGACCGGAGCCGAACAGGCGCTCGCGCAGCGACCGGCTGCTCGGCCGCTCGGTGAGCAGCACCGAGGCCTCGACCTCGTGGATCACGTCGAGGTGGAGGGAGTTCGAGACGAGCCGCGAGAGCAGCCCCTTCTCCGTGGCGCCGATGATGACGAGCGTCTTGTCGGCGGCGGCCCGGCAGATCCCGCCCTCCACGTCGCCGCCGTCGTCGACGACGAGCTCGGCGTCGCCGAGCCCGTGTTCGTCGGCCCACGACGCGAGGAACGCCTCGCCGCGCGCCCTGTCGCCCGGGTCGTCGACGACGTGGAGCAGCGTCACCTCGGCGCCGGTCGTCTCGGCGAGCACCCGCGCGACCTCGGCGCTGAGCGCCGAGTCGGGGCCCCCGGAGGTCGGGATGAGGATCCGCGAGGTGTCCAGGTCGCGCTCGTTGAGGATGAGGAAGTCGCAGGGGAGCTGGTTGGTGAGCTCGTCGATCGGCCGCTCGGCGCGGGCGGCGCTCCACAGCTGGTCGTCGCCCCAGCCCATCAGCACGGCGTCGGGGCGGGTCCGGCGCGCCATGTTGAACATCTCCTCGAACGAGCGGTGCGAGACGACCGTCGAGGTCGACACGTCCACGTCGTAGTCGGCCGCGGTCGACCGGAGGTTCCCCATCCCCTCCGCGGAGACGTCCGCGATGCGACGCCCGGCGTCGCCGGAGGACAGCGACATGCGCTCGGGCGCCTGGACGACGTGGACGATGTGGACCACGCCGTCCTCGTGGCTGCTCGCGAGCCGCGCCGCGAGCTCGACGATGGGGCCGTCGGTCCGAGGGTTCGTGATCGGCACCATGATCCGGTAGCCCTCGCCCGCGAACAGCGTCGCCTCGGTGGCGTCCAGGATGGGGACGTACGAGCGCCCGGCCGCGCGGCCGAACACCCACTCAGGAACGGTGAGGCGGCGACTCATGCCCTCGAAGCGCGCCTCCTCGAGGCGCTCCTCGCTGGTCTGGAAGTAGTTGACGAGCGTGACCAGCACGACCCCGCCGATCGTGTTCCCAAGCAGCACGGGGATTACGAAGCCGACGATACCGGTGTAGAGGCTGATCTCGGCGCCGTACAGCGGGATACCGTCCTCGAAGAACAGGAAGAGGACCTCGGTGAAGGAGACGACCACGTGGAAGAGGTCGCCGAGCGGGATCGCGAGGAACGCGAGGTAGACGACGAGCATCCGGCTCACGGAGTCGGTGGAGGCGAAGCCGACCCAGACGACGCCGGCGACGATGAGCCCGGCCATCGCGGCCTTGAAGAACAGCGGGACGAAGTCGACGGCGAACCCGCCCTGCGAGATGTACCGCGCCGCGGAGACGGTCTCACCGGTGAAGACGCCGCCGTACGAGAGGACGAGCGCCCCGATCGCGCCGCCGACGAAGTTGCCCGCCAAGACGATAGACCAGTGGCGCAGCAGGGTCGGCAGGCTCGCGAGCCGTTCGAGCGTGAGCGCCACCGGCGGCAGCGTGTTCTCGGTGTACAGCTGGTAGCCGCCGATGATGATGTAGATGAACCCGAGCGGGTACAGGAGGACGCTCAAGATAGGGTGCGAGTCGGTCGCCGCCGTCAGCGACGCGTACAGCATGAACGTGATCGTGATCGCCAGCCCGGCGGCGAGCCCGCTGAAGAACAGCTCCCGGCTCCCCGAGGTCACCTCCTCGTCCGCGGCCGCGATGATCCGCTGGAACACCTCGTCGGAGGAGAACCGGTCCCTGACGGCCTCGCCGACCGCGGGCGCGCCGCTCCGGGACCGCTCGACGACCTCCCGCATGGAATCGTCGTCGGGTTGCTGTGAGTCGGTCACTGGCGGGTCTCACGGCACCCCCGTAAAAAGTAGTTCCTCTTCGCCCCACTGCGGCGGCGTCCCGCCGCGCGCCGCCGGCCTCAGGCGCGCTCGACGGTCACCGTGCGGACCTCGACGTCGACCTCGCGGTCGACGACCGACTCGATCCGGTCGTCGAGCGCGGGCGCGGTCCCCGCGACGGTGCTGCCGGGCGGGACGCCCACGGTGACCACCACCCGGTCCGTTTCGAGCGGCGGGACGGTTCCGGTCCGTTGGACGGTCAGTTCGAGGAGCTCGAACTCGGAGTCGATCGCGGTCAGCTCGTCGGTGGCGGCCGCTCGGATGTCTGCTTCGGTGGTCGAGGCGACGTACGACTCGTAGGTGACGCCGCCGAGGAACACCGACAGCAGCGCGATCGCGACCGCCAGCACGGCGACGCGCTTGAGGAACGCCGAGCGCGCGTCGTCCTCGCGGAACCACCGCTGGGGGCGGTACCCCTCGTACCACAGCATGACGAGCGCCGAGAGGTTGATCGAGAGGACGTTCACGGCGACGATGACCCCCGCGCCGAGCACGAGCCGCGGGATCCGGAAGGCGATCCCGATCCCGACGGCGGCCGCGGGCGGGATGAGCGCCACCGCGATCATCACGCCGACGAGCGTCGCCGAGACGCCGGTCATCAGCGAGACGATGCCCGCGACCCCGGCGCCGACCGCGACGACCAACACGAGGACGTTCGGCGCGAGCCGCTCCGACACCTCCGCGAGCTCCAGCGGGTCGAGCCCGGGCGGGACCAAGGCGAGCGAGCGCAGCGCGAGCGCGAACAGCGTCGCCGCGAGGACCGCGACCGCGACGCCGATGACCTGCATCCGCACGCCCCGCCGGAACAGCGCCTCGTCGTCGACCACGGTGCCGATCGCGGCCGACATCGCCGGCCCGATGAGCGGCGCGATCACCATCGATCCGACCACGGTCGCGGGGGAGTCGAGCAGGAGCCCCGCCGTGGCGATCACCGCCGAGATGACGGTCATCAGCACGTAGGTCCCCAGCCCGGACGCGAGGTCGTCCGCCTTCGCTTGGAGCTCCTCGCGCGAGATCCGGTCGCCGCCGCGGTCGGCGTCTTCCTCGTACTGCTCTTCGAGCGCCTCGAACCGCCGCGAGATGACCGTCTCGGCCGCGACGATGACGGTGTAGGTGCTCTCGTCGATCCCGGCCTCCCGGAGTCGGTCGAGGACCGGCTCGACGGCGGCGGTCGGCAGCGGGAACGTCGCGACCGCGGTGTACTCCCGGCCGCTCGTCTCGTCGGTGACGACGTAGTCGACCCCCTCGTCGTCGAGCGCGCGGACGACCGCCGCCCGCTTGCCCGCCGGAATCATGACCTGAACGAGTCGCACGGTCCCCGGTGGCGCCGGCGACCCTTATAATATCGGCACGCGGCGAGCGCCCGGGCCACGAGAAACGGAACTTTAATGCGCGAATCGCTCGCACCTTCGGCCAAGAATGCTCTCGCCGCTGGTCATCGACACGTTCCTGCTCGACTACCACCTCGGGCACATCATCCTGTTCGGGCTCCTCGTGTCGCTCCTGGGGGCTGCGCCGCTGAAGTCACAGAAGGTCATCGCGTCGATCCTGGCCGTCTTCGGGGTCGTCTTCCTGATGGCGCCGTACACGACGATGCCGCCGACGTTCATCCTCCTCGGCGTCCCGCTCGTCCTCGTCGGCGCGCTGCTGTGGACGATGGCCCGGTAACGCCGCGGACCGACCGCCGACCGCTCCGCCCGCTCGAACCGCCCGCGACGCCGCTTTCTCTCGTCTCTCTCCGCCCGACAGCGACCGATTCGGTCCCCGTCTCACTATCTGTTCGATCCCGCTCCTTTTTGCCCCGCGGGGGACACTCCCCGCCATGGTAACGGTACGGGCCCCCGCGACGAGCGCGAACCTCGGGAGCGGCTTCGACGTGTTCGGGGCGGCCCTCTCGCGCCCGGCGGACGTCGTCACGGTCGAGAAGGCGGCCGAGACGACGATCGAGGTCACGGGCGTCGGCGCGCAGTACATCCCGGAGGACCCGGAGAAGAACACCGTCGGCGCCGTCGTCGAGGCGCTCGACGCGCCCGCGCGGATCCACATCGACAAGGGCGTGCGCCCGGCCTCGGGGCTCGGCTCCTCGGCCGCGAGCGCCGCCGGCGCGGCGGTGGCGCTCAACCGGCTGTACGACCGCGGTCTCTCCCGGAAGGAGCTCGTCCCGGTCGCGGCGGAGGGCGAGGCGGTCGTCTCCGGGGTCGCGCACGCGGACAACGTCGCGCCCTCGATCCTCGGCGGGTTCACCGTGACGACCGCCGAGGGGACCAGTTCGGTGGACGCGGCGATCCCCCTCGTCGTCTGTCTCCCCGACGTGGCGGTCTCGACCCGCGACGCGCGCCGGGTCGTCCCCGAGAGCGCCTCGATGGAGGACCTCGTGGAGACCGTCGGCAACGCGGCGACGCTCGCGGTCGGCATGTGCCGCTCGGACCCGGCCCTCGTCGGGGCCGGCATGAGCGACCCCGTGGTCACGCCCGAGCGCGCCCGTCTCATCACCGGCTACGACGACGTCCGCGAGCGCGCCTTCGACGCCGGCGCGACCGGCGTCACCGTCAGCGGCGCCGGCCCCGCCGTGATCGCCGCCTGCCGCGAGCGCGACCGCCGCGACGTCGCGGCCGCGATGCTCGACGCCTTCGCCGGCGCCGGCATCGAGGCACGCGCGTACCAGACCCGGATCGGACGCGGCACGACGTTCCTCGACGGCTGACTCGGGGTGAAACGGTGCGGAGCGGCCCTCGCCGACCGCTCCGCCGACACTCCGGGACGCCGACGCCCGTCGTCGTCACCGAAAGGGGTATATATACGCAGAAAGCTAGGATTAGACGAGTCTAACAATTGGATGTGGTTAGTGATATGATATCCGACGCGGACGACGGACGGTCGGTGACGCGACGCGACGCGCTTCGCATCGGTGGCGCGACGGCCCTGGCCGGAGTGGCCGGGTGTACGGCGCTCCCGAGCGCGCCGGTCGGGTCGGGGCGCGCCGAGGGCGACGACGGCGGGCCGGTCGCCGTCGCCTCCTTCTTCAGCTTCTACGACTTCGGGCGGAAGGTCGCCGAGGGGACCCCGCTGACCGTCGAGAACCTCGTTCCCACGGGGCTCCACGGTCACGGCTGGGAGCCGAACGCGAGCATCACGCGGCGGATCGTCGAGGCGGACGCGTTCGTCCACGTCGGCGAGGACTTCCAGCCGTGGGCCGACCGCGCCATCCGGACGGTCGAGGCCGACGGGACGGACACCGCGCTGATAAACGCCCGCGAGGGCATCGACCTGGTGGACCTCGCGGCGTCGCTCGACCGGGACGAGGAGGGGGTCGGCGCCCAGCGCGGGAAGGACCCGCACTTCTGGTTGGACCCGCTCCGCGCGAAGCGGTCGGTCGACAACATCGCCGAGGGGTTCGTCGACCTCGTCCCGGACCACGCCGAGACGATCCGCGAGAACGCGGCCCGGTACAAAAGCGAGGTGCTCGACCGCATCGACGCCGACTACGAGGCGATGTTCGAGCGGTCGGACCGCGACGTGGTCCAGCTGGCCGCGCACAACGCCTTCCAGTACATCGGCGTGCGGTACGGCGTCCGGATGCGCCCGCTCGTCACGAGCCTCGCGGCGAGCGGCGACGTCAAGCCCGCGGACATCCGCGAGGCGACGCGCGTGATCCGCGAGAACGACATCCGGTACATCGCGAACGGCGTCTTCGAGTCGCAGCGCCCGGCCCAGCAGCTCGTCCGCGAGACCGCCGTCGAGGCGTACTTCCCGGTCACGCCGTACGCCGGGATCCGCGAGGAGTGGCTCGCGGAGGACTGGGGGTACGAGGAGATCGCGTACAACATCAACATGCCGACGTTCGAGATCGTCTTAGGGAACGAGACGCCCGAGGCCGCGGCGCCGACGGACGGGTGGGTCGAACAGTGGCGGAACTTCGAGCCGGTATGAGCGCGGACGACGCTGACCAAGCGGCGGTCGTCGAGCGCGCCGACCGCTCGGCCGAGGCCGGCGCCGACGGCGCGGCGGAGTCGGTGATCGACCTCGCCGGCGTCACGTTCGGCTACACGGCGACGCCGGTCGTCGAGGACGTGTCGCTGACCGTCGAGTCCGGCGAGTACGTCGCCGTCGTCGGGCCGAACGGCTCCGGGAAGTCGACGCTGATGCGGCTCATGCTCGGGCTGCTCGGGCCCGACGCGGGGACGGCCCGGCTGTTCGGCGAGGACGCGGCGGGGTTCGACGACGGCGAGCGGATCGGCTACGTCGCCCAGCAGGCCAGCGCCGCCCAAGACATGCCGATCACCGTCCGCGAGGTGGTGAAGATGGGCCGGTTCCCGTACCTCGGGCTCGACCGGCTGGCCGGCGGCGCGCTCGCCGACGGGCTGGCCGACGACCCCGTCCGCACGGCGCGGTGGGCCGCGAACGTCGTCTCGGGCCGGCTCACGGCCGCCGACTGGGAAGTCGTCGACGACGCGCTCGCGACCGTCGGGATGGGCGCGTTCGCCGACCGGCGCGTCGGGCGGCTCTCCGGCGGCCAGCGCCAGCGGGTGTTCATCGCCCGGGCGCTGGCGGGCGAGGCCGACCTGCTCGTGTTAGACGAGCCGACCGTCGGCGTCGACGCCGAGTCCGTCGACGCGTTCTACGACCTGCTCGACGCGCTCAACGACGCGGGGATCACCGTGGTCCTCATCGAGCACGACCTCGGCGCGGTCGTCGAGCACGCCGACCGCGTCGTCTGTCTCAACCGCGAGGTGTACTTCGACGGCCCGACCGAGGAGTTCGTCGAGAGCGACGCCCTGGCGCGGGCGTTCGGGACCGAGGCGCGCTTCCTCGCCGGGGGTGCCGAATGAGCGACCCGCTGACCGCCGCGCTCGCCGCGTGGCTCCTCGCCGCGCTCGACCAGTCGCTGCCCCTCGCCGCGGGCTCGCAGCCGGCGGCGCTCGCGTTACAGGGCGGCCTCGCCGGCGTCGGGGAGGCCCTCTTCGCCGCCCTCCGCTGGGTGCTGGCGCAGTGGTACTGGCTGATGGACTGGGCGTACTACCTCTCCGGCCTGGAGATGCTGAACCCGCGCTACCGGTACATGCACCGGGCGGTGCTCGTCGGGCTCTGCGTGGGCGTGATGGCGCCGCTCATCGGCACCTTCCTCGTCCACCGCCAGCTCGCGCTTATCGGGGACGCGCTGGCGCACACGGCGTTCGCCGGGGTCGCGGTCGGGCTCTTCCTCAACGCCGTCATCGACCTCGGGGTGTCGCCGTACCTCACCGCGGTCGTCGTGGCGATGATCGCCGCGCTGTTCATCGAGCTCATCTCCGAGACGACCGACGCGTACAACGACGTCTCGATGGCGATCGTCCTCTCGACGGGGTTCGCGCTGGGGACGACGCTCATCAGCCTCAACGCGGGCGGGCTCGCGGTCGGGGTGAACCAGTTCCTCTTCGGGAGCCTCTCGACGGTGTCGCCCCAGAGCGCGGGGATCCTCCTCGTGCTGTTCGTCGTCATCGTCGGCACGGTCGCGGTGACCCGCAACCAGCTCCTCTACGTGACCTTCGACGAGACCGCGGCCGCCGTCTCCGGCATCTCCGTCAACTGGTACAACCGCGTGATGGTGATGCTGACGGCGATGGTCGTCGTCGGCGCGATGCAGATCATGGGGGTCATCCTCGTGGCGGCGATGCTCGTCGTGCCCGTCGCGGGCGCGACGCAGGTGTCCCGCAGCTTCACCGAGTCGCTCGTCGTCTCGGTCGTCTTGGCGGAGCTCGCGGTCCTCCTCGGCATCGGCGTCGCCTACTACGGCGGCGTCACCGCCGGCGGGGTGATCGTGCTCGTCGCCGTGGGGATCTACGTCTGCGCGGTGGTCGCCGGGAAGGTCCAGTCCGCCCGCGGCGGGCGGGAGGTCCCCGAGATGGAGAGCATCGAGACCGACGACGCGGCCCCGGACGCCGGAACGGGGGGTGACTGACCGTGGCGGGCGACGAGGACGGATCCGACGCGGGCAGCGCGGACGGAACCGCCGGGGGACGCGAGGCCGACGCCGACGGGTCCGGGCCGCGGGCGTCGTCGGACGTCATCAGCGCGGTCATGGAGGATTACATCAAATCGATCTACGCCATCGAGCGCGACACCGGGGAGCGGGTGTCGACCTCCGCCCTCGCCGACTACCTCGAGGTCACCGCGCCGACCGTCTCCTCGATGGTGAAGAAGCTCGAAGAGCGGGGGCTCGTCGACCGCGAGGAGTACAAGGGCGTGACGCTCACCGAGGAGGGCGAGGTCGTCGCGTTAGAGATCCTCCGGCACCACCGGCTCTTGGAGGCGTTCCTGACCGAGCAGCTCGACTACAGCTGGGTCGACGTCCACGACGAGGCCGACAGGCTCGAACACCACGTCTCCGAGAAGCTGAGCGACCGCATCGCCGAGGCGCTCGGCAACCCGCCGGTCGACCCGCACGGCGACCCCATCCCCGACGCCGACCTCTCGCTGCCGACGGCGGGCGACACCGTCCGACTGGTCGACGCCGACGAGGGCGACCGCGTCGTCGTCCGTCGGATCCGCCATCAGGGCGACGCCGAGCTGCGCTACCTCTCCGACGCCGGCGTCCGCCCGGAGGTCGAGCTCGCCGTCGTCGACGTGGCGCCGTTCGGGATGGTGACCGTCGAGACGCCGACCGACGACCAGAGCCTCCCCGAGGAGATAGCGCGACTCATCGAGGTCGAGCCCGTGGACGCCGCGAGCGACGGCTCCTGACGCTCGGCGCGAGGTGGGGACGGACCGAACGCGAGGCCGGGACGGACCCGAACACCCCCGTCGGCGCGGCTCAGTCGCGCTGAACGAACGGGCCCGAGCAGTCGTACTCGATCAGTTCGAACCGGTTCGCGGCCTCGACCGTCCCGTTGTAGGGATTCGTCCGCTCGTACGCCTGGTAGATAGTCACGTTCTCCACGGCCGTCTCGTGGGTGCGGTTCCACTCCCCGCAGAGGTAGTTCGCGAGGTACGAGCGGTGGTTCTCGTTGTCGGCGCCGTAGACGTTCTTCAGGTACTTCCGCCAGCGCGAGGTCGGATAGGTGGTCTCGACGCGCGCCGGTCTGTCGAAGGTGACCGGGGCGTCGCGGAACACGTCCCGCTCGCTCCCGTCTTCGAGCGTGCCCGCCGCGACGTACCAGCGCGTCGTGTGGATCGGGTCGGGCGCGAACATCTGCCACGACTGGTCCATCTCGGCGGCGTCTAAGGCCTCGTCGGCGGGCTCCGGCACCTCGGCGTAGCCGACCGACGCCGCGCTCGACAAGAGGATCAACACGAGGAAGACGTACGGCAGGACCGTCGTGAAGAGGACGCGCCCCCGGGCGAGGCCCGCGCCGAGGTCGCTGCCGCGGACGGAATCGAGGCGTTCAGACGCGGCCAGGCGGGGGAGCGACGGGCCGGCGGAGAGCGCGGTCCGCGCGAGGGACTCGGATCGGGCCTTCCAGCGCGCGAGCGGCGCCGACAGGTTCAGGCGGTCGGCTACCCGTCCGAGGGCGTCCCAGACGGGCGTCTGGAGGAAGGGGATGAAGCCGACAACGACGATTATCGGGAAGAGGCCGACCCGTATCGTGACCGCCATCCCGAGGTGCATGCCGACGAACAGCGAGGCGAGGCCGGCGCGCGGGAGCCCGGTCAGTAGAAGCAACAGCGGCGACGCGAACAGCAGCGCGACCCACAGGACCGTGAACACGCGCAGGAGGCCGGTGAAATCGGCGAGGTACGCGCCGAGCAGGTAGGTGAACTGGTCGGCCTGCATGACGTACGCGACCGCCTCCCCGCTCATCCAGGGCTCGCTCGCGAACTTGTGGACGGCGTTCGTCAGGTACATCACGAGGATCTGTAGCAGGACCGCCATCGTGGCGACGCTCGCCACGGCGGTCCCGCCCGAACTCGGTGACGGCGAGTCCCCGTCGCCGCCGGCCTCGCGGTCGGCGCGCCTGACGGCGTCGACCGACCAGCGCGCGCCGAGCGGGAGGAAGACGCTCCAGAACAGCAGCATGCGGAGCAGGGTGTCGCCCGAGTTCAGCACCATCGGGTTGCGGGCGTGAAGCGAGACCAGCAGCAGCCACGAGGCGATCGTCGCGAGCCGCGTCCGGTACCCGACGGCCAGCGAGAGGGCGAGGACGCCCGCGAGCGCGAACAGCAGGCCGACGGCCCACGGCTCGCCGGAGAGCGCGTGGAGCGAGTTGTTCGTCGCGTAGTCGGAAGTAAACGCCCGGAGCGGCAGGACGCCGGCGTCGGTGTAGAAGGCGGTGAACGAGCGCGAGCGGAGGAGCAGGTCGACGATCAACAGGGTTCCGAGCCCGATCCGGAACGCGGCCAGCGCGCGGCGGTCGACCGAGACGCGCGCGGCGACGGCGTCCCCGAGGCGTCGGACGGCCGCCGAGAGCCGCGACCGGGCGGTCGAGTCGGAAGGGGTTCCAGCCATGGTCTTGCGGTCCAACTTGTTGGTGACGACGAGGAACGCGTATAAGTTTTCCGTGCGACGGCACCGTCATCGCCTCGCGACGCCGGAGCGAGCGCCGCCCGCACCGGAATCCTGAACTGCGACGGCCGCGTAGGTCCGCCAGGCAATGGACGAGGACATCCCGGACGACGCCGCCGTCGTGCTCTTCGACGGCGTCTGTAACCTCTGTAGCGGGTTCGTGCAGTTCGTCCTCCCCCGCGACCCGGAGGGGAAGTACCGGTTCGCCTCGCTCCAGTCCGACGTGGGACGGTCGCTGCTGGCGGAACACGACCTCGCGACCGACGAACTGGACTCCGTCGTCCTGATCGAGGACGGCGAGAGCTACGTGAAGTCGGCGGCGATCATCCGGATCGCGACGGGGCTCGGCGGGGCCTACCGGCTGCTGTCCCCGTTCCGGTTCGTGCCGCGAGCGGTCCGGGACCGCGTGTACGACTTCGTCGCCGACAACCGGTATCGCTGGTTCGGGAAGAAGGACCGGTGTATGATGCCCCCAGGCGACGCCGAGTCGCGGTTCTTAGAGTGAGCGGCGGTCCGAGGGCGAGCGAAAGCCGGGTCCCGGCGCCTCTCACTCCGCGTCGCGTCGCTCGTAGGTGACGAACGCGAGGTCGCCGTCGGTCTCGCGGTCGCGCTCGGTCCACGCGTCGGCGTCCCACTCCGGGAAGCGGGTGTCGCCCGCCGGGCGCTCCGGGATCTCCGTGATGACCATCCGGTCGGCGCGGTCGAGGTAGGCCGCGTAGACGGTCGCGCCCCCGATGACGTAGACGGCGTCGACCCCGCGCTCGGCGGCGTCGGCGGTCGCTCGCGCGAGCGCGGACTCGACGTCGTGCGCGACGACCGCGCCGTCGGCGAGGTCGGCGTCGCCGATCGGACGGGTCGTCAACACGACGTTCGTCCGGTCGGGGAGCGGCCCGCCGATCCGCTCGGCGATGCGCTCGTACGTCTTCCGGCCGACGATCACCGGGTGGTCGGTCGTGAGCCGCTTGAAGTGCGCGAGGTCGGCGGGGTAGTGCCACGGCATCCCGCCGCCGTCGCCGATCACGCCGTTGTCCGCGACGGCGGCGACGAGGACCACGTCCGGGTCGGCGTCGCCCGGCGATTCGGCCGTGTCGGCGCCGCGCGCCGCCTCGCCGGCGTCGGCGCCGCCCTCCGACCCAGGCGCGTCGGCGTCCGCCATCACTCCGCGACCGCGAACGAGATGCCGTCCGCGGAGTCGTAGTCGACCACCGAGACATCCTCGTAGGCGAGCTCGTCGAGGGGCTTGTCCGCGATCTCGATCCGCGGTCGGTCGCGCGGCGTCCGCGAGAGCTGTTCGAGGAGGCCCGGGACGTGGTCGTACCCCTCCTGGCCGTTGGGCTCGTCCGGCGCGGTCCGCTCGACCCAGCTTTTCACGTCGAGGTACCCCTCCTTGCTCTCGACGTTCGCGAGCCGCTCTTGGACGTACCTGAGGTTGTTCGCGTACCACTGCCCGCGGTCGCCGCGGCCGCAGTAGACGTGCGCGTCGACGACGGTGTGGCCGAACTCCCCGACCTCGAAGCCGGTCCGCTGGGCTAAGACGTTCGCGAGCAGCGCGTACGCGGCGATGTTGAACGGGACGCCGAGCGCGATGTCGCCCGAGCGCTGCGTGAGGTGGAGGTTGAGCCGGCCGTCCTGGACGTTCACCACGAAGGTGTAGTGACACGGCGGCAGCGTCGAGACGGCGGCGTTCGCCGGGTGCCACGCGTTCACGACCATCCGGCGCGAGTGGGGGTTCTCCTCCAGCGTGTCGAGGACGTACCCGATCTGGTCGAAGGTCCGTCGCGTCGTCCCGTCGGCGTCCTCCTCGACGGTGACCCAGCGGTGCGCGTCGTCCGGCCACGTCTCGCCCGGGAGCGCGGCGTCGTCCTCCGGGACCGGGTAGCGGCGCCAGTACCGACCGTAGGCGGTGTCGAGCTTCCCCTCCTCGTCGGCCCACGCGTCCCAGATCTTCGTCTCCTCGCGGAGGTTCCGGATGTGCTCCTCGCCCGAGAGGTACCACAGCACCTCGTGGATGAGCGAGTTCCACCGGTAGCCGTCCATCTTCTTCGTGGTCAGGAGCGGGAACCCCTCCGCGAGGTCGACGGTGTACTGCCCGCTGAACGTCGCGATGGTGTCGACGCCGGTTCGGTTCGGTTTGTACGTGCCGGACGAGAGCGCGTCGTCGACGAGGTCGAGGTACTGTTGCATGGTGGGTTCCGCGCGCCGGGACGGGCGGTCGCCGGCGCGGACTGTTATCGACTCGTGTGCGGCGGGGAAAGTAAGCGCTTGGTTCCCGGACTTCGCCGGGGCGTCACCGGTACCGCTCGGGGAGGTACGGGTCGAGCGACGACGGGAGCAGCGGGATCACGGCCGCCGCCATCTCGGCGAGCCGCCGGCGGAGCGCGGTGTACACGACCGCGACGGCCAGCGTCCCGATCACGACCGCGCGGAGCGGGGGGTCGACCAGCACGAGCAGCGGGACCGAGAGCCCGACGGAGAGGGCGAGGTCCTCGACGGCCCCGTCGTACCGGACGCCGCGCCGCGGCGCGACCCACGTCTCGCGGTAGTGGTCGTACACGGCGCGGTCGGAGTTCCCCTCCCACGGGCGGAGCTCCAGGCCGCCGCCGTACATGTCGGCGACGCTGTGGAGCGCCGCGCCGAGGAGGAAGAGCGCGACGGCGACGGTGAGCGCCGACGGCGCGACCGCGGCCGCGACGAGCGCCGGGACGGAGGGGACCGAGTAGTAGACGGGGTAGTGGAGCGTCCGCCGGTGGCCGGTGTACATGTCGAGGTCGGGGACGAGCCCGCCGAGGAACCCGGCGACCAGCCCCACCGGCGCCAGTTCCGGCGCGACGCGCACCAGCGGGGCCGCGAGCAGCATCCCCGCCAGCACGTGGGTCGGAAGCATCATCGTACCGGAACGCAGGCGACAGAAACATATGAGCGTGTCGGCGCGCCGGTCGCGGGGCCGCACCCGCGTCGACGGCCGCCTCGGCCGCCGCAGCCGTCGTTTCGCGGTCCGTTTATATCCCGTCGCGCGAACCGGGGCGTATGCTCATGACGCCGGGGCCGACCGCGGTCCCAGAGCCCGTGCGCGAGGCGATGTCCCGCGAGCTGATCAACCCCGACGTGGACCCGCGGTTCCGGGAGATATACGACCGCCTCACGGAGCGGCTCGCGACCGTGTACGGCGTCGACCCCGCCGTCTCGGCGGCCGAGGGAGGGCGCGACGTGGTCGCCCTCGGCGGCGAGGGGATCCTCGGCCTGGAGGCGGCCGTCGCGTCGCTCGTCGAGCCGGGCACCGAGGTCCTGTGCCTGTCGAACGGGCTCTACGGCGAGGGGTTCGCCGACTTCGTCGAGTCGTACGGGGGCGACCCGACGCTCGTGGCCGCCGAGCACGACGAGCCCCTGCCGCTCGACGCGCTCGACGAGGCGCTGGCGGCCGACGACGCCGACTTCGACCTCGTCACGCTGGTCCACTGCGAGACGCCGACGGGGACGCTCAACGACCTCGAGGCCGCGCTCGACCGGATCGAGGCGGCGGCCCCGGCGGCCCTGACGGTCGTCGACGCCGTCTCCTCGCTCGGCGGCGTCGAGGTCCCGACCGACCGGATCGACGTGTGCCTCGGCGCGTCCCAGAAGTGTTTCAGCGCGCCGCCGGGGCTGGCGACCGCCGCGGTGAGCGACCGCGCGTGGGCGGCGATGGAGGCGAGAGAGCCGCACTCGCTGTACGCGAACTTCCTCCCGTTCCGCGACGTGAGCGACGGGTTCCCGTACACGCACCTCACGACCGAGGTCGTCGCGCTCGACGCCGCGCTCGGACTCCTGCTCGACGAGGGGCTCGACGCCGTCCGTGAGCGCCACACGGCGGCCGCCGCGCGGTGCCGGGAGCGCGGCGCGGATCTGGGGCTGGAGACCGTCCCGGGCCCGGAGCGCAGTTCGCCGACGGTGACCGCCTTCGAGGTGCCCGGGCGGGCCGAGGCGCTCCAAGACCGGCTGCGCGAGGAACACGACGTGATCCTCGCGACGGGGCTCGGCGAGGGGGCGGAGGACGTCCTCCGCGTGGGGCATATGGGCCACAGCGCGCGGGTCGAGCGCGTCGAGGAGGCGATGGACGCGCTCGCCGCGGTGCTGTGAGCGAGGAGTGAGAACACGGAGCACGCCGCCGGAACGTTGAACCGTCGCGCGACGGGGCGTCCGCACATGGCGTCGCCACGCGAGGCGATCCGGGAGCGCGGCTGGACGGTCGAACACGTTCCCCACGAGGAGATCGCGAAGTACAACGCCTGCTACCGCGTCGTTCTCGACGGCGAGATCATCTACCCGCCCGCGGCCGACGACCTCGGAATTCCGCGCAACGAGATCTGGGTCTCCGAGAAGTGGGCGAAGTACGACCGGTTCATCCTCTATCACGAGCTCAGAGAGATCGAACACCGAGCGGCGGGCCACGACAAGACCACGGCCCACGAGCTCGCGGAGCGCGACGAGCGCTCGCTGTGGCTGGACAACCCCCGCTGGCGGGTGATGAACGCCGAGTGGGACGAGGGGCGGGCGCACCTCCCGTTCCCGGGCGAGTAGGGGCCTCAGTCGCGGGGTTCCCACAGCAACAGCGCGATCCCGGAGAGCGACACCGACACCCCGAACAGGATCACGCCGAGGTATCCGACCGCGACGGAGCCGATGTCGGCTATCTGCGATACCTGTTGGTCACGTGTGCGTAACGCACGATGGTGCCGACCGCGCTGATCAGCAGACCGGCCGCGTTCACCGCCGGTCCGAGCCGCTTCATGACGCGCCCGAGTCGTTTCGGGTCCCCGTTACAACGGGTGATGTCCGGCGATGACGGCGATCGCCCGCCTCCGGAACGCCCTTGCGTCCGGCCGAGAAACGTTCGGGCGACATGAACCACCGCGAACTCGGCGACGTCGGCGCGGTCAGCGAGGTCGGCTACGGCGCCTGGCAGATCGGCGGCGACTGGGGCGAGGTCACGGAGGCGGAGGCGGTCGCGGCCGTCGAGGCCGCCCTCGACGCCGGGATCGACTTCTTCGACACCGCCGACGTGTACGGCGACGGCCGGTCGGAGCGGATCGTCGGCGAGACGCTCGCGGACGAGATCGCCGCGGGCGACGTGACCGTCGCGACGAAGGCCGGCCGCCGGCTCGACCCGCACGAGGCGGACGGCTACGCGGAGCCGAACCTCCGGCGGTTCGTCGACCGCTCTCGGGAGAACCTGGGGATGGACACGCTCGATCTGGTCCAGCTTCACTGCCCGCCGACGGACGTGTACTACCGGCCGGAGACGTTCGACGCGCTCGACGCGCTCGCCGACGAGGGACGGATCGCGAGCTACGGCGTCAGCGTCGAGCGCGTCGAGGAGGGGCTGAAGGCGATCGAGTACCCGGGCGTCGAGACCGTCCAGATCATCTTCAACCCCTTCCGGCAGCGGCCGGCCGAGCTGTTCTTGGAGGAGGCCGCCGCGCGCGACGTGGGCGTCATCTGCCGGGTTCCGCTCGCGTCCGGGCTGCTCACGGGCGCGCTCTCGCGCGACGCCGAGTTCCCCGAGGACGACCACCGGAACTTCAACCGCGAGGGCGAGGCGTTCGACGTGGGCGAGACGTTCGCGGGCGTCCCCTTCGAGGCGGGCCTCGACGCGGTCGACGCGCTCGACGAGCGCCTGCCGGACGACCGCCCGCTGCCCGAGTTCGCGCTGCGCTGGATCCTCGACCACGACGCCGTCTCGACGGTGATCCCCGGGTCGACGACGCCCGAGCACGTCCGGGCGAACGCGGCCGCGAGCGAGGCGCCCTCGCTCTCCGACGCCGAGCGCGACGCCGCGAGCGAGGTGTACGACGAGCACGTCCGCGAGCACGTCCACCAGCGCTGGTGAGGGCGGAAGAGCGCCGGCGAGCGGGACGCGGAGCGGCGTGAGGACGCGGTGCGCGCCCCGTTACCTCACTCGTCGAGCGCCGCCGCCAGCTTCTCGATCGGATGGGGCGGCGTCTCGGCGCCCTCGCGGTCGCCGAGCTGCGACCGGCAGGAGGCGCCGGGCGCCGTCACCGCGTCGCCGTCGCTGTCGGCGACCTGCCCGAAGAGGATCCGGCCGATCGCCTGCGAGAGGTCGTAGTGCTCGCTCTCGTAGCCGAACGACCCGGCCATGCCGCAACACGAGGAGTCGATCGGGTCGACGCCGTAGCCGGCGCGCCGGAGGACGCCGACGGCGTGGTGGTCCGTGTTCGCCGCCTTCTGGTTACAGTGGCCGTGGTAGGTGAGCGTCTCCGCCGGCGCGTCGAACGAGAGCCGCTCGTCGACCCGGCGCGCGTCGAGGTACTCGCAGACGCCCGCCGCGGCAGCGGACACCGCCTCGACGTCCGGGCCGTCGAGCAGGTCCAGGTACTCGTCCTGGAACATCACCGCGTCGGAGGGCTCGACGAAGAGGACCGACTGCCCCTCGCGGGCGCGGGGCGCGAGCGCCGCGACGTTCTCGGCCGCGCGCTCCCGGGCCGTGTCGAGGAAGCCGGTCGAGAAGGCGGCGCGGCCGGAGGGCGCGAGGCCCTCCGGGACCTCGACGCGGACGTCCGCGGCCTCCAGCACGCGCACCGCCGCCTTCCCGGCCGCCGGGTAGCTGTAGTCGGTGTAGGTGTCGGGGAACAGCGCGACCGTGTCGACCGCGTCGTCCGGGTCGACCGCCGGGCCGCCGCGGGCCGCGAACCACGCCTCGAAGCTCTCGGACCGGAAGGTCGGCAGCGCGCGCTCGGGCGCGATCCCGACGAGCGCGTCCATCGCCCTGCGGGCTCCGGGGAGCTTCGCCGCCGCGTTCGACAGCGGCGCGAGCCGGCTCCCGAGCGCCGAGAGCCGGTCGATGTCGCGGAAGAGCCGCTCGCGCAGCCCCGCGCCCTCCCGCTCGTGGTGCTCGTGTTTCACCTCCGCCTTCAGCTTCGCGAGGTCGACCCCGGTCGGGCAGTCGCTCTGACAGCCCTTACAGCCGACACAGAGGTCTAACACCTCCGCCTGGAACCGGTCGGAGTGGATCTCCTCGTCGTCGAGCTCGCCGCTTATCGCGGCCCGGAGCATGTTCGCCCGCCCGCGGGTCGTCTGGATCTCCTCGCCGGAGGCGCGGTAGGTGGGACACATCGTCCCGGAGTCGGTCTCGCGGCAGGTGCCGCAGCCGTTACACAGCTCGACGAGCTCCGAGAAGCCGCCCTCGTCGGAGAAGTCGAGGTTCGTCTGCGGCTCGATCGACCGGTACGTCGGCCCGTACCGGAGGTTCTCGCGCATGTCGGTGTCGGCGGCGGCCTCGGGGTAGCCGCGCTCGGCCGCGGTCTCGCCGTCGACGTAGACGACCTTCCCGGGGTTCATGCGCCACTCGGGGTCGAACGCGGACTTCACCTCCTGGAACGCGGCCCAGAGGTCCTCGCCGTACATCTTCGGGTTGAACTCGGTGCGCGCGAGCCCGTCGCCGTGCTCGCCGGAGAAGGCGCCGTGGTGCTCCAAGACGAGGTCGGTGACGTCGTCGGCGATGGCGTGCATCGTCTCGACGCCCTCGGACTCCTTCAGCGAGAGGATCGGGCGGATGTGGAGCGTCCCGACGCCGGCGTGCGCGAAGTACGCGGCCGAGGTGCCGTGGTCGTCGAGGACCTCCTCGAAGGCGGCGACGTAGTCGGCGAGCTCCGCGGGCGGCACCGAGGCGTCCTCGATGAACGGGTACGGCTTCGCGTCGCCGTCCATGCTCATCAGGAGCGGTATCGCGGCCTTCCGGAGGTTCCAGAGGTCCGCCTGCGCGCCCTCGTCGTACGCCTCGATGACGTCGAAGGCGTCGCGGTCGCCGTCGCCGCGGAAGCGGTCGTTCGCGTCGGCGACCGCCGCCTCGAAGTCGTCGACCAGCTCCGAGTCCCACTCCAGCATGAGCGCGGCCGCGGCCCGGTCCGGGATCGGCTCCGCGTACTCGGCGTACTCGGGCGACCCCGCGGCCAGCTCCACGACCGCGTCGTCCATCAGCTCGACCGCGCTCACCGGGAGCTCCAGCGCCTCGGAGACCGCGCGCATGGCGGCGTCGAGCGAGTCGAACGAGTACAGCGCCAGCGCGGTCGCCTCGGGGCGGGTGACGAGCGAGAGGGTGGCCTCGACGACGACGCCCAAGGTCCCCTCGGCGCCGACGAACAGCTTCGAGAGGTTGATCACCTCCTCGCCGTCGTCGTTCTCGTAGATCACCTTGTGGAGGTTGTACCCCGAGACCGACCGCTTGAGCGTCGGGTACCGCTCGGCTATCTCGTCGGCGTTGCCCTCGACGAGCGCGCGGACCGTCTCGTACAGCGCGGCCTCGCGCTCGCCGGCCGCCTCGCCTGCGACGATGGCCTCGTACTCGGGCGAGTCGAGGACGACCTCCCGGGTGTGAACGAGCGAGCCGTCCGCCAGCACCACGCGCAGCTCCTCGGTGTAGGCGTCGGTGATCCCGTACCGCACGGAGTGGGCGCCGGTGGAGTTGTTGCCGATGCCGCCGCCGACGGTGGCGCGCGCCGAGGAGGCGGGGTCGGGCGCGAACTTCAGGCCGTCCGCCGCGAGCCGGTCGTCGAGGTCGTCCTGGACGACGCCGGGCTGGACCGTGGCGCGGCGGGCGTCGGGGTCGACCGACAGGATCGCGTCCATGTGACGCGAGCAGTCGAGCACGACGCAGCCCGGCCCGACGGTCTGTCCCGCGAGCGACGACCCCGCGCCGCGCGGTAGCACGGGGACGCCGTGGTCGGCCGCGACCCGCATCGCGGCCCGCACGTCGTCGACGCCGCGGGGGTAGACGACGCCCGCCGGGCGGGCCTGGTAGACGCTCCCGTCGGTCGCGTACAGCACCTGCGCGTACTCGTCGAACTCGACGCCGCCCGCGACCGCGCCGCGCAAGTCGGCCGCGAGCGACCGGTACGCCTCGACGTCCGGTCGGTCGTGGCCGAGCGCGGCGGCCGAGACGCCCGATCGGTCCGCCCCGGCGGCCCCCGCGGCCACTCCGCCGTCGGACGCGGCCCGTCGCGGTCGGTCGTCGTCGGCCTCGTCGCGCGATCCCCCCGGGCCGCCGTCGCCGGCGAGTCCTCCTCCGTCCATGGGGTAGGTGGACGGGATGAGCGTGATAAATCTATCGTGAACGATAATTATATTCATTTAGGCCGGCGGCGAAGCGGGCCGCTTTTTCCGCGGCACCGCGACCGACCGACGGAGACGACCGTGGCGCACGAACGCGACGAGGCGGCGAGCGGCTCGGACGCCGACGGCCGGGAGAGCCACGAGCGCGCCGGAGGCGGAGGCGATGCGCGGTCCGACGATAGAGGCGACGCGCGATCCGAGGACGGAGGCGACGCGGGGTCCGACGGCGGAGGGGACGCGATCCCGGACGACGAGCGGGAGGCGCTGGAGACGATCGCGCACGGCGCGGTGCTCACCTCCGGCGGCGTCGCCGGCCAGCGCGCGCTGATCGCGGCGACGGAGTTCGCGCTGACCCGCGGGCTCGGCCCGACCGCCTACGGCGTGTACGCGCTGGCGTGGCGGATCGCCCAGCTGTGTTCCCGGCTCGTGACGTTCGGCAGCGTCCCCGCCATCCAGCGCTACCTCCCCGAGTACGCGGACGAGCCGGACCGGCAGGGCGCGGTCGCCGGCCTCGCGTACGCCACGACCGTCGCGTTCGGGGTCGCGATCGCGGCCGGCGTCTGGGTCGCGGCGCCGGCGATAAACGCGCGCACCGTCACGGAGCCGGCGTTCGCGGGGACGGTGCGCGCGTTCGGCGGGCTCGTCGGGCTCCTCGGCGTCGTGATGGTCGCGTCCGCGCTCCTCCGCGCGGTCGGGTCGGCCCGCGGCGAGGTGCTGTTCAACAAGCTGCTGCGGCCGGGGGTCAGGCTCGTCGGGGCCCTGGGGGCGCTCGCGCTCGGCTACTCAGTCGTCGGCGTCGCGGGAGCGATCGTCGCCGCGACCGGCCTGCTCGCCGCGGCCGCGGTCCCGCTGTCGGCGTCCGTCACCGGCGTCCGCCCGACGCTCCGAGGCGCCCGCGCTGAGGCGCGCCGCTTCTACGACCACGCGGCGCCGGTCGCGATGAGCAGCCTCGGAAAGGTGTTCCAGAACCGCGTCGACGTGCTGCTCGTCGGCGCGCTGCTGACGGCGACCGCGGCCGGCGTGTACAACGTCGTCCTCGTGGTGATCGCGGTCGCGTGGATCCCGCTCCTCTCGTTCAACCAGCTCCTCCCGCCCGTCGCCTCGGACCTGTACGCGAACGACCGGACGGCGACGCTCAACGCGGTGTACGGCTCCGTCACGCGACAGATCGTCACCGCCGTCGTCCCGATCCTCGCCGTGCTGGCGGTGTACGGCCGCGAGGTCCTGGCGCTGTTCGGCGCGGCGTACGCCGACGGCTACCTCCCGCTCGTCGTCTACCTCGGCGGCGTCTTCGTCGGGAGCGCGGTCGGCGCGACCGGCTGGCTCCTGATGATGACCGACCACCAGTACGCGCGGATGGCGCTCGACTGGCTGCTCGCGGTCCTCAACGTCGGACTGACCTACGCGTTCGTCGTCCGCTACGGGCTCGTCGGCGCCGCGCTCGGCACGTCGCTCGCCATCGCGGTTCAAAACGGGATCCAAGTGCTCCTCCTCCGCCGCTTCGAGGGGCTGTGGCCGTTCGACCGCACGTTCCTCACCCCGCTGGCGGCGGGCGCCGTCGCCGTCGCCGCGATGTACGCGGTCCGAGCGGCGCTGGCGGGCGCCCCGGCGGTCGTCGCCGGAAGCGCGGTCGGGCTCGTCGCGTACGCGGCGTCGCTCCGGCTCATCGGCGTGGACCCGCGCGACCGCTTCGTCGCCCGTCGGCTGGCGCGGCGGTACCGGGCCGCGCTCGCCGACCGGTTCGACCGCTGATCCCGCCGGGCGCGGATCGCGACGATTTATGGGCGGACCGGGACGTACTGACGGTATGCAAACGTTCGACCGCGGGTCGGCGGGGTCGGCCCGCGTCGCGATCGTCGGCGGGATCCACGGCGACGAGCCCGCCGGCGTGCGGATCGTAGAGCGGCTCGCAGCGGAGCTCGCGCCCCTCGACCCGTCCGACGACGAGGAGGGGTCCGCGGGGCTCGTCCGACTGATACTCGCCAACGAGCCGGCGATCGAGGCCGGAACGCGCTACACCGACGCGGACCTGAACCGGGCGTTCCCGGGCGACGCCGACAGCGACGAGTACGAGCGGGCGCTGGCGCCGCGGCTCGCCGCGGAGCTGGAGGGGTTCGACGCCGTGCTCGCGCTCCACACGTCGCACAGCGCGCCGCCGCCGTTCGCCATCTTCAGCGACCTCACGGAGTCGGTCCGCCGGACCGTCACCGGCCTCCCCGTCGACCACGTCGTCGACGCGAGCGGGCTGCGGTCGACGACGCTCGACTCCACCATCCCGCACACCGTCTCGATCGAGGTGGGCCGACAGGGCAGCGAGGAGGCCGTCGAGTTCGGCCACGAGGCGTGCCGCGCGTTCCTGCGGGTCCACGGCGCGCTCGCCGACGAGCCGCCGATATTCTCGCGGACGACCGTGGTCGCGGGCAGCGAGGAGGTGCCGAAGGGCGGCGGGACGCCGCACGTCCACTTCCGGAACTTCGAGCCGATCCCGGAGGGCGCGGTGTTCGCCGAGGACGACGTGTACACCCACCGCGTCGAGGAGCCGGGCGTGGTCCCGATCCTCGCGAGCGAGGACGGGTACGACGACATCTTCGGCATCTACGGCCGCGTCACGGGCACGCTGAAGCCGCCGGGGGAAGGAGACCTGCGGGTGTACCCGCGCGAGGAGAGCGAGGAAGGGGACGACTGAGAGAGCGGGGCGGACCGATCGCTCGAACGGCCTACGGCCGGGCCGGGACCGTCACTTCGCGGTGGGCGTGATGTCGCCGACGGCGTCCATCACCTGGACCGCCGCGCTGGCGGCGAGCCCGCGGGCGACCTCGTCGGTGTCGGACTCGGCGATGCCGGCGTCCAAGTCCTCCGGGTCCGGCGTGAAGCCGGCCGAGACGGGGTGGCCGGCCGGGGGGTTCACCGCGACGGTCGCCTGCGGGCCGTCCGCGCCGACGGACAGCTCGGAGCCGACGGCGTAGCTGTCGGGCAGGTACGATTCCGTGCGCGATACGATTCCGGCGACCGCGCGCCGGAGCTGTTTTTCCTGGTCCGGAGAGAGGTCGACGGCCGCGGGCGAGCCCGCGTCCGTCACACCCGGTGCCCCGGCGTACGGGTTGTTGCCGTTCATTCGAAGACACGACCCGTACGCGGAGCCGAGTCAAAAAGGCGTCGGCGACGGCGACCGGGGCTCCGGCGCGGCCCGGCCTCTCTCCGCGCGGCCCGTTACAGGATCGACTCGGACTCCCCGTAGGCGGCGATGACGACCGCGGTCGCGTACCGGTCCGGCTCGGCCGCGACCGTCTCGACGCGCGTCTCCCGGTCGGGGAGGTCCCAGTCGCGGAGGTCGCCCCCGGCGTCGAGGCCCGCCTCGATCCGCTCGCGCACGTCGTCGGGGTCCTCGCCGGTCACCTCGTAGAAGAGTCCCGGACCGGGGCCGGTCGCCCAGCCGAGCCCCGCGACCGCGTCGGGGTGCCGGCGGGGCGCGCGCTTCGACTCGGCGCCCTCGGCGCCCGCGCGGCCGCCCTCGCGGAAGTCGACCTCGTCGCCCGGCCCGACCGTCCGGCGCGCCTCGACGACGGTGAGCCGGTTCCCCGCGGGGCCGAGGTCGGGCGCCTCCGCGACCGCCTCGACCGTCGCCTCGGCGGGGACGACCGAGGAGACCGCCACGAGGTTGTAGTTGTGGAGGTTCGCGTCCGCGAGCGCGGCGTCGTAGGAGGCCATCGCCGTGTCGGCGATCCCGACGCCGCCGGCGACGTGGATGGTGTTCATTACGGGCGAGTCGGCGGCGGGCGCGCTAAGGGGTTACGAACTGACCGCTCCGAAACGGGCACGGCGGGGACAGGGACGGGGACGGGAACCGGGGGTTCAGTACTGGTAGTTGATGACCCGCTCGTCTTCCGTGTCCGCGTCCTGAAGCTTGTCGCGGGCCTGCTCGAAGTCCTCCTGGGTCACCTCGGTGCGCCCGTCGCGGATGGCGAACATCCCGGCCTCGGTCGCCAGGGAGGCGATGTCCGCGCCGCTGTACCCGTCGAGGTCGCGGGCGACGACGCCGAGGTCGACCCCGTCGGCGACGTTCATGTCGTCGGTGTGGATCTCCAGGATGCGCTCGCGGCCCTCGGCGCCAGGCTCGGGCACCTCGATGAGGCGGTCGAAGCGGCCGGGGCGGAGGATGGCCTCGTCGAGCATGTCGAAGCGGTTGGTCGCGGCCATGATCCGGACCTCGCCGCGGTCGTCGAAGCCGTCCATCTCGCTGAGGAGCTGCATCATCGTCCGCTGGACCTCGGCGTCGCCCGAGGTCTTCGAGTCCGTCCGCTTGGCGGCGACAGCGTCGATCTCGTCGATGAAGATGACGGCGGGCTCGCGCTCGGCGGCCAGCTCGAACAGGTCGCGGACGAGCCGCGCGCCCTCGCCGATGAACTTCCGGACGAGCTCAGAGCCGGCCATCTTGATGAAGGTGGCGTCGGACTCGTTGGCGACGGCCTTCGCGAGCATCGTCTTCCCGGTGCCCGGCGGGCCGTGGAGGAGGACGCCGCTCGGCGGCTCGACGCCGACCGTCTCGAACTGCTCGGGGTTCTCCAGCGGATCCTCGACGGCCTCGCGCACCTCCCGGATCTGGTCGTCGATGCCGCCGATGTCGGCGTAGGTGACGTCGGGCGACTCGGTGACCTCCATCGCCTGCGCCCGGGAGTCGGTCTCGTCGTCGAGCACCTGCTGGACCGCGAAGGAGTCGTTGATCGCGACGCGGTCGCCGGGGCGGAGGTCCTCGTCGAGCCGCGAGGCGGCCTGCGTGAGCACCTCCTGGTTGTTGCCGTGCTGTTTGATGACGACGCCCTCGTCGGTGATCTCCTCGACGGACGCGATGTACAGCGAGGTGGTCTTCAGCACCTCGTTTTCGCGCTTCAGCTGCTCGACGTCGTCCTTCAGCTCGCCGCGGCGCCCCTCGGCGTCCGCGAGCCGCGATTCCAGTTCCTCGTTCACCTGAACGATCCGCCGGTAGTGCTGGCGGATCGCCTCCAACCGCTCCGCGTCGCTCATCTCGGGGTCGAGCTCCAACCGCGGGCGGTCGGGCAGTGAGGGGCTGTGAGACATTCGTTGTGCCCGACTAAGATGCGGGCGTAAATGTGCCTTTGGGTCACGGAGAGACCGTTGGATCCGCGGGAGAGACGCCCCCGGCAGCGCGACGAGCCCCGGCCGGTCGGGTCCTCTCGACGACCGATATCGGCTTTGATAATCGAGGGTCAACGTTTTAACGCGAAGGGGGGCAAGGTGGCCGTATGGACGCACGAACGGCGGGCGGACGCGCCGGTCCGGGGGTCGCGAACCGCGAGACCGGGAGGGCCCGCCCATGAGCGGCACCCCGGACGCGACCGTCCTCGCGGTCGACGACGAGCCGGACCTCGCAGAGCTGTACCGGGTGTACCTCGACCCGGAGTACGACGTTCGCATCGCGACCGGGGGCGAGGAAGCGATCGACGCGATGGACGAGACGGTCGACGTGGTCCTCCTCGACCGCCGGATGCCCGACATGTCGGGCCACGAGGTGCTGAACGCGATCCGCGGCGAGGGGTACGACGCCCGGGTGGCGATGCTGACCGCGGTCGAGCCCGACGTCGACATCGTCGAGATGCCGTTCGACGACTACAAGACGAAGCCGGTCACGAAAGAGGACCTCATCACGCTCGTCGAGGTTCTCCTCCACCGCGCCGCGTTCGACGAGCGGAGCCAGGAGTTCTTCGCGCTCGCCTCGAAGAAGGCGGCGCTGGAGGCCGCCGGCACGACGAACTCCGACGAGTACGAGGAGCTCATCGAGCAGATGGAGTCCGTACGCGTCGAGGTCGACGACACGCTCGACCACCTCTCGGCGCGGGACGCGTTCGTCGAGGTCCCGGGCGAAGTACCGTAGCGGGGCGGGGACCGCCACCGGACCCTCACTCGATCGTCAGCTCGCCGTCCGCCGCCTCTTCGCCGCCGTCCTCGTCCCACTCCAGTTCGAACTCGACGCTCAGCTCGCCCGGCCCGTCGGCCGGCCCCTCGCGCTCCGCCTTCACCTCGAAGGTGGGGCGCGCGGGCGGCTCCAGCGTCGTCGACTCGGCGCCGCGCGTGAGGGTGATCGCGTTCCCGGCGTCGAGCGAGTCCGCGACCGTCCGCAGGTACGCGGCGATCTCCTCGCGGCTCCGACGGCTTTCCGACTTGAACAGGACTTCTTCGGGCATACGAGGCCGTACGCGTCCACGAGTGATAAACACCGACGCGGCGCGGGCGGCGGGTCGCCCCCGATCGTTTTGTGCTCCCCGAGCGAACCCACGTCCCGTGTCCGTCCCCGACTCGCTCCGTACGGTCGTCGCCGTCGCCGTCTACTGGACGGCGATCGCGCTCGGCGGGAGCGTCCTCCTCCCGGACCCGACGAGTCCGCTCGCCGCGGTCCCGATCCTCGGCGGCGGCGCCGTCGTCGCCCACGCGGCGCGCACCGGTCGCCTCGTCGAACTCGGGTACGCGGTGGGAACGATGTGGCTCGCCGTGCTCGCGCTGTCGGTCGGCACCGGCGTCGTCGACGTCTTTGTCCTGCCGGCGGGCGAGATCGCGCCGCTCGCCGGCTACCCGGGGATCGCGGCGATCGGCACGGTCGGGCTGTTCGGCGTCCTCCTCGTCGCGTACGCGGCGTTCGCCGGCCGCAACGCCGACGGCGCGGCCGAAACGTCGTGACCGCTGGGCCGTCGGGATTAAAACTCGTCCTCGAAGACGAACGTCCCGTTCCGCTGGACGACCTCGCCGTCGACCTCGATGACGGAGTCCTCGCTCATGTCGACGATCATGTCGACGTGCTCGGCGGACTCGTTGACCGCGTTCTCCTCGCCGACCGTCTCCGGGTACGCTGAGCCGACCGCCATGTGGACGGTGTCGCCCATCTTCTCGTCGAACAGCATGTTGTACGTGAACCGGTCGATCTGTCGGTTCATCCCGATCCCGAGCTCGCCGAGGCGCCGGGAGCCCTCGTCGGTGTCGAGGATGCCGGAGAGCAGGTCCTCGTTGCGCTCGGCGGAGTGGGAGACGACCTCGCCGTCCTCGAACCGGAGCCGGACGCCGTCGATCTCGCGCCCGTAGCGGTAGAGGGGTAAATCGAAGTGGACCTCGCCGTCGACCCCGTCGCGCGTCGGCGCCGTGAACACCTCGCCGCCGGGGAGGTTCGCCTCGCCGTAGTCGTTGAGCGTGGAGTTGCCCGACACGTCGAGCGTGAGGTCGGTCTCGTCGCCGGACCTGATGCGCACCTCGTCGGCCTCGTCCAAGATATCGACCATCTCCGCCTGGAACTCGCGCTGTTCGTCCCAGTCGAGCGAGACGGCGTCCCACACGAAGTTCTCGTAGGCCTCGGTGCTCATCCCGGCGAGCTGGGCGTGGCTCGCGGTCGGGTACTGCGTGAGACACCACGTCTTCGAGAGCCGCGTGCGCTTGACCTCCTCCATCGCGCGGTTGTACGCGGCGTTCGTCTCCGGCTCGATGTCGGCGTCCTCGGTGGCGTTCGCGCCGCCGCGCGCGATGACGAAGACGTCGGCCTCCTCGTAGAGCGCGCGCCGGTGGCTCGGCTCGGAGAAGTCCTCGGCGGCGCGCTTGAACGCGCGCTGGGCGCGCTTCGAGTAGTTGAGGTAGACGGGGTTCGCCCCGCGGTCGCCGCAGACCTCGTGGAGCGCGACCGCGAGGTCCTCGGCCTCCTTCGGCATCTGGATGACCACGTCGTCGCCCGACTCGATGCCGGTCGAGTGGTCGGCGATGATCTCCGCGTGTTCGCGTACGCGTGCGTCCATGACAGCCGATTTCGCGGCCGGGGAATTACCCCTTTTCCTTCCGGCGGGCCGGGTGGGGGAGCGGCCGCCCCCGTCGCGGCCCTCCCGGCCGCAACGCGTTTGCCCCGCCGTCGCGTAGCCTCGGACATGCCTCGGCTCGCGTTCCGCGCGGCCGCCGCCGCCGTCGGCGTCGCCCTCCTCGTCGGCTACCTGACCGCGGCGCTGCTCGTCGCCGACCTGCTGCGCGCGGCGTGGGCGGCCCGCCCGGACCTCCCGGTCCTCGTCGCGCTGCTGGCCGCGGTCGCGCTCGGGTCGGCGTACCTCAGCTACCGGCTCGGCACCGCGCAGATCCTCGCGAACCTGGAGGGCGACCGCGTTCCGCGGAGGCGGGCGCCGGATCTCCACCGCCGGGTCGACGCGCTCGCGGCGCGGATGGACCTGCCGCGGCCGGCGCTGTACGTCACCGACGCCCGCGCGCCGAACGCGTTCGCGGTCGGCGGCGGGGGCGACGGCGGCGCGCTGGTGATCGACCGGTCGCTGTTCGGGCTGCTCTCGCCGCGCGAGGTCGAGGCGATCCTCGCGCACGAACTGGCGCACTTAGAGGGCAACGACGGGTTCGCGATCGCGATGGCGGACGGGGTCGGCCGCTCGCTGGTCGGAGCCGCTACCCTGGTCGCGCTGCCCGCGCTGCTCGCGCTGTCCGGGCTCGCGGCCGCCTCGGCGTGGATCCGCGGGCGGCCCGGCGACCGGTCGGGGCCGTTCGCGCGGCTTCACCGGGCGCTCGCGGGCGGGCTCTTCGCCGCGTTCGTCCTCGCGACGCTCGTCGCCCGGTCGCGGTCGCGCAAGCGCGAGTTCGCGGCCGACGACCGCGCGGCCGAGGTGACGGGCGACCCCGCGGCGCTCGCGCGGGCGCTCCGCCGGATCGAGCGCGCGACCGACCCGGAGTGGCCCCTCGCGCCGTTCTCGTCGCAGAAACGGACCGACGAGGCCGCAGAGCGCTGGCTCTCGACGCACCCCTCGACCGACGAGCGGGTCGAGCGCCTGCGGGAGCGGGCCGAGTCGCAGGGGCCGACGCGGCGGATCCCGGCGGGGCCGTCGCGGACGGCCACCGGACGCGGCCGCTCGCTCCGGTGAGGGCTTACAGCCCGTACTGTTCGCGTGTCACGTCGTCGAGGCCCGACTCAGCCAGCACGTCGGCGGGCACGAGCATGTCGAGCTGGACGACCCCCGGGAGCCGACCGATCTGGACGCCGCCGGTGAAGGTACACCGGGCGCGGACCTCGCCCTCGCTCATGCCGAGCAGCGTCCCGGCGCGGTCGAAGGCGTTCTGCGTGGCGTCGTTGACGGTCGCGCCGGAGCCGATCACCTGGATCGGGGCGGCGTCGGTGTCCACGTCGACGCCGTGCTCCTCACCGAGGGCCTCGCCGGCCGCGACCTCGTCGTCGTCGTACGGCGCGCTGATGAACGGGAGGTCCTCCTCGTTCGGGAGCAGGACGGGCCCGTCGAGGTCCACGTCCTCGATCACCTCCACGTCCATCGTGACCGTCCCGCTCACGTCGGTGGTGTGGAGGGAGAGTTCGCCGTCCCCCTGGTTCGCGTGGAGGTCGCCGACGTAGATCCCGCCGCCGTCGACGGCGACCGGGCAGATCAGCGTCGCGCCCGCGCGGACCTCGGGCACGTCCATGTGGCCGTCGGTGCGCAGGTCCAGGTCCTCCTCGGTCTCGACGCCGTAGTCGTGGTCGGCGCCGATGAGGTTCTGCCCGAAGTCGCCCGCGTTGTGCGAGTCGGGCATGGTGACCGGCGGCGTCGTCCCGATGTTGCCGATGAACGGGCGGAGCCGACCGAGCGTGCCGGGCATCTCGTCGGGCTCGTACAGCAGGATCGGGTGCTGGCGGGCGTTCTCGGGGATGTCCATCACGCGCTCGGCGTCGGTCGCGAGCGCGTGGGCGCCGTCCTTATCGAGCGTGATCCCGACCGCGTTCTCGTGGTCGAAGGCGACGGTGTAGCCGTACTCGAAGCCGAACGAGGAGGCGTTGGCGCCGCACTCCGCACAGCGGATCGCGTCCTCGCCGGTCCCCTCGACGACGGAGTCGGGCCAGGTCGTCCCGCACTCCGGGCAGCGGTGGTCGACGAAGGGGTCGTCGCCGAACGCCTCGTCGCGCTCCGCCATCGATCCCGTGCTGGTGGCCATGCTCGTCACCTCCACGTCGCGGATGTGGATCGCGACGGCGTCGCCGACCTCGGCGCCCTCGACGCGGATCGGTCGGGTCACCTCGTGGCCGCCACGGAACGAGGGCGTCACCATCGGCCCCCAACAGCCCGGCGGCGTGTACGTCGTCACCGTCCCGCCGTCCGCGACCGTGCCGGCCCACTCCTGGTCGGGCCCGACGAGCCCGAGCGTGTACTGGTCGACGTACAGCTCCTCTTGAACGCCTTGCTGTGACATGACGTGTCAGGGTATGGCGCAGACCAAAATAACCCTACTGCCCGCGGCGGCGGACGGTCGGGGGAGCGATCCGGAGCGCCCGCGTCCGCCCGGGCTCGCTTGCGGTTGTTTATACCTGCGCCCCGTCAAACGGAGCGCGTATGCAGACCCACGTCGTGCCCGTCGGGTTCGACTACGACCGGATGATCGCCCCCCTCATCCGGGACCAGTTCGACGTCGACCGCGTGATCCTCTTGGAGGGCGCCGTCGGCAGCGAGGCCAACGTCGAGTACTCGCGGAACATCGCGCGCAAGCTCGAACAGGACTTCCGGAACCTCCTCGGCGCCGAGACGGTCCGCGAGCGGTTGGACGACGTGTACGACTACGACGCCGCCTTCGAGCGTGCCTTCGACCTCATCAACGCGGAGCTGGACCGCGACGATGACCCCGACGCGGCGGGCGACGAGGCGGGCGCGGAGGGCGTGGGGGACGCGGACGACCCGTCCGCCGGCGACCGCGAGGTGTGGGTGAACCTCTGTTCGATGCCCCGGCCTGTCTCCTTCGCGTTCGCGACCGCTGCGCACTCGATCATGGTCGAGCGGCAGGCGGACCGCGACCGCATCCACACCTACTACACGGCCCCCGAGAAGTACTTGGAGACCGAGCTGGCGGAGGAGCTGCGCGCGACGCGGGAGCTCCTACAGGATCTCAACGACGACGGAGATGCCGACCCCGACCGCGTCGCCGACCGCCTGGCGAGCACCACGGACCTCCTCGCGGAGTTCGACGAGCGCGGCACCACCATCGGCGCGAAGCGCATCGGCGACCGCCACGTGATCGAGCTGCCGGTCGCCTCCTTCCAGAACGTCAAGCCGTTCGAGGAGCTGGTGCTGTTCACGCTCGGCGAGCACGGCGAGTTCGAGTCGGTCTCGGAGCTGGCGGAGACGCTCGCGGCCGAGCTCAACGAGGAGTACACGGAGTCGTTCCGCTCGAAGGTGATCTACAACGTCGACCGGCTCGGCCCCGGCGGGAAGGGGTACATCGAGCGCGAGGAACACGGGAAGTCCTACCGCACGAGCCTCTCGCGGATCGGGGAGCTGTGGGTCCGCGCGCACGCCGACGAGGACCGGGACTACCGGGATCCGGCGTGAACGCGCCCTGACGAGACGGTCGCCTCCGCTTCGGTCCGGCCGCTCGCCGGCACGCGCCACGGGGGGACGGCGCGCGATTATCGCTCGGCGAGTGTCTCGACCCGCCCGTTTATCAGGGTGGAACCGGGAGCGTTAGGGGATGAGTTCGGGGGGCAGTTCCGACGCGAGCGGGTCGCACGGTCGCGGGGGCGGCGACGGCGAGAGCGGCGCGGACGAGTTCGACTTCGCGGCGCCGGCGACCGGCCAGTCGTTCGAGAACGCGCTCGCGAAGGCCCGCGACGGCGCCCGACTGACGGTCGACGACGCGACCGAACTGCTCGCCACGGGCACGGACCGCGAGGGGATCGACCCCGTCCGCAAGGAGGCGGTGCTGGAGGCGGCCGACCGGCGCAGGGCCGAGGAGGTCGGCGACGAGGTCACCTTCGTTGCCAACCTCAACAACAACGTCACCACGGCGTGTAACACGGGCTGTCTGTTCTGTAACTTCAAGGACACCGCGCACGCCTTCGAGGCCGACAGCGACGTGGAACACGCCGGGTTCACCAAGCCGCCCGCGGAGTCGCGCGCGGTCGTCGAGGACGCCCTCGACATGGGGGTCTACGAGGTGTGTTCCGTCTCGGGGCTCCACCCGGCGTTCGCGCTGAACGAGGAACATCACGAGATACTCGCCGCGCACGACGACCCCGCGAGCGAGGTGAACTACAAGCCGCCCGAGGCGTACGCGACCGACCCGGGCACCTACGTCGAGCAGATGGCGGCGATGTCGGTCGGCGGCGTCCACCTCCACTCGATGACGCCGGAGGAGGCGTACCACGCCAAGCGCGGCACCGACTGGGCGTACGAGTCCGTCTACCGCGAGTTGGCCGAGGCCGGCCTCGACTCCGCGCCGGGCACGGCCGCCGAGATCCTCGTCGACGAGGTCCGCGACGTGATCTGTCCGGGGAAGATCCGCACGGGCGACTGGGTGGCGGCGATGGAAGGCGCGGCCGCCGCCGGCCTCGACGTCACCTCGACGATGATGTACGGCCACGTCGAGACGGTCGCGCACCGCGCGCAGCACTTAGAGGTGATCCGCGACCTCCAGGACCGGACGGGCGCGATCACCGAGTTCGTCCCGCTATCCTTCATCCACCAAAACACCCCGCTCTACCGGCGCGGCGTCGTCGACTCCGGGCCCTCGCGCGCCGAGGACGAGCTGGTCGTCGCGGTCGCGCGGCTCTTCTTAGACAACGTCGACCACGTCCAGGCCTCGTGGGTGAAGTCGGGCGACGCCCACGGGCTGAAGCTGCTCAACTGCGGCGCCGACGACTTCATGGGCACCATCCTCTCGGAGGAGATCACCAGCCGCGCGGGCGGCGAGTACGGCGAGTACCGCTCGTTCGACGACTACGTCGAGATGATAACGGCGATCGGTCGGACGCCCGTCGAGCGCTCGACGGACTACCGCACCCGCCGCCGGATCGACCCCGACGACGGCCCGCACGGTCCCCGGCTCGGCCCCCGCGCGGACGGGACGCCGATGCTCCCGGACGGCCCGTCCGGCGGCGAGAGCGGCGCCGACGCGACCGGGACGCCCCCCGCCGACGCCGACGACTGAGCCGCCCGGAGCGACGCCGCCCCGACTGGTTCTTCACCGAACATGTTCCGCCGACCGCCGGCGACTCCCAGCGAGTGGGAACCCGCGGTACCCCCTTTATCGTGGTACACGTCACCACGTGTGAGATGGCCCTACCTGACGCGCGGCCCGTCGACCGTCCGGAGGACGCCGTCGATGACGGGAGCGGCGACGAGGGGGTCGACTTCGAACGGCCGTCGCTCACGCGCTCCGACGAGCGACTGCTCTCGTACCTCGCCGACGTGGGCGCCGACTACCAGGCGTTCATCGCCGGGAACACGGGCCTGTACGCCGACCACGTCGAGTCGCGGCTGACCGCGCTGGCGGACGCCGGGCTCGTCGAGCGCGTCTCCGGCGAGGCGGTGTACCGCGTCACCGACGCGGGGCGGGAGGCCCTCCGCGAGGACTGCCCGCGCTGGTCGGATTAAGAGAACGGCAGGATTGCCGCGCGGCGCCGACCCGTCTACCGCCCCAGCTCCTCGTGGGCCGACGAGAGGTGTCGCGACCCGAGCGCCGCGAGCAGCGACAGCTCGCCGGCGAGCGCGCAGACCGCGATCGACTCCGCGAGCGCGTCGGCGTTGCTCCCGGCCGGGTCGCCGCCGCCCGCGACGCCGAGGATCTCCAGGCTGGCCTGCTGCGTCGGCAGCTTCGTCCCGCCGCCGACCGTCCCGACTTCGAGGCTCGCCAGCGAGACGGAGACGTAGAGGTCGCCGTCCGCGGTCGTCTCGGCGGTCGTGATCGCGTTCGCGCCCTCGACGACCTGCGCCTCGTCCTGCCCGGTCGCGAGGAACATCGCCGCGACCGCGTTGGCGACGTGCGCGTTGAACCCGAGCGCGCCCGCCTTCGCGGAGCCGACGAGGTTCTTCCGGGTGTTGATCTCCGCGATCGCCTCCGGGGTCGTGTGGAGGCGGTCCTCGACGACTTCGCGCGGGACCGTCGCGTCCGCGACGACCGAGCGCCCGCGCCCCTCGACGGCGTTGATCGCGGCCGGCTTCTTGTCCGAACAGAGGTTCCCCGAGAGCGCGACGAGCGAGGCGTCCGTCTCCGCCTCGATCACGTCGCAGGCCTCCCGGGTCGCGATGGTGGCCATGTTCATCCCCATCGCGTCCTTCGTGTCGTATCGGAACCGGCAGAAGACGTTGTTCCCGACGACGTACGGGGTCACGTCGAGCAGTTCGCCGTGGCTCGTCGTCGACTCCGCGGCCTCGGCGAGCGCGGGCTCGTTGTCGCGGACCCAAGCGACGAGCGCCTCTGCCTCGGCGACATCGGCGACCCGGAAGACGGGCGCGCGGGTCATCCCGCTCTTCGTGACCCGCGCGGTCGCGCCGCCGGCGTCCTCGACGACGGAGCAGCCGCGGTTGATCGACGCGACCAGGGCGCCCTCGGTGGTCGCCAGCGGGAGGTAGCGCTCGCCCGAGGCGGCGCCGCCGTCTATCGTCACCGGGCCGGCGACGCCGACGGGGACCTGGACGCCCCCGAGCGTGTTCTCGATGTTCGAGCCGTGGACGGCGTCGGCGTCGAACGCGTACTCGCCGAGCGGGTCGAGGTCGGCGTCGGTCGCCTCCGCGACGAGCAGCCGGCGCGCGGCGGTCGCGACGTCGGCGTCGGCGTGGTCTTCCAGCTCGTGGAAGCGGAGGTCGCCGTCGCGGACCCGGGCGGCGAGGTCCGCGGGAGTCGGTTGCGACATGGCGGCCACTCCTCGCGGCGGGCGCTAATTACTGTCGGTTCGGCCGGCTTCGGGGGGGAGCGGGACGGGCGCGGAGGACGGTCGCCTACCGGCCGACGAACCCGGAAAGGCGCTCCCGGAGCGACTCGCCGCCGAGCTTGAGGTAGTAGGCGTCGCCGCCGTCCTCGTAGTAGTCGTCGATGCGGCGGATCACCTCGAAGCCGAGGTGCTCGTAGAAGCCGAGCGCCCGCCGGTTCGTCGTGCGGGCGTGGCACGTGACCGACCGGTGGTTCGCCGCGACGTCGGCGACGAGCCGCTCGGCGTGACCGCGGCCGCGGTGGTCCGGGTCGACGGCGAGAAAGAGGATGTAGCCGTCGCGCCGGACGGAGGCGAAGGCGACGAGCCGGTCGTTCTCCACGAGCAGGTGGGCGGTCGACCGGCGGTACGCGTCGACGAAGAAGCCGCGTCGCTGTCGGAGGACGCCCTCCGCGGACCGAATTCGCTCTTTGAGCTCCCACGCGGCGGTCGCGTAGTCGGACTCGCCGGGCGGGTCGGTCCGCTTTTCGACGTTGACGCTCACTGCGATGACCTAACACGTGGACGGAATATAACTCCACCGCCAGCGGGGACCGTTGCGGGCGCGTACGGCACCGTGCGCGGGTCGGCGCCCGTGCCGACGGGTCGAGGCCGAGGGGGGCGCCGACCCTGACGGAAACGATTTTGTCGCGGTCGCGCGTGGAGTCACACAATGACCGACGAGTCGTCGGGAGTCGAACTGCTCCGACGAGCCTTCCTCACCGGCATCGCCGTCATCGTCCCCGCCGTCATCACGCTGGCCGTCCTCGCGTTCGCGTTCAACGCGGTGTACGACTACCTCGACGCCTTCTCGTCAGCGATCGTCGCCGTGTCCCCGGGGAACGGGCTGCCGCTCGTCAGCGCGGTCTCCCGGGAGCTCGCGATCGAGATCGCGACCCCCGTCGTGTTCGTGGCCGCGATCCTCCTCATCGGCGCCGCCGTCGAGTCCTCGCGGTACGGCGAGCGCGCCGTCGACTACGTCGACTACGCCGTCGAGCGGGTCCCGGGCGTCGGCTCCGTCTACCAGGGGTTCCGGCAGATGAGCGACGCGATGCTCGACTCGGACGGCGGGAACTTCCGCGAGGTCGTCCTCGTGGAGTTCCCGACCGAGGAGACGTACACGCTCGCGTTCGTCACGAGCGAGACCCCCGACGTCATCGCGGACCACGCGGACGGCGAGGGCGACGGCATGCGGACGCTGTTCATGCCGATGGCGCCGAACCCGGTGATGGGCGGCCACGTCGTCTTCGTCCCCGACCGCCGGATCGTCGACGTCGAGCTGACCGTCGACGAGGGGATCCGCGCGCTGGTGACGAGCGGCGTCGCGTTAGAGGAGGTCGCCGCCGACCTCGACGACGTGGACGCGGAGGACCTCCGCGCTCCCCAGCCGGAGCGGACCATCGACGCCCGGTTCCAGCCCGACGAGCGGACGGAGAGCCACGAGGACTCCCGCGACGAGCGCGAGCGGAACGGTGACGGATGACGTACGAGCTGCGCGAGCACACCGCCGACGTCGCCGTCGAGGCGACGGCCGACACGCTCTCGGGACTGTTCGCGGCGGTCGCCGACGGGCTCGCGGCCGCCAGCGCGGAGTCGGTCCCGGCCGCCGGCGAGCGGTTCGACCTCGAGGTCGCCGCCGAGAGCCGCGAGGCCCTGCTGTTCGACTACCTCGACCGCCTGATCTACGAGCGGGACGTGCGGCTCGTCCTGCCGGCTGACCACCGGTGTACGGTGGTCGCGCCGGAGTCCGTCGGCGCTGCGGACGACGACGCCGCGGACGCGGACGAGTGGCGGCTCACGGGGAGCGCGCGCGGCGTCCCCCTCAACGCGGTGTCGGCCCGCGAGGTCAAGGCGGTCACTTACTCCGAGATGGCGCTCGAACGGCGCGGCGACGGGTGGTACGCGTACGTCGTGTTCGACGTGTGAGGCCGCCCCGCGGGGCGTGACAAACCGTTATGTTTGTCGAGTACATTGTTACCGTATGTCACGCACAGAGCTTCGCGACGGGACCGGACCGGACGGCACTGGTCGACGCTGGCGCGCGGGGGCGAGTTCGGGGCTCGTCGCCGGCGCGGCGATGGGCGCCGTGTTACACGTCGGCCTCGGGCTCATGCCGACGATCGGCGCGCTGGTCGGCGTCGAGACGGTCGTCGGGGGGTGGGCCGTCCACCTGTTCAACAGCACGCTGTTCGGCGCGCTGTTCGTCGCCGTCTTCGACCGGTCGTTCTTCGCCGACCTCCGCGGGGACGTGGGCGGGTGCCTGTCGCTCGGCGTCATCCACTCGGCGCTGCTCGGCGTGATCACCGGCGGGCTGCTGCTGCCGGCCGCGATCGCGATCGAGGGCGCCACCTCGCTGCCCGTGCCGACGCTGCCCGTGCCCGGCCTCACCGCGAGCTTCGAGTTCGGCGTCGTCATCGCGGTCGCGCACCTCGTGTACGGGGTCGTCCTGGGGCGGGCGTTCGCCGCGTTCACCCTCGCGGAGGGCGCGATCGACTGGCTCCCGATCGACCCCGCGAACCGGTAGCCGGCTCGCCGGCCCCCGGGCGGCGTCGCGGCGGCCCGCCGGCGACCGCCTGACGCAACGCCCTTGGCGCCCCGCGTCGAAGTGGCGCGCATGACAACGCGCGAGTTCGACGGGATCCGGCTAGAGAAGGTGCGCGAGCACGTCTGGGAGATCCCTCGCGAGGGCGAGATGAACGTCCCCGCGCGGGTCCTCGCCAGCGAGTCGCTGCTGGAGGCGATCGGCGACGACGACTCGCTCCGGCAACTGAAGAACGCGACGCACCTGCCCGGCATCGTCGAGCCCGCGATCTGTATGCCCGACGGCCACCAGGGGTACGGCTTCCCCGTCGGCGGCGTCGGCGCGATCGACGCCCGGACCGGCTGTATCTCGCCCGGAGCGGTCGGCTACGACATCAACTGCGGCGTCCGGATGGTGCGGACGAACCTCACCTACGACGACGTGCGCGGCCGCGAGGAGGAGCTGGTCGACGCGCTGTTCGAGGCGATCCCCTCGGGGCTGGGCGGCGGCGGCGTGATCGACGGCACCGCCGACGCCGTCGAGGGCGCGCTCGAACGCGGCGTCGAGTGGGCGGTCGAGGCGGGGTACGGGATCGAGAGCGACCTCGCGCGCTGCGAGGACGAGGGGCGGCGCCCCGACGCGCGCCCGGAGTACGTCTCCCAGAAGGCGATGGACCGCGGGCGCAACCAGATGGGGTCGCTCGGGTCGGGCAACCACTTCCTGGAGGTCCAGCGCGTCACCGACGTGTTCCGCGCGGACGTGGCCGGGTCCTACGGGCTGAGGGAGGACGGGATCGTCGTCCTGATCCACTGCGGGAGCCGCGGGCTCGGCCACCAGACGTGTAACGACTACCTGCGCCGGATCGAGCAGGAGCACGGCGACCTCCTCGACGAGCTCCCGGACAAGGAGCTGGCGGCCGCGCCCGCGGGCTCCGAACTGGCCGACGAGTACTACGGCGCGATGGGCGCGTGCATCAACTTCGCGTGGGTGAACCGTCAGCTGATCACCCACCAGACGCGCGAGACGTTCGGCGAGGTGTTCGACGCGGACCCGATCGACGACCTCGGGATGGAGCTGCTGTACGACGTGGCGCACAACATCGCGAAGAAGGAGACCCACGAGGTCGGCGTCGACGCCGAGGGTCGCCCCGCCGTCGGCGACGCGGCCGTCGACCGCGCGGAGCGCGAGCTGTACGTCCACCGCAAGGGCGCGACGCGGGCGTTCCCCGCGGGCAACGAGGACGTGCCCGAGGCGTACCGCGGCGTGGGCCAGCCCGTCATCATCCCCGGGAGCATGGGCGCCGGGTCGTACGTCCTCCGCGGCGGCGACGAGTCGATGTCGGTGTCGTTCGGCTCGACCGCCCACGGCGCCGGCCGCCTGATGAGCCGGACGCAGGCGAAACAGGAGTTCTGGGGCGGCGACGTCCAAGACGACCTCGAAGACGGTCAGCGGATCTACGTGAAAGCGCAGTCCGGCGCCACCATCGCGGAGGAGGCGCCCGGCGTCTACAAGGACATCGACGAGGTGATCCGCGTCAGCGACGAGCTGGGCATCGGCGACAAGGTGGCGCGGACGTTCCCCGTCTGTAACATCAAGGGGTGACGGCGGGCGCGGATACGGCGTCGCCGACGGCCGCGGGGCCTTTGTTTCCGCGGGCCGTTGAGCGGGTCGATGGGCGACACCCCGCCGCCGTACCCCGTGGAATCACTGCGTGATCCGGAGACGCTGCTCGACCGGGACGCGGTCGCGGTCGAGCGCGTCGCGAGAGGACTCGACGCCGAGAGCTACGAGGCGCGGCGCGAGCGGTACGAGGACATCGACGGCGTCGTCCAACTCGGCGTCACGGACGGCGACGGCCGCGTGCTGCTACAGGACTGGAACGGCACGGGCGAGTGGGCGCCTCCGGGTGGAACCGTCGACCCTGGCGAGGACTGGGCGGCGGCCGCGCGTCGGAGCGCCGAGCGCTTGACGGGCGTCTCGGTCGACATCGACGGGGCGGTCCTCGTCGAGGACCTGCGGTTCGAGCGGCGCGACGGCTCGGCGTCGTTCTCCGCGTACGGCGTCTCGTTCGTGCTCTCACTTGCGGAGACCGCCCCCTCGTTCCGCGAGGACCCAACCGTCGCCCCCGGGAGCCGATTCTCGGGGGGCGACGCCGAACTCGCCTGGGTCTCGGCCGTGCCCGACGACGCAAACGAGAACCACGTCGACCACGTCGAGCTGTTCCTCCGGTTCGCGGGCGGCGACTGAACGGCGGCCGCCCGCGGATCAGCGCTCCCGCTTCGCCTCTCGGCCGAGGTGCTCCTCGACGGCGTCGACCTTCGCCGCGGCGGTCCCGTCGCTCGTCCGCTTGTCGTCTATCTTGAGGAACGTCGAGACCCGGTCGCCGTCGACCGCGTCGTGGGCGGCCGCCGCGGCCGCGAACAGCGTCTCCGCGTCGTCGGCCTCGATCACCGTGCCCATCGGGTTCGTCTCGTAGCTCACGTCGAAGTCGTCGAGCGCGGCGACGGCCGCCGCCACCTCCTCGGCCATGCTCTCCTCGATCACCGGCGCGACGCTCAACATCGCGATCGCTGTCATACCCCAGTGTGCGCCGCGGGCTCACTTAAGCTGTCGCGCGGGCCGGTCCGCGGGCGCGGGCGAGCCCGACCGCCCGCCTATTCGAACGCGTCGCGCAGGAAGGAGAGCTGGTGCCCGACCGCGCCCTCGAAGTCGTCGCCGAGCACCGAGAAGTGGTCCGCGGGCATCGTGACGACGGTTCCGCGCGAGAGGCGCTCGCCGGCGGCCGCGACCGCGTCGGCGTCGACGATGGCGTCGTCGGTCCCCGCGAGCAGCAGGGTGGGCGCGTCGACCTCGTCCAGCCGCGTCACGGGCCGGTAGCCGACGAGGCCGAGCAGCGACCGCGCGGGCGTCTCGTTGCGCCACGCCGACTCGCGGTCGACGAGGTCGATGTACTTGCGCTCCGCTCCCGGCTCGGTGATCGCGGCGCGCTCCTCGGGGTCGCCGACGATCGGCACGGTGCGGCCGCGACCGACCCGGTGGCCGAGCAGGTCGCGCAGCCCGGCGGCGCCGGACCGGAGGAGGTAGCGCCCGCCGCGCCGCAGGGCGATGGCGCGCCCGTCGAGCATCGGGACGAGGCCGACCACCGCGTCGACGTCGCGGCGCTCCGCGGCGAGCGTGAGGACGTGCGCGGCCGACAGCGACGCCCCCCAGAGCACGAGGTCGTCGCCGGCGTCGTCGACGCGCTTCGCGCGGTCGATCGCGGCCGCGTACGCGTCGCGCTGGCGGTCGAGGTCGACGAGCTGGGAGTCGCCGTCGGACGCGCCGAACTCGGGGTGGTCGAAGAGGAGCGCGGCGTAGCCCGCGTCCGCGAACCGCTCCGCGACGGCGGGGTAGCCGAAGCTCCGCTCCGCGCCGAGCCCCGGGGCCATCACGACGACCGGGGGGTCGGCCGCGTCGCCGCCGGGCAGGTACAGCGTCCCGCGGCAGGTCGCGCCGTCGACGTCGAACGCGACCGCGCGGGTGGCGAACCGCTCGCGGGCCGGGCGCGCGAGGCGCCGCTGCGCGCGGTTGACCGGCTTGCGTCGGGTCACCGGTCCGCCTCCTGCCCGTCCGCGTCAGCGTCCGCCGCGTCCGACGAGCCCTCGGCCTCGTCTCCGGACTCGTGGCTGAGCGTCTCCAGCACGCGCGACGAGAACTCGGTCTCGGATATCTCGTAGCCGATGAGCGCCTCGAACCACTCGGCCTCGGCGTGCCACGTCCCGAGGACGTCGCCGGGCGAGCGGACCACCGTCCCCTCGACCCGGACGGGGTCCCACTCGTCGGCCTCGGCCTCGTCGATGAGCGCGTTGAGCGCGCGCCCGATCTCGCCGCGGTGGACCTCGCGGCCGGGGAACGCGGTCATGTACGTCAGCTCCAGCGGGTCGCCCCCGTCGATCGATTCGACGCTGACGCCGTAGCTCCTGAGCTCCGGCTCCAGATCGGTCGTCCCCTCGTCGCCGGTCATACCCGATCCGTCGGCGGGACGGGATAAATCGGTACCGGCACGCGGCGGCGACGCATCTGGGGGAACGGCGTCGGCAGAAAGCCGCGGACGGGGGGCGACCGCCGAGTGGCGGCCGCGGTGGGTTGTCAGAGGCACACGATTGTCCCGCGCGGCCGACCGGCAATACTCCGCGAAGCGGTATAAACGCTCGGGCCGGGTACCATTTATGCGGCTCCCGTCCCTGTGTCCGGTCACATGCTCACCGCGGCCGCGACGGCGCTGACGCGAACCGACGACACCGCGGGCGTCGTCCTCGTCGGCGGGTCCGTGACGCTGTTGGGGTGGATCCTCACACCCCTGTGGCTCGCCGGCGTCCTCTTCGTCAGCCCCGCCGTCGCCGTCGCGGCCCCGGTCGCGCTCGCGCCGTCGCTCGTGGCGCGCGGCTACCTCGTCCGGGTGACGCAGGCGGCGATCCAGCCCGGCGACGCCGCCGGCGCGCCGTCGCTCGTCGCCTGGGGAGAGCTGGCCAGGGACGGCCTCAAGTCGGCGCTGCTGTCCGCGGCGCTGCTCGCGCCCCTCGCCGGCGGGCTCGCGGTCGCGGGCGGCGCCGTCGCCGCGCTCGTCGCGGGCCCCGTCGAGCCGGCGGCGACCGCGACCGCCGTCGAGTCGGCGCTCGGACCGAACGGGCCGGCCGCCGTCGCCGTCGTCGCCGCCGGCGCCGTCCTCGCGCTCGTCGGCGCGTACCTGGTCGCGTTCGCGTACGTCCGCCCCGCGGCGCTCGCCGCGTTCGCCGCGTCCGGTCGCCTCCGGGACGGGCTCGACCCGCGAACGGTGGCCGGCGTCGCCGCGACGGGGCCGTACGCGACCGGGTGGACGCTGGCCGTCGGGGCGCTCGCGGTCGGGTACGCGGTCGCGGCGCCGACGGTCCCGCTCGTCGTCGGCGTCGCCGTCGCCTTCCTCGCCCGGATCGTCGCGCACGACCTCTACGGGCGGGGGGCGGCCGACAGCCTGACCGAGGGGACGGCGGCGGCAAGCGCGGCGACCGCGACGCGGCAGACGGTTGGTCAGGCGCACGACGCCGCTCGCTCGGGCGACGAAACGGGAGCCGACGCCGGATCGAGCCCGAGCGTCGGTCCGGCCGGCGACGGGCCGCCGGCCCCCGTGGTGTCGGGGGACGGCGGACGGCCGATGCGCAGCGAGCCGCCGGCCGCGGTTCAGGTCGGCCGCGACGTTTCGGTCGGCGAGGGGAGCGACGCGGTCGGCGGCGACCCGACCGACGCGGTCGGCGACGACGCGACCGGCGAGTCCGCCGATGCCGACCCGAGTCGCCCGGGTGACGCGAGCGACGGGGACGCCGATCCGACCGGCGGCTTCGAGTGGGGGCCGGCCCTGTCCGACGCGGAAGACAAGAGTTGATACGGGCGCGAGCGAACGCCCGGACATGCGCATCTCCGAGCGGGGGTACGGCGAGGAGGGCCGGGAACGGCTCACGCTGGTCCCCGAGAACGTGGACGACCTCTGGCACCTCGCGCACGTCCTCGAACCCGGGGACCTGGTCGAGGGCGACACCACCCGGCGGATCCAGCGGAACGACGACCAGATGCGGGACACCGGCGGGCAGCGCGAGCACATCTTCGTCACGCTGGAGGTCGAGGACGTGGAGTTCGCGCGGTTCGCCAACCGGCTCCGCGTCGGCGGCGTCATCGTCGGCTGCTCCCGGGAGGACCAGCTCAACGCCCACCACACGCTCAACGTCGAGGAACACGACGAGATAACCGTCGAGAAGCACTTCAAGCCGGACCAGACGGAGCGGTTGGAGGAGGCCACCGAGGCCGCGGAGAACCCCGACGTGGCCATCGCCACCGTCGAGGAGGGCGCCGCCTACGTCCACACGGTCCAGCAGTACGGGACGGAGGAGTACGCCTCGTTCACGAAGCCGACCGGCAAAGGCGAGTTCTCGCGGCCGCGCGAGGAGCTGTTCGCGGAGCTCGGCGAGGCGCTCGCGCACCTCGACGCCGACGCCGTCATCCTGGCCGGGCCGGGGTTCACGAAGAACGACGCGCGCGACTACATCGACGAGGAGCACCGCGACCTGACCGACCGCATCTCGGTCGTCGACACCTCGGCGGCGGGCGACCGGGGCGTCCACGAGGTGCTGAAGCGCGGCGCGGTCGACGAGGTCCAGAAGGAGACCCGCATCTCGAAGGAGGCGAACCTCATCGACGAGCTGACCGAGAACATCGCGAAAGGCGAGAAGGCGACGTACGGCCCGGACGACACCGCCGAGGCCGCCGAGTTCGGCGCGGTCGAGACGCTGCTCGTCGTCGACGAGCGCCTCCGGACCGAGCGCCAGGGCGACGGCGATTGGGACATCGACGTGAACGCGGTGATCGAGTCGGTGGAGCAACAGGGCGGCGACGTGGTCGTCTTCTCCTCGGAGTTCGCGCCCGGCGAGCAGCTCGCCAATCTCGGCGGTATCGCCGCGATCTTACGCTACCGGCTCCAGTGAACCGCTGACAGTCGAAGTGCGGTGGCGCGTGCCTGCGAGCGGCCGCCACCGCGGCCGCGAGGAGCACGCGCGAGGGACGCGGTGAGCGCTCGGAGAGCGCGAACCGCGAGGCTGGGGAGGTGTGAGGTGCTGTGCGGTGCGGGGCAGGAATCGAAGGGGCAGTCGGGAGGCGGGCGCAGGCGACGCAAGCACTGGAGGGAGCGAGCAGCGCGAGCGACCGAAGCGCGCAGCGAGCGTGCGCCCGCCTCCCGACTGGGGCTTCGGTGGTGTTCGTGCCGACCGGCGATTTATAAGGGCCACTTTCGCACGGCCGAGCGGCTGGGGCTTCGGTGGCGTCCGTGTCGATCGCCAGTTTACAAGTGTCACCTTCGTACGGCCGAGCGACCGGGACACCGGCGCGCTCGGCCCGCGGACCGTCCACAACGAAACCGGTCACATACGCGGCCGTGGCCTTATGAGAGCGGGCCGCCAACTCCGGATCGATGGCGGACCGACCCGGCGGTGACGAGAGCGTCTCGACGACCGCCGACCGCGAAAGCGCCGACGACGCGGACGCAGACGCGCTCCCCGACACCGACGCCCGCTCGGACGCCGACGCCCTCCCCGACGACCTCGACGACGCGGGCGTCGACGAGGAGGTGAAGCGCCGGCTCCGCGAGGCGTACCTCAACGACGAGGAGAACGCGCTGATCGTCACGCGGGTGCGCTCCGTCGGCGACCGCGTCGCCGTCGAGATGCGCCCGCCGCACGGCGACGCCACCCACACCGAGCGGTTCGACGCGCCCCGCGACGGGTCCCTCCAAGAGTCCGAGGCGTTCCTAGAGTTCCTGGAGGCCGCCGGCGTCTCGCCGCTCGACGTCGACGAGCTCGTCGGCACCCGGGTGCCGGCGACGTACGACCCGGAGACGGGGTGGCGCGTCGACGCCGCGTACCGCGGCGAGTCCGAGGCCGGCGGCGGAAACCGGGTCGCGGCCGCCCGCGAGTGGCTGTGGACCTACCGGGCGTGGCTGCTCGCCGCGCTGCTCGTCGGCGGCGAGCTCGCCTTCGTCGCCGTGCTCATCCTGTTGTACGCGTAATCGGGAGGGACGGCGCGTCCGGGTCGCGGCGCGGGCGCGAGCGCGGTCGCCCGCCGGTCAGGCCGACTCGGCGCCGTCGACGTAGCCGATGACCAGCTGCGGCGCCACGACGGCGACGAGCAGCAGCACGCCGATCAGGAGGCGGTCGCCCAGGTCCGTCGCGACGCGAGCGCCGTAGGCCAGCGCGAGGCCGGCCGCCATGAACAGGAGGATGATCGCGTTCTCTCGGGAGACCATGGGCGGCGCTGATCGCTCGGAGGAAAAGTGTCTTCCGGGGGCTTACTTGCCCCAGAAGGGGTCGCGCTTGCGGCGCGTCTCCAGGTAGCCCTGAAGCGCCTCGCGCTCGTCGGCGGTGATCTCCTCTCTCAGCTCCTGTTCTAAGATCTTCGCGTGCTTCTCGGGCACTTCGGTCCAGAGCGTGTCGCCCTCCTCGATGCCGCGGCCGACGGTCGGCCCGTCGATGGCGATGCTGACCCGCTCGCCCGAGCGCGCCTCGTCGACGTCCTCGCCCTGCTTCTGAATCCCGGAGAGGCCGCCGACGCGCTCGAACTCGTTGCCCTCGAAGTAACCGACGTTGCGGTTGTTCTGGAGCGTGCCGGAGATGACCTCCACGCCGACGACCGCGGGGTCGTTCTGCCGGAACGTGTGGTCGGGGAGGATGCGGAAGCGGGCCGGGCGCACGACCTTGTCCAGCACCGTCTCCTGTTGGGCGCGCTGCTTCTCCTCGACGTAGCGCTCGTAGTCCTCGACCAGCTGGTAGATGACCTCGTTCTTGAACAGCTTCACGTCGGCGTTCTCCAAGTCCGACTCCGCGTTCTGGAGGAGGTCGACGTTGAACCCGAGGATGGCTTTGTGCTCGTCCTGGTTCGCCGTCTCCGCGACCGCGATGTCGCGGGGCGCGATGTCGCCGACCTCGGCGCGCAGGATGGGGACCTCGGCCTCCCGGAGGGCGTTCGCCATCGCCTCCAGGGAGCCGAGGGTGTCCGCCTTGACGACGACGCCGTTGTCGGCGGTCTCGACCTCGATCTCGGCCAGCTCGGCCTTCACCTCCTCGACGACCTGATCGACGGTGCGGTCGCGGACGACGCGGACCGGCGCGCCGGCCATCGCCTGATCGAGGTCGGGCGCGGCGATCTTCACGCCGGCCGCGGCGCCGACCTCGCCGACCTTCTCGAACTCCTTCTCGGTGCGTATCTCCGCGAGCGGCCGCGGGCGGAGCAGCGCGCGGATCTCGGTGACGATCGGCTCGTCCTGCCCGCCGACGACGACGGTGTCTCCGTTGCGGATCACGCCGTCGTAGACGACGGTGTCGACGGTGGCACCGAACCCGCGCTCGTCTTTCACCTCGAGCACCGTCCCCTCGCCCGGGCCGGTGACGTCGATGGCCATCTCCTCTTTCATGAACCGCTGGGAGAGGCCCATGAGAACCGTCAGGAGGTCCGGGACGCCCTCGCCGGTGAGCGCCGACAGCGGGACGACGCCGATGTTCTTCTGGAAGTCCTGGACGCGCCAGTAGAGGTCGGCGGAGAAGCCGGCGTCCGACAGCTGGCCGATGATCTCGTAGAGGTTCTCGTCGAGCATGGACTTCGCGCGCTCGGACTGGGCGTCCATGCTCCGCTGGATCGGTTCGCCGTCCTGCGGGTTCCACCCGGGCGTCGTGTCGACCTTGTTGGCGGCGACGACGAAGGGCGTCCCCGTCCGCCGGAGGATGTCGATCGCCTCCTCCGTCTGCGGCTGGAAGCCGTCGTTGACGTCGACGACGAGCACCGCGATGTCGGCGAGCGCGCCCCCGCGGGCGCGCAGCGTCGAGAAGGAGTGGTGCCCCGGCGTGTCGATGAACAGCAGGCCGGGTAAATCGAAGTCCGACGGGTCGATCAGCTCGCCCGCCATCCCGGAGATGGTGTCGAGCGGGATGTCCGTCGCCCCGATGTGTTGGGTGATCGCGCCGGCCTCGCCCTCGCTGACGGCGGAGCCGCGGATCGTGTCGAGCAGGCTCGTCTTGCCGTGGTCGACGTGCCCCAGCACGGCGACGATGGGGGTTCGCAGGGTGTCCGCGTGTGTGTGGTCGGTCATATGTGATCGCCCCGAGAAGGTTATACCGTCTCTTGCGCCCGGCCGTCAGTTAAGCCTTTCAAAATGCCGCGACGAACGGCGGCGGCGAGCGCCCGGTCCGCGTCCGTCGCCCGTCCGACGCCCCGTGGCGTTTAATACCGTCGCCCGGAACCGTGCGGGTATGGTCGACATCCTCGCGGAGAACCTCTCCGGGAAGGCGGTGATGAGCTCGGACGGCACGGAACTCGGGGACCTGTACAACATCACGATGAACCTCGAGTCGGGGGAGCTGAACCACCTCCTCGTCAGCCCGCACGAGCAGCTCAGACACGAGCGCGTCGACTTCGAGTTCGACGAGATGGGGCGGCTCCGAGTCCCGGTCGCGAACGTGCAGGCGGTGAAAGACTACATCGTCGTCGCCCGCTGATGCAGGTCCTCGACTCGTCCGCGTTCATCCACGAGTACACGACCGACGAGGACGTGGTCTCCATCCCGGCGGTCCACGAGGAGCTCACCGGCGAGGTCGCGCTCCGGTTCGACGCCATGGAGGGCTCCGGCATGACCGTCCACGTGCCCGCGCCCGAGGCGGTCGACCGGGTCCGCCGGGCCGCGAAGGGCTCGGGCGACGCCGCGGAGCTGTCGGACACCGACATCCGGCTCATCGCGACCGCACTGGAGCTTCACGCGACGCTCGTCAGCGACGACTACGCGATGCAGAACGTCGCCGAGCGGCTCGACCTCCCGGTCGAGCCCATCGACAGGGAGGGGATCACCGAGGAGCGGGAGTGGCGCTTCCAGTGCGTCGGCTGTAACCGCACCTTCGACGAGAACAAAGAGCGGTGTCCGATCTGCGGCAGCGACCTCACGCGGAAGAACCCGGCGTGAGCGGGCGGGGGAGGTGACGCGGTCCGGCAGGAGGGTGCGGGCCGACGGGGTGACGCGGCCCGACCTGACGCCCGCGCCGCCCCGCCGCACGCGACCGACCGATTGAACAGGCGCGCCGCCGACCCGCCGCCATGAACGCCTTCGAGGAGCTGTCGCCGGACGCGCTCCGGGCCGGCCGGGCGGACGCGCTCGACGACGCCGTCGCGACCGCGCTGGCCGCGAACCCGCTCGACGGTGTCGAGACCGAGTACCCGGACTACCGGGGGACCGTGGAGGGCCCGGAGGCGCCCCCGCGGCCCTCGGAGACCCACCCCGTCTTCTACGGCTGCTTCGACTGGCACTCCGCCGTCCACAGCCACTGGGCGCTCGTCCGCGCGCTGCGGCTCGCCCCCGACCACCCGGACGAGGCCGAGATCGCGGCCGGCGTCGACGAGCGACTGACGCCCGAGAACGTCGCCCGCGAGGTCGACTACCTCGACGAGAACCCCGGCTTCGAGGAGCCGTACGGCTGGTCGTGGCTGCTGCGCCTCGCCGCCGAGCTCGACCTGTGGGACGACCCGCGCGCCGACGCGTGGCGCGAGACGCTCCGGCCGCTCGAAGACCGGGTCCGCCGCGGAACCCGCGAGTCGTTCCTCGGGATCGACCGCCCGCAGCGCGTCGGGACCCACGGCAACACCGCGTTCGCGCTCGCCGGCGTCCTCGACTACGCGCGGGTGGTCGGCGACGCCGCCCTCGAACGCGAGGCCGAGGCGGCGGCGCGGCGGCTGTACGCCGACGACACCGCCGCGGTCGTCGGCGCGGAGCCGATCGGCTGGGACTTCCTCTCGCCGGCGCTCGTCGAGGCGGACCTGATGCGCCGCGTCCTCGATCCCGACCCGTTCGCGACGTGGCTCGGCGGGTTCCTGCCCGACCTCAGCGCGCCCCCGCACGACGCGCTGCTCGCGCCCGTCGACGTCGAGCCGGAGGAGGGCGACGGCGCCGCGATGCACCTGATCGGGCTCAACGTCTCCCGCGCGTGGTGTCTCGCCGGGCTGAGCGACGCGCTGGCGGAGCGGACCGGTCCCGTGGCGGCCCGGCTCAGAGAGCCCCTCGACGCCGCGGCGCGCCGCCACGCCGAGGCGGGGGCCGCGGACGTGCTCACCGACGACTACGCGGGGTCGCACTGGCTCTCGTCGTTCGCGCTGTACCTGCTGACCCGGAACGAGGCCGGGATCGCGCCCGGCGCCGCTTAGTCGGCTCCCGACGCGTCGCGCGCGTCCCCGTCGGTCCGGCCGACCGACTCGCCGTCGGCCGACCCGACCGCCTCGCCCTCCGCGATGCCGAGGGCGTCGTCCGAGAGGTCGCTCCCGTCGAGCCGGGGGACGCGCTCCCGGAGCCGGGCGGCGGCGGCCCGCGCCTCAGCGAACTCGACCTCGGCGAGCGCGCGCACCAGCGCGGCGGCCCGCTCCGCCCGGGCGCGCTGCCACGACTCCTCGCGCGACTCGTAGGTGCGGATGGCACGCAGGAAGTCCGCCTCGGAGAACTCCGGCCAGTAGGGCGCACAGAAGTAGACGGCCGCCTCGTTGCCGTTCGCGTGCCACGGGAGGAAGTTCGACGTGCGCTCGTCGCCGCCGGTGCGGACGATCAGGTCCACGTCGCGGATCGGCCGGTCGTACAGCCGCTCCTCGACGGTCTCGACGTCGACGTCCTCGGGGGCCATCTCGCCGGCGTCGACGTCGCGGGCGATGGCGCGCGCGGCGTCGAGCAGCTCGGTCCGGCCGCCGTACGCGAGCGCGACGTTGAGCGTGAAGCGGTCGTTCCCGGCGGTGCGCCGCTCCGCGTACGCGACCGCGTCGCGGACCCGCGGCGGGAGGCGGGGCACGTCGCCGATGGCGCGGACGCGGACGCCCTGCTCGTGGACGCGGTCGGCGTCGGCGAACTCGCGCAGCTTGCGTTCCAACAGGTCGAAGAGGGGCTCCAGCTCCTCGTCGGGGCGCTCGAAGTTCTCCGTGGAGAAGGCGTAGAGCGTGAGCTCCGAGACGCCGAGGTCGGCGCACCAGTCGAGGACGCGCTCGGTGGTGTCCGCGCCGGCGCGGTGCCCGTCGGGGGCGTCGTCGCCGCGCTCGCGGGCGTACCGCCGGTTCCCGTCCTGGATGACGGCGACGTGGGCGGGGACGTCGTCGATCTCGCGGCGGAGGTGTCGCCGGTACGCGCGCCCGGCGAGGCCGCGGAGTCGGTTCAGCATCTTTCCTGACTCAGACGGCCAAACGGTATGTACTTTTATCCTCCCGCCGGTCCTCCGGCCCGCAGATGGAGGCCGCCTACGTCGTCAGCGTCGCGATCCGGCTCGACCCGCCGGCCGCCGCCGTCGACCCCGACCGCTTCGAGACGACGATGGAGATCCCCGCGAGCGAGCCCGGAACCGACGGCTGGCTGTTCTTCCGCGACCGCCTGTGGCGCGGCGAGATCGGCGACGAGCCGTCGTTCCGGCGGCTGGCGGAGGAACGACTGGGGCTCGCCGACGCGCCCGGCGCCGCGGTCGTCGCCGCGGACTTCCGAGAGCTGCGCACCGACGGGCCGTACCTCGACGCGCTGAAGGCGGCGATCGCCGACGACCTCGACCGGTTCAACGCCGACTCGGTCGACGAGGTCCTCCACAAGTACCTCGGCTCGTCGGTCCACGTGCGGGAGTGAGCGGCGGAGTCGGACCGGAACGACGTCGCGGGGCGAACCCACAACGCACTTGCCCGCCGCCGTCGTACGGAGCGATCCGTGACCCCCGCCGACTACGATTTCCACCTCTTCGACCTCGACGGGACGCTCGTCGACGCCGAGTGGGAGTACACCCGGACGGTGTTCGACCGCGTCGGCGACCGGCTCGGCCGCGAGTTCTCGGACCGCGAGGCGCGCGTCCTCTGGCACGGGCTCGGCGGCTCCCGCGCCGAGACCCTCCGCGGGATGGGGGTCGACCCCGACGCGTTCTGGCCCGCGTTCCACGCCGTGGAGGACCCGGTCGCCCGCGCGGAGGCGACGTACCTCCACGACGACGCCGCGCGCCTGCTCGACCGCGTGGGCGAGGTCGGCGGGCCGACCGGGCTCGTCACCCACTGCCAGGAGTTCCTCGCCGAGCCGGTCCTCGACCGCCTCGACCTCGGCGGCCGCTTCGACGCGGTCGTCTGCTGTACCGACGAGACGGGGTGGAAGCCGGCGCCGGACCCGATAGAGGCCGCGATGCGCGAACTCGGCGTCGACCCCGCCCGCCACCGCGGCTACTACGTCGGCGACGGCGAGAGCGACGTGGCGGCCGCCTGGAACGCCGGCCTCGACGCGGTCCACGTCGAGCGCGTCGGCCACGACGAGCGCGGCCGCTGTATCCTCGGGGACCGGCGCGTGCGCCGCCTCGACGAACTGGTCGGCGCTGAGGGCCGGATCGACGCCGGCCGGAGCGGCGACGACCCGCTCGGCGCCGGCGGGCCGGCGGACGCGTCGTGAGCGATTTATCCGCCCGCGGGGCGAGGCGCCGACCATGACGAAGTGGTTCCACAGCGGCCGGCGCCGCGACCTCTGCGCGCTCCTGTACGACCACGGCGAGCTGCGCGCGCAGTCGGCCAAGAGCCGGCTCGAATCCCACTACGACGAGCGGATCGACCCCGGGTCCTTCTACGGCACGCTCTCCGCGCTCGTCGAGGCCGGGTACCTCGACCGCCGGACGGAGGGGATCGCCGACGTGTACGCGCTCACCGACGCGGGCGAGGCCGCGCTGCTCGACCACTACGACTGGCTCGGCGAGCGGATCGAGGGCGGCGACGGGGACGACGGCGACGACGGCGGCGACGACGCCGACGACGGTGGCGACAGAAGGTAGCGGGGTCGGCGGGCGAGGGGCGGAGCGCCGCGGCCCGGACCTCAAGGATTAACAACTTCGTGGGCGTGGATTAACATATGACAGTCGTCAGCGTGTCCATGCCGGAGGAGTTGCTCGAACGGATCGACCGGTTCGCGGACGAGCACGGGTACACCGGCCGGAGCGAGGTCGTCCGCGAGGCCTCGCGGAACCTCCTCGGCGAGTTCGAGGACGCCAAGCTGGAGGACCGGGCCCTGATGGCCGTGGTGACCGTCCTGTTCAACTACGAGACGACGAGCGTCGAGGAGCGGATGATGCGGCTGCGACACGAGGACGAGGGGATCGTCGCCTCGAACTTCCACAGCCACGTCGGCTCGCAGTACTGTATGGAGCTGTTCGTGCTGGAGGGGGGCTTAGAGGAGATATCGGCGTTCGTCGGGAAGGTCCGCGCGACGAAGGACACGCTCACGGTCGATTACAGCGTCACGCCGGTCGACGAGTTCGGCGCCGGCGCGCTCGGCGACGCCCACGCCCACGGCGGGCACGGGCACGGGGCGTCCGAGGAGCCGGAGGGAGAGGCGGACGCGACCGCCGAGGCGAACGAGGACGACTGAGCGGGCCGCGGTCCCGGGCGACGGACCGGCCGTTCGCCCGCCTCAGGCGGTCTCGGGGCGGACGGACTCGAGCGCCGCGTCGAAGTCCTCGCCGGTGATCCCGACCTCGTCGGCGTGGTCGTTGGCGGCCTCGCCGTGCTCGTCGGCGACGCGCTCGATGGCGCGCATCGCGGCCGCCCGCGACAGCGAGGCGATCTCCGCGCCGGAGTACCCCTCGGTCTCGTCGGCGACCCGCTCTAAGTCGACGCCGTCGGTCAGGGGCTTCTCGCGGGTGTGAACCTCCAGGATCTTGCGCCGGGCCTCGCGGTCCGGCTCCGGCACCTCGACGTGGGTCTCCAGGCGCCCGGGGCGGAGCAGCGCCGGGTCGAGCGCGTTCCGCCGGTTCGTCGCCGCGAGGACGACGAGGTTCGGGTTGTCGCTGGCGCGGTCGAGCTCGGTCAGGAGCTGTGAGACGACGCGCTCGCTCACGCCGGAGCCGTCGCCGCCGGCCGCGTCGCGGTCGGTCGCGACCGCGTCGATCTCGTCGAAGAAGACGATCGCGGGCGCCGCCTGCCGCGCCCGGTCGAACAGCTCGCGGACCGCCTTCTCCGACTCGCCGACGTACCGGTCGAGCAGCTCCGGCCCCGCGACCTGGATGAAGTTGACGCCGCTCTCGCCCGCGATGGCGCGCGCGAGCAGCGTCTTCCCGGTCCCCGGCGGGCCGTACAACAGGACGCCGGTCGGCGGGTCCGCGCCCGCCGCGTCGAACAGCGGGCCGTACGACAGCGGCCACGTCACGGCGCGGTCGAGCTCCGCCTTCGCGTCGTCGAGCCCGCCCACGTCGGCGAAGTCGGTCGTCGGCTGCTCGGCGACGTACTCGCGCATCGCGCTCGGCTCGACGTTCGCGTGAGCGGCCTCGAAGTCCGCCTTGGAGACGGTCACCTCGTTCAGCGCGCGGGAGTCGGACTCCCTGGCGCGCCGGAGCGCGGTCATCGCCGCCTCCTGCGCGAGCCCCTCGATGTCGGCGCCGACGAACCCGTGGGTGCGGCCCGCGATCCGGTCCAAGTCCACGTCGTCGGCCAGCGGCATCCGGCGCGTGTGGACGTCGAGGATCTGTCGGCGCCCGGACTCGCCGGGGACGCCGATCTCGATCTCGCGGTCGAACCGCCCGCCGCGCCGGAGCGCGGGGTCGATGGTGTCGACGCGGTTCGTCGCGCCGATGACGATCACGTCGCCGCGCGCGTCGAGCCCGTCCATCAGCGAGAGCAGCTGGCCGACGACGCGGTTCTCCACGTCGCCGCCGTCGTCGCGCTTGCCCGCGATCGAGTCGATCTCGTCGAAGAAGACGATGGCCGGGGCGTCCTCGCTCGCGCGCTCGAACACCTCGCGGAGCCGCTCCTCGGACTCCCCCTTGTACTTCGACATGATCTCCGGGCCGTCGACGGTGATGAACGTCGCGTCCACCTCGTTGGCGACGGCGCGGGCGATGAGCGTCTTCCCGGTCCCCGGCGGGCCGTGGAGAAGGACGCCCTTCGGCGGGTCGATGCCGAGCCGGGTGAACACCTCCGGCTCGGAGAGCGGCAGTTCGATCGTCTCCCGGACCAGCTCCAGCTCCTCGTCTAACCCCCCGATGTCCTCGTAGGTCGCGCCCGCGGTGTGCTCGGCCGGCGGGGCGTCGCCGCCCTTCGGACGGGCGTCGTCGCCGGGGCGGTCGGTCCCGGAGCCGGCGGCGGATCCGGACCGGTCGTCGGCCGACGCGCCTCCGCGACCGTCCGCGTCCGCCCCGTCGCCGGCGTACTCGACCGACACGTCCGTCGCCGCCGTGATGCGGACGGTCCCCGCGGGCGACGTCCGCGCCACCACGAAGCGGAGCCCGCCGAGCCGCTCGACGTGGACGGCCTCGCCCTCGGTGACGGGGCGGTCGCGGAGCTCCCGGGAGAGCGCCCGCTCGACCACCTCGCGGCTCACGTCCACCTCCGCGAGGCGGCCGGGCGCGGTCAGCGTCGCGCGCTCGGCGTCGGACACGTCGACGGGGGCGATCGTGACGGTGTCGCCGACCTTCACACCGGCGTTCGCGCGGGTGTCGGCGTCGATGAGGACGGAGCCGTCCGGCGCGTCGGGACCGCCCGGCCACACCTTCGCGACGGCGGTGCGCTCGCCGCGCACCTCGACCGTGTCGCCGCTGAGGAGGGCGAGCCGCTTGCGGGCCGACTCGGGGAGCCTGGCGATGCCCCGGCCCGCGTCCCGCTTCTCGGCGGCACGCACCGTGAGCCGGAGCCCTGCGGTGTCGTTCATACCACTCGTTCTCGCCGGCGGCTCTTTATCCTTGTCCGGTCGCCGCGAGCGACCGTCCGAACGCGCTTCGGAGCCGCCGGTCGCCGAACCTCCCGCGCCGGCGCCGACCCGGGCGGCGAGTCGGGACCAAAACCGGTTTGTGCGCGCTCCGGAACCGACGGGTGTCCCCGATGAAACGCGAAATCGCCGAACGGCTCGACGCGGCGTTCGACAGCCACGAGGTCCGTCGCCGACTCCACGACGTGCCGCCGCACGAGGTGTACGAGGTGTCGGTCGACGGCCGCCGCGCCGTCTACAAGAGGAACACCGGGCCGACCGGGAACGCGGAGAGGGAGGGGCGGGTGATGGCCGCCGTCGCCGACCGTACCTCCGTCCCGGTGCCCGAGCCGCTGTGTATCGGGGACAGCTACTACGTCGCGGCGTGGCACCCCGACGCCCCCGCGGCCGAGGCGGACCACGAGGCGGACGAGGCGTGGGCGCGCGCCGCGGGCCGCGGGCTGGCGACGCTCCACGAGGAGACGACGCCGCTCGTCGACGCGTACGGCGCGTTCCGGGCCGACGAGGCGTTCGCGGTCCGCGGCCGCGACGAGTGGCACGCCGCCGCGGTCGAGTACGTCGAGGAGCGCCGCCCGGTCCTCGCTCGGTACGGGCACGCCGACGCGGCCGACCGGGTGCTCGACCACCTCGCCGAGCGGCCCGACGCGTTCGCCGGCGCCGGCGGGCCGGTCTGCTGTCACGGGTGGGCCACGCCCGAACACGTCGCCGTCGCCGACGGCGCGGTGACGTGCGTGATCGACTTCGAACACGCGATCGCCGCGCCCGGCGAGTACGACTACTGGCGGACGGTCTTCCCGGCGTTCGGGCCGGGGGAGAGCGAGCCCCGCAAGGCGTTCCGCGAGGGGTACGAGTCGGTCCGGTCGCTGCCGGCCGGGTTCGAGCGGCGGGCACCCCGATACGGTCTCCTGAACGCGGTGTACTACTTCGAGTCGCTGTACGTCCAAGACCAGAACGGCCCCGCGGAGACCGCTCGGCAGGCCGACCGACTGCGGAGTCGGATCGACGCGATGCTGGACGACGTCGCGTGAGGGGCGCGGCCCGCGGGCCGGGCGCGACCGCAACCCCCTTCCCTCGGCCGCCCGGCCCCACGGGTATGCAACCGACCGGCCACCTGCGGGGCGACGCGGTCCGCGTCGGCGGGGACGCCCGCCAGCGCTTCTACGACGCCCGGGGGTACGGGCGACCGCTCGACGGCAACGAGATCGCGCTCTCGCGGGTCGAGGCCGCCCACCTGCTGTTCCGCGGCGACCTCTCCGGGATCGAACTCGACGGCGAGGGCGGCGACGCCGACCCGGTCGGCTTCGAGCGCTTCTTCGTCGCGAGCGCGGCCGCGGCCGACCGCTTCGCGGTGCGGTTCCTCGTCTACTCGGACCTCCGCGACCGCGGCTTCTACCTCTCGCCCGCACGCGAGCCGTGGCCCGGCGGGCGCGACGCGGCGAGCGACGCGGTCGACTTCGTCGCCTACGAGCGCGGCGAGACCCCGGACACGGGGAACGTGAAGTACCCGATCCAGGTCGTCGGCGAGCGCGAGACGGTCGCGGCCGCCGGGCTCGCGGGGCGCACGCTCGCGGTCGTCGACGAGGAGTCGGACATCACCTACTTCGCGGCGGAGTCGGGCGCGGTCGACGGCGCGACCAAGTACGAGCCGCCGGCGGCCCTGAGCGGCGTCCTCCTCGCGGACCGCGTCGTCGTCTGGGACGCGCCCGAGGACCTGTACGACCGCGGGTTCTACGGGCGCCCGCTCACCGGCCGCGCCGCAGACGTCGAGGGCGCGCTCCAGCTCTCACTCGTCGAGGCCGCGTCGCTGGCCGCCGACGGGCGCCTGTCGCTGTCGGCGTCGGTCGGGGGCCCCGAGGCCACGGACGCGGGCTCGGGGGACGCCGCCGCCCGGATCGTCGCCCGCGGCCGCGACGTGGAGGGCGAGCGCTTCGACCGCCGGCTCGCCGTCTACCGGCGCCTCCGCGCGGCCGACGCGGTGCCGAAGACCGGCTTCAAGTTCGGCGCCGACTTCCGGACGTACCTCGACGTGGAGACCGTCGAGGACCTCCCGCACTCCGAACACCTCGTGCGCGTGGTGGGGCCGGGCCACGAGTTCTCGCCCCGGGAGCTCTCGCTCGACGTGCGGCTCGCGGGCGGCGTCCGCAAGGAGATGGTGTTCGCCCTGACCGAGGTCGGCGGCGCCCACCCCGCCGGCGGCGAAGACGTGGAGTGGCTCGCCGTCGACCGGCTGACGCCCTGACTCCCGGGTCGACGCGAACAGAAGGCTTTTTTGACCGCTCGCCGTCGTCGCGTCCATGCCGTTCCCCTCCGCGTCCGACGCCGAGTCGGGCACGTACGACATCTCGACCGTCGACCTCAGCGACGACCGCTACGAGGTGACGCAGTCGCTGGTCCGGAACAAGTACGCCGTCCGGGACAGCGCCGGAAACGTCGTCCTCCGCGGGAAACAGAAGATGTTCAAGCTGAAAGAGGAGTTCCCGTTCGTCACCGGGGACGACGAGGACGCCTTCTCGGTGAAGGCGGGCGGGATCGTCGACATCGGCGGCAACTACGCCATCGTCGACGCGGGCACCGGCGAGGAGGTGGTCGTGCTCGACGAGGACTACTCGCTGTTCGTCGAGAACTGGACGGTCCGCGACCCCGACTCGGGGGAGGCGCTGGCGACGATCAAGTCCAAGAACAAGCTGCTGTCGGGGCTCCGGCACCTCGTCGGCGCCGCGAACCTGATCCCGAACAAGTACGAGATATTCGACGCGGACGGGGGCCACGTCGGCGACATCGAGGGGCAGTTCTCGATGCGGGACGCCTACACGGTCACCATCGACGACGCGAGCGACGTGCCCAAGGAGGCGGTGATCGCCGCCGCCTGTATCCTCGACGCCCTGGAGAACCAGTAGCGGCGCTCGCGGCACCCCGGTACAAACCGCGGCCGCGCTACGGTCGGAACTCGTCCGCGTAGTCCGCGACGAACTCGCGGACCGTCCGCGGCGGGCGCCCGAGGACCGCCTCGACGTCGCCCGTCGTCCGGCCGGAGCGACCCAGCCGCACGACCGAGTACTCGGCGGTCATGAACGCGACGAACCCCGGGGAGAAGCCGCGTTCGTACATCCGCCGCGCGAACGTCAGCCGCGACGGGTCGGCGTACGCGATCGGTCTGTCGAGCACCTCTGTGAAGACGTCGGCCACCTCGTCGAAGTCGAGCGCGGCCGGGCCGGTGAGGTCGTACGCCCGGTTCGCGTGGCCCGACTCGGTGAGCACCCGCGCGGCGACCGCCGCGACGTCCCGCGCGTCGGTGAAGCTCAGGACGCCGTCGCCGGCCGGGACGAATATCTCGTCGCGCTCGACGATCTCTCGGCGGTGGATCTCGCTCAGGTTCTGGGCGAACCACGAGGCACGGAGGAACGTGTGGTCCATGCCGGTCCCGGCGAGGTGGCGCTCGATCCGACGATGGGGGAGGACCGGGAGCTTCTCCGCGCCGAGGATCGAGAGGAAGACCACGTGCTCGACGCCCACGCGGTCGGCGGCGGCGGCGAACTCGCGGACGTCGCTCACCGCGCTCCCCGGCGGGTACAGGAGGAAGAGCCGGTCGACGCCAGCCAGCGCCGCCCCCCACGTCTCGGGGCGACCGAGGTCGAACACCACGGGCTCCGGCCCGTCGCCGAACGCGTCCCGCGCGTGCTCCGGGCTCCGGGTCGCCACGCGGACGGACGCGTCCCGGTCCGCGAGCGCTCTGACGAGCGGATCGCCGACGGTCCCGGTCGCGCCGGTGACGAGCAGCCGGTCCGTCATCGCTCGTCCGTGACCTTCGGCATCTTGCCGACGTACGTCTCCGCTTCGAGGCAGTCGAGGACGAACGCCGCGACGTTCGCCCGCGCGGCGGCGTCGCGCATCCCGAGCGTGAGGTCCGTCCCGTGTCGGAACGCGCCCGTGTGCTCGTCCTCGGTGAGGCGCGGGGCGCGGACGACCGTCCAGCGCGCGTCGCTGGTCCGAACGGTCTCGACGTGGTCGCGGGCGTCTTCGAGGGCCGCCCGCGCCAGCAGCTTCAGGAGCGACTCCATCACCCTCCCGCCGAGACTCACCGACTCGCCCTCCTCCCTGACACCCGCGCCGACGAGCGTCACGAAGCGATCGACGCCGTGCTGGTCCATCGCCGCGAGCACGTGCTCGCCGGCCGCCGTGAGGAGGTCGTCCGGGCTCCCGTCGGTCTGTCCGAGGACGCTGACGACGGCGTCGACCGGGGCCCCGTCCCCGCCGACGGCGCGGTCGACGCCGTCGCCGGTGTACGCGTCGCCCGCGACGACGGCGACCCGGTCGTCGTCCCGGACCGACGACGAGAGGCTCGCGGGGTCCCGGACGAACGCGACCACCTCGTGCCCGCGGTCGAGCGCCTGTTCGACGAGCGGTCGGCCGGTTCGTCCCGACGCACCGAATACTGCGATTCGCATACCCGAGAGTGGCGCGCCGAGGACATATACTTGTGACTTCGAAGCTTCGAAGTGTTAGCCGGCATTCGGTCTGTATCCCAAAGATACAATAGCAATAGCGTCCAGTAATCGCTCGATGAACGGACAGAGCGATGTGCCGGACGTGCCCGGACTGAGCGGGGGGTTGACTCGCGCGGAGGCGACCGCCCTCCGCGAGTCGTTCGCCCCGGAGGAGCAGGAGCGCATCGGTCGGACGGTGGCCGAGCTCCTGGACCTCCTCGGAAAGACCCACACGATGGCGGTGTTGAGCGCGTTCGCGTTCGCCGAGGACTCGCTGCGGTTCAGCGACCTGGAGAGCGAACTCGACGCCGCCCCGAACACGCTCTCGGCGCGGTTGAAGGAGCTGACCGAGGCGGGGCTGCTCGACCGCGAGGCGTACGACGAGGTGCCGCCCCGGGTGGAGTACACGCCGACGGAGAAGGCGGAGTCGCTGTTCCCCGCCTTCGCGCACCTCCACCACTGGGCGATCGAACACGAACTCTGACGTGCCGAGCGGTCGACCCCGCTCGCCGACTTCATTTTTCGTAGTAACGTCGGACGTTCGAAGTCGGGAGTATATGCCGCCGGATCCGGTAATACGGATATGCCTACACAGGACACGGCGGGACCGACCGATCGGTCCCGAGACGGCAGCGCCGGCGAGCCGGCGGCCGCCGAGTCGGCGTCCGCCGCCGCGATCGACGTCGACGGGCTCGAACTCACCTACGCGGACGGGACCGTCGCCGTCGACGGGATCGACATGACCGTTCCCGAGGGGGAGTTCTTCGGCTTTCTGGGGCCGAACGGGGCCGGCAAGACGACGACGATCAAGGTGTTCGCGACGCTTTTGTCCCCGACCGGCGGAACGGTCCGGGTCAACGGCTTCGACGTGCGCTCCGACTCCCGGAAGGTCCGCGAGTCGATCGGGTACATGGCTCAGGAGACGAGCATCGACCCCGAGCTCACCGCCGCGGAGAACATCCGGTTCGCCTGCGAGGCGTACGGAGTCCCGCGGGACGAGCAGTCCGAGCGGGTCGACGAGCTGCTCGACCTCGTCGACCTGGCGGACGTGGCCGACAAGCGGGCCGAGGAGTTCTCGGGCGGGATGAAAAAGCGGCTCGACGCCGCGACCGCGCTGGTCCATCGGCCGCCGCTCGTCTTCCTGGACGAGCCGACGACGGGGCTCGACCCGAAGGCCCGCAACCGACTGTGGGAGTACTTCCGACGCATCAACGACCTCGGGACGACGATCTTCCTGACGACGCAGTACCTGGAGGAGGCGGACCAGCTCTGCGACCGCCTGGCGGTCATCCTCGACGGCGAGATCGTCGCCGACGGGAGCCCGAGCGAGCTCAAACGCGAGGTCGGGGGTGAGGTCCTCGACGTGGAACTGGAGGGCGACGGGACGGCAACCGAGCGGGCCGCGGCGATAGCGCGGGAGTTCGACGCCTTCGCGGACGCCTCGGTCGCCGAGACCGAGGAGGGGATCAGCGTCACCGCGGAGACGGCCCGGGAGCACGGCACCGACCTCCTCGTGGCGCTCCGGGACGCGGACGTAACGGTGACCGGGTTCAACATCCGCGCGCCGACGCTCGACGACGTCTTCCTCGCGATCACCGGGGAAGAGCTCGACACCGACGACGGGGAGGTGGCGCAATGAGCGCGCCCGCGAACGACCGCTCGGGGTCGAGCGCGCGCTCCGGGAACACGTTCGTCGGCGACGCGTGGGTGAACTTCAAGCGGTGGAATCTCAAGGCCGTGCGGAACCCGTTCGTCCTCGTCGTCTCGCTCGTCCAGCCGATCATCTTCCTCGTGCTGTTCACGGAGGTGTTCGGAAATGTCGCGGGCGGCGCGGTCAACCGGGGGCTACCAGGGATCAGCTACGAGACGTATCTCGTGCCGGCGATCACCATTCAGGTGGCGCTCGCGGCGGCGATCACCTCCGGCGTCGGGCTCGTGAACGACATCGAGAACGGGATGTTCGAGAAGGTGCTCGTCACGCCGATGAGCCGCACGGCCGTCTTCGTCGGCAAGACCGCCGCCGAGGTGTTCCGGATCGCGGTCCAGATCGCGATCATCCTCGGGCTCGGCGTCCTCCTCGGCGCCGACATCGTCACCGGCGTCGCCGGGGCGGCGGGGATCGTCGCGGTCGGGATCCTGTTTTCGCTCTGGTTCGTCGCGTTCTCGAACGCCGTCGCGATCCTCACGCGAGACCAGGAGTCGACGATCATCAGCGCGAACCTGCTGCAGTTCCCGCTGTTGTTCCTGTCGAGCGCGTTCCTCCCGCTCGAAGCGCTCCCGGGGTGGATCCAGACGTTCGCCCGCGTCAACCCCGTGACCTACGGCGTCGACGCCGCTCGCTCGCTCATGATCGACCGAGACGTGATGACGGTCATCGACGTCGCGTGGTTCGGCGGGACGCTCGACGGCGTCGCGCCCGGCGTCGCCGTGCTCGTCGGGCTCGACCTCGTGTTGGGCGCCGTCGCCGTCGTGCTGCTCTCCCGCGCGTCGAGTTCGGACGTGAAGTAGGTGGGAGCGCCGGCGCCGCTTCGGGGCGCGAGCGGTCGGAGGGCGTGCCCTACTCCCCGCCCAGCTTCGACTCGCCGACCGCGTCGCCGCCCTCGATGACCTCGGTGCCGCCCATGTACGGGCGCAGCGCCTCGGGGACGGTGACGGTGCCGTCGTCGTTCTGGTAGTACTCCAGGATGGCGACGACGATCCGCGGGACCGCGAGGCCCGAGCCGTTCAGGGTGTGGAGGTACTCCGCGGACTCGTGGTGCTCCTCGCGGTACCGGATGCCGGCGCGGCGCGCCTGGAAGTCCTCGAAGTTCGAGACGGACGAGACCTCCAGCCAGCGGCCGCCCTGCTCGGGGCCCTCGTCCATGTCGTCGGCCGGGGCCCACACCTCGATGTCGTACTTCTTCGCCTGCGTGAACCCGAGGTCGCCGGTACACATCTCCAGGATGCGGTAGGGGAGCTCGAGGCGGCGCAGCACCTCCTCGGCCTCGTCGACGAGCCCCTCGAAGCGCTCGTCGCTCTCCTCGGGCCGGACGAAGTTCACCATCTCCACCTTGTTGAACTGGTGGACCCGGACGATCCCGCGGGTCTCGGTGCCGTGCTCGCCCGCCTCCTGCCGGAAGTTCGGCGTGTACGCCTGATACTTCAGCGGGAGGTCCTCGCCGAGGAGGATCTCGTCGCGGTGGAGGTTCGTGACGGGCACCTCCGCGGTCGGGAGCAGCCAGAGGTCGTCGTCGTCGTACGCCTCCTCGTTGGAGCCCTCGACGCGGTAGGCGTCCTCGGTGAACTTCGGCAGCTGGCCGGTGCCGCGCATCGACGCGGAGTTGACCGGGATCGGCGGGAAAACGTCCTCGTACCCCTGCTCGCGGTGGACGTCGAGCATGAACTGGATCAGCGCGTGTTCGAGGCGGGCGCCGTCGCCCTTCGCGACGTAGAAGCCGCCGCCCGCGACCTTCGCGCCGCGCTCGAAGTCGAGGATCTGTAGCTCCTCGCCGATGTCGTAGTGCGGCTCGACGTGGTCCGGGAGCTCGCGGCGGTCGTCGAACCCCTCGCGGCGGCGCTCGACGTTCTCGGACTCGTCTTCGCCCACGGGGACCGAGTCCTGCGGGATCTGGGGCAGTTCGAGCAGCGACGCCTCCAGCTCGGCCTCCAGCTCGTCGGCGCGCTCCTCGATCGCCTGGAGCTCGGCCTTGAGGTCCTGCGAGCGCTCGATCGCCTCCTCGGCCTCCTCCTCCTTCCCGGCCGCCTTCAGCTCGCCGATCGTCGAGGAGACCTCGTTGCGCTCGTGGCGCAGGTCGTCGCCGCGCTGTTTCAGCTCCCGCCACTCCTCGTCGACGTCGAGTATCCGGTCGAGGTCCACGTCGACGCCCTTGTTGTCGAGCGCCTCGCGGACGACCTCGGGGTTCTCCCGGACGAACTGTCGAGACAGCATTTGGCTCAGGTTCCGCGGGGCGACCCAAAACCGTATCGGAGCGTCGGCAGCGGTTGGCACGGGGGCCGCACGGCGGACGGCGCCGCCGAGTTCGCCTCAGGGGATGAACGCGAAGTTCGCGACGACCATCAGCAGCGCGAGCGCGGCGACGACGACGCCCATCACGCGCATCGCAAGGACCCGCGTGTCGCTCGGTTCGATCCGCCCGGTCGAGCCGTCGGGCGAGCGCGTCTGCCAGCTCATCATCTTTCGGGGGAACGCCGCCATCGCCAGCGCGCCGCCGGCGACGAGGAGGGGGACGGCGACGAAGAACAGTCGGAAGGGTGCGGGGAGCATGCGCCGGGGACTGCTCGCGCGAGCCAACAAAGCGTTACGGAGTCGAACCGTCCCCGGGACCCACCGCGGTCGGCCGGTGTGGCGCGGGCGAGCGGCGCCGTCAGTACCCGCCCGGCAGCGCCATCCCGACCGCGAGCGCGACGAGCGGGACCGCGGCGACGGCCGCGTACCACAGCCCCGCGCCGCCGAGGAGGAGGTACGTCGAGACGCCGTAGCCGGTCGGGTCCCAGTCGGCGCCGAGCCGCGGGAGGCCGAGCGCGGCGACCGCCGGCGCGACGATTCCGACGAGGACGGTTCCGATCAGCGCCGTGAGCAGGAACCCGGAGCTCCAGGCGGGGCCCGCCTCGGCGGCGCGCGTGACCGTGACCGCGACGCCGACGAGGTACGGGACCGAGAGCCCGACCGAGACGCCGAGGTACGAGGGGAGGAGCCGCCCCGTCGGCGGCAGCGCGCGGAACAGCGCGCGGAGGCGCTCGGCGGCGAGGAACGGCGCGCACAGCCCCGCGGCGACGATCCCGGGGAAGAGGAACAGCGCGACCGTCCACAGCCAGCCGATGACAGCGTCGGCAATGGCGGGGACCGCGAGGGGCGCGGCCGAGCCCGAGAGCGAAAGAACGGTGCCCGAAAGCGGAGGGATGGCATCCGAGAGCGGAGGGGCGGCGCCCGAGAGGGCGGAGAGCGCAGAGACCATGCGCGAGGGAGCCCGCGCCGGCGACAAACGTCTTGTGGTGCCCTGTGGCGGGCCGCCGCGGAGCCCGCGACCGGGAACCACCAGCGTTTATCCCGCTCGCCGCGACCGGCCGACAACGATGCTCATCACGGGCGCGACGCTGGCCGACGGCCGGGTTCGAGACGTGCGGATCGGCGACGACGGACGGATCGACGCGGTCGCCGGAGGGCTCGGTGCCGACGCCGGCGAGCGCGTCATCGAGGCCCGCGGGAGACACCTCCTGCCGGGCGCGGTCGACGTCCACGTCCACTTCCGCGAGCCGGGCGGGAGCCACAAGGAGACGTGGACCTCGGGGTCGCGGAGCGCGGCCGCGGGCGGCGTCACGACCGTCGTCGACCAGCCGAACACCTCGCCACCCACCGTCGACGGCGCGGCGTTCGACGAGAAGGCTGCGCTCGCGGCCGACTCGCTCGTCGACTACGGGATCAACGGCGGCGTCACGGCGGAGTGGGACCCGGAGAGCCTCTTCGACCGACCCCTCTTCGCGCTCGGCGAGGTGTTCCTCGCGGACTCGACGGGCGACATGGGCATCGACGCCGACCTGTTCGCCGACGCGCTCGACGCGGCGGCCCGGCGCGACGTGCCCGTCACCGTCCACGCCGAGGACGCGACGCTGTTCGACGAGGGGGCGCTCGACGACGACCTCGGGGGCGTCGGCACGGCCGCGACCGCCGACGCGTGGTCGGCCTACCGGACGGCCGACGCCGAGGTCGCCGCCGTCGAGCGCGCGCTCGCGGCGGCCGCGGACCGCGACGCGCAGGTCCACGTCGCGCACACCTCAACGCCGGAGGCCGTCGACGCCGTCGTCGAGGCCCGCGACGACGGGGCGGACGCGACCTGCGAGGTCACGCCGCACCACCTGTTCCTCTCCCGCGAGCGGGCGCGGTCGCTCGGGACGTTCGGGCGGATGAACCCGCCGCTCCGCTCGGAGGAGCGCCGCGAGGCCCTGTTCGCACGGCTCGCCGAGGGCGCGGTCGACGTGGTGGCGACCGACCACGCGCCCCACACCGTCGCGGAGAAGCGCCGCGGGCTCGTCGACGCGCCGAGCGGCGTCCCCGGCGTCGAGACGCTGTACCCGCTCCTCCTCGAATCGGCCCGGACCGGGGAGCTGTCGCTCGAACGCGTCCGCGACGTGGTGGCCGCGAACCCCGCCGAGACGTTCGGCCTCGACCGGAAGGGGCGGGTCGCGGAGGGGCGCGACGCCGACCTCGTCCTCGTCGACACCGCCGACCCGCGCGAGATAGAGGCCGCCGCGCTCCACAGCGCGTGCGGGTGGACCCCCTTCGAGGGCCTCCGCGGCGTCTTCCCGGAGGTCACCCTCGTCCGGGGCGAGGTCGTCTACGAGCGCGACCCGGCGACCGGCGCGGCGTCGTTCGGCGAGCCGGTCGGTCGGAACGTCGGGGAGTCGTAAGTTCGCGACTGACGGCCCGGTCGCGAGGCGCGAATCGTCGCCCGCGACCGTCGGTGCCGAAGGGCCGAAATCGGCCGAGACGAGCGGACCGCCGCCGGCGGAACGCATATGCCGTTGCTCGCCTTACCCGTGGTATATCGATGATCACGGGGAGCATTCGCACGGTCGCCTTCGGACGGGAGCCCGACCCGAACGAGGCCGGCCGAACATGACGGACCCCGGAGAGTCGGGACCGTTCGGCGCCGGTCCCGCGGAGCCGGTGGACGGCGAGGCGGAATCGACCGGCGGCGAGGTCGGCGGGGCGGCCGCCGCCGCGGGCGTCGACCCCGAGACCCCCGCGGACGTGGCCGCGCTCGCTGACCGCATCGTCGAGGAGGTCGAGGACGTGATCGTCGGCAAGCGCGACGCCGTCGAGCACGTCCTCGTCACCGTGCTGGCGCGCGGGCACCTCCTCGTCGAGGACGTGCCCGGCGTCGGGAAGACGACGCTCGCGAAGTCGGTCGCGCGCTCGATCGACGGCTCGTTCAAGCGCGTCCAGTTCACCCCCGACCTGCTGCCCTCCGACGTGACCGGCGTCAACGTGTTCAACCGCCGGACCGACGAGTTCGACTTCCAGCCCGGCCCGGTGTTCGCGAACGTCGTGCTCGGCGACGAGATCAACCGCGCCCCGCCGAAGACGCAGTCGGCGCTGCTGGAGGCGATGGAGGAGAACCAGGTGACGACCGACGGGACGACCCGCGCCCTGCCGGACCCGTTCTGCGTGATCGCGACCCAGAACGACGTGGAGCCGGGACAGACGTACGAGCTGCCCGTCGCGGAGGTCGACCGCTTCACGAAGAAGATCCGGCTCGGCTACCCGGACACCGAGGAGGAGGCCGCGATCCTCGGGCGGCTCACCGGCGACCACCCGGTCGACGCGGTCGAGCCCGTGGCGACGATCGCCGACGTGCGCCGGGCCCGCCGGATCGTCGGCGAGATCGAGGCCTCGGAGGCGGTCCGGGAGTACGTGGCCCGGCTCGCGGTGTTCACCCGCCGGAACGCCAAGCTCGGGGCGAGCCCGCGCGGGAGCCTCGCGCTGGTCCGCGCGTCGCAGGCCCGCGCCGCGCTGGAGGGCCGCGGCTACGTGATCCCCGACGACGTTCAGGCGGAGGCCCCGACCGTGCTCTCGCACCGGATCCGGACCGAGTCGGGCGGGACCGACGGGGCCGACGTGGTTCAGGACGCGCTCGACCGGATCCGCGTGGAGTGACGAGATGACGCCGACACCGCCCCCACTCAGATGACGCCCGAACTCACCCGCCGGGGGCGCGTCGCCGGCGCCGTCGGCCTCGTCGCGGCCGCGAGCGCGCTCGCCGCCGGCGGCCGCGCGCTCGACGCGATCGTCATCCCCGTCGCCATCGCGCTCGCGGCGGGCTACGTTCAAGTGTCGCGCGTCGACGCCCCGACCGTCCGGCACGTGACGCCCGCCGACGGGTTCGTCGGGGAGACGCGCGAGGTCCGCCTGGAGTTCGGGCCGCCGGCGCGGGACGGCGGCGGGGCGTCCTCGTTCCTCGCCGACGTTCGGGTCCGGGTCGACGATGGGCTCGACGGACCGACGGCGCCGATCCGCGCGGCCGTCGGCACGGAGCCCGTCTCGTACGCCGTCACGTACCGCGAGCGCGGCGAGCGGACGCTCGGCCCGGTCGAGCTCACCGCGACCGACGTGTTCGGCCTCTTCGAGCGCTCGCTGCTCGTCGACGAGACCGACGCGGTGACCGTGTACCCGCCCCGCGACCCGGTCCCGGCGCGGTTCCGCCGGGCGCTGTACGCGGCCGACGCGGTCGACGTGAGCCGCCAGCGCGAGGAGTTCGACCGCCTCCGGGAGTACACCCGCGGCGACGCGGTCCGCGACGTCCACTGGGCGACGACCGCCAAGCGCGACGAGATCGTCGTCAAGGAGTTCGCGGCCGAGACCGCGCGGAACCGGGTGACGATCGCGGGCGGGACGGAGGTCAGCGGCGGCGGGCGCGCCGACCGCGGCGGCGACCCGTTCGGCGGCGTCGGGCGCGACGGCGACGCGGACGCCGACCGCACCGCGAGCGCGGCCGCGGCCGACGAGCTCGCGCGGGCGACCGTCAGCCTCGCGCTGGCGCTGCTCGACGACGGCGTCCCGGTCGACGTGCGGCTGCCCGCCGGACGGGTCTCGGCGGCTCCCGGCGGCCGCGGGCGGCGCGAGGTGCTGGAGCTGGCGGCGCGGACCGGCCCGGGCGCGGTCGCCGACGACGAGGCCGACGTCACGATCGTCGCCGGCGCGGACGACGCCCGGTTCCGCGCGGGCGACCGGTCCGAGTCCTTCGCCGACCTGCACCGCGAGGCCGAGGCGGAGCGCGCGACCGGGGACGACGCCGGGACGGGCCGGGCCGACGCGGCGCCGGACGGACGGGAGGTGGCGTCGCCGTGAGCCGCGGGGCGTCCGTCCGGGAGCTGCTCGCCTCGGGCGGTCCCGCCGGGGACGAGCGGCGGCTGGCCGACCCGGCGGTCGTCGGCGTCGCGGTCGTCGCCGCGGCGTACCTCGCCGTCTTCTTCGAGGTGACGAACGTCGTCGGCGGGACGGGGCGGACCGCGGCGGTCGTCGCGGTCGCGGGGGTCGGCGGGGTCGCGCTGGCGCGGGCGGTCGGCGAGCGGACCGCGCTGTGGCTGGCCGGCGTGCTGTTCGCCGCGGGGCTGGCGGGCTACTTCCTCGCGATCCCCGAGAGCCAGCGCGCGCTGTTCACGGTCCGGAGCGTCGCCTTAGACCTCCTCGCGCTGTCGACGGGGCTCTCCGTGTTGCGGCTGGCGCTCGCGGACGTGTGGGTGCTCGCCGTGGCGCCGGTGCCGACGTTCCTCGTGGGCTACTTCGCCGGCCGCGGGCGCCACGTCGCGGCCGCGAGCGTCGCCGGCGGGACCCTCGGCTTCCTCGTGCTCACGGGCGACGCGGAGACGGGGGCGGCGGTCGCCGGCGTGGTCGGGCTCGCGCTCGCCGTCGGCCTCTCGACGCTCTCGACGCCGAGCCGGCGCCGCGGCCACGCGGGCACGTTCGCGCTGGTGGTCGCGGCGATGGTCGTCGCGAGCGCGACGATCACCGTGATCCCGGCGGGCGCGGCGGCGCCGCTGGGGCTCGACCGCGGCACGACGACGCTGGAGTCGAGCCTGAGCGGCGAGGACGAACTCGACGTGATCGGCACCACGCGGCTCTCCCCCGAGGTGCGGTACACGATCGAGAGCCCCGTCGAGCGGAACTGGCACACCGGGGCGTACGACACCTACACCGGCGACGGCTGGGTGCGGACCGGCGAGCGGACCCCGCTGAACGGCACGCTGGCGGGGCCGCCGGGGGCGGCGGAGACGGTCGACGTGACGGTCACCGCGGAGACGGAGTCGGGCGCGCTGCCCGCGCCCTGGAAGCCCGTCTCGGTCTCGGGCGGCGGGGCAGTCGAGGTCGACGAGCGCGGCAGCCTCCGGCTCGCGGCGCCGCTCGAACCGGGCGAGGACGTGACGGTGACGAGCCGTGTCCTCGACGCCGACCCCGCGACGCTCCGGAACGCCAGCACCGACTACCCCGAGGCGATCGAGGAGCGGTACACCCAACTGCCCGAGAGCACGCCCGACCGGGTCGGCGAGCGGACCGAGGAGATACTCGCGGCCGCGGACGCCGAGTCGCCGTACGAGCGGGCGGCCGCGGTCGAGGCGTACCTGCGTTCGGAGTACGACTACTCGTTGACCGTCGAGCGGCCCGAGGGCGACGTGGCCGACGCGTTCCTCTTCGAGATGGACGCGGGCTACTGCGTCTACTTCGCGACGACGATGGCGGCGATGCTCCGGACCCAGGGGATCCCGACGCGGATGGAGACGGGCTACACCCCCGGCGAGCGCGTCGGCGACGACGAGTACGTCGTCCGCGGACAGAACGCCCACGCGTGGGTGTCCATCTACGTGCCGGACCACGGTTGGGTGGCGTTCGACCCGACCCCGTCGGAGCCGCGCGACGAGACGCGGGCGACCCGGCTCGCGGAGGCGCGCGCCGACGGGGCGGAGAACGTCGACACCGAGGCGTCGTCGCCGGACGCGGCGACGGAAGAAGACGACAGCGGTACCGCCCCCGACCCGACCGGTGGCAGCTCCGAGCCGGGGGCGGACGCGAACGGATCGACTGGCCCGGAGCCGGAGAGCCCGAACGGGACGAACGGATCGGGAGGCGTCTCGTCCGTCGATATCTCGCGTTTGGAAGGGGCAGGGGTGGAAGAGATCGAGACGAGCGGCGAGTCCGGCGGCTCTGGAGGAGATGGCTCCCTACCGAAACCGAGCGCGGAGACCGCGCTCTACTGGCTGCTCGTCGCCGGCCTCGGCGTCGCGGGGGTCCGGCGGACCGGCCTCGCGAGCCGCGCGGGCCGGCGGATCGGTCCGTTGCTCCCGCGCCGGCGCGGCGACCCGACCGCGGACGCCGAGCGGGCGTTCGCCGACCTCGAACGGCTGCTCGCCGAGCCCTACCGCGAGCGGCGGCCGGGGGAGACCCCGCGGCGCTACGTCGAGACGATGCGGGCGCTCGGCGCCGACGAGCGCGTCGAGACCGTCGCGACCGCGTACGAGCGCGCCGCCTACGCCGGGTCGGTGACGCGGTCCGAGGCCGACGCCGCCCGGCGGGCCGTCCGCGGGCTCGCGCTGGAGCGACTGCCGCTCATCGGGCGGTTCGTCCGCTGATCGGGGGGCTTCCCGACACTATTTAATACGGGCGTCCTGTAGATTCGGGCTGTAATGTCGGAAGTCTGCTCGACGTGCGGACTGCCCCAGGAACTCTGCGTCTGCGAGGACGTCGCGAAGGAGTCCCAGCAGATCAGCATCCGCATCGACGAGCGCAGGTACGGTAAGGAGGTAACGGTCATCGAAGGATTCGACCCGAAGGACGTGGACCTGAGCTCCCTCTCGTCGGACCTCAAGTCCAAGTTCGCCTGCGGGGGCACCGTCGAGGACGGCGCCATCGAGCTCCAGGGGAACCACTCGGGTCGCGTGGAGGACTTCCTCCGCGACAAGGGCTTCAACGTCGCGTGACCGTCACCTGACCGTCCGCCGTCGAGCATCGCTTCGAGCGAGACCGTTTTTTCGCCGCGCCACTCGCCCGGTAGCGGCCGCGCGACCCGTCTCACGCGACCACGGCTGCGTGACCTCTCTCACGCGACCACGGCGACCCGCCCGACGACGAACGCCGCCGCCGCGAGGAAGGTGCCGTACTTGAACCGGCGCTGCGCCGCCGCGGGGTCCTCGAACCCCTCGTAGGTCGCGTACAGCATGACCGCGTCCGCGACCGCGACGACCGCGAGGTACGCCGCGCCGAGGGTCCCGGAGAGGTACGGCAGCGGGCTGACGGCGACGGCGACGACGAGCGCGGCCGCGCCGATCCACAGCGCGGTGCGCTCGCCGACCGCGATGGGGAGCGTCGCGAGCCCCTCCTCGCGGTCGCCGGCCACGTCCTCGACGTCTTTGATCACCTCGCGCGTGAACGTCGAGAGCCCCGCGAGCGCCGCGAGGACGAGGACCGCCCGCGGGTTCCCGACCGCGGCGCCGCCGAACAGGAACGTCGAGCCGACGAGGTACGCGACCAAGGCGTTGCCGAGGCCCGGCGTCCCCTTGAAGAGGCTCGTGTAGGTGAGCAGGGCGACGAGGTTCACCGCGGCGATGGCGATGGCCGCCGGAGGGAGCGTGACCGCGGCCCCGACGGCGACGGCGAACCAGGTCGCGGCCGTCGCGAGCGCGAGCCGCGGCGGGACGGCGCCGCGCGGGATCGGACGGTCCGGACGGTTGACGGCGTCTATCTCGCGGTCGAAGTAGTCGTTGATCGCGTTGCCCGCGGCGACCGCGAAGACGGTCGTCGCGGCCGCGAGCGCGGTCGGGACGGCGGCGCCGCTCGCGCCGGCGACGAACGCGCCGGTGGCCGTGAGCACCCCGGCCGCGACGCAGTTGCCGAGGCGGGCGAGCTCGACGAGGCCGCGGAGCGTGTCTCGCACGTCGTCCGCGTACTCCCGCCCGCGAGGAATAAACGGTGCGGGATCGGTCGGTGACCGCCCCACCCCGAAGGTGTTCGCCCGGCCGCGAGCGAGGCCGGATCGATCCGCCACGAACGTTTATCACGTCCGAAATGAAATACCCGGATATGGCCAAGGGCTTAGACGTCGGCACGATGAACATCCTCTCCGGACGACAGGAAGGCGCGGAGACGGTGTTCGTACAGCAGCGGAACTCGTTCGTCGAGATCGAGTACAGCGACATGGCCGAGCAGATGCTCTCGCGCAGCGAGGTCCTCCACATCCGCAAGGACGACAAGGTGTACGTCGTCGGCGACGACGCCTTGAACTTCGCGAACATCTTCAACAAGGAGACCCGGCGGCCGATGCAACACGGCATCCTCTCCAGCGAGGAGGCCTCGGCCATCCCGATGATCAAGCTGATCACCGAGCAGGTGGTCGGCGAGCCCTCGAAGCCGAACGAGCGCCTGTTCTACTCCAGCCCGGCGGACCCCATCGACTCGCCGCTCACGACGCTGTACCACGAGAAGACCCTCGAATCGATGCTCGGCGACATGGGGTACGACCCCGAGCCGATCAACGAGGGGATGGCGGTCATCTACTCCGAGCTGGCCGACAACAACTTCACCGGCCTCGGGATCAGCTTCGGCGCGGGGATGACCAACGTCTGTCTCGCCTACTACGCGGTGCCCGTGATGAAGTTCTCCATCGCCCGCGGGGGCGACTGGGTCGACGAGCAGACCGCGCAGGCGACGGGCACGCCCGTCGACAAGGTGACGAGCATCAAGGAGGACGACTTCGAGCTCGACTTCCGCACCGACGTCGGCGGCGTCGAGGGCGCGCTCGCCATCTACTACGAGAACCTGCTCGACTACGTCATCGAGAACATCACGCGCGAGGTCGACGAGGAGGACGTCGAGGAGGGCCTCGACGTGCCCGTCGTCGTCACCGGCGGCACCTCCAGCCCGAACGGCTTCGAGGACCTGTTCGCGGACCACCTCGCGGACGCGAACATCCCGTTCTCGATCAGCGGCGTGCGCTCCGCCGAGGAGCCGATGTACAGCGTCGCCAGCGGGGCGCTCGTCGCCGCGCGCTCCGAGGAGGGCGAAGAGGAGTCGGCCGGCGGGAGCGAGCCGGCCGCCGAGGAGGCCGCCCCCGAGTCCGAGGACTGAGGCGCGACCCGCCCGCGCCTCCGACGCGACCGCGACCCCGACGCCGACCCTTTTCAAACCGACGAGCGCAGCGCCGGATTCCGGGAAACCGCCGAAAGATGAAACCGACGCCGTCCGTAGCGACCGACATGTCTGACGCCGCCGGCGCCGAGGGTGACCGCCGCCTGCGGGTCGACCTCGACGTCGATCCGAGCGGCGACCGCGGCTGTCCGATCGTCGCCGAGGCCGACGAGGCCGCCGAGGTGGCGGTCAACGCGGTCGGCGACGAGTGCGTGGTCGACGTGACGACGCCGGACGGCGACGTGCGCCGCGGGACCGGCGAGGTCGACGAGGACTGCCTCTGTCACGCGTTCGGGCGGCTCGGCTGCGTCCCGCACTTCCGCCGCGTCGAGGACGGGACGGTCCTCGTCACGACATACGTCGACGACCGCGACGCGGTCCGCCGGCTGGTCGGGGAGCTCCGGGAGGTCGTCGACCGCGTGCGGCTCGTGCGGCTCGCGGTCGTGGAGGGCCCGGACGCGACCGAACAGGTCACCTTCGACCTCTCCGCGCTGACGCCGAAACAGCGGCGCGGGCTCGAACTCGCGGTCGTCCGCGGCTACTTCGACGACGACCGCGACGTGCGCCTGAGCGAACTGGCCGACGAGCTAGAGATCAGCAAGTCCGCGCTCTCCCAGCGGCTCCGCACCGCGCAGGCGAAGCTGGTGACGGACGTCTTCGACGGCGCCGAGCGGTGAGCGGCCCCCTTGAAGGGGTACACCGGTAAAGCGGGAGGCGGAGGCCTCGCCGGCCCCTCGGTCCGGACATGGACGACGAGGACCCGCCGGCCGTCGAGCCGGTCCGAGACGACGCCACGCTCGAACTCGTGCGCGACGCCATCGGCGTCGCTCGCGGCGAGGTGCCCGCGGAGCGCTTCTCGGCGAAGTACGGGACTGGGGGAGACGCCGAGGGCGCGGGCGAGGAGCGGGAGTGAGCGCCGCCGGGCGAGCGCCTCAGTCGTCGGCCGGCGCGGACCGGTCGGCCGCGTCGATCCGGGCGAGCGCCTCGTCGCCGGCGCGCTCGGCCTCGGTGAGGTAACACTTCGGATCGGGGGCGAACGGGTCGCCGTGCGCCGAGAGCGCGCGGAGCCGCGACCCGCCGCGGCAGATCGACCGGTACGCGCAGTCGGCGCAGCGGCCGGTGAGGCGGTCCTCGCGCTCGCGGAGCCCGGCGAGGAGCGGGTTCGACTCGTCGGACCAGATCGCGCCGAACGAGCGGTCGCGGACGTTGCCGGGCGAGTACCCCTGCCAGAACTGCGTGAGGTGGACGTGGCCGACTGGGTCGACGTCGGCGACGCGCTCGCCGGTCGGGTCGCCGCCGTTGCGTTCGAGGTACCGGTAGATCAGGCGGGCGCGGTCGGTCCCCATCTCGCGGTCGGCGTACTCGACGAGGTGGCCGGCGTCGGCGTAGTTGCCGACGAGCAGCGTCTCTATCTCCTCGCCGGCCGCGTGGTACTCGCGGGTGAGGTCACAGAGGTCGGTGACGGCCTGCCGGGTCGCCTCCGGCGAGAGGTCGACGTCCGAGATGTCGGCGCCGCGGCCGCCGTAGTCGAGGTGGTAGAAACAGAAGCGGTCGACGCCCACATCGACCAGGAGGTCGACGACGCCCGCGAGGTCGTCGACGTTGTGCTCGGTGATCGTGTACCGCAGGCCCGTCTTGAGCCCGACGTCGAGGCAGGCCTCGATACCGCGGACCGCGGCGTCGAACGCGCCCTCCTCGCCGCGGATGCGGTCGTTGCGCTCGGGGAGGCCGTCGACCGAGACGCCGGCGTACTTGAGCCCGGCCTCCTTCAGCTCCCGGGCGCGGTCGCGGGTGAGGAGCGTGCCGTTCGTCGAGAGGACGGGGCGGATCCCGCTGTCGTCGGCGTAGGCGATCAGCTCGGGCAGGTCCTCGCGGACGAGGGGCTCGCCGCCGGAGAACAGGAGGACGGGGACGCCGAACTCGGCGAGGTCGTCGATGAGCGCCTTCCCCTCCGCGGTGGAGAGCTCGTTCGGGGCGCCCTCGGCGTCGGCGCCCGCGTAGCAGTGCTCGCAGTAGAGGTTACACCGCTTCGTGGTGTTCCAGACGACGACCGGCCGGCGCTGTTTCTCCTCCGTGATCTGCGACTCCTCGGAGTCGTCGGCCGCGTCGTACCGGAGTCCGTCGCTCTCGGCGTCGAGCCCGCAGAGGAGCTTGCTGACGGAGATCATCGCGACCCCTCCTCGTCCGCGTCGACCGCGGGCGCGCCGGCGCGGGAGGCGGTCGGCGTCCCCTCGGTCTCCTCGTAGACGCGCGGTTCGTCCGCGTCGGCGGCCTCGTCGTCCGTTCCGTCCGGGTCGGCCGCCTTCCCGTCCGCCTCGTCCGCGTCGCCCGCGAGCGACTCCGCGGAGTACCGGGACACCTCCGCGGCCGGACACACCCACACGTCGCGGGCGTACCACGCGAAGAGCTTGCTCGCCTCCTCGTGAGCGACGTCCGGCGTCGGCGCGGCGACGGTGCCGACGTGGCGGAGCGGGTCCGACTCCGCCTCGCGGACGAACACCTCGAACCGGCGACCGTCGGCCGACCGCGGCCCGTTCGCGTCCTCGGTTCGGTCCGTCTTCTCGACCATACCCCCCGTACGGACGGTTCCCCGAACGGGGTTTCGCGCGTTCTCACGGCCGCGAAATTCGCCCGAACAGGTTCGGGCGGCGAGGGCGACGCTCGGTCACCGGGTCGGCGCCGCCCGCCGCGGGCGGGCGCCGTCGCTGGCGGAGCGGCGAGAGATGCGAGGACCGCGAGCGGCGCGGTCCCGCGTGAGAACGGCCTGTCACCACAGGAGAGAGCCGATCAGATGACGCGGTTCTGCAGGTAGTCGAGGTGTTTCGCGTTGTAGACGATCTTGACCTCGTCGGTGGCCGGGCTACCGATACAGGTGAGGCGGACGTTCTTCTCCTCGACCTCCTCGTCGGAGAGGATCTGCTGCATGTCCATCTCGATGTCGCCCTCCTTGACGATGGACGCGCAGTTCGCACAGGCGCCGGCGCGGCACGAGAAGGGCCAGTCGTAGCCCTGCGCCTCGGCCGATTCGAGGATGTACTCGCCCTGGTTCACTTCGAGGGTGCCGTAGTCCTCCTCGTCGAGGCCCGCGTCGGCGGCCTCCTCGAAGAGGTTGTCGTCGTCCATCGACCAGCCGTGGTCGTCGAGCACTTCGTAGTTGAGGTATTCTACTGTGGGCATCACCTGCCGGTTTGGTGCCCACCTCATTAGGCTTTGCTGTTCCCCAGCCGACCGCCCCGACGCCGGGCGCCGTCGACCGAACAAATTCGGTCCCGTTCGGCGAGTCTCGCCGCTCCGATCCCCCGATCCGACCCGCTCGATCGGCGGCCCGCGGCGCTCGGGTGACAGATCGTTATCACGACTGATACGGGGTGAGTAACAATAAATAGCGTACGGCGCTCAGGAGACACCGATGGAGGAGTCCGTCGTCGCCGACTTCGTCGGCCGCGTCCACGCGGCGAGTTTCGGGACCGACGAGCCGGTGACGGGTCGCGTCCTGTTGAGCCAGCGGCGAATGGTCCTCGCGACGGACGACGGGAAGGAGACGATTCCCCTCTCCCGGGTGTTCGACGTCGTCGTCGGGAGCGTCCCGGGCGACCTGCGCTCGTTCTTCAACGACAGCGTCACCGTCGCGTACGACCGCGACGGGTCGCGGCGCTCGGCGCTCGTGGAGGGCGAGGCCGAGGACATGGACCGGTTCGTCCGGCTCCTGTTCAAGGTGTTGTTGCGGAACGTCACCGTCACCGTGCGGCACCCCGCGAAGGTCGGCGGGCGCGTCACCGACGCCAGCGACCACCGCGCCTCGGTGTCGGTGTCGCCCGGCGAGATACGCTTCGGGGACTGCCCCGAGCCGTTCGTCGTCGACCTCTCGGCCGTGATCGACTACGAGCGGACCGACCGCACCCTCGGGGGCACGAAGCGCCCGGCGCTCGTCTTCCGCCACGTCACCGACGGACAGACGGTCACGTCGATCGCGACCGTCCCGAACGAGCGGGCGCTCAACATCCTCGGCCGGTACATCAAGATCGAGTACGACGAGGCCATGGAGGACCTCGACTCGTTCGACCCGACCGAAGAGCAGCTGGAGATCCTCGTGTCGATCTACTCCGCCGGGGGCGAGGCGAACATCGCCGACGTGGTCACGGGCGACGTCACCCAGACCTCGATGATCCTCGACACGCTCCGCGAGGCCGACCTCGTCGCCGACGGCGACAGCGGGGCCGCGCTCACCCGGAAGGGGCAGATGATCGTGAGCTCCTACCTCGAATCGGTGAACGCCTGACGCGCGTCTCCGGCGCGTCGACCGCCGAACGCGCCGCCCCTGCGGGGGGAAGTTTCATGCTTGTGTAACCGTAGATACCTCTCATGCGAGACAACGACCACCGCGGCGGCGAGACGCCGCTCGACGCCGTGGTCCGCGAACGCGGAATCGACGCCCCCGACGCGGCCGGGGAGCGCGGCCCGCCCGGGGACGAGGCGCCCGCGGGCGACGCCGCCGGATCGGGCCCGCGGGTCGCCCGCGTCCCGTCGGACCACGACCACGACACGTTCTCCGTCGAGGGGATCGACACCGACCGGCGCGAGGGGCTGGTGGAGGCGGTCCTCCGCGACGTCGACGGCGTCAGCGCCGCCTCGGCGACCCGGCGCAACGGGACGGTCGGCGTTCACCACGACCCGTCGGTGTCGCGCGAGGCGCTCCGCGAGGTGTTGGCGGAGTGCGGGCTCGTCGTCGCGCCCGGCGACGAGGCGTTCGAGGCGCGGCGGGCCGCGCAGTTCGCGTCGGCCCGCGTCGCGGTCGCGGTCCTCTTCGGGCTGATGGTCGCGACGCCGTACATCGCGGTGCTGTACCCGACACGGGTGGAGTGGCTGTTCTACGACCCCGTGACGGTCCAGTACCTCCAGTCGATCCTCGACTCGTCGATGACGACGCACTTCTTCGTGAACCTCGGCGCGCTGTCCGGGCTCGCGTTCCTCGTCGCCTGCGCGCCCGCGATCCGCCGCGCGGTCGCCGCGGCGCGCGACGGGCGGTTCACCAACGAGGCCGCGTTCGTCGGGGGCGTCGCCGCCCTCTACGGGTACAGCACGCTGGTCGCGTTCGCCGGCGTCGAGGGCGCGGTCCACTACGACCTCGTCGCGTACGCGGTCGTCGTCGCCACGCTCTGGACGGAGTTCGGCGTCACCGACGCCGCGACCGACCCCGCGTCGAGCGACGACGCGGCGGCGGAGGCGCCGGCCGACGTCGACGCCGACGAGCCGGTCGCGATGACCGACGGCGGTCGCTGACGCGGTTCGCGTTCGCGGCGCTTTCCTCGCGGTACGTTCTCGCCCCCGCGTTGTTCGACGGTTACCCGTTTCCCGCGCTCGCTCGGGAACGTCCCGCTCGTGCGAGCGAGCGGACTGCTCGCGGACGTGACTGACGCCCGTTCGACGAGCGGAGGCGGTCACTGTCGACGGGTCGAGGGCGGCGTCGCGGCGTGCGGTCGAACGGGGGCGAAGAAGGACAGTCGCGGCGGCCGGGGGCCGCCCGCGGCCTCAGAGCAGTTCGAGGTAGATGAGCAGCCACCAGACGTAGCCGCCGGTGAGCGCGAGCGCGGTGAGCAGTTCCAGCGCGCCGACGTACTTCGAGCCGTGCGTCCGGCGGAACGCCTGGACCTTCTCCACCTGGTTCCACACCGGCAGCAGCGGCTCCGGAATGATCTCGTCGAGCCCGCCGGCCTGCTGTGCCGACTGCTCGGCGACCGCCTCGGGGGAGTCGTCGTCGCTCATTGGCTCGCCCCCCTGCCGAACGGCAGCGTGAGACCGCGGATCATCACCTTCTCCGCGACGAACACGGCCGCGAAGACCGCGATTCCGGCTATCTTCGCGACGTTCGACGGGTACACCATGATCAGCACGCCGAGCGTCGCGAGCAGGGCTCGCGCGCCGAGCTTCCGACCGGGGCGCATCTTGAACGGGTAGTTCAGCCCGTAGATGATCGTCACCGCGCCGAGCAGGACGAGCAGCCCGACGTACAGCGTGTTCAGCCCGACGTCCATCGAGATCAGGCCGGGGTTGTAGACGAACGCGACCGGCAGGATGAAAAGCGGCGCGGCGATCCGGATCGCCGCCCCGCAGGTCCGCCAGAAGTTCGCCTCCGCGATCCCCGCGGCTATCACCGCCGCGGTGGCCACCGGCGGCGTGATCCCCGCGAGGATCGCCGCGTAGAACATCGTGTAGTGGGCGGTGATCGCCGGGACGTTGAAGTCGGAGACGAAGGTCGGGACGATGAGGATGGCCACGATGACGTACGCGGCCACGGTCGGCATGCCGACCCCCATCAGGATGGCGACCCCCATCCCGAGCAGCACCGCGAACAGCAGCACGCCGCCCGAGATGTTGATGAGCAGCAGCGCGATCTTCGCCGGGATCCCGGTGGTGCTGAAGAGGTTCACGACGCCGCTGATGACGACGAGGATGATCGCGATGGGCGCGAGGATGATCGCGCCCCGCCGGATCCCGTGAACGGTGTTTTTCACCTGCGTGACGACTTCGCTGACCGGGCTGACGCCCGAGCTGTCGACGACCCGCTGGAGCGGCGGCATGAGCGTCCCCGTGATCATCATCGCGACCACGGTGTACAGCGCGGAGGTCATCACGGTGTACTGCGCGATGCCGAGCAGGTAGATGAGGATCCCGAACGGGACGCCGAACCGGATCGCCTCGAACACCTTCTTCTCGGTCGAGAGCGTCTCGTCGAAGAACTCGGAGAACTCCATGTCTTGGCTGCTGGAGTCCGAGATGGCGAGGTAGTGGACCGCGATAGAGATGGAGACGACCAGGATGGCGGCCGGCACGAGGCCGGCGACGACGATGTCGAGGTACGGCACCCCGAGGTACGACGCCATCACGAACGCGGACGCCCCCATCACGGGCGGCAGCACCTGCCCGGAGGTGGACGCGACCGCCTCGATGCCCGCCGCGCGGTGGCCCTTCATCCCGGCCTCCTGCATCGTCGGGATGGTGAACGAGCCCGTCATCGCGGCGTTGGCGGTGTACGACCCGTTGATCGAGCCGATGACCGCCGAGGAGAGCACCGCGGTCTGGGCGATGCCCGACTCGATGTACTTCGCGGCGACGATGGCGACGCGCAGGATCAGGTCGAACGCGCCGTACGCGAACAGCAGCCCGGCGTACAGCAGGAACGGCGCGATCCACGAGGCCGTGATCTGCGTCAGGCTCCCGTAGAACCCGTACAGGTCCGTGACCGTCGCCTGGAGCAGCGTCGCCTGGTTCATCCCCGCGTGGCCCAACACGCCGGGGACGAGGTTCCCGAACATCGCGTACCCGAACACGGCGAAGACGAGCCCGAGGAACACGTTGCCGAACTCGCGCCACGTGAGGTACATCAGCGAGAGGATCACCAGCCGCGCGAGCATGTACTCGTGTTCGAGCGCGTACCCCTGCCGCTGGAGGTACACGTCCTGGAAGTTGATCGCGAAGAACGCCGACGCGGTCATCAGCGCGAGCGACGCGGGGATCAGCACGGCGCCGTCGATCCAGTCGCCGTCCGAGATGGCGAGCCGCGTCTCGTTGAGCGCGTACACGGTCAGGATGCCGCCGACGAACGCGGTCGCGAACCGCACCTGCGAGATCGCCTGCGTCTGCGCCCAGTAGAGGACGCCGGCCCAGAACAGCAGCGCCGCCCCCGTGACGGTGACGTCGAGTCCCCGAAGGAGTCCGGACTCGGAGTCCGTCGAGGCCGTTTCCGTACTCATTGGCGCGGCTGTACCGCAGAGCGGCTGGTCGGTCGCCCGGACGTGAGTGATAGTGTCATAGTTGGTGTCTGAGTTGTCGGTTACGTATTCGATGATTTTAAATTACTGATCGGTACACCGCGGCAAACGGAGAGGAAAACCCGGTTACCGACCGATTAGGGGCTTTCGCCTTCGGTCAGGCTGTCGTCCCAGGCGTCGTTGTCCCGGTAGTACTGGACGGCGCCGCGGTGGACTGGGATGTTCTCGCGGGCGGAGCCGAGCATGTCGGCGGTCGACTCGAAGTCGTTGAACTGCGCCTCGCCCTCGTTGACGGTGTCGTTGTGCTCGTCGACGACGCGGCACAGCTCGTAGACGGCGTCCGGGTTCGCCTCGGGGTTGAACGTGTAGTTCACCTCGAGGTTCCAGTGGAACACCTCGTCCGTGCCGATGTCCGTGCCCGCGATGGACCAGTCGTCGTAGCTCGTGGTGCCGGTGCCGGCCCCGTCGTACGACTCGGCGGACTCGATGAGCGCGTCGGTCGGCTCGACGTAGTGGATGTCGACCCGGGAGGCGATCTCCTGGACGAAGCCGGTGTACCGCACGCCGGGCGTCCCGTACGCGATGCTGGCGTCGATGGTCCCCTCCTCCATCGCGCCGGGCGCGGAGTCGACGCCCATGTTCTGGATGTTCATCTGGTCGAAGACGTCAGCCGTCGGGTCCTGCGACCAGACGTCGAGCGTCGTCGCGCGCGTCGAGTACCCCGGCTCGGCCGGGTAGACGTTCGCGCCGGCCAGGTCGTCGAACGTCTCGATCCCCGTGCCGTCGCGGGCGATGACGTAGATGCTGTACGGGAACGCGTAGAAGCCGTACTGCGGGATGCGCTCGACCGGCTGCTCCGAGAACGCGCCCGTGTCGCTGAGCGCCTTCGACAGCGAGTTGTTGTCGGTGATGCCGGCGTTGAACTGGTCGTTCGCCATCCGGCGGATCGTCCCGATGTATCCCGGGCTCTCGATGGTCGAGTAGCTCAGCGTGTCGCTCTCCTGGCTCACCGCGCGCTCGACCGCCAGGCCGACGTCCTGCGTCCCGCCGGCCGACGTGCCGACGCGCAGCGAGAGGTCCTGGCTACCGCCGTCGCCGCCGTCTCCGCCGTCCATGCCGTCGCCGCCGTCGGAGCCGTCTCCCCCGTCGCCGCCGTCCCCGCCGCCGGAACAGCCGGCGAGTCCGGTGATGCCTACCGCGCCGGTACCGTACAGGAACTTCCGCCGATCGATTGAGTTCTCGGACATACTCAACAGAGTACTCCCAGTCGATCATTAACAATGTGTCTGTTTATTTCAGTTCAAACCGAAGGAATATTCATTATAGTGGTCGTCAGCGAACACGTCGCCGGAACGGGTTACCCGTCGAGGGAGGCGGTATCGGATCCGATTACCGGTCGGGATCCCGGTACCGGCGCCGGTTACTCGTCGAGGATGACCGTCACCGGTCGGTCGGCCGCGAGCAGCACCGACTGCGTCGTGCTCCCGAACAGCATCTTGCCGGTCGGGCTCCGCCGCCGCCCGCTCATCGTGATGTTGTCGACGTCGAGCTCCTCGGCGACCTCGATGATCGTCTCCGCGGGGTCGCCGTGCTCGCGCCGCTTCGACGTCGCCACCCCGGCCTCCTCCAAGCGCGCCTCGACGGCCGCGACGGCCTCGGGGAAGTTCTCCTCGTTCCACACGTCCTCGGAGTCGACGCGGCCGCCCTCGCCGCTGACCTCGAACCCCTCGTAGACGTTGAGCAGCACCGCCTCGACCTCCTCGGCGGCGTTCGGGAGCGACGCGACCGCGTCCGCGGCGGCCGGCGCGTGTTCGGACTCTCCGCCGACCGGCAGCAGTACCCGGTACATACCCGCCACTACCCGAAAGCAGGTAATAAAAGTAGCTGCCGGCTCGCCGGCCTACCGCGTCACCGGCGCGGTGACGGACCCGATCGACTCGACGACCGCCCGCACCTCGTCGCCGGGATAGATGGGCGCCGCGCCGGGCGTCCCGGTGCTGAACAGGTCGCCGGGCTCCAGCGTCATCACGTCGGAGTGGAACGAGACGATCTCCGCCGGCGGGAACAGCATGTTCCGGATCTCGTTTTCGGCCCGCACCTCCCCGTTGACTTCCGTCCGCACGGAGAGCCCCTCCAGGTCGACGGGGCCCTCCGGCACCGCGAGCGCGGCGCCGGGGACGAGGAACGTGTCGTAGCTCTTCGCCCGCGTGAGGAACCGCGGGTTCCGCTGGAGCACGTCCTCGGCGGTCATGTCGATCACGGGGAGGAAGCCGGCGACCACGTCGTCGACGTCGCCCTCGGCGACGTTCCGACACGTCCGCCCCATCACGACCGCCAGCTCGGCCTCAGCGGTCACCCGCTCGCTCTGCGACTCCGGGGGCAGCCGGATCGGGCCGCCGGGCCCCGTCAGGACCGACCGGGGCTTCATGAAGCTCGCCGGCTCGTCGGGGCGCTGCTCGTCGAGGTCCCCGGCGTGCTCCTCGTAGTTCAGGCCGATCCCCCAGAGCTTCCCGAACGGCTCCAGGGGCGCGCCGAACGACACGTCCGCTGCCGGGACGGGGTCCGCCGGCGCGTCGGCCGGGTCTCCAAGGTCGCCGGCGGCCGCCCGCGGGAGCGCCGCTCGGACGCTGCCCAGGTCGGGCTCGACGGCGCCGAGCGGGACGTACCCCTCGTCGTCGCCGAGGAGCGGCTCGCCGGTCGCCGTGCGCGCGAGGTACTTCATCGCGGGGTGGCTCCGTTCATCTCACTCCTCCCGGTCCGTCCAGAAGTCGAACGAGCGCCCGGGCGCGAACACGTCGAGGCCGACCGCGCGCTCGTCGCCGGTGTTCTCGACTCTGTGGGGCTCGTTCGACTCCAAGAGGACGGAGTCGTTCTTCTGAAGCGTGACCTCGTCGTCCTCGGAGACGACGGTGAGCTCGCCCTCCAGGCAGAGGCACACCTGCTCGTTCTCGTGGTCGTGCATCGGGGAGCTGTGGCCCGGCGGCTTCTCGAACCACTCGAAGGAGAACCGGTCGCTGCCCGCCATCGAGACGCGGCGCCAGCCCTCGTCGGGCTCGTACGTCTCCGCCTCGTCGAACGCCACCGGCTTCATAGGTTCGCTCCGGTGGAGCCGCCGTCGATCGGGAGGGCGGTGCCGTTGACGTACCCCGACTTCGGCGACGAGAGGAACGCGACCGTGTTGCCGAGCTCCATCGGGTCGCCGATGCGTTCGAGCGGGTTCTGTGCCCAGTCGTCGAGCCCCTCCTCGTAGGAGTCGTAGTCGCCGCGCTCGACGGCGGCCTCGACGAGGTCCCGGATCCGGCTCGTCTCGTGGGGGCCGGGCAGGACGGCGTTCGCGCGTACCTCCGGGGCGAACTCCTTCGAGAGGGTCTTCTCCAGCCCGATGACGCTCATCCGCACGGAGTTCGATAACACGAGGCTGTCGATGGCCTCCTTGACGCTGCGGGAGGTGACGTTGACGATGGTGCCGCCGTCGCCCTCCTTGAGGTACGGGTACGACTCCCGCGCCAGTCGGACGACGCTCATCACGAGCAGGTCGTAGGCGTGCTGCCAGTCCTCGTCGTCCGTGTCGAGGAACGCGCCGGAGGGCGGGCCGCCGGCGCTCGTCACGAGGTGGTCGATCGTGCCGAACTCGTCGACGGTCGCCTCCACGAGCGCCGCGACCTCGTCCGCGTCGGTCAGGTCAGCCGAGTGGGCGACGACCTCCCCGGTCGCGACGGCCTCGACCTCCTCCTTCGCGTCCGCCAGCCGCTCCTCGTCGCGGCCGTTGATGACGACGTCGACGCCCTCGCGGGCGAGCGCCTTCGCCGATGCCTTGCCGAGCCCGCTGGACGATGCGGTGACGAGCGCCGCGTTGCCGTCGATCTGTAGGTCCATGTCTCACCCATCCCGAGTGCGGCGTGAAAACGTTTGCCTACAGGCAACCGGGCGGTCTCAGGCGACGACGCGGCGGGTTCGACCGGCCGACGCGGAGGGGTTCGAGCAGCCGACTCCGAGGGCTCGACGGGCCGACGCGACCGCTACGCGTCCGCGTCGCCGTCGGCCACCGCCTCGAACGTCGCCGTCCCCGCGTCGAACGTCACCGCCTCGCGGTCGGTCACGACCGCGGCCTCCGGGAGGTCCTCGATCAGGGCGTCGGAGACGCGGAACTCGCCGAGCTCCTGCGTGTTCCGGATCCAGACGATCCGGGCGGTCTCCGGGTCGTACGCCCCCAGCGCGGCCGCCGCGGTCCGGAGCGCGAACTCGTCGTCCGGCGCGACCACGGGGAGCTTGGACTTCGCGAGCGAGCCGCTCGTGAGCGCGTTCGCGTACGTCTTCTTCAGGTCCAGCTGGTCGACCGCGGCCCGCCGGGTGAGGTCCGCCAGCCCGATCCCGTTGCCGTTCCCCTTCGTCGCCTCGGTGAGTCCCCGGACGTAGATGAGGTCGATGTCGGGCGTCTCCGGGTCGGGGGCGTTGAGGACGCGGTAGCGACCGATGACGTTCGTGTCCATGCCGGCGCCGGAGATCTCCTTGCCGATCTCGTCGACGACCAGCAGGTCGACGTCGTCGACCGGCAGCGTCGGCATCTCCTCGTAGGCGCGCTCTAACAGCGCCGGCTCGCGGTCGAGGAACGAGCCCGCCGGGACGCCTTCGACGTGGCCGATCTCCTCCTCGAAGTTCTCGACGAGGGCGACGCCGCCGACGATCGGGGTCTCCTCCTCGATGACGTCGAGCGCCGCCGTCAGCGTCTCGACGTACCCCTCGGCGATCGCCGTCGAGTGGAACGCCTTCGCGCCGCGCTGCTTGCCGAGCCCGACGACGGTCATCTTCGCGAGCCCGCTCTCGATCGGCCCGGTGAAGTTGGTGTGGGCCTTCACGCGGTTCACCACTACGGCCGCGTCCGCTTCGAGCGCCGCCTCGGCGAAGTACACCGGCGTCTCGGCGTCGCCGACGGACACCGTCGCCAGCTCCGCCGCCGCCATGCGCGCGTCGATCGGCGCGCCGACGCTCTCCTCGGTGATTCCGAGCGCCGCCAGTACCTCGCGCTGCCCCTCGGGCGTCGCGCCGCCGTGGCTGCCCATCGCGGGCACGACGACCGGGTCGAACCCCCGCTCGTCGAGGCGGTCGACGACCCCCGCCGCGACCTCGTCGATGCGGTCGATCCCGCGGCTGCCCACCCCGACCGCCACGGTCGCCCCCGCGGGGAGGCCGTCGAGGTCGAGCGCGTCGAGCGACTCCCGGGCCGCCCCGACGGGATCGTCGAGGCGCTCCGTGCGCGGCTCGTACCGCACCCGCGCGAACTCCGGAAGCGGCTGCGGGTCGATGAGTCCGTCGACGTCGGCTCGCTCGGGGAACTCCATACGGGGCCCCTCGCGGCGCCGATACAAAAGCTGCCGGTGGGCGCCGTCGGCGGGAGCCGGCGGGCGCGCCTCTTGCGCCGCGGCCCGAAAACGACCGACGACGGCCGGACTGTGGGCGGCGCGACCGAGAGCATTGCCGATACAGCGGGCTACTTGTACCCGTGTGACGCCGCACCACGCATGCAGATAACCGAAGTCGAGTCGTTTCCGATCAAGCTGCCGCTGGAGTCTCCCGTCTCCTTCTCCAACCGGACGCTCACCTACCGGGACCACGCGATCACGTACGTGCGGACGGACACCGGCCACGAGGGGGTCGGCTACTCGCTGGGGTACGAGGGGGCGGGGCTCATCGCCGACGCGGTCGAGTCGCTGCTGGCACCGCCGCTCGTCGGCGAGGACCCCCGCGACACCGAGCGCCTGTGGCACGAGATGTACGAGGGGAACGTCCAGATCGGGCGGAGCGGGCTCTTCTTGCGCGCCATCTCGACGGTCGACATCGCGCTCTGGGACGTGAAGGCGAAGGCCGCCGACATGCCCCTCCACAAGCTGCTGGGCGGCCATTCGGAGTCGGTCCCGTCGTACGCCAGCGGCGGCTACTACCGCGACGAGAAGGGCCACGAGGCGCTCCGCGGCGAGATGCGGCGCTACGTCGACGAAGGCCACAACGCCGTGAAGATGAAGGTCGGGCGCCTGTCGGCCGCCGAGGAGGCCGAGCGCGTCGCCGCCGTGCGCGACGAGATCGGCGACGACCGCACCCTGCTGCTCGACGCCAACGGCGTCTGGGAGTCGACGACGGAGGCGCTCCGCAACTGCCGGGCGTTCGCGCCGTACGACCCGTACTTCGTCGAGGAGCCCGTGATGATCGACCGCGTCGACACGATGGCCGAGGTGAACGACGGGATCGACTACCCCGTCGCCACCGGCGAACTGGAGGGGACGCGGCACAGCTTCGCCCGCCTCGCCGACAGCGGCGCGGCGTCGATCCTCCAGCCCGACGCCACCGTCTGCGGCGGGATCACGGAGTGGCTGAAGATCGCGAACCACGCCTCTGCGTACGACATTCAGATCGCTCCCCACTACAACTGGAACCTCCACGCCTCCCTGCTCGGCGCCGTGGAGAACGGGCTCTGGGTGGAGTACTTCTACCGCGACATGGACGTGAAGGCGTTCGACGACGTGGTCGCCGACCCCCTGAAACCCGGCGACGACGGGAGAATAGACCTGCCCGACCGCCCCGGTCACGGCGTCCCCCTGGACGAGGACGCGCTGGAGCGGTTCAGAGACGACTGACTCGGGGATACCAGCGAAACACAAACACCACACACATGCGAGACTACTCAGACCAGATCGACACCCGCGACCCGGACCGAGACGTACAGATCACCGGCCTCGACGCCTGCGTCGTCGAGGGGAACTTCGAGTGGAACCTGATCAAAGTGGAGACCGACGCCGGCGTCACCGGGATCGGCGAGGCGTACCGCGGCGGCGGGATCCCGGAGCTCGTCGAGTACACGAACCGGTTCCTCGTCGGCGAGAACCCGCTCGACGTGGGGCGGCTCGTCCGGTACGTCTTCCAGGAGATGTCGGGCCACGGCGGCACGACCGGGAAGGTCGTCACCGCGGCGTCGGGCATCGAGATCGCGCTCTTAGACGCCGCCGGGAAGATCCTCGGGCTCCCGGTCTACCAGCTGCTCGGCTCGAAGTACCGCGACGAGGTCCGGATCTACTGCGACTGCCACGCCGGCGAGGCGTACGCGGTGGAGGACGGCGCGACCGCCTACGCCGACGCCGAGGCGTACTCGCCGGAGGCGTACGCCGCCGAGGCCGCCCGCGTCACCGACATGGGCTTCTCCGCGCTGAAGTTCGACCTCGACCTCCCCGCGGACAACGAGAACGACCCGTACAACGGGCGCCTGACCAACGCGGCGATCCGGGAGAAAAAGGAGATCGTCGCCGCCGTGCGCGACGAGATCGGGTACGACGTCGACCTCGCGTTCGACTGCCACTGGGACTACTCCGTCGAGAGCGCGAAGCGGCTCGCCCACGAGTTGGAGGAGTTCGACCTGATGTGGCTCGAGGACCTCGTCCCGCCCGAGAACATGGAGGCGCAAAAGGAGGTGACGAAGGCGACGCGGACCCCGGTCGCGACCGGCGAGAACCGCTTCCGCGTGTTCGAGCTGTCGGACCTGATCTACGACCACGGCGTCGACATCGTCACTCCCGACCCGACGACCGTCGGCGGCCTCACGGAGACGATGCGGATCGCCGACCGCGCGGAGGAGAACTACATGCCGCTGTCCCCGCACAACGTCTGTAGCCCGGTCGGGACGATGGCCTGCGTCCACCTCGGCGCCGCCACGCCGAACTTCGACCTGCTGGAGTACCACGCGCTGGAGGTCGACTGGTGGGACGACCTGCTGGCGCGCGACGAGCCGCTGATCGAGGACGGCCGCATCGAGGTCCCGGAGGCGCCCGGGCTCGGGATCGAACTCGACGAGGCCGTCGTCGAGGAGCACCTGCTCGACGGGACGGACGGCTGGGATTGAGGCGCCGCGAGGGGTCGCCCGCCGACTGAGGTCCCGGGCGGTCGCCGGCCCGCTTCCGCGGCCTCCGCCCGGCGGCGATTTCGGCGTCGCCCCCGGCTCACTCGACGGCGAAATCGGCGGTTTTGGTCGCTGAGCGGACACAACTATACTTATTTATCCTTGGGATCGCAAGCGATCGTATGCTGGATTACTTCGACATGGAGTCGACGCTGTCAGAGGAGGAGCGGCTGCTCGTCGACTCCGCGCGGTCGTTCGTCGACGGGGAAGTCCCCGACATGGGAGACCACTGGATCGAGGGCACGTTTCCCACGGAACTGATCCCGAAGATGGGCGAGATGGGCTTTTACGCGCCGAACCTCGACGGGTACGGCCTGCCGGGCGTCAGCGAGACGGCGTACGGCCTGCTGATGCGCGAGCTAGAGGCGTGTGACTCCGGGCTCCGGTCGATGGCGAGCGTCCAGGGCGCCCTGGTGATGTACCCGATCCACGCCTTCGGCAGCGACGAGCAGAAGGAGGAGTGGCTCCCGCGGCTCGGCACCGGCGACGCGGTCGGCTGCTTCGGGCTCACGGAGCCGGAGCACGGGTCGAACCCCTCCGCGATGGAGACGATGGCCGAGCCGGACGGCGACGAGTACGTCCTGAACGGCTCGAAGACGTGGATCACGAACTCCCCGATCGCCGACGTCGCGGTCGTGTGGGCGAAGGACCACGGCGAGGAGGGGACGCCGGTCCGCGGCTTCCTCGTCGAGACCGACCGCGACGGCGTCACGACCAACAAGATCGACGAGAAGCTCAGCCTCCGGGCGTCGATCACGGGCGAGATCAGCCTCCAGAACGTCCGCGTCCCGGCCGAAAATCGCCTCCCCGGCGTCGAGGGCATGAAGGGCCCGCTGTCGTGTCTGACGCAGGCGCGCTACGGCATCGCGTGGGGCGCGGTCGGCGCCGCGCAGGACTGCTTCGAGGTCGCCCGCGAGTACGCCACCGACCGCGAGCAGTTCGGGAAGCCGATCGGCGGCTTCCAGATGCAACAGGAGAAGCTGGCGGAGATGGCGACCCAGATCACGCTCTCCCAGCTGCTCGCCCACCGGCTCGCGGACCTCAAGGAGGCCGGCGAGATGCGGCCGCAGCACGTCTCGATGGCCAAGCGTAACAACGTGCGGATGGCCCGCGACCAGTCGCGGATCGCCCGGGAGATGCTCGGCGGCAACGGGATCACCGCCGACTACTCGCCGATGCGCCACATGGCGAACATGGAGACGGTGTACACCTACGAGGGCACCCACGACATCCACACCCTGATCCTCGGCGAGGACCTCACCGGGATGCAGGCGTACCAGTAACCCCGCCCGCCCCTCATCCCCCGACTCCTATCTTCGACGGACCCGACGGGCGAGCCGTCCGCGCGGACCGCGTCGGCGCACGGCGGTCGCCGACTGGAGGCCGTCGCGGTTGGGATGGGAGGTCGTCGCGGTTGGGCGAGCGGACCGGCATACCGACCCTCTTTTGCTCGCCGGTCCGACGACGAGGTGATGCGAACGAGTTTCAACGTCCCCGAGGGGCTGATCGAGGAGTTCGACCGGACGTGGCGGGACGAGGGGATCGAGAACCGGTCGCGGGCGGTCCGGGAGGCGATGCGGGAGTACGTCGAGTCGCACGCGCGGCTCGAAGACACGGCGGGCGAGGTCGTCGCGCTACTCGGCTTCGACTACCGTCACCACGAGGTGATCCGGGAGCTCCACGGCGTCCAACACGAGTACCAAGACGTCATCCTCAACACGAGCCACACCCACCAAGGCGAGTGGTGTCTCGAATCGCTGTTCTGCCGCGGCGACGCCGCTCGCGTCCGCGAACTGACCTATCGGCTCCGCGACTTCGACGCCGTTCGCCGCGTGAAGGTGATGATGATCCGCGACGGCGATTGACTTCGGAGTTTCCGGACCGCCCGACGCGGAACCGGCCGGACCGTGGGATTGATACCTGTCGGTTCGCCAACTAGACTCGATGCTCGGACTCGTCGCGTTCGCCGCCGCGGCGGGCTGTCTTCTCGGGCTCTCGGCGGTGATGATCGTCTCCCTGCTCGCGCCCGAGCGTCGGCTCTGGCCCGCGGGCGACGACGACCGGAAGCGCCGGGTCTACCTCGCGTTCAGCCGCCCGCTGTTGCCCGCGGTGTTCGCGACCGGCGTCCTCGACTGGAACGCCGGCCCGCTCGCGGCCCCGTGGCACCTCGGCGTCGGCGCCGTCGGCGTGCTGGTCGCGTTCGGGGTTCTCAACAGGTCCGCCGTCGACCTCGGCGAGGCCGCGACCGAGGGGCGCGAGGACGAACTGCGGACCGACGGCGTCTACCGGTACACCCGGAACCCGCAGAACGTCGGCTACGTCCTCCTGTTCGCGGCGTACGCCGTCCTGGCGAACTCCCCGCTCGCCGGTGCGCTCGCCGTCGCCACCGCCGCCTTCTCCGTCCTCCAAGTACTCGCGGAGGAGAGCTGGCTCCGGGAGGTCTACGGAGACGCCTACGACGAGTACTGCGAGCGCGTCCCCCGATTCGTCGGCGTCAGGACGCTCACGCGCGTACTCGACGACGACTGAATTTCGGGAGCGCTCCGACGCGGCGACGGCGCGCTCACCGATTCTCCCGCTGTTCGACCTTGTTCAACTCGATCAGCAGCCGGAAGATGGCCTTCACGAGGTTGGCGTCCACGTCGAAGCGCTCGGCGTTCTCGCCGGCGCGCTCCATCACGCGCTCCTCTTGGCCCTCGTCGGTGGTGGGGAGGTCGCGCTCCTCCTTCACGGCCGCGACGGTGTCCGCGACGTACGTCCGGCGGGCGATCAACTCGACTATCTCGCGGTCGATGTCCTCTATCTCGCGTCGCAGTTCGTCGAGGCTCCGGTCCTCCGCGTTGGGTGTGTCACTCATTGGTAGTGGGGTGGGTCGTGTGGTCACTCGACGGCCGCGCCGTCGTTTCTGGTCGTCGTCCGTCGCAGCGTTCCGGGGCGCTCGCCCCAGGCGTCGGCGACCGCGTCGAGGTCGGTTTCGGGATCGTCGGGGTCCGCGACGGCGACGACGCTCGGGCCGGTCCCCGACAGCGACACCGCCGTGGCGTGCGGCATCGCCTCGACCGCGGGGTCGGCGTCGAAGCCGAGCGCGGCCGAGAACGCCAGCCCGTTCACCGTCATCGCCTCGCCGTACCGGCCGTCGAGCGCGAGGTCGGCGACGAGGTCCGCCATCGGCGCGACGGCCTCGCAGCGCGCCACGTCGGCGTCGGCCGAGTAGGCCCGCTCGGGCGGGGTCCAGACGAGGGCGTCCCAGTCGACCGCCTCGCGGCGGCGCAGCTCGTCGGCGCCGTTGTCGGTGACGGTGACGCCGCCGAGCATCGACGCGGTCGCGTCGTCGAACGCGCCCGTGACCGTGACGCCGGCCTCGCGGGCCGCGCGCACGCCGAGCCGGCAGGCCGCGAGGCGGGTGACCTCGACCGCGGGGTCGTCCGGGTCGTCGCCGACCGCGAGCCCGAGCGCGTCGCAGGTCGCGAGGACGGCCGCGTTGGCGGCCGCGCTGGAGCTCTTCAGGCCCGCCGCCAGCGGCACGTCGCTGTCGGTCCGGACGCGGCCGCCCTCGCCGTCGCCCCAGCGGTCGGTCGCGAGCGCGACGCAGCGCTCGATCAGGTCGGTGTCGGCGGCGGCGTCCTCGGCTATCTCGCCCTCGACGCCGTCGGCCGCGGGGTCCAGTTCGACCGCCGCGCGCGTCTCGACGTCGAGGCCGAACGCCGCGCCCGTGCCGGTCGCGAGCGCGTTCAACACGGTCCCGGCGCCGAGCGCCGCCGCCTGTCCCTCCATGGGTTCACGGCTCGCGACCGCGGACAAAGAGGTAGCGATCACGGCGAGTCTCTCTGCCGGGGGCGGAGCGGAACCGCGGCCCCGATCGAGGTCGCGTCAGAGCGGCTCCGCGCGCCGCACCGCCGCGTCGACGGCGTACCGGTCGCGCTCGGGACGGACCGGCGTCTCGTCGCTCTCGAAGCGGATCGTCACGTCGAACGACCGCGAGCGGCCCTCCCCGAACCGGTCGTCCGGGGAGAAGCGGCGCGTGACGTAGCCGAATCCGACCGGTTCGCGCTCGTCCGTGCCCGGGCTGACGGCGTACGCGTCGGCGCGGAACTCGACGGTCCCGTACTCGAACCGGCCGGCGTTCCGGACGGTCAGGCGGGCGCGAACTCTGGTCCACCCGCCGCCTTCCGTCACCTCGCGGACCGTCGCGTCGGTCACGACGAGCCCGGAGCCGTCGGGACCGACCTCGTCCGGGGTCGCCTCGCCCTCGGACTCCCCCCCGTCGCTTCCAGCGTCGCCGCCGGACCCGCTTCCCCCCTCGTCGCCGTCGGCGTCGCTCCCGTTCGCACCGTCGCTCGTCTGTCGGGCGTCCGAGCCCTCCTCTTCCGACGTGACGAGGCAGCCGGCCAGGAGTCCGGCGGCGCCGACCGCGAGGACGCCTCGCCGCGACGCGCGTCGGATCGGTCTGTCCGGTCGGTCGCCGTCGCCGGACCCGGACCGGCTTCGTTCGGCGGTCATCGCATCACCGTCCCGAGGACGCCGGTCGACGCGCCGACGGCGCCGGCGACGAACGCGGTCGCGAGCGTCGGGACGACGGCGTCGACGAGCCCGTGCGCCTGCGCGGCGGCGTCGCCCTGCGAGACCACGATCACCGTGACCGCGATCAGCCCGTACGCCAGCGCGCCGAGGCCCGTCCCGAGCCCGCAGGTCGTCGCCGCGGAGCCGACGCCGCGGGCGCGCGAGCCGACGAGGACGCCGAGGACGCCGGCCAGCGGGACGGCGGAGACGAGGACGGTCGCGGTCGCGGCGAGGTACGACTGCGCGACGAACACCGGGCCGAACCGCGCCGTCTCGCCGGTCGCGGCGGTCGCGAGCGCCGCCTCCGCCCAGCCCGTCGCGGCCGCGCCGACGATGCCGACGCCGGCGCCGACTAGGGCGAACGCCGCGGCGACGAGACCGATCTGGTTCGCGTTCACGCGCCGGTCACCCACCCGTGCCGCAGGCGGCCGTGCCACCCGGTCCGCTCCTCCCACGCGTCGCCCGAGAAGCCGGTCGCGAGCAGGAACTCGCCCGCCCGGACGAGGTAGCCGTACTGGACGCCGGCGTGCTCGTCGAAGCCGTACCGCTCGCCCTCCGCCTCGCGGTGGTAGAAGCGGTGCCAGGCCGTCGGGCTGTCGTCGGTCCCGCCGTCGGCGTCGGTGGCGTTTCCGCCCTCGGACGCGTTCCCGCTGAAGTCGGACCCGGCGAGCGTCGCCTCGGGGTCGACCGGCGCGCGGCCCTCGGTCGCCCCCTCGTCGAGGGCCGTCGAGAGCCGCGCCTCGGCGGTCTCGGCGTCCGGGTACCGCTGGACGTGGACCGGGACGCCGTCGAGCTCGCGGGGCCAGCCCTCGAACGCCTCCTGCTGGCGGGTTCCCAGCGGTGGCCGCCGCGCGTACGCGACGAACAGCTCCTCGACGCGGTCCTCCGACTGGGGGATCGGGCCGAGCCGGGCGCGGAGCTCCCGCTGCCGCTCGGGGTCGAACGCGTCGCCGTAGATGCGCGGGATCCGGTCGCGGTCGACCCCGTCGCGGTCGTACGGGCGGTGCGCGAACGTCGAGAAGTCGCGGCTCGCGACGGCGAGCTCGACGAGCGTGCCGCCGGTGACGCGGCCGCGCTCGGGGTCCTCGGGCGGGAGCGGCGCCAGCAGTCGACGGAACAGCCGGTTGTAGATCGGGTCCCGAGAGAACTCCTCTTCGACGTAGATGGAGGTTCCGACGCTCGCGAGGTCGCGGCGCATGCGGTCGAGTTCCTCCAGCGCGCGGTCGACGTCGTTGCGCGGCGCGAACTCCCGCAGGACGCCGACGTGTCGCTCGACGCGGGCGCGGATCCGCGGGCCGGGCGAGAAGTGCGGTTCGAGCGCCTCGGCCGCGCGGTCGGCGGCGGTCTCGCCCGCGGCCGCGACCGCGTCGACCTGTTCGGTCGCGATCGCCGCCTCCTCGTCGACCGTCGCGCGGACCGACCGGACCGTCGCGACCGCGTCGGCTATCGCGTCGCGGTACGTCGCGACCGCCGCCGGGTACTCGGTCGCGAACCACACCGCGTCGTCGACGACCGCGCGCGTCGCCGCCGCCAGCGCGGCGTTGGCGGCCGGCGGGTCGCCGTCGGTCTGCTCGGGCGGGTCGTCGGGAGGGCCGTCTTCGGGCGGGTCGCCGTCGGGGTCGTCCCCGTCGCCCGGCGCGTCGGCGCCCGCGGCGGCGTCGGGGTACTCGACGCCCTCGACGCCGAGACACCCGGCGGTCCCGGCGAGGGCGGCGCCGACCCCGAGAAGCGCCCGTCGCGTCCGTTGCATGCCACGCACTCCCCGCGGCAGGAACTTAAATGTGGTACGCCGATTCTCGCGGCTGAGGCCGCCCCGCCGCGCGGCGTTCGGGGCGGCTCGTCGCCGGGCGCGCGTCGGCGCGAGGCCCGAGCGCGTCCCTTTTGAGGCCGGCACTCCGAGCGTCGCGTATGTCCGCGCCATCACGCAGCGACGTGCCGCCGACCTCGATCGGCGTCGACCTCCGCGAGGAGGGCGTCGTCGTCGAGTACCTCGACGGCCGGACGACCCTCTACCGGGGCGTCCCCGAGTCCGCCGAGGGGTCGGTGACCGCCGGCCCCGGCAAGGAGACCCACGTCCTCGTCACCGACCCCACGGAGACGGAGGGCGTGATGACGTACGTCAACGACTACAAGACCGACGACGAGATATTGGAGGAGTCCGGCGTCGGCCGCGTCATCGTCGAGGACGGCGAGCGCGACGAGGTGTTCCCCGGCGTGATCGTCGGCCGCGAGGGGCAGCGCAACGAGGTCGTCGCCGACCCCGAGATCGCCGGCGGACGCGTGTTCGTCTTCGTCGAGGACGGCTGGACGGAGGGGAGCTACGAGATCGTCGAGGGCCCCGAGGACGGCCTCGACGCGCACCGGTGACGGGAGCGAGGGCGACGCCGTGAGCCTCGCGAAGCCCTGGCGCGACCTCGACCGCTCGACCGTCGGGAGCGCGCCGAGCCGCTACGCGCTGTACGAGCTGGGCGACGCCGACGGCGACACGGTCGGATTCGGCACAGGCGTCCTCCGCGACGAGCTGAAGGAGGCGCTGGCGTACGGCGACGCCGCGAAGGTCCGGTGGGAGCTGGCCGACTCGCCCGAGCACGCCGAGCGGCTGCTCGCCGAGCACACGGACGGCTGACGCCCGTCATCTCGGTTCGAGCGAGCGGGAACAACCGACAGACGAAAGGCCCGCGACCGCCGAGGGAGCGACATGAGCGACGAGGCCGAGACCGACGGCGGCGACGAGGTGCTCCGCGCCAGCGACATCGGCGGCGAGGGGCCGCCGATCGACGAGAAGCCGTACAAGATCGTCTTCGAGGCGAACAAGTGCTTCGGGGCGGGCAAGTGCGCCGAGGTCGCGGACAACTGGGTCATGGACGTGGTGAGCGGGATGGCGAAGCCCGAGGCGTACTACATCGGCGAGGAGGACCTCGAAGAGAACGTCCGCGCGGCCGAGGCGTGTCCCGCCAAGAAGGACGCGGGCGTGATCCACGTCGTCGACCGCCGCACCGACGAGGAGATAGCGCCGGACCCGCACGGCGACGGGACGCTCTCGGTCGACTGGTAGGACTTCCGAAAGGGGTTTCACCCCGCCGCCGGTAGCCGAATCCGCGCGGGGGTGGCTGAGCCTGGCCAAAAGCGGCGGACTTAAGATCCGCTCCTGTAGAGGTTCGAGGGTTCGAATCCCTTCCCCCGCATATCGCGGCGCTCACACATCGTGAGCGCCGCGTCTCTGACTGGAAGGGATTCGAATCAGGGAGGTCGCGCGCAGCGAAGCGAGCACGTCCGACCGTGGTTCGAATCCCTTCCCCCGCATGCTGTCGCGAACAATACGTGAGCGACAGCACTAGGAGCGGAAGAGATTCGAATCAGGGCGCTCTGTTGAAATCCTCAGTAGGCGAGATGTTCTTGGAGCCATGCTGAATAAAGTGCGCGAGTCGATCACCGGTAACTCATCGATAAAACATATTATACGCCCGACCAGGATCCGTTCACACATAGGATGCGACCAGAATGTGACCCCTATCGATGACTGACGTCGACGACGAGTTCAGTGGTGTGTGGGCCGGCGTGAGTACGATTCTGATCGCAATCCTCGCTATCGGCGTCTTCGTACTCACGACAGACCCTATCAATACTGGTGGAGTTGTCGCTGGAATCGTTCTCGCTCTCATCGGCCTCGCACAGGTTCTCGCCCCTCGCATCTCACCGTGGTTCGAGCACCTCAGCCATCACTGGATTGGACTGTGTTGGATACTCGTCGGTGGCGGGATAGCGACTCTTGGGCTTGTTGCCTCGCCAACAACCGGAAAGTTCGTTGGTGGGCTTGTACTCGGGGCACTGTTCATGCTCTTTGGAAGCTTCGTTGTGCTCGGTCGATAGACCACCCGCTGTATCTCGCACGCCGGTCCTATCAATTCTTAAGGATTTCAACAGAGCCAATCAGGGAACGGAGCGAGCGCAGCGAGCGGAGTGAGTGAGGTTCGAATCCCTTCCCCCGCATTGCTGTCGCGAGCACTTCACGAGCGACAGCACTGAGTACAGAAAGGATTCGAATCAGGGCGCTCTGTTGAAACCCTCAGTAGGCGAGATGTTCTTGGAGCCATGCTGAATACAGTGCGCGAGTGTATCACGAGTCAAACGAACAGAGGCCATCAGGAGGATTATCGTAATCACACGCTCGGCGGTAGCCGAAGTCGAGGCGTTCTCCTTCCCAAAGCGTGCCCTCGGCGATTGCAATCGAACAGTCGCCACCGTCTGTCTCATACCCTTGGAACGACTCGGTAACCCAGTCGCTATCGTCGACTCGAACATCGACTTCGTATCGTCCACGGGCACTCCCCCAGTCGCACTCCGGAATCGCGCTCTCGACGACGGCCCCGTCCTGTCCGGCCACATCGTGTGTCGAACGGTGAACGTTTGTGCCGTCGCGTCTCACCCGAATCGCAATCTGGTGAGCGTTCTCGGTGGAGTTGTGAACTGCGACGTAGCCAAGTTGGAACGACTCGTTCGGAATCCCCGCGAGACTATCTAGACACCCGGACGTCGAGGCAGCCCCATAGGTAGCGAGCGAGGCAAGGAGGGCACGACGATTCATACGTCGGTTTCTGTCCTTCTCAAAAAGTATCTTCCCATACCCGTCTCGTCAGATACATCCTCTGTATCTCGTACGCCAGTCTTATCAATTCTTAAATATTTCAACAGAGCCAATCAGGGAGCGGGACGTGAGCGAGCCGCACCGCGGCGAGCGAACGGGAGCGACCGTGGTTCGAATCCCGTCCCCCGCACTCCTGCGGCGAGAGCGCGACGCCGACTCACGACCGCTCGTTGAGCAGCCGCGTCACGCGGCCGTACCCCTTCCGAAGCAGTCGCGTGGCGCCGATCAGCGTCAGCACGGCGGCGCCGGCGACGACGCCGATGTGAACGACGCGGAACGACGGCACCGGGGTGTACCGTCCGAGGATGAGCAGGACGGTCAACAGGAGCCACAGCAGGTACGCACCGATTCCGAGTCGGTAGAGGGCCGCGTACATGGGCCCGGATAACGGCGGCGGCGGAAAAAGCGCACCGACGGCGGCCGGGGCGGCGAGCTAACAGCAGAACATGAACGGGTACACCAGGGCGACGCGGTCGCCCTCCTCCAGTTTCGTGTCGAAGCCGTTCTCGTTCTCGTTGAAGTGGCCGTTGACGAGGATCCGGGCGTAGGTCGTCGTCTGCTCGCCGACCGGGTTCTTCGTCCAGGTGCCGGGGAGTTCGTCGGGCGCGGGCGCCCAGCCGCTGTGGGTCGCGTCCTCCTCCGTCTCGGCGATCAGCATGTCCTGAAGCTGAGGGTACTCCTCGAACAGCTCGTCTAAGAACGCGCGGAGCGTGTCCCCCGCGAAGGTGTACTCGAACTCGTACACGTCGAGTTCGGTGCGCACGTGGCCGGTACACCGCACGGTGACGGTCGTCTCCGCCTCGGTCGCGGTCGCCGTCGCCCCGTCCGCGCCGCTCGCGTCCGCGTCCGTCGGGGGCGACTCCGCCCTCTCGGTGGTCTGGGACATACTCGACGATACGCCGCAAGGCCGTGTAAGACGGGTCGCGAACATGTTCGCGGGCGTCCGGCCCGTCGGCGAGCGGAGTCGGCCGGCTGCGCCCCTCGAACGCGCGGAGCGCGGCCGGGCGTTTCGCGATGCGCCGGTGACCGCGTCCGAAACCCCCCGACTGCGACGGTTTCGGGCGTCGGGAACGCGACCGAACATGTTGCCGCTAAGCGCATAGGGCCTCCCGGCGGTACGCTCGCCCATGCGACTCACGAGAAAGACGATAGCGAAGGTGATCGTCGCGGCGTTCCTGTTGAACCTCGCCGTGATGGGCGCCGGGGCGTGGTTCGCGTACCAGGAGGCACCACCGATACCCGACGAGGTCGTCGGGCCCGACGGCGAGACGGTCGTCACGGCGGCCGAGGTCCAGGACGGCAAGGCGGCGTTCCAGCAGTACGGGCTGATGAACCACGGGTCGATCCTCGGCAACGGGGCGTACTACGGCGAGGACTACACCGCCGAGACGCTGGAGCTGAAGACGCAGTACATGCGCGAGTACTACGCCGACGCCGAGTACGGCGCGGCGTACGAGTCGCTCGACGCCGGCGAGCGGTCGCGGGTCGACGCGCTCGTGCGCGAGGAACTGGACGCGTCGCACGACGGCGGCGACGTGGTGGAGTACTCCGCGGCGGAGCTGTACGCCCACGAGCGGGTGCGCGAGACGTACGTCGAGCGCTACCACGAGGGCGACCACGACCGCGGCGTCCCGGTCGGGATGATCGAGTCCGCGGAGGGGGCGGAGGACTTCGCCGACTTCGCGCTGTGGACCGCGTGGTTCTCACACACCGACCGCCCGAACGCCGACCACTCGTACACCAACGAGTGGCCGTACGCGCCCGGCGCGGGCAACGACGCCACCGGGTCGGCGATGATCTGGAGCGTCATCGCCATGGTGCTGCTCGTCGGCGCCGCGGGCGCGGCGATCCTGCTGTACAAGTCGGTGAAGCTGCCCGAGCCGTCCGCGGAGGGGATCTCGGTCCCCGAGCCGGGCGACGTGAGCGTCTTCCCGAGCCAGCGCGCCGCGCTCCGGTTCATCCCCATCGCGGCGGGGCTGTTCCTCGCGCAGGTACTCCTGGGCGGCCTGCTCGCGCACTTCTACATCGAGCGGGCCGGCTTCTTCGGGATCGAACGGATCTTCGGGGTCCACATCCTCCAGCTGCTCCCCTTCTCCATCGCGAAGACGTGGCACATCGACCTCGGAATCTTGTGGATCGCGTCGACGTGGCTCGGCGCCGGCCTCTTCCTCCCGCCGCTGCTCACCGGCCACGAGCCGAAGCGGCAGGGGACGTACGTGAGCGTCCTGCTCGGCGCGCTCGTCGTCGTCGTGGTCGGCGGCATGGGCGGCATCTGGCTCGGCGCGAACGGCTACCTCCCGGGCGAGCTCTGGTGGCTGCTCGGCAACGAGGGGCTCGAGTACCTCGAGGTCGGGAAGGTGTGGCAGGTCGGCCTGCTCGCCGGGTTCGTCCTCTGGGCGGTCCTCGCGATCCGCGGCCTCAAGCCCCTGCTCGACCGCGAGCCGATCTACGGGCTCGCGCACATGATCCTCTACGCGGGCGGGTCGATCACCCTGCTGTTCGTCGCCGGCTTCATGTTCACGCCGTCGACCAACATCGCCGTCACGGAGTTCTGGCGCTGGTGGGTCGTCCACATGTGGGTCGAGGGCGCCTTCGAGTTCTTCATCGTCGCCATCATCGGGCTCACCCTCGTCTCGATGAACCTGCTCTCGCGCCGCAGCGCGGAGAAGGCGGTCATGCTCCAGGCGCTCCTGGTGATGGGCACCGGCGTCATCGGCGTCTCGCACCACTACTGGTGGATCGGGATGCCCGACTACTGGGTGCCGATCGGCAGCGTCTTCTCGACGCTGGAGCTGCTCCCGCTGATCTTCATCCTCTACGAGGCCATCGGGCAGTACCGCGCGATGAGCGAGACCGGCTTCCCGTACAAACTGCCGTTCATGTTCATCGTCGCCAGCGGGGTCTGGAACTTCGTCGGGGCGGGCGTCCTCGGGTTCTTCATCAACCTCCCGCTGATCAACTACTACGAGCACGGCACCTACCTCACGGTCGGACACGCGCACGCCGCGATGTTCGGCGCGTTCGGGTTCCTCGCGCTCGGCATGGTGACGTACATGCTCCAGCTGTCGATCGACCCCGACCGCTGGGACGCCTCGTGGCTCCGCGCGTCGTTCTGGTGCTGGAACGTCGGGCTCGCGCTGATGGTGTTCGTCTCGGTGCTGCCCGTCGGCTTCCTCCAGCTCGACGTCGCGTTCACCGAGAGCTACGCCGCGGCCCGCAGCCTCGGCTTCTACGAGCGTGACCTCGTCCAGACGCTGTTCTGGGCGCGGCTCCCCGGCGACACGCTGATCATCGCCGGGACGGCCATCTACGTCGCCGACCTGATCCGCAAGCGGTTCGTCCTCCGCGCGTCGGAGGACGACCCCGCGGTCGAGGACATGGCGGTCGCGGAGGGGATCGTCGGCGACGACGACTGAGGGACGCCTGAGGGGGCGGTCCTCAGTCGCGGAGCCGGTCGGACCGCTCCGACCACCCGGTCGCGTCCGTCGCGAGGTCGCGGACCTCCCGGCGGATCCCGGCGTAGTTGTCGACGATGTCCTGCGTGGTGACGATCCCCTCGGGCGTCACGCCGTCGACGACGACGAGCTTCTTGACGCCCTCCGAGCGCATGCGCTCGGTCGCGCTCCGGAGGGTCGCGCTCGGCCGAACGGTGACGAGCGGGGCGCTCGCGGCCTGCCGAACCGGGATCGCAGACAATGGGTCGTCGGTGACGTACCCGGCGTGGAGGACGTCGCTCTCGGTGAGGATCCCGGCGGGCGTCCCGCCGTCCGTGACGACGACGCTGCCGATCCGGTTGCGGAGCATCGACTCCGTGGCGTCCCGGACCGTGGCGCCGACGTCGCAGGTCACGAGGTCCGTCGTCATCACCTCCTCGACCAGCATGGGTAGCGGTACCGCGGCGGGGTACTTGTAGGTGACTGGGGCGACCGCTCCGAGGGCCCTCGCGCGAGCGGCCGCGTCTCGGCGCCCCCGTCAGTAGTGCCAGGGGTAGTCACGGAACTGCGGCTCGCGGCCCTCAAGGAAGGCGTCGCGACCCTCCTGCGCCTCCTCGGTCATGTAGGCGAGCCGCGTCGCCTCGCCCGCGAACACCTGCTGGCCGACCATCCCGTCGTCGGCCATGTTGAACGCGTACTTCAGCATCCGCATCGCGGTCGGCGACTTCCGGGTCATCTCGTCGGCCCACTCCAAGGCCACGTCCTCCAACTCCTCGTGCGGGACGACCTCGTTGACCATCCCCATGTCCGCGGCCTCCGCGGCGGAGTAGGTCTTGCCGCGGAAGAACACCTCGCGGGCCTTCTTCTGTCCGATCTGCTTCGCGAGGTACGCGGAGCCGAACCCGCCGTCGAACGACCCCACGTCGGGGTCGGTCTGGAGGAACTGCGCGTGCTCCTCGCTGGCGAGGGTCATGTCGCAGACGACGTGCAGCGAGTGGCCGCCGCCGACCGCCCAGCCGGGGACGACCGCGACCACGGGCTTCGGCATGAACCGGATCAGCCGCTGGACTTCGAGGATGTGGAGCCGGCCCGCGCGCGCCTCCCGGACGAGGTCGTCGTCGTCGTCGCCCGCCTCGTCGTCGTCGCGGTACTCGTAGCCGGAGCCGCCCCGGACGGACTGGTCGCCGCCGGAACAGAACGCCCAGCCGCCGTCCTTCTCCGAGGGACCGTTGCCGGTGAGGAGGACGGTCCCCACGTCGGCCTGCTTGCGGGCGTGGTCGAGCGCGGCGTACAGCTCGTCGACCGTCCCGGGCCGGAAGGCGTTGCGGACCGCGGGGCGGTCGAAGGCGATCCGGACCGCGGGGACGTCGACGGCGCGGTGGTAGGTGATGTCGTCGAACTCGTCGGTGACGGGCTCCCACGCGTCGGGATCGAAGATCTCCGAGACCATGCGAGCCCGTACGGCCGGGGCGCTCATAAACGGCGCCGAATCGGAAGGAGAGGGGTCCGTCAGAGAGGCGATTCCTCGCGCGACGCGGCGACGACGGGGAGCCGCTGCCAGGGCCTGGGACGGACGCCGGGACCGCGGCCCGTCCGTCGGGACGTGTCAGTCGTTCTGCGCGTACGCACCCTTCGGGTGCCCTTTGTGCTGGAGGTTGCGGTTGTCGCGCTCCCGCGTCGCGGTCGCGGGGATCACCTCGCGGCTCGGGTCGAGCTCGGACCGCGGCATCCCCGTGTACCCGTGGTCCGGGTGCTCGGAGCAGTGCGCCATCGCGTCGTGCGAGCCCTCCCACGGGCCCTCGTCACAGCCGTCCGCCGTACAGACGAACACTATCTCCTCTGACATGCTAACCGGAGGTATCGGAGCGGTGTATAAAAACCTCGCACCGAAATTATCAGATTTGATTCCGCAGAGGAGCGGAGAACGACCGCCCGGCGGGCCGGTCAGTCGCTGACGGCGGGCGCGCCGAACAGTTCGACGTTCGTCCCGTCGTGCCGGCAGTCTTCGAGGGCGTGCTTGGCCGCGAAGCCGGCCTCGTGGGCGGACGCGCCGCGGCCCACGCCGACCTGGAGCTCGATGTCGACGTCGTCCTCGACGTGGGCGACCGCCGACGAGAACGCCGACTCGGGGAGGTCGGGGCAGACCGCGACGACGTTGTCGCCGCCGACGAAGAAGGAGAGCGCGCCGTGCGCCTCGCGGAGGTGGCGCATCAGCGAGCCGTACGCCCGTTCGATGTTGATGAACGTGTCGAACTCGTTGAGCTGGTCGGTGTACTTGCCGGTCGCGTTGATCACGTCGAAGTGCGCGACCTGGAGGTCCGACCGGTTCGTCTCCGAGAGGTACTCGCCGGCGAGCACCTCGGTCCGGCTCTCGTCCTGGGCGCTGCCCGCGGTCTGAAGCCGCCGGTTCGCCGCTTCGAGCGCGTCGACCGGGCGCTCGGCGACGGCGGTCCCGAGGCTCACGGTGACCGGGTAGCGGTTGCCGATCGACTCCTGGAGGGTCGCGTGGGCCGCGCCGTCGACGCCGTTCGTCACCGCGATCATGTTGTCGAAGCGGGTGAAGAAGACGTAGGCGTCGCGGTGGCCGAGGAACTGGGCGACGTCGGCGTAGAGCCGCGACTGGAGCGTCTGGAGGTCCATCTCCCGGCGCGGCTCCGGCGTCGTCGTCCACGGCCCGTAGTTGTCGATCTGGACGAGGGTCACCTGGGTCGTCGTCACAGTGACCACCGATACGGAACGCGGCCGCTTTACCCTTCCGTTATCCCGAAGGTGGGACCGGTACCGAGTTCGTGATCCCTGCGGCGGGCGGCGGCCGGGCGTCGCGGATCCGGGCGCAACCCCTACGGCCGTGGCGCTCCCACTCCCGGCATGGAATTCAGCGGCGCCGTCGTCGACGTCGACGGCACGGTCGTGCGCGGCGACGATCCGATCCCGGGCGCCCCGGCGGGGTACCGCCGGCTCCGCGAGGCGGGGGTCGAGACGCTGTTCGTCTCGAACAACCCGACGAAGGCGCCGCCGGCGTACGTCGACCGCCTCGGCGCGGCGGGGTACGACGTGGACGCCGACCGAGTGTTCACCGCCGGCAGCGTGACCACGCGGTACCTCCGAGAGCGCCACGCCGACGATGACCTCCTCTGTATCGGCGAGTCGGGGCTGCTCGACCAGTTCGCGGCCGCCGGCCTCTCGACGACCGACGAGGTCGACGCCGCCGACGCGCTGGTCGCCTCCATCGACCGCGGGTTCGACTACGACGACCTCTGTACCGCGCTGTGGGCCTTGGAGCGCGACATCCCGTTCATCGGCACCGACCCCGACGTGGTGATCCCGGCGCCCGAGCGCGACGTGCCCGGCTCCGGGGCCGTGATCAACGCGATAGCGGGCGTCGCGGAGCGCGAGCCCGACGCCGTCCTCGGCAAGCCCTCCGACACCGCCATCGAGATGGTCCGCGAGCGGCTCCCGTATCCGCCCGAGGAGTGTCTCGTCGTCGGCGACCGGCTCGACACGGACATCGCGCTCGGCGAGCGCGCCGGGATGACGACCGTCCTCGTCCGGTCGGGCGTCACCGACGAGGCCGCCCTCGCGGCCTCGGACATCGAGCCGGACCACGTGATCGACCACCTCGGAGAGATCGACCGCGTTCTCGGCTGAGCGCCGCGTCGCGGAGGGTGATAACGTTCACCGCGTGGGAAACAGTTATGTACCGGCGAGCGCACCGCTCGCATATGGGAGTGGTTGACTCACACGAGGACCGGACCGCCGACGACGAGGAGGACCCCGAGGAGTCCGTCCGCGTGCTGGAGGGACACGCGGTCCAGTTCAACGAGTACCGGTACTGAGCGCGGCGTCGCGGCGGGAGGCGGCGTCAAGCGACCGCCCGACGGCTGTCGGGACCGTTAAGTGGTCGTCGGGGGTAGCCGATGGTGTGATACGGAGGCTCCGACGCGCGGGTATCTTCGCCGCGGTGGCCGCCATTGCGGTCCTCGCACCGGCGCTCGACACCGCCGCCGCCGTCCCCTTCTTCGCCGTCGCCGGCGCGGCCTTCTTCGGCGTCCGCGACGGCGAGTGGTTCGAGACGCTCGCGCTGCCCGGCGACCGCGAGGCGGAGCGGCTCTACGGGCTCGTCTCCTTCGCGCTCGCCGGCGCGGGCCTCGCGCTGTTCGCGTCGCTGCCGCGCGCCCCGCTGCCGTACGAGGCGTTCGCGGCCGCGACGCTCGCGGTCGGCGTCGGCCGCCTCGGACGGACGGTCGTCTCGCGCCGGACGACCGACGAGTTCCCGCTCGTCGCCGGCTACGTCGTCGCCGGAACGGCCGCCGCCCTCGTCGGCCAGGTGGGGGTGCGGCTCCAGACCGGCGCCCCCGTCGACGGCGCGACGGTCCCCCTCCTCCTGTTCCTCGCGGCGGCGGCCGCGCTCACGGCCGCGCTGGTCCGTTCGCTGGTGTTCTCCCGCGACGCGCACATCACGACGATCCTCGTCGCGTTCGTGACGTGGGGGTTCCTCGCGCTGGAGCCGACAGTCAGCGTCGCGCTCATCCTCGTCGCCCTCCCGGTGACCGGCGCGCTCGGCTACGTCTCGTTCGCCATCGGCACCGCCTCGGTGGCCGGGATGCTCACCGGCGTCGTGGCGGCGCTGCTCGCGGTCGTCCTCGGCGGCGTGGGGTGGTTCGCGACGCTGATGGCCTTCTACGCTATCGGCGGCCTCGCCTCGAAGTACCGGTTCGACGAGAAGGCCGCCCGGGGCGTCGCCCAGGAGAACGAGGGCGCCCGCGGCACCGGCAACGTGCTGGCGAACTCCGCGGTCGCGCTCGCGGCGGTGGTGGGCTACGCGGCCGCGCCGCACCTCGCGGTCCCGGCCGCGCCGCTCGGCTTCGCGTTCGCGGGCGCGACGGCGACCGCGATGGCCGACACGCTCTCCTCTGAGATCGGCGGCCTCTTCGACGGCCCGCGGCTGGTGACGACGCTCCGCCGCGTCGAGCCCGGCACCGACGGCGCGGTCACCTGGCAGGGCGAGCTGGCGGGCCTCGCCGGCGCGCTGCTCGTCGGCCTCCTCGCCGCCGCCGGGGCGCCGGTCCTCGACCCGGTGACCCCGGGCGGGGTCGCGGCTGGCGGCGCGGTCGTCGCCGCGGGCGTCGCCGGCATGACCGTCGACAGCCTCCTCGGCGCCCTGATAGAGGGCGACCGGATCGGGAACCAGACCGTGAACTTCCTCGCGACGCTGGCCGGCGCGGCCGTCGCCGTCGCGCTCTGGGGGGTGGCGTGAGATGGCGGGCGAGAACGCCGCCGGCCCCGGCGGAGACGAGCGCGACGGCGGCGCCGACGAGCCCGCCGGCGACGACGGCGACCGCGGCGGCCCGGACCCGAGGGTCCGGCCGGGGCGGACCGCGGACGCCGACCGGATCCGCGAGCTCCAGTCGCACCTCCGGCAGCCGAGCCCGGACCTGCTGGAGTACGGCCTGGCGGTGGGCGCCGCCCGGGTGACCGTCGCGGACGGGCGCGTGGTCGGCTACCTGCTCCCGGTGGACGCGCCGAACCGGCCCGGCGTCCACCTCGCCGAGCTCGTCGTCGCGCCCGGGTTCCGCCGGGAGGGGCGCGCCCGCGGGCTCCTGCGGGCGGCGATAGCGGACTCCGACGGGCCGGTGACGCTCCAGGCGCACCCCGACAACGACGCCGCGCTCGCGCTGTACGACTCGCTCGGCTTCGAGGTCGTCGAGCGGCGGCCGGACGCGTACGCCGACGGCGACGCGCTCGTGCTGCGGCTGGGGTAGCGCCCGGACCGCCGGACGGCGGCTCCCGCGCGGTGACCGCAGGCACAAGGACTATTCGAGCGCCACGCCTCCGGACGGACATGAGTGACGCCGACGCGGAGTCCGAGCCGATCGACGTCGACTTCGGCGAGGACGGGCTGGTGCCGGCGGTCGCCCAGGACGCCGACTCCGGCGAGGTGCTGATGCTCGCGTACGTCTCGCCCGAGGCGCTGGCGCGCACCCGCGAGACCGGCGAGGCCCACTACTACTCCCGGTCCCGCGAGGAGCTGTGGCACAAGGGGGCCACCTCCGGCCACACCCAGTCGGTCCGGGAGGTCCGGGTCGACTGCGACGCGGACACCCTCCTGTACCTCGTCGACCAGGCGGGCGGCGCCTGCCACACCGGCCACCGGTCGTGCTTCCACCGGACGATAGACGGCGAGCACGTCGGCGAGCGCGTCTTCGACCCGGACGAGGTGTACTGACCGATGTCCGAGAGCGCCGGCGGGACCGCGGGACGGGCCGAGGGCGAGGGGGACGACCCGGTCGCCGAGGCGGGCGAGGCGGCCGCGCGCCTCCGCGAGCGCTACGACGAGCTCCGGCGCATCGAGTCGCGGATCGACGACTACGGCCGCGAGCGCGTCGAGGCGGCGGCCGACGCGTACCGGCACGCGCACCGGATCCTCGACCGCTTCGAGGAGGACGCGGTCGGCTCCGGCGACTTCGAGTCGTACGTCCGGTTCCGCGGCGAGTTCGACGACGCGGTCGACGTCGACGACGACCTCCCGGCCGCGGCGGCGTTCGACGCGGCCGACGAGGCGGTCGACAAGCGCCGGCTCTCCGAGGAGGACTTCGCGGCCGCCCGCGAGGCGCTGGAGCCCGCCGGGGAGTTCGTCGACCTCCTGGAGGCGTACGACGACGCGGTCGACGACTACCGGGCGGCCCGGAAGGCGGCCCGCGAGGCCCGCAAGCGCCTCGACGCGCGGCTCGACGAGCTGCGCGAGGTCGCCGAGATGGCCGACGCCGACCTCGACGCCGACCTCGACCGCCTCCGCGAGCCGATCGAGGCGTACGACGAGGCCGTCCGGGCGGCGTTCGAGGAGTTCTTCAAGTCGGCGTCGGCCCGCGAGGTGTTCGACTTCCTCGACCGCGCGGACGGGACGCCGTTCGTCGACGTCGACGTGCCGCCGACGGACCTCGCGGAGTACGTCGAGACGCACGCGGCCGGCGAGGAGCCGCCCGCGACGCTCTTAGAGTACGCCGACTACACGAACTCCAAGCTGGAGCACTACGTCGACGACCCGGGCGCGCTCCGCACCGCGGTCGCGGTCCACCGGACGTACCTCGAACGGCTCGACGGCGAGCCGCTGACGCTCGACTGGCCGCCGAAGCCCGGCGACGAACTCGCCTACGAGATCGACGAGCTGGTCCCGCTCGTCGGACGGATCGCGGACGACGAGGCGGTCGCGACCCTGCGCTCCGTCCGCGAGCTGGCGCGGAGCGACGAGTACGAACGGCTCCGCCGCGCGGCCGAGGTTCGATACGAACTCGACGACGAGGACCTGGCGCTGATCGAGGAGGGAGAGGCCGAGGCGCGGCTCGCCGAGGCCGAGCGGACGCTGTCGACCGTCGAGGCCGTGCTGGCGGAGACGGAGCGGGAGTAGCGGAGAGGGAGCGACGACGCCACCCCGGGCCTCGTTAGATTTTGTATGACTCGTACTAATAAATGTCCAAACACAATATGTGATCGTAGAAAAGCACAAACAGGCGGCTTCGTTAGAATTCCACGTTTCAGACCTGTTCTCGCCTGAAACAGCCGGTCGATGAGAACTGCGAGTCGGATTGTAATTACTGGTCGCCAGCAGAAACTATTTACGCATAAATAGACAATTTCTGACATGAAGCGCCGCGCCCTCCTCGCCTCACTTAGCGTGGTCGGTACATCGACACTGTCGGGGTGTTCCGGTTCAGTACCCACCTTCGAGCAGACCACACTGGGCTTCCTCGCGGTGAGGAACTACGATGAAACAGCAGCGCACACGTTTGATATACGTGTCCTTCGCGACGGAACACTCGTACACGAATCGACTCATTCCCTCAAGACCGCTGAGAAGGTGGACGGCGGCACAATCCCAACTGCCATCGTCGATTGTACGTGGGATGACGTAGCTGGCAAGTACGTAGTCACTGTCCGCGTCGACGGTAATGCGTGGAAATCATTCAATCTCCAAAAAATCGAACGCGACACGCCATCATGCGTTGTCGCAAATGTGGAGTACGGAAGATTTGGAACAGCCGACAACTCACTCCGTCTCGATTCCCTACTCTCCTGTTCAGCGGTCGATCAGGACGCTGGTACCTGCCTACGCTCATTCGAGGCGTCATCCACCCGCGGTTCCGGGACGGACTGAGTGATAGATAAACTCCCGCCACCAAACTATCCGCATCAATCCGATCTTCGTCGGCGACCACCCAGCGCCGCGGAGTGCGGATTTTTAAGCCCCGTCGCGGCCGAGCGGGGGTATGACCAGATTCGACGCCGCGAGCGAGGACGAGCGGCTGAAGCTGTTCGCCGACGCCGCGGCCGCGCACCGCGCGCGCTCCGGCGACGTGATGACCGTCGACGTCGACCCCGACAGCGACGACACCGAGGGCGGCGAGGTGCCGCCGTGGATCCAGCTGGCGGGGACGGAGCTCATCATGGACTGTACCGACGAGGAGCTAGAGCGCCTGAAGGACCTGATCTCGGAGTTCCCGGAGTTCCGGATCGACGAGCTCGTCAGTCCGGAGGAGGCCGAGGGGACGAACGCCGTCGTCACCGCGCGGTCGGACGCGAACCGCGTCGCGGGGTTCGTCGAGCGCGCGTTCCGCGAGGTGTACGAGCTCGACGCCGAGTACCGGGCGTGGGTGACGGCGATCTGAGGGCGACGGTTCCGGTTCGCCCTCGCCGCTCCGCGCGTCACTTCGCGAAGTAGCTCGTGAAGAACCCGGAGAAGAACGAGCTGATCGCGACCGCGACGAGGAGGTCAGCCGTGCTGTGGTCGCCGTCGCCGGCCGTGAGCCAGGTGACGCCGACGCCGATGCCGAGCGAGATTACGCCGTTCGCGGTGTCTTCTTTGAGTCCCATACCAGGTGTTGACCGCGGAGCGACAAAACCGATACGGCGGTGGTCGGCAGGCTCGGTCCGCGCGGACCGAGGAGTCGCCCCGGTCAGTGGAACCCGCGGTCCACGTCGTCGTCCTCGATCAGGTCGTCGAGCTCGCTAGTGAGCAGCTCCTCGGCCTCCTCGAAGGTGTCGGAGAGCTCGTCGAGCTCGTCCGGGCGGCCGTCGAACTCGTACTCCATCGGGCCGAACGCGGGCGACTCGACGGCCTCCATCACGTCCTCGAAGAGGTGGTCGGGGTCGGTCGGCGCCTCCGCGTGGACCCGCAGCGTCTCCGTGAGCCGGGTCGCCATCTCCTCGGCGTGTTCCTCGTCTTCCGGGGCCGACCGGACCGCGAACCGCCCGTCGCTGTCGGCGTCCGGGAGGAGCGGGTCGAGCTCGTCGTCGACGCTGCGGGCGACCTGCGCGCCGACGCCGCGGAGGTCGCGGGGGTTCTTCGCGTACGTCTTCAGGTGGTAGAGGCCGACGCTCGGGTGGCCGAAGTAGAGGTCCTCGCCGAGGCCGCCGCGGCGGGTGCCGGCGACCGCGCGCCAGCCGTCGGGGTCGGTCGAGTCGCTCGCGACGTCCGCGAGGATGTCGTCCCAGTCTCGTACGCGCATGCTGGTGGATGCGTGGGGGTCGCGAGCTCAAGAGCGTGTCGGTGCCGGGCGAACGCGGGGGGCGCCGGCGAGCAGAGGAGCACCGGCCGCGACGACCGCGCTCACCGACAGCGTTTTTCGCCGTCGCCGCCGAGCGGGGGCGTGAACGTTCGGGGGCCGATCGTCTCCGTCGGGGAGGCGCGGACGGTGTCGACGTCGTACGGCGAGCGCGACCTCCGCGAGGTGCGGGTCCGGCCCGACCGCGGCGCGGGCGACCCGGTCGACGTGACGCTGTGGGGGAAGTGGACGGAGACGGCCGAGCACGCGGAGCCAGGGATGGAGCTGCTCGTGACCGACGCGGAGGAGGACGAGTACCGCGGCGAAACGGGGTACGCCACGACCGACGAGTCGTGGGTCGTCCTCCAGCCCGACTTCCTCGTCGACGTGACGGGGATCCGGTCGTGGGTCCAGTGTCCACGGATGTACTACCTGAACAAGCTCTCCGGGATCCCGCTCAACTACCCGGTGGTCAAGGGGACCATCGTCCACGAGGTGTTCGGCGACCTGCTCCGCGGGATGGAGCTCGAGGCCTCAGTCGAGGACCGCGTCGCCGAGGCGGGGCTCGAACTCGGCCTCCTCGGCTACGAGACCGCGGAGGTCGAAGACGAGGTGCGCCGCAACGCCGCCGCGATCGAGGGGTGGCTCGCGCAGGGGACGCTCTCCGACGACGACACGTGGCGCTCGGAGTTCAGCCTCATCTCGCCCACCTTCGGGCTGAAGGGGCGCGCGGACGCGCTCCGGCGCGGCACGCCCGTCGAGCTGAAGACGGGGAAGAACACCAAGCGGGAGCCGCGCTTCCACGACAAGGTCCAGGCGGCCTGCTACGCGCTCATGCTCGACGAGCGCGGCGTCGACCCCGACATCGGGACGCTGCTGTACACGAAGAACACCGCCCTCGACCGTAACGAGGCGTCGGGCGACCTCGCGCCCGCCAAGGAGTTCACGGTCGGGCGCGGCTTCCTGGAGTTCGTCGTGCGCGAGCGCAACGCCCTCGCTGCGATGGAGTGGCGCGCGCTCAACGACCCCGGCGAGCGCCCGACGGTGCCGACGGGGTACGAGGCGGACGCGACGTGCAGCTACTGCTTCGAGCAGGACGCCTGTATGGTCGTCTCCGGTCGGCTCGACCAGGAGTCGAAGGCGGGACAGATCGGGACGCCGATCCCCGACGCGGAGCGCGACTACTTCGACCGCTTCTACGTCGCCTTAGAGGAGGAGCGCCGCGAGACCCACGCCGAGTACCGGAAGCTGTGGGAGCAGAGCCCGGAAGAGCGCGCCGCGGACGACCGCGCGCTGATCGGCCTCGAACCGGTCGCGCGGACGGAGATCGACGACGCCCGCTGGGAGCTCCGCGCCCGGAAGCCCGGCGACGCCGTCTCGAAGCTCCGCGAGGGCGACGTGGCGCTCGCGAGCGACGGCGACCCCGTCTCCGGCCACGCGGAGCTCGGCCGGATAACGTCGCTCGGGAGCGACGAGGTGGTCGTCGAGACGGACGAGCCGGTCGAGCTGCGCCGGCTCGACGTGTACCCGTCCGAGATATCGGTCGACCGCTCGCTCACCGCGCTCCACGACGCGGTCCTGAAGGGCGACCCGGACCGCAAGGACGTGCTGTTCGGCCGCCGCGAGCCCGAGTTCCGGGAGCCGAGCGAACGGCCGCCGGGCAGCCCCGGGACCGACGACCCGGACGCGCCGGAGGCGTACATCGGCAACAACGCGGCCCAGAACGAGGCGGTCGAGCTCGCGGTCGACGCCGAGGACCTGGCGCTGATCCACGGGCCGCCCGGCACCGGGAAGACGTACACCATCGCGCGGACGATCCGCGCCCTCGTCGCGGAGGGGAACCGCGTGCTGCTCTCCGCGTTCACGAACCGCGCGGTCGACAACGCGCTGGAGGCGCTCCGCGACCAGGGGTTCGACGACGTGCTCAGGGTGGGCACGGAGACGGGCGTCCGCGGGGACATGCAGGACGTGCGGCTGGTCCAGCGCGGCGAACCGAACGCGAAGGCGGCAGAGCTGCGGGACGCGCCGGTCGTCGCCGCCACCACCGCGGCCTGCGGCTCCCGGGTCATGCGCGAGTGCGAGTTCGACGTGGCGCTCGTCGACGAGGCCTCCCAGCTCACGGAGCCGGGTACCCACGCCGCGATCACCCTCGCGGACCGGTTCGTCCTCGTGGGCGACCACGAGCAGCTCCCGCCGGTCGTCCGGGCGGAGAACGACCTCAAGACCTCCCTCTTCGAGCGCCTCATCGAGACGTACCCGGACGCGAGCGTCATGCTCGACCGCCAGTACCGGATGAGCCAGCGCATCCAGGCGTTCGCCTCGGCGGAGTTCTACGACGGCGCGCTCCGGCCCGCCACGCCCGAGGTCGCCGGGCAGACGCTCGCGGACCTCGGCGTCGACCCCGACGCGCTCGCGCCCGACCTGACCGGCGGCGTGGGGTTCGTCGACCCGGACGGGGAGCGCGACGGCAACCGGAACGTCCGCGAGGCCGAGCGCGTCGCCGCGGTCGTCGACGCCTACGTCGCCGCCGGCGTGGACCCCGACGACATCGGCGTGATCGCGCCGTTCCGCGCGCAGGTCGCCGAGATCGGTCGCCGGACCGACGTGACGGTCGACACCGTCGACCGCTTCCAGGGCTCCTCGAAGGAGGTCATCCTCGTCTCCTTCGTCGCCACCGGCGACCTCGACGGGCCCATCTTCGAGGACCACCGCCGCGTCAACGTGGCGCTCACCCGGGCAAAAAAGCAGCTGACGATCGTCGGCGACGCCGACGCGCTCGCCTCCGACCCCTTCTACGAGCGCATGCTCGACTGGGCGCGGCGCTGACGGGGTCGTCAGTCCGAGTCGCTCGCTCCGATGGGCGACGGCGTCGGTTATTTATAAATCGGTGCGGTGGCGCGTGCCTCCGAGCGCCCGCAGGGCGGGAGGAGCACGCGCGAGGGAGTCGGCCGGTCGGAGCGAAGCGAAGACCGGCCGACGAGGCTGGGGAGGCGTGAGGTGCTGTGCGGTGCGGGGCGGGACTCAAAGGGGCAGCCGGGAGGCGGGCGCAGGCGACGCAAGCACTGGAAGGAGCGAACGAAGTGAGCGACTGAAGCGCGCAGCGAGCGTGCGCCCGCCTCCCGGCTGGGGCTTTGGAGGAGTTCACCGCCGATTCGCTATCAACTATTTATAACTCGTCGACCGCGTCTAGCGCCGTCTCGATGTCGGGCACGTCGAACCACTCGCGGTCGGTGTAGGCGTTCGTCCCCGCCGCGTACAGGTCGGAGACGGCCTCAACGACGGCCGCCGGAAGGGGATCGGGAGACTCGTCGCAGAGCTCGCGCCAGTCGTCCGTCTCGCGGCCCGCCACCGACTCCTTCGCTTCCTTCACGGCCGCGACCCAGTCGGGGTCGTTCGCCTTGTACCACTGCCGGACGACCTCCTTCGAGATGCCGCGGCCGCCGTACGAAAATCGATTCTCGTCGAAGGTGCCGACCACGTCGGCGACGCGCAGCTCGCCGTCGACGTAGAGGCACTCGATCTTGCCGTCCTCGTGGACGAACCCCGCCGCCTCGGCGCGGTCGGTGACGACGCGGTTCACGTCGCACGCGAGCGATTCGAGGGCGCCGACGTCGGCGACGCCCGCGACCTCGTCGGCCTCCGCGCGGGTCAGGTAGCGGTCCTGCTGCTCGTACTTCGTCGAGAACTCCACGACCGGCTCGGGGAGGTCGACCGGCTCGTCGGGCCACTGGCCGTCGGCGCCGGCGAGGTCGTCGAGGCCGAAGTCGGCGGGCTCGCTGCGGCGCCGCAGGCTCGACCCGACGGGGACGCGGTTGCGGAAGACGACCTCCAGCGGGACGAGGTAGTTCTCCCCGCCCGCGGCGTGGAAGGCGTCGTAGTCGTAGCCGGCGTGGGGCCCCTCGTACGGGAGGTCGGGCACCTGCGTCAGGCCGATGGCCATCTCCGTCGGCGGGGCGGCCGCCTCGTCGAGCGGGACGACCTCGCCGGAGTCGGGGTCCGCGACCCCTCGGTAGTGGGTCGGAACCCCCTCGCGCTCCAGCAGTTCGAAGTTGAACGCGCCCATCGCGCAGAGGCTCGCGCCCTTGTTCGGGATCGCGTCGGGCATCTGCCCCCAGTCGAACACCGAGTAGGCGTCCGTGAAGACGAACCGCCCCCGGCCGAGCCCGTCGGCGGTCGCCGGCTCGTCGACGCGGAACTCCTTGACGCTCGTCATGGCGCATACCGCGACCGCCTCCCACAAGAAGGTTCCAGTTACGTGGTTACCTCGGCCCCTCTTAGATCGTTTCGATCCACGTCTGCGGATCAATCCGAGCGCGGCGAGGCTCGTCGCCGGCGCGCTCGCATCGAAAGCGACACCCCGCTCGCCCGCCCAGCCCGTGGCATGAACGATGCGCGCGAGGTCGTCGTCCTCCGGTACGGCCACCGGCCGGGGCGCGACGACCGCATGACGACGCACGTCGGGCTCACGGCGCGGGCGCTCGGCGCCGACCGGGTGATCCTCCCCGACAACGCGGGCCAGTCCGCGGAGACGGTCCGCGACATCACCGACCGGTTCGGCGGGCCGTTCGCGGTCGAACTCCGCGACGACCAGAAGGCGATCGTCCGCGACTTCGAGGGCGTGGTCGTCCACCTGACGATGTACGGCGAGCGCGTCCAGGACGTGGAGGCGGCGGTCCGGGAGGCGGTCGGCCTCGACGAGCCAGCGGTGGTGGGGGAGGCGTCGCCGCCGCGCGACCTCCTCGTCGTCGTCGGCGGCGAGAAGGTGCCGTGGGCGCTGTACGAGCGCGCCGACTTCAACGTGGGCGTGACGAACCAGCCGCACTCCGAGGTCGCCGGGCTCGCGGTGTTCCTCGACCGGCTGTTCGGAGGCGCGGAGCTCGACCGCGAGTGGGCGGACGCCGACCGCCGCGTGGTGCCGGAGGCGACCGGGAAGACCGTGGTCGACGCCGACCGGGACTCGGCGGACGCGAGCGACGACGCGGCCGGTGAGGGCGACGACGCGGCCGGTGAGGGCGACGACGCGGCCGGCGAGAGCGCCGGAACCGACGACCGCACCGAAACCGACGACCGCACCGAAGCGAACGACCGCACCGAGGCCGACGACTGCGACTGAGCCGGCGCTCCGCTACTCGTCGGCGTCGTCCCGCTCGGACCGGCGCAGGTCCTCCTCGACGACCTCCGGCGTGCCGCTCAGGATGCCGCGGAGCCCGGACATCGGCTCGCCGACGGTGATCCCGTGTTCGGTGATCCGGAACTCGCGGATCGTCCGCTCGAAGTCGCTGGTCCGCTTTTTCAGGACCCCGATCGCCTTCCGGAGCTCGCCCCCGACCTCGATGTGCCGGAGGAAGACGATGTTGTCGGCGAGGTAGCTGACGTTCTCCATCGTCGCCCGGAACTCGCCGGTGACGTTCCGCGTCTCGTCGACGAAGACGCCCGTCACGCCCTCGTTCTTGAGGTAGCGACCGAGCGCGTGGAGCTGCTGGAGCATCTGTTCCTCCTCGCCGCGGAGCGTCAGCCGGTAGCCGGAGATGCCGTCGACCATGACGATGTCGGCGCCCTCGCCCTCGACCTCGTCGCGGACCATCCGCGCGAACTCCTGTGGCGACCGCTCTAACGCCTCCACCTCGACCACTTCGAGAGTCCCCTTCTCTAGCATCTCGTCGACCGGGATGTTGACCGCTCGCGACCGCGCGAGGAACGTCCGCCGGGACTCCTCGAACAAGTAGATGACGGAGCGTTCGCCCCGGCCCGCGGCCTCCTTCATGAACTGCGTGCTGAGGGTGGTCTTCCCCACGCCGGTCGGCCCGCTCACGATGCTGACGGTGCCGCGCTCGATCCCGCCGTGGAGCAGTTCGTCGACCTCGGGGATGCCCGAGGAGATCTGCTCGAACTCGGCGTCGCCGGCGCGGTCCGACCCGGGCTGGAGCGCGGGGTACACCTCGATTCCGGAGTCGGTGACCCGGTAGGCGTGATCGCCGCTCTGCGTCGCCGACCCGCGGAACTTCGGGACGCGGACCGTCGTGCCGGACCGCGTCGCGTCCAGTCGAATCGTCCCGTCGGTGATGAACTCCAGGTCGTCCGTCGGCAGGGAGTCGGTGTTCTGGACGGTGAACAGCACCGTCGCGTCCCGGTCTTTCAGGAACCGCATGAACCCGACCACCTGCTTCCGGAACTGGTAGTCGTCGGACAGCAGGAAGCGGAGCTGCGTCAGCGGGTCGACGACGACGCGGTCCGGGTCGACCTCGGAGACCCCTTCGACGATCCGGTCGGTCAGGGGCTCGCGCTCGACCTCCGAGGGCGCGAACACCTCGTACGACTCGTCCTCGACGAAGGCGTCCGCGCTCGGGCTCAGGTCGAGGAACTCGACCGCGTCGGTGTCGAACCCGAGCGCCGCCGCGTTCGCCTTCAGGTCGCGGAGGTCCTCTTCGAGGTTGATGAAAAGCGCCGTCTCGCCCTCGTCGATCCCGGCCTGAAGGAAGTGGAAGCTCAGGATCGTCTTCCCGCTCCCCGCCTGCCCGCGGACCATGTAGCTCCGCGCGGGGATGAGCCCCCCGGAGAGTACCTCGTCGAGCCCGGCGACCCCCGTCGACGCTCGCTCGGATAGCGGTGATGGCATACCACACCCGTCGGCGGCGATCGACATATAAATGAGGTAGTTCTTAGTGACGGCCGCGCCTCGTAGAAAGTAAGATGGGCTCGGACTCGGACCCCCCGGCCGCCAGCGTCGACGGCGACGAGTCCGGCGAGCGCGCGGTGCCGATGGACACCGAGGGCGAGGCGCCGCCGACCGCCGAGGGCGACGACGCGACCGTCCTCCTCGTGATGGACGCCGACCGCGACCGCGACCTGCTCGCCGAGGCGCTCGGCGACCGCTATCGGGTCCGGGCCGAGTCAGACCCCGCCGCGCTCGACAGCCAGTTCGACTGCTGTCTCCTCGACGCCGGCGCGTTCGAGGCCGTCGGCGACGCGCTCGACGCTCGCCGCGAGCGCGCCGACCCGGCGTTCCTCCCGTTCGCGCTGCTGGTCGGCGAGGGCGCGCGGACGCAGCCGACCGAACGCACGTGGGAGCGCGTCGACGACGTCATCGAGCTGCCGGTCGGTCGGCGGGCCCTGCTCACCCGGGTCTCGAACCTGATCGAGCGGCGGCTGACCTCGCTCCGCCTCAGGCGGACCGTCGCGGACCTGCGGCTCAAGGAGCGGGCGATGGACGAGGCGCCGGTCGGCATCACCCTCGCGCGGGCGGAGGGTGACGACAACCCCCTCCTGTACATCAACGAGGGGTTCGAGACGCTGACCGGCTACGGCGAGGAGCGCCTGGGCGAGGACTGCCGGTTCCTCCAGGGCCCCGACACCTCGGACGAGACGCGCGCGGAGATCCGGGCGGGCCTCGACGAGGAGCGGTCGATCGACGTGGACATCCTCAACTACCGGGCGAACGGGCAGAAGTTCTGGAACCGGCTCCAGATCGAGCCCCTGCGGAACGAGGCGGGCGAGACCACGCACTTCGTCGGGTTCCAGACGGACATCACCGAGCGGAAGATCCGCGAGCGGCGGCTGGAGGTGATGGCCCGGGTGCTCAACCACAACCTCCGGAACAAGATGAACCTCATCACGGGGTACACGGACCTGCTTCGAGACGACCCCGACGAGGAGTCGCGCCGCCGCTCGATCGACGTCATCACCGAGACGGCCACGGACCTCACGGGGATCGCGGAGGCGGTCCAGACGGTCGACGAGACGGTCTCGGCCCCTGCGCTCGACGCCCCGGTCGACCTCCGCGACGAGCTGGTCGAGATCCGGAACCGGATCCACAGCCGCTACCCGGACGCCGAGGTGACGCTGTCGTTCCCGGACGACGACCCGATCGAGGTGGCGGTCGTCGGCCTCGCCGTCGCCGTCGCGGAGGCGGTCGAGAACGCCGTGAAGCACAACGACGCGCAGTCGCCGTCGGTCGAGGTGCGCGTCGAGCGGCGCCCCGAGGGGTGGGTCACCGTCGAGGTCGACGACGACGGCCCCGGGATCCCGGACCACGAGACGCAGGTGTTGGAGGCGGGCGAGACCTCGCTGACCCACGCCGACCGCCTCGGCATCTGGCTCATGTACTGGGTCGTGGCCAAGGCGGGCGGCGAGTTCGACGTCGAAACTGACGGGGACGGGACGACGATCCGACTCCAGGTGCCGAGGCGGCCCTGAGTCGGACCGGGACCGGCGGGACCCTTCTTACAGCGTCCGCTTCGAACGGAGCCGCGCGAGCCGCGTCCGGGCCTCCTGCCGGCTCGTCCCGCGGACCCGGCCCGTCTCGGCGTCGGCCATGGAGACGAGCGAGAGGCGGTCGAGGAGCGGCGGCCAGTCGCCGGCGCCCGCGGCGTCGCCGGCGAACGCGACGGCGTTGCCGAGCCCCTCGCGCTCCGCGGCGCCGGCGCGCGCGACCAGCGCGTCCGCGGCGCGCCGCCCGCCGGCGACGGCGAACCGGTCGCCGACCGTCGCCGGGATCCACGCCGGGAGGAGCAGCAGCCAGCAGAGCACGCCGGCGGCGGCGTACGCCCACGACGGGACGCGCTCGCGGTCCGGCTCGTACCCGTGGATCCGGTTGACGCGCCGGTCCGCGGCGGTGCGGTCCCCGCGGCGCCCGACGAGCAGCGTCGCGAGCAGCGCCGCGGTCTCGACGGCCGCCAGCGCCGGGAGCGTCGCGGTCGCGAGCAGCGCCTGCCGCGTCCGGAGCCTGACGAGCGCGTGGCGCAGCGCGGCGTCCCGGTCGGCCTTCGGGAGGGCGAGCAGCCGCGTCGAGACCACCAGCCGGGACCCGCGGTAGCCGTCCGCGACGGCGACGTTCGCGGCGTCGACGCGGACGGCGGTCACCTCGGGCGGGTCGACGCCGACCTCGGCCGCGAGCGACGCGACGCGGTCGGCGACGAAGTCGGCGCGGCGCTCGTCGAGGTCGGCGTCGGGGAGCCGCGCGATCCGCCTGTCGACGAGGACCGGGCCGAGCAGCGCGGACGCGGCCGGTCCGACGACGGCCGCGGCGAGCAGGCCCCCGGCCGCGCCGAACGGGAGCGCGCCGAGCCCGCCGGAGCCGAGCAGCGCGGCGAGCGCGACCAGCGGCACCGCCGCCAACACCGTCGGGACGGCGAGGAGCGCGAGGGCGCCGAGCGCGCGTCGTCCCCGTCCGTCCACCGAGTCAGCCATACGGGCGAGTGTGAGCCACGGCCCGTAAAGCTCTGCCGGACCGGCGGGTCGGTCGGCGGCGGACCGGGCGCCGTTCGGCGGGGCGGAGCGGGAGCGTCGCGACCGCGCCTTTCGGAGGTTTTAACCGGATTCCTCCACCAGTTTCCCGTAATGGCTTTTGAGGATCTACTGAACGACCCCGTCATCCAGAAGTACCTCCACGAGCTGGTGGGGCCGACGGGGATGCCGGTCGCGGCCGCGCCGCCCGACGGCGAGGTCACCGACGAGGAGCTGGCCGAGGAGCTCGGCTTAGAGCTCAACGACGTGCGGCGCGCGCTGTTCATCCTGTACGAGAACGACCTGGCGACGTACCGCCGCGTCCGCGACGAGGACTCCGGGTGGCTCACGTACCTGTGGACGTTCCACTACGACAACATCCCGGAGAACCTCCAGGAGGAGATGTACCGGCTGCTCGAGGCCTTAGAGGAGCGCGAGGAGTACGAGCGCACCCACGAGTTCTACCTCTGTGAGGTGTGTTCGATCCGCTTCGAGTTCGGCGAGGCGATGGACTTCGGCTTCGAGTGCCCCGAGTGCGGCTCCCCCCTCGACGCGATGGACAACGACCGGCTCCGCGACGCGATGGACCAGCGCATCGCGGCGCTTCGCGACGAGCTCAACGTGGACGTGACCGGCTGATGGTCGTCCTCGCAACCAAGTGCTACGTCGAGGGCGACGCCCGCGACCGCGCGCTCGACGGCATGCACTCGCTCGTCGCCAACGACGTCGGCGAGCTCGACGTCGACTGGCAGGTGGGCGTGCGCGACGACGACTTCGTCCAGGTCGACGTGACCGGCGAGGACGCGCCGGTCGCGCGCAACGTCCTCGCCGAGACGTGGGGCGAGATCGTCGCCCACGACGGCGGGCTCGACGCCGGCGAGGAGTACGTCGGCACCCTCGAGTCGTGGGACGACGTCGGGTTCACCCTCGACGCCGGCGTCGACGTGTTCGTGCCCGCCGACGAGCTCGGCCTCGGCGTCGGCTCGCCGGAGCAGGTCGTCGAGCGGTTCGGCCTCGTCCAGCACCTACCCATGCGGTTCGTCTACGGCGGCGACGCCGGCGACCCGGACGCGGAGCCGTCCCGGCTGGCCGACGCCGAGCGCGACCGCCTGTACGACTGGCAGCGCGGCGACGGCCGGGTGAACGTCAACTCGGCGACGCGCGGCGAGACGCGCGCGACGGTGAACCGCGCGGGCCACGCGCAGGACATCGTCACCGTCGAGCGGCTCGGACTGCTGGAACAGAGCATCGTCTGCGCCGAAGGGACCGACCCGCCGGGACTGCTCGCCGCCATCGGCTCGTACCTCCCGGCCGAGATGCGCTGTGTGGTCTAACCGGAGGTAACACGTGAACAGACGCTTCGCGCTCGCGGCGGCGGCGATCGCCCTCCTCGCGGTCAGCGCCGGCTGCCTCGGCTACGCGACCGGCGGCGGCGAGGTGACGAACGAGACGCTGGACGCCGAGCCGCCCCGCGAGTACGACTTCGACACGGACCGCGACGCCGCGTTCGAGCTCTCGACCGACGCGCGCTACACCGTCGTGTACGCGGTCGGCGACAGGGAGGAGATCCGGCTGTACGAGCAGACGCCGTACGCGGGCGACCAGCCGCTCGAGTTCGAGGCGTTCCGGTACCGGTACCCCGACGGCGAGGTGATCACGGGCAGCGAGTTCCGCGCCCGCGGCGGGGAGATAGAGCGGACGACCGACGAGACGTGGATCCGCTTCGCGGACGACATGAGCGGCGGCCGGGTGGCGTTCTCGGGCGCCGGGTCGCCGCGCCGGTTCACCATGCGCGCGTACGTCGAGGGGTCGTACGCCGTGACGCTCCCGCCGGGCTTCAGCACCGAGTTCCCGGTCGTCGGCCACGTGTCGCCGCGCGACCACGCGGTCGAGACGGTCGGCGACCGCGACCGGATCGTCTGGGAGGAGGTGTCCCGCGGCTCGATCGTCGTCCAGTCGTACCGAGAGGGCGACCTGCTGGTGTTCGGCGTCATCCTCCTCGTGGGCGTGGTCGCCGCGGCGGCGGGGACGCTCTACTTCAGGCGACAGCTGGAGGCGCTCCGCCAGCGCCGCCGCGACCTCGGCCTGGGCGTCTACGACGACGAGGACGACGACGGCTGGCTCTGACGCTCGCGTCGCGTCGAGCGCCGTCCGGTCGCCGCCGCCGCGGTCCTTTTCTACCGCGCGCCGCTTGAACTGGGTATGAACGCCGCCGTCGTCACCGTCGGGGACGAGCTCCTCGTCGGAGACACCGAGAACACGAACGCGACCTGGCTCTGCGACCGGCTCGACGCGCGGGGCGTCGCCGTCCGACGGGTGACCGTCGTGCCGGACGAGGTGAGCGAGATCGCGCGCGTCGTGAACGAGTACCACGCCGAGTACGACGCGGTGATCGTCACCGGCGGCCTCGGGCCGACGCACGACGACGTGACGATGGAGGGGGTTGCGGCCGCGTTCGGCCGCGACCTCGCGGAAAACGAGGAGGCGGCCGCGTGGCTCGCCGAGCGGGGGTACAGCGGCGGCGACCTCGCGGCGGAGACGACGCACCTCCCGGCCGACTGCCGCCCGCTGCCGAACGAGGCGGGGGTCGCGCCGGGCGCCGTCGTCGAGTCCGTCTACGTCCTCCCGGGGGTGCCCGGAGAGATGAAGGCGATGTTCGAGCGGGTCGAAGCGGAGTTCGCGGGGACGCTCACCCACGTGCTCACGGTCGACGTGGACGAGCCGGAGAGCGAGCTGCTCGACCGGTTCGCGTCGCTGCGCGAGCGGTTCGACGTGCGCGTCGGCTCCTACCCGGGCGAGGTCGTGACGGTGAAGATCACCGCCGAGAGCGAGGCGGAGGCCGAGCGCGCGGCGGCGTGGATCCGCGAGCACGCGGACGCGGTCGGGGAGCGGTCCGCCTGAGCGGCCAAGAAGCGATCGGTCGGAGCGGTCGGTGCGACGAGAGCGGCCGAGGAAGGGGCAGCCTAGCGGTACAGGTACGCGACCCACACGGCGACGAGCGCGAGGCTCGCGAGCAGGACCACGCCCGCGGTCGCGCTGATCGGCAACGGCTCCGTCACGGCGGCTTCGAGGATCATGTCTCGCGGTTGTTCTGGGGGCGTCTTAAGTATTGATTCTCCGACGGAGTCCGTCGGCGCGGGACCGAGGACGGTCCCGAGACCGCGTCACAGGAGTTCGAAAACGGGACCGGAAGGCGTGGGCGTGTGGCAGCTACCGAGGGAGGGATCCAGTCCCGGTGAGACGAGCGGCTGACGTCGCCGATGGCGGGCTCGTTCCATCGGCGTCTACTGTGATGAGCGGACGCCTGTTGGTTCCCGTGTCCGCGTGTTGAGGGGCTTTATGAACCGTTCGAGTGAGTCGCCGGGCGACCGCCCTCGCGCCGCGGCCGGACGCGGCTCGCTTAAGAGGCCGGCGCGGTGAACGTCGGGCATGCACGTGGGGATCGCGGTGAATCCTGTCGCCGGCATGGGCGGCCGCGTCGGGCTGAAGGGGACCGACGGGAAGGTGGCGGAGGCGGTCGAGCGCGGCGCGGAACAGCGCGCGCCCGAGCGAGCGCGCCGCGCGCTGGACCGGCTGGCCGCGGTCGCGCCCGACGCCGTCGTGTCGGTGGCCGCGGACCCGATGGGCGAGTCCGTCGTCCGCGCGGCCGGCTTCGAGCCGGCGCGGGTCGTCGACCCCTTCGAGGGCGACGCGCCGGGACCGACCGACACGACCGCGGCGCACACGGCCGCCGTCGTGCGGGCGTTCGCCGGGCTCGACGGGGACGACGCGGCCGACGGCGACGGGCCCGCCGACCCCGTCGACCTCGTCCTGTTCGTCGGCGGCGACGGCACGGCCGCGGACGTCGCGGGCGCGCTGGAGGGGACCGACGTGCCGATGCTCGGCGTCCCCGCCGGGGTGAAGGTGTACTCGTCGGTGTTCGCGGTCTCGCCGGAGGACGCCGCCGAGGTCGCCGCCTCGTTCTCGCGGACGGAGCGCCGCGAGGTGATGGACATCGACGAGGACGCCTACCGGGAGGGGGAGGTGAGCCCGACGCTGCGCGGCGTCGCGCACGTCCCCGTCGCCGAGGACCTCCAGTCGTCGAAACAGACCGCGAGCGGGACCGTCGAGTCGCTGGCTGAGGGCGTCGCCGCCGACGTTCGCGAGCGCGACGGGGAGGGCGTCACCTTCGTCCTCGGTCCGGGGTCGACCGTGGGCGCGATCAAGGACGAGTTGGGGTTCGAGCCGTCGCCGATCGGCGTGGACGTGTGGCGCGACGGCGAGGTGATCGTCCGCGACGCGACGGAGGCCGAGATCCTCGGCGCGCTCGGCGAGGAGAACGTGATCGTCGTCTCCCCCATCGGCGGGCAAGGGTTCGTCTTCGGCCGCGGCAACCCTCAGATCTCGCCGGCGGTGATCCGGCGCTGCGACCTCCGGATCGTCGCGTCGCGGGCGAAGCTGGACGACGTGCGCGCGCTGCGCGTCGACACCGACGACCCCGACCTCGACGACGAGCTCGCGGGCTGGGTCCGCGTCCGCGTCGGGAAGTTCGAGACGCGGATGATGAAGATCGTCTGAGGCAGGCGGCCGCCGCCCGGCCGCCGCTCAGCCCCCTCTCCGCTCCCGGGCGCGGCGACGGACAGCCCTTTTGTCGCTCGCCGCGCCGGGAGGCGTATGGGACGCGAGAAGGAGCGGATGCTCGCCGGCGAGGCGTACGACCCGTCGGCCCCCAAACTGGTCGCCGACCGGCGGCGCGCGCAGGAGCGCTGCCGCCGGTACAACGCCACCGCTCCGACGGAGACCGACCGCCGCGAGCGGCTGCTCGGGGAGCTGTTCGGCGAGGTGCGCGGCGAGGCGACCGTCGCGCCGCCGTTCCGCTGCGACTACGGGTACAACGTCGGCGTCGGCGACGGCTTCTTCGCGAACTACGGCTGCGTCCTCCTCGACGTGGCGCCGGTCGCGTTCGGCGAGAACTGCCTGCTCGGCCCGGGCGTCCACGTGTACACCGCGACCCACCCGATCGACCCCGACGAGCGGGCGGCTGGGGTGGAGTTCGGCGACCCCGTCACGGTCGGCGACGACGTCTGGATCGGCGGGCGGGCGGTGATCACGCCGGGGGTCGAGATCGGCGACGGCGCGGTCGTCGCCGCGGGCGCCGTCGTGGTCGACGACGTGCCGGCGCGGACGGTAGTCGGCGGGAATCCGGCCGAGGAGATCCGCGAGATCGGCGACGGGTGATCCGTTACAGGGAGTCCATCGCGTCGGCGACGGCGGGCGCGGCGCTGACGACGCTACAGCCGCGCTCGACTGTGTCGCTGCCGACGATCCGGTCGACGCCGGCGGCGCGGAGCTTCGTCACCGCGTTGGCCGCGAGGACCGGATGGACGCAGGCGGTCAGCACGCGCGCGGCGCCGCGATCGGTGAGGACCGCGACCGACTCGCTCATCGTCGACCCGGTCGCGATGATGTCGTCGACGACGACCACGTCGCGGTCGGCGACGGGGGCGTCGGAGGGCGACACCGCGACGGCGCCCGTCTCGCGGTCGCGGTGCTTCTCGAAGTAGTCCGTCTCGCCGGCGCCGTAGGCGTCGCGGACGGTGGCGGCCACGTCGATCGCTCCCTCGTCGGGCGCGAGGAACAGGGGGTCGTCGAGGTCGGCCGGGAGCGGCGCCGCGAGGACGCCCGCGGCGTCGACCGCCTCGACCGGGACCTCGAAGAAGTCGGCGACGGTCGCCTCGTGGGGGTTGACGAGGACGACGCGGTCGGTGCCGGTCGAGATCGCTCGCGCCATCGCGCGGGCCGAGACCGGCTCCCCCTCGCCGAACGAGGCGTCCTGTCGGGCGTAGCCCATATACGGGACGACGGTGGTCACGTCTGTCGCGCCGGCCTCGCGGACGGCGTCCTGGAGCTGGAGCAGTTCGACCCACGCCTCGTCGGAGTCGGTTGCGGCGACGATCACGGCCGCTTCTGCGTCGAAGTCGGGCACCGCGGCGAGCCCCTCCCCGTCCGGGAACCGGTCGTATGTCGGGGTCGCGAGCGCCCGGTCCGTCTCCGCCGCGAGCGCGGCCGCGAGCTGCTGCGAGCTGGACCCGGGTACGATCATAGGCGACCGTTCCGCGGACTCCGGTAAACCAGTTTCCTTACCGCGCTGCCTCGGCGGCGCGCGCGGCCGCGGAACCGCGACGGCGTCGCCGCGCGCCACGCGAGCGCGACCCACACCGCCCCCACAGGGGCGGATATTTACGGGCGCGGCGGGTACGAGCGCCCAATGAGCGACACCGAAGCCGGCGCGCGCGTCGGGCTCCCCTGTCCGTCGTGTTCGCCCGCCGAGCCGACCGTCCACGAGGTCCTGAGCCCGGGCGGGCAGGCCACCGTCCGCTGTACCGAGTGCGACCACACCCACAAAGCCGAGATTCCGGAGGAGGAGACCGTCTCCGTGACCATCGTCGTCTCGCAGGACGGCGACTCGTTCACGACGACGATGGACGTGCCCGCCGAGGGCGACGTGGCCACCGGCGAGGAGTTCGTCGTCGACACCGACGACGCGCTGATGCAGGTGCGGATCACGGGGATCGAACTCGGCCCCGAGAATCGCGCCGAGGAGGCCGACATCACCGACGTGGAGACGCTGTGGACCCGGGCGGTCGACAACGTCGCGGTCCCGGTCACCCTCCACCCGAAGGACGGCGACGCGGACCAGACGCGCTCGCTCCGGGTGAACGTCCCCGGCGACTACGAGTTCACCGTCGGCGAGACGACGGAGTTCGGCGACGAGGAGTTCACCGTCGAGGGGCTCCAGATCCGCGAGGACGCCCCCGAGTACCGCCACGAGAAGCTCGACCACGCCGGCGACCTCGCCTACGCGAAGGACCTCAAGCGGGTGTACGCCCGCGACGAGACGCTCACCGCGTGGTCGGCCTGGTAGGGCGCCCCGGCGACGCGATCGGCGCGGTCGATCCGTCCCGTCCGCCCCGCCCGGCGATCCTCACACTAACATAAACAATTATGAAGGATACGCGCCTTGTCGGATCCGTGCCACCCGTAGTACACGACTGACGCACGCTCGACGGCGGGGACGACGACCGGTCCCGGCGGTCCGAGCACGCGCGAGGCGACGGAGACCGAACCGGCGACCGACCGATCGGGTCCATCGACCAGTCCGACCGAAGACGGCGCGACCACCGACGCCGAGGATCTCCCGACCGCCGCCGAGGCGGTCGCGAACGCGGCGGCGACGTTCGACCCGTCCGACACCCGGCGGATCGCGAACGGCACCGACCGCTGGAACGAGTACGCCGGCTCGTCGCACTGACGGCGCGGCCGGATCCTTTTATTCGACGGCGCGACTACTGGCGAGCGGCCAATGACGAACCACCGCTCCGAGCCGGACTCGGCACCCGGCGACGACGAGCCCTATGAGTGCCGAGGCCGACTTTCGATCACAGCGTGTCGAGGCGGCCAGCGACGCCTGCGAATCGCGTCTGTCGCCCGCTGAGAGGACGGCGTCGTCCGAGCGACCCCGCAGTCCCGCCGCGTCTCGAGGTGACATCGACCGCTCCGGCCCACGCGCGGAGACGCCGGCCACTCGGGACCGCCGCACCGGGCGGTTGGCGGCTACCGCTCGCTGAAGAACGGTCGAGGCAATCGTTTTCAGGCCGCCGCGTGATTCCGAGTTCATGGACCACCGCTGTCCCGATTGCGCCGTGACGATGGAAGAGGTCGAGTTCAGCATGGGCGACGCCTGGAACGCGCACGTCAAGACCGGCGAGAAGCGGTCCGGGCTGCTCGGGAAGCTCGGCATGAACGAACGCAAGGAGCTGACGACGGTGATGTGTCCCGAGTGCGGGCTGGTCCGGCACTACGCCGAGTTCGACGAGTGACGCGCCGGCGCGACCGGTCGCGGCGAGACGCTTCTGAGCCGCCCGATCCGGGCCGTAGACACCGGATAGATCCGGTCGGTGGTTTATTCTCCCGGGCGCCGGACGGGTTCGTATGGAGCCAGACTTAGACCGGTTCACGTCGCGCCGATCGACCGTGTACGGCCAGCGCGGCGTGGTGGCGACCAGTCAGCCGCTCGCCAGCGAGGCGGGGATCGAAGTCCTCCGCGAGGGCGGGAACGCGTTCGACGCGGCGGTCGCGACCGCGGCCGCGCTGAACGTCGTCGAGCCCACCTCGACCGGGCTCGGCGGCGACGTGTTCGCGCTGTACCGGACCGCAGACGGCGAGGTCGGCGCGATGCGCTCGTGCGGCGGCGCCCCCGCGGACGCGACGATAGAGAACGTCAAGGCGGCGCTCGCCGAGGACGACGACGCCGACTCGTACTACCCCGACGACGGCGGCTACGCGGTCGACGACGCCGGCGAGGCCGGGATGCCGTTCTACGGCCCGCACGCGGTCACGGTGCCCGGGACGGCCCGCGGCTGGGAGGCCACCGTCGAGGAGCTGGGCCGGCTCACCCTCGCGGACGCGCTCGCGCCCGCCATCCGCTACGCGACCGAGGGGTACCCGGTGTCGGAGGTCATCGCCTCCTACTGGGCGAGCGCCGACGCGCTCTTCACCGACGACCACGCCCGCGAGGCGTTCCTCTTTGACGGCGAACCGCCGGACGTCGGGCAGACGGTGACGCTCCCGCGGCTCGGCGAGTCGATGCGGCGGATCGCGGAGGAGGGCGCCGACGTCGTCTACGAGGGCGAGATCGCGGAGGCCATCGCCGACGAGGTCCAGTCGCAGGGCGGGTTCATGACCGTCGACGACCTCGCCGACTTCGAGGTCGAGTGGCCGGACCCCGTCTCGACCACCTACAACGGCGCCGAGGTGTACGAGCTCCCGCCGAACAACCAGGGACTGATCGCGCTGGAGGCGCTCAACGTCGCGAGCGAGCTCGGCGCCGGCGAGTACGACTACGACTCGCCCGAGCGCGTCCACTACTTCGCCGAGGCCATGAAGCGGGCGTTCCACGACGGCCACCGCTACATCACCGACCCCGACTACGAGGAGGTCCCGCCGCTCGCGTCGAGCGAGTGGGCGAGCGAGCGTGCCGCCGGCGTCGGCGAGACGGCCTCGCACGACGTCTCCTTCGGCGTGCCGAACGCGAACGCCGAGGACGCAGACACCGTCCTCCTCACCGTCGCGGACGAGGCGGGCAACGTCGTCTCGTACATCAACTCCCGGTTCGCCGGCTTCGGCTCCGGGCTCGTCGCCGGCGACACCGGCATCGCCTTGCAGAACCGCGGCGCGTCCTTCTCGCTCGACCCGGACCACCCGAACAGTCTCGAACCCGGCAAGCGGCCCTTCCACACGCTCATCCCGGGCGTCGTCCGGTTCGACGAGGACGACTGGGCGGCGTTCGGCGTGATGGGCGGGTACATGCAGCCGCAGGGCCACGTCCAGGTGATCTCCAACCTCGTCGACTACGGGATGCCGCTCCAGCGCGCGCTCGACGAGCCGCGGTGGCGCTACCGCGAGAGCGGCGAACTGGCGCTGGAGCCGCACTTCGACGACGACGCCGCGGCGAAGCTGGTCCGCAAGGACCACGACGTGCGGACGCTCTCGCCGGTCATGTTCGGCGGCGCCCAGATCGCGCGGAGCCGGGACGGGGTCCTCTCGGCCGCCACGGAGCCCCGGAAGGACGGGAACGCGCAGGGGTACTGAGGCGGGCGCGACCGCGCCCGGCGGCGCCGACCGAGCTCCTATCAGCGAGCGGGTACGACGCACCGTTCGCGGCCGGCCACCGATCGGCGAACCCGTCAGTAGAGCGCACGCGGACGCGGCGAAACCGGTCTGAAACGTCCGAACGCCGGCGCTGTGGTATTTGTGACCGTGGATACACTTATAACGGCTCGTATGGTATACGCTCACAGAATGAAGCGAAGAATCCAGCGACGCGACGTACTCAAGGGCGCCGGCGCGGTCGGCATTGCGGGGCTCGCCGGTTGCTCGACGGAGAGCGGTGACGGCGGCGACAGCGGGGACGGATCCGACGGGTCCGACGGCGGCGACGGGATGGACGGCGGCGACGGCAGCGACGGGTCCGACGGCGGCGACGGCGGGGACCAGAACAACGTCCCCGACGCCGTGATGGTCGTCGGCTTCCCGCAGTCCGGGATCCAGCTGTTCCGCGACTTCTACTCGGAGTTCGCCGACAGCGCGCCCGACCTCGACATCATCGTCCCCGACGGGCTGATCGACAGCGACCTGCCCGGCGAGGTCGACAACGACATGAACAACGTCATCGGCACCGCGCCCTCCGCGGGCGGCCCCGGCGCGGAGTTCTTCACCGAGTCGTACCAGGAGGCGTACGGCGAGGAACCGGGCGTGTTCACCGCGCAGGCGTACGACGCGATGGCGGTCGAGATCCTCGCCGCGACCGCCGCGGGCGAGAACAGCGGCCAGGCGATCCGCGACCGCGTCCGCACCGTCGCCAACCCCGGCGGCGAGGAGTTCGGTCCCGCTGACCTGCCTGAGGCCGTCGAGACGGTCGCCGGGGGCGACCCCGTCCACTACGTGGGCGCGTCCTCCAGCGTCAACTTCGACGCCAACGGCGACATCGCGACCGCGGCCTACGACATCATCGACTTCCAGGACGGCGACCTCGTCACGCTCGACACCGTCGAGTTCGGGAACGAGCTCAGCGAGGAGGACCGGAACGCGACCGCGGCCGGCCCCGTGGGCGTCGACTCGTTCACCGCCCGGATCGGCGTGTTGATGCCGGAGACCGGCGACCTCGGCCCGCTCGGCGTCCCGATCCGCGACGGCGCGCTGCTCGCGGCCACCCAGGTCAACGACGCCGGCATCAACGTCGACGTCGAGACGAGAGTCGAGGACACGCAGACCGACCCGCAGGCGGGGATCTCCGGCGCGAACGCCCTCGTCAACGCCGGCTTCGGCGCGGTCGTCGGCCCGGCGTCGTCGAACGTCAACCTCCAGGTCTCGGACCAGGTGTTCATCCCGAACGGCGTCGTGGGCATCTCGCCGTCCTCGACCGACCCGAACGTGACGGACTTAGAGGACAACGGCTACATCTTCCGGACCGCGCCCTCGGACCTGCTCCAGGGGCCGGCGATGGCCGACCTCGCCGTCGGCGACACCGTCGGCGCCTCGTCGTCCGGCACGCTGTACCTCAACGACGCCTACGGCCAGTCGCTAGAGGAGGCGTACGTGAACGCCTTCCAGGAGCGCGACGGGACGATCACCCAGCGCGTCTCCTTCGAGCCGAACCAGGCGACGTACACCAGCCAGTGGTCGAGCGTGCTGAACCAGTAGGGAACCGACCGAACTTCTCCCGATTTTTTTCCTTCCCGCGTGAGCCGCGGCGCTCGCCCGCGCGACGGAGGGCGTCGTCACCGCGTCGTCAGTACGCCCGGCTCTCGAACGTCGAAGGTGAGCCGCTCGCTCCCGTCGCCGTCGGGGACGAAGTGGACGTGGCCCTGATCGGTCAGCCTGGACCCGTCCTCGTAGACCCGGTAGCGGACGAGGTACCGCCCGACCTCGGCGACCGCGTCGCGCGCCGCCTCGCCGCCGGGGCCCACGTCGAGGGCGGACTCGTACGCCCGCGCCGCCGGCTCCGGGGCGTCGTCGTCGAAGAATCCTATCTCGACGGTGTAGGTCGCGTCCGTCTGGTTGAACACGGTCAGCCCGACGCGCTCGGCGTCGGAGGAGAGACGCGAACAGCCGCCGAGCGAGCCGACCGCCGCGACGCCGACCGCGCTGAGGACCGCTCGTCGAGAGGGCACGGCCTCACTGCGACGGCGCACCTGATAAGCCTTCCCCGAGCGGCGTCGTGAACGCCGTTCAGAGCCGCGCGAGCTGCGGTCGACCGCGGCTCACCCGCCGAGGAAGTCGCGCCGCACGTCCTCGTCGGCGAGCAGCACGTCGCCGCGGTCGGTGTAGCGGTTCGCGCCGTTCACCAGCACGTAGCCGCGGTCGCAGCGGCGCAGCGCCTCCTTCGCGTTCTGCTCGACCATCAGCACCGCCGTCCCGCTCTCGTTGATCCGGTCGATCCGGTCGAACATGTCGGCGACGAGGTCGGGGGCGAGCCCCGCGGAGGGCTCGTCAAGCAGCAGGAGGTCCGGGTCGAGCATGAGCGCCCGCCCCATCGCGACCATCTGCCGCTGGCCGCCGGAGAGCGTCCCCGCCTTCTGGTCGCTGCGCTCCCGGAGGATCGGGAACCGGTCGTAGATCGTCTCGATCTGGTCTTCGGGCACCTCGTCGAGGATGTACGCGCCCATCTCGAGGTTCTCGCGAACGCTGAGCCCGGGGAACACGTTGTCCGTCTGCGGGACGAAGCCGATCCCCTCGCGGATGATCTGCTCGGGCGCGAGCCCCTGGATCTGCGCCCCCTCGAACTCGACGGTGCCGCCCATGTGCGTCGTGAGCCCGAAGACGGTCTTCATCACCGTCGACTTGCCGGCCCCGTTGGGGCCGACGATGGTCACGTACTCCTCGTCGGCGACGTCCAGGGCCACGTCGGAGAGGATCTGGAGGTCGCCGTAGCCGGCGTCGAGGTCCCGGATCCGGAGGATCGCGTCCCCGTCGATCGTGTGGATCGTCCCGGCGGCCGCGTCGGCCGCCGGCTCGTCGGCGTCAGTCGGTGCGGCCTCGGCGGCGGTGTCGGCGTCCCCCGCCTCGCCCGCCGCGCCGTCGGCGGTCATAGGTCTTCCCCCAGGTACGCCTCGATGACCCGCTCGTCGTTCCGTATCTCGTCGCCGGTCCCCTCGGCGAGCACGCTGCCCTGATGCATGACGATGACGCGTTCGCAGTTGTTCATGATGACGTCCATGTCGTGTTCGACGAGCAGGAAGGTGTAGCCGTCCGCGCGCAGGTCGTGGACCCGGTCCAAGAGCTTCTCCTGGAGGGTCGGGTTGACCCCGGCGAGCGGCTCGTCGAGCAGCACCATCTCGGGGTCGGTCATCAGCGCGCGGGCCATCTCCAGCAGCTTCCGCTGGCCGCCGGAGAGGTTCCCCGCGTGCTCGTGCGCGAGGTGGTCGATCTCGAAGAACTCCAGCGTCTCCCAGGCCCGCTCGCGGATGTCGGTCTCCTCTTCGATCACCGCGCCGCGGAGGCCGGGCGTCACGGCCCGGATCGCGGACTCGCCGACCTGGCCCTGCGGCGCGAGCATGAGGTTCTCCAGGACGGTCATCTCGGAGAGCTCCCGAGCGATCTGGAAGGTCCGCACCAGCCCCTTGCGCGCGATCTCGTGGGGTCTGAGCCCGGTGATGTCCTCGCCCTCGAAGGTCACCGTGCCCGCGGTCGGCTCGTGGACGCCGGTGATACAGTTGAACGTGGTCGACTTCCCGGCGCCGTTCGGCCCGATGAGGCCGGTCAGCGAGCCGGCCTCGACCTCGAAGGAGGCGCCGTCGACGGCGGTGACGCCGCCGAACCGCTTGACGAGCCCCTCCACGCGGAGCGGGGGCGCCCCGGACGGGACGTGCTTCGCGGCCTCCTCGACCGCGCTGTCGTTCGCCTCGGGTTCGTCCTCGGGGGCGTCCGCCGCGTCGACCGCGTCGGCGACCCCGGCCGCGTCGTCCGCCTCCGGAACGTCGCTACTCATCGGTCTCACCCCCGTCCGGCCGCTCCGAGAGGTCGACGGCCGCGGCCGTCTCGATCCGGTCGCCGAGGATCCCCTCCGGGCGCCGGTGGATGATGAACACCAGGACCAGCCCGAGGAAGACGAACTGGAGCGGCGCGATGTTGTCGGTCGCGTACGCGAGGAACGTCACCGGGTCGAGCGAGACGACCGCGTCGGCGAACGACGGCGGCGTCTCCGCGTCGATGAGCCCGCGGACGACCCCGCCGACGCGGCGCGGCCCCTCGAACAGGACCGCGGCGAAGACGATGCCGCCGAGGACCGAGCCGGTGTTCGACCCCGACCCGCCGATGATCACCGCGATGAACACGTAGAACGTGAGCAGGGGGCGGAACTGCGGGGTCGGCGAGACGTTCCCCTGGCTGCCGAACCAGAGGATGCCCGCGAGCCCCATCAGGGCGCAGCCGATGACGAACACCTTGATCTTCACGAGGTTCACGTCCTTGCCGAGCGAGTCGGCGACGAGTTCGTCCTCCCGGATCGCCTTCATCGTCCGGCCGAACGGCGAGCGGCCGAGGCGTTCGACCAGGAGGTAGAACCCGACCAGGAAGGCGGCGAGGACGGCGATGTACCCCCAGCCGATGAGGATCGGGTTGGAGATGCCGAGGCCGTCGGCGCCGAAGACGCCGAAGACGAACTCGCCGAACGCGGTCGGCGTCCCCGCCTGCCCGTCGACGAGGAACAGCTCGCGGACCGGGTTGTCCGGCATGCCCATCCCGCGACCGCCGCCCGTCCCGGCGCCGACCGTGTCGCGCAGGAAGTTGTCGAAGGCGCTCGACTGGAGCGACAGGCGGATGATCTCCGAGAGTCCGAGCGTGACGATGGCGAGGTAGTCGGCCTTGAGCCGCAGCGCGGGCAGGGCGGCGACGGCGCCGAGCACAGCCGCCATCGCGACGCCCGCGGCGATCCCCACCGGGAGCGGCAGGCCGAGTCCGGGCGGGCCGAACGCGGGGTCCGGCGAGCGGACGACCATCCCCATCGTGTAGACGCCGACGGCCATGAAGCCGGCGACGCCGATGTTGAACAGGCCAGTGTACCCCCACTGGAGGTTCAGGGCGAGCGCGGTGAGCGCGTAGACGATCCCGAGGAACGTCAGCGTCTCCATGAGCCCGACGACGCTGTTGAGCCCGTCGGTGAACGTCAGCAGCGTCGCGGCCGCGTAGATCGCGAGCAGCGTCCCGACGACGAGGCCGAGGTCGCTCTCCCGGGCGGCCTCGACGAGCGCCGCCGTCGCGCTCTCGGGCGCCTCGGGCGCGCTCGGTCCGGACCCGGAGTCGCCGGGCGCGTCGGCGTCGCTCATGTGGTTGTCACCCCGCCGAAGAGCCCCTCGGGGCGCAACAGCAGCATGAGGATCATCACGCCGAACGCCGCGGCCTGGTTGAAGTCGGACGGGATCCAGATCGTCGAGGTGGTGAACACGACGCCGATGACGAGGCCGCCGGCGATGGCGCCGTAGACGGAGCCGATCCCGCCCAAGATCACGGCCGCGAAGATCAGCAGGAGCAGGAGCCAGCCGAAGTCGAACTGGATCGTCCCGCGGAGCAGGACGTAGAGGTAGCCGGACGCGCCCGCGAGCCCGCCGCCGATGATCCACGTCGCGGTGACGACGCGCTCGGCCGGGATGCCGGTGATGAGCGCGAGGTCCTTGTTGTCGGCCATCGCCCGCATCGCGGTCCCGAGCTTCGTGTGCTGGAGCATTCCGTGCATCGCGAGCATCAGGCCCACCGCGGCCACGAGGATGGTGAGTTCGTGGGCGTTCACCGACAGCCCGAGCGGGTCGAACGCGAGGTTCGACTGCTCGACGCTGGCGGTGACGCCGCGCCGGTCGGAGCCGTAGCCGAACTGGAGCAGGTACCGGACGATGAGCGCCGCGCCGATGGAGGCGATGAGCAGCGCGATCCCGTCGCGGTCGCGCATCGGCTTGTAGAACCCCCGGTCGAGCGCCACCGCGAGCAGCGCGGTGACGACGAACGCCGCCACCAGTCCGACGAGGATGGCGGCGGGCGTCGTGAGGATGTGCGCGCCGATGTCGCCCGGCGAGGCGTTCCCCGCGTCGCGGACGGTCAGGAGCGCGCGGACCGGCACGTCGCCGAACCCCGCGATCAGGAACGCCACGCCCCACCCGGAGAACGCGCCGACGCTGACGAGGTCCCCGTGCGAGAAGTTCGCGAACGAGAGGATGCTGTACGTCATCGAGAGCCCGATTCCCGCGAGCCCGATCACGAGGCCGATGACGACGCCGTTCCAGAGGTTCGAGCCGAGCCGGTCGACCGAGATCGACCCACCGATCGGGCCGAGGCCGACCCCCGCGAGCTTCGCCGCGAGGTCGACGACGAGCAGGCCGCCGAGGAGGGTGACGAGGAGAAGCCCCGGCCGGGCCCGCGCCGAGTCGACGATCGACGAGTCAGTTGTTCCCATGTGTACGTCTCACTGACGCAGGGTGAGTCACCGAGAGGTAAATAACTCGCTGTTCGGACAAGAATCCTCGAAACCGCCTGACAGCTGTGACGGGGCCGACGGCTCAGTCGCCGCCCGCCGCCCGCGCGTGGCGCCGCGCAGCCTCCGGCGACCGCCCCTCGCGCAGCAGCGCCTCGACGAACAGCTCGCCCGCCTTGTACGACGACCGGACCATGGCGCCCGACGCGCAGTAGAGGAAGTCGAACTCCTCCTCGGCGACCCGGCGCCACGTCTCGAAGACGTCCGGGTGGACGTACTCGAACACGTCGAGGTGCGAGCGCGAGGGCTGGAGGTACTGGCCGAAGGTGACCACGTCGACGCCGACCTCGCGGAGGTCGCCGAGCGTCCGGTACACCTCGTGGTCGTACTCGCCGACGCCGAGCATGAGGCTCGTCTTCGTGTGGATGTCGGACTCGCGGTCGACCTGATCGAGGACCGAGAGGGACTGCTCGTAGTTCGCGCGCCGGTCCCGGACCGGCCACTGGAGCCGCTCGACCGTCTCGACGTTGTGCGCGATCACGTCCGGCTCCGCGTCGATGATCCGCCGGATCGCCTCCGGGTCGCCCTGGAAGTCCGGAATGAGCGTCTCGACGAGCACCTCGGGATCGCGGCGCTTAATCGCCCGGATCGTCTCGGCGAACTGCGCCGACCCGCCGTCCGCGAGGTCGTCGCGGTCGACGGAGGTCAAGACGACGTAGTCGAGTCCGATCTCGGCGACCGCGTCCGCGACATTCGCGGGCTCGTCGGGGTCGAGCGGCTCCATCCCGCCCGTCTCGACGTCACAGAAGTTACACCCGCGCGAGCAGCGGTCGCCGAGCAGCATGAACGTCGCCGTGCCGGGGCCGTCCTGCCCCGACCAGCACTCGCCCATGTTCGGGCAGTTCGCCTCCTCGCAGACCGTGTGGAGGTCGTGGTCGCGGAGGGTGGACTTGATCTCGGTGAACCGACTCCCGGACGGCGGGCGCGACTTCAGCCAGTCCGGCTTCCGGCGGCCGCGTTGCATGGTCGACCCTTGGCGTCCGAGCGCAAAAGGGTGCGGGTCGGCGGGGGGTCGCGCCGCGGGCGCGACGCCGCCCGGCGGCCCTACGCCTCGGGGACGAAGACGTTCATCGACGGCGTCTGGATCCCCTGGAACTTGTTCTTCCAGTTGTACGCGATGTTCAGCACGCGCCGGCGGTTCCCCGGCGGGCCCGTCACCACGCTCACGGAGGTCCCGTCCTCGGGAATCTCGACGCGCGTGTCCTCCCACTCGAAGCCGGCGAGCAGCTCCGAGGGGTTCTCGACGCTCACCGCACCGCTGTTCCTGTTCACCTCGTAGAGGCGGTAGGAGTCCGTCTCCAGCAGCCGCTTGATGTCCTCGAGGTCGTCGTCGAAGTGCTCGTCGAGCGCGTCCGCGGTGTGGTAGCCGCAGACGATCAGGTGCGCGAACGTCTCGACGTTGCGCGGGTTCTGCTCGGCCTCGCGGAGGTGGTCGAAGTAGGCCAGCTTCTCCTCGCGGTCGAGGTCGAGGATCGCGTTCACGATCCGGGCCGCCTCGCGCTCTTTCTCCGTCGCGTCCGGGTCGGCGAGCACCTCGTCCGCCCGCGAGCCCGTGTTCTGTCCCCGGGACACGTCGAGGACGTTCTTGAGGTGTTTCGCCCGGTCGTACACCGCCGACTTGTACGACCAGTCGCGCACGTCGTCCGGGTAGCCGTCGAACTCCCGCAGCAGGGCCTCGCGGTCCTCGGGGAAGCCGATCTCCTCGCGGAAGTCGCTCCACGCGGTGGCGTCCTCGAACAGGCCGAACTCCGTCAGGGTGTCCTGCCCGAGGTTCGCCCGCGTGCCGCCGCTGGCGACGAACTTGGCCTCGACGAACGTCTCGCCGTCCGGCGTCTCGACGATCAGGTCGCCGAGCGAGTCGTAGGAGTTGCCGGCGTGGCGCACCGCGGTCGCGTCCGGGAAGTCGCTCCGGAGCCGGTCGGCCAGCGCCTCGGCGAGGTCGGGCCGGCCCGCCTCGACCAGTTCCTCGTCCGGGTCCGCGCCGTTCGCGAGCCGCGCGGTCAGCCGCTCGGTGGCCTCGACCCACGCGCGTTCGTGTTTGCCCATGTGGTGTGTCGGTCGCAGCGTGGGGACCAAAAAAGCGCGTACTGCGGCGTGGCGGTCGGGTCCCGGAACGGACGGCTATCGAGCCGGCGAGGTCGCTCGGGAAGCGAGGAAGGGAGGAAGCCTAGGCCGAGATTTGAACTCGGGGTCTCGTCCTTACCAAGGACGCGCTTTACCGCTAAGCTACCCAGGCGCGCAATCAGTCGTTGACCGGATTCGACTTTATGGGTTTCGATCCGGCGTCGCGGCGTCGGGGAATCCCGCGCCGTCTCGGAGGGTCGCCGCGCGGGTCACCGGTCGGTCGCGCTGACGGCCCGCTCCGAGATGTCGGCGATGCGGTCCGCGGTCGCCTCGGGCAGCGCGCGGCCCGCGGGCGGGAACTCGCCGTCGCAGTCGGCCGCGAGGTCCCGGGCGTATTCGAGCAGCTCCGCGGGCGGGTCGCCGCCGACGGCGGTGGTGCCCGCGACGACGGCGAGCTCCATCGCGTCCACCTCCAGGTTGCGGTCGAGTTCGGCCGCCGTCTCGGCGTCCGTGCCCTCGCGGTCGCGGAGCGTCTGGTCGCGGCCGAACGCGCGCACCACGTCGACGGCGGGCCGGGCGGCGTCGGTACAGGCCAGAAGCGAGAAGCCGCGGGAGACGAGCACGTCGGCCGCGAGGATGTCCATGTCCGCGTCGATGTCGGCGGCGGCGGTCGGCGCCGTCACCCACGGCTCGTCGTGAGCGACCGTCCGGGTGAGGCGAAGCCCCTCGTAGATGAGCTGCACGCCCGCGGCGCGGTCGGCCACGTCCCCGAGGTTGACGGCCGGTTCCAGCGCGCGGGCGGTGACCAGCGCCAGCACGCCGGGGGTCACCGCCGCGTCGCCGATCCGGGCGTCGAGGGCCTCGCGGAGCTGTTCGGGTTCGACGTCCGCGAGCGCCTCGCGCGCGGCGTCACGCGCTCGCGCGGCATCGTCCATTGTCGTTTCGTAGACGAGCGAAGGGCAAAGACCTTTGGAAACGAACGGGATTCCGTCTCGTGATCCGAACCCGAACCGACGGCGACGTGCGTGTCGTCACGCTCGACCGCCCCGAGGCGCGCAACGCGCTCCGGCCCGCGGACCTGACCGCCCTGCGCGAGGCGTTCGAAGCGCCCGCCGACGGAGACCTCCCGCCCGTGACGTACCTCCGTGGCGCCGGCGACGCCTTCTGCGCGGGCGCCGACCTCGACGCGGTCGCCGCGCTCGACGACCCGGAGGCGTTCGCGCGGCGGGGGCAGCGCGCGGTCGCCGCCGTCGAGGAGTCGCCGTCGGTCGTCGTCTGCGGGGTCGACGGCCCGGCCCGCGGCGGCGGCGTCGAACTGGCGCTGGCGGCGGACGTCCGGGTCGCCACCCCGCGGGCGACGCTCGGCGAGCCCGGCGTCTCGCTCGGGCTGTTCGGCGCCTGGGGCGGCACGGTCAGGCTCCCGCGCGTCATGGGCGAGGGCGAGGCGCTCGACTTCGCGCTCTCGGGGCGGGTCCTCGACGCCGAGGCGGCGCTGCGGACCGGGCTCGTCTCGCGCGTCGTCGACGACCCGCGCTCGGTGGCCGACGAGATCGCGGCGGGCGAGGCCGACGCGCTCGCGGCGATCAAGCGCCGGATCCGCGACCGCCGCGAGGACGGGGCGCAGGAACGGGCGGAGGCCGCGGCGTTCGCAGAGCTTCACGACGCGCACGCGGAGGATATCGCCCGACGGCGCGACCGGTGATCGGCCGAACGGGCGCCGACCGCGTCCGCCCGCCGTCCCGATGTGACAGACTTAAGTGAGTCTCCGTCCAACTGCGGGATGCGAAGCACGCACCGGTAGTGTAGTGGTATCACGCAACCTTGCCATGGTTGCAACCCGAGTTCAAATCTCGGCCGGTGCATTTTGCGAACGAAGTGAGCAAAATCACCGAGAGAGATTTGAACGCTATCAGTCGCGCGCAGTGAACGGCGAGCGGTGCGAGGCGCGAGCGAAGCGAGTCGCCTCGAAGAGCGAGCGGCGAAGCCGCGAGCCGCGAGCCGTGAACGAGCACGTCTGATTCTGAGTTCAAATCTCGGCCGGTGCACTCCTTTCAGTCGTACCCCGACCTGACTCTCGCTCGCTGCGCTCGCGAGAGTCTCGGCCGGTGCATTTTGCGAACGAAGTGGCGAAAATCATCGATAGACATCTGTGTGCGGACAGCGCGTCCCCCGACCGAATCGCGCAGATGTCATCGCCGATGGGCGGGCCCGTCAGCGGCAGACCCCGTCCGTTTAACAGCGCGTGTGTGCTCTGTTCGGGTATATGGTTGAGCCGCTTCTTCTCGTCGGCGTCGCGGTCGCGGCGTTCGTCGGATACAACATCGGTGGGGCGACGACGGGACCGGCGTTCGGGCCGGCGGTCGGCGCGGACGTGATATCGAAGGCGGGCGCGGCGGCGCTGATGTCGGTGTTCTTCTTCGTCGGCGCGGGGACGCTGGGGCAGCGCGTGGTGACCACGCTGGGCGAGGACCTCGTCACCGGCGCGAACGTGTTCACGCTGGAGACGAGCATCATCGTCCTCTTCTTCATCGGCGGCGCGCTGTTCGTCGGCAACTTCGCCGGCGTCCCGGCGTCGACGTCGATGACGGCGGTCGGCGCCATCGCCGGGCTCGGGATCGCGACGAACACCCTCGACTGGGCCGTGATGGGCGAGATCGCGATCTGGTGGCTCGTCGCGCCGATCATCGGGTTCTGGGTGTCGGGCGTCGTCGGCCGCTACTTCTACTCGGCGATCGACCGCTGGGTGGCCATCGAGAGCACCGAGGGCGCGCTGTTCGAACTCGACCGGTCGGGGCTGATCCCGCGGCCGGTCCTCGGCCCGAACACGACGCGACGCGAGCTGACGGGCGGGGTCGTCGTCATCTCCATCGGCTGTCTGATGGCGTTCTCCTCGGGCACCTCGAACATCGCGAACGCCATCGCGCCGCTCGTCGCGCTCGACGGCGTGGAGATGACGCCGATGATCCTCCTCGGGAGCGCGGCGGTCGCGGTCGGCGCGTTCACCATCGCCCGGCGGACGCTCGACACGCTCGGCAACGACATCACCGACCTCCCGCTGACGGCCGCCATCGTCGTCGCGGTCGTCTCCTCGGGGATCGTGATCAGCCTCTCGGCGGTCGGCATCCCCGCCTCGTTCGTCATCATCGCGACGATGTCGATCGTCGGGCTCGGCTGGGGGCGCGCGACGCGCACGGTGACCGTGCGACAGGGGATCAGCGGCGAGAAGGAGCCGGCGGTCTCCGTCGGCGCGCTGGCGGCCGACGAGATGCCGGAGATCGGCGAGGGCGACGCGAGCGACGTGCCCTCCGCGTCCGACCTGTTCAACCCCGGGACGAGCGCTCGCGTCGTGCTGATGCAGAACGTCGTGCCGATCCTCTCGACGGTCGGCGCGCTGGTGACGTTCGCCGTGCTATTCAGGTTCGTCTGGTAGGGCGGGGTCGGCGTCTCGCGGGGTCGGTCACCTGCCGAAGCGGCGCTGGCGGTCCTGGAAGTCCAGCACCGCGCGCAGGTACTCGCGCCGGCGGAAGTCGCGCCAGTTCACGTCGGTGAAGTAGAGCTCCGCGTACACCGACTGCCAGATGGCGAAGTCGGAGAGCCGCTCGGCGCCGGTCTTGATCACGAGGTCCGGCTCCTCGGGGAACAGCAGCCGCTCCGCGATGTCCGTCTCGTCGATCGCCTCGGGCGTCACCTCGCCGTCGGCGACGTCGCCGGCCAGTTCGCGGACCGCGCCGGCGAACTCCGCCTTCCCGCCGAGCCCGACCAGGATCCTCACCGGCGCGTCGATGGATTCCGGCGCCGCATCCGCGCCCCGGTCCGTCGGCGCACCCGAACTCTCGCCGTCGAACTCGTCGGTCTGGGGGCCGCGGACCACGGTCCGCTCCGGCGCGTCGAGCCGGCGAAGCTCCCGGACGAGCGTCGGGGCGACCGCGCGGTCAAGGACGGAGACCGAGACGGTGACGCGCTCCGCGCCGTACTCGAACGCCCAGCCGATCGCCGACGACAGCGTGTCGAAGGCGCCGTCGGCGAGGAGGTCCCGCTCGGTGAGCACGAGGGCGACGTGCGCCGGCGGCTCGGCGTCGTGGAGGCGGTGGCGCGTCGCGAGGTACGCGTCGTAGAGACCCACGTCGAGTCGATCCGGCCGCGCGTATAAATGGCTTCCCGCCGACGAGGGATTTAATTCGCCGACGCGCCTACCACGGGTGATGGCAGACAGCTACCGCGGGGTGTTCGGCGCGATCCCCTACGCGTTCCGCGCGACCGAGTCGTGGACCATGCGCGCGTACGCCGCGCTCGGCGCGCTGGCCGCCGGGTTCGTCGCGCTGGTCGTCACCCTCGCCTTGGTCGTCTGGATGGGCGAGACCGCCTCGGCGCAGGGGGGGACGTTCCTCTTCTCGCGGTCGCTGTACGTGGTCGCCGGCCTCGCGGCCGTCGGGCCGCTGCTCGCGCCGATCCTGTTCGTCGCCCGGCGCCACCGCCGCGGCGACCGCGTCGCGGCGACGTACGACCGGTGGATGGGCGTCGCCGGCTTCCTCTTCCTGCTCTCTCTGTACCTCGGGATGATCATCTCGGCGCCCGAGGGGCTCCGGGACCCGAGCGACTCCCTGATCGTCAACGCGCTGTACGACCTCCCGCAGCTCGCCGGGTTTGCCCCGCCGGTCGCGGCCGGGCTCGCCGTCTTCGCGACGCACTTCCGGCTCCGCGGCGGCGCCGACGGCGGGTCCCCCGACCGCGCCGAGTCGACCGAGGACGGCGGCTCGGCGTGAGCGGCCCCCTCCCGGTCGCGGCTCGAAAGCCGGAAGGCGCCGGAGTGACTACCCGGACGCAATGACCGACGAGAAGGAGAGCACGTTCCTCGTCACGCACGTCGAGAGCGACTCGGCCGTGCTGAAGGACGTCCACGACGGACAGGTCCACACGCTGAGTTCGAACCCCGGCCTCGACGTCGACGACGCCGTCGAGGCGACCGTCGCCCCGGACCCGCCGATGGAGGTGACCTATCAGGTGATCGAGGTCGCGGAGCGCCGGTCGCTGTCGATAGAGGAGAGCCCGGAGCCGCCGACGGTCCACGAGCGCGAGCTCGCCGCGGAGACCGCGACGGGGGATCTCTCCCGCGAGGAGCGCGCGGGCGTCGGCGAGGTCCACGTGTTGACGCCGCCGGAGTCGGAGACGGAGGCGGCGGTCGCGGACGTGATCGACGACCGCGAGGGGACGCTCTCGCGCGCGGCCCGGCTCGGCGTGAACCGCGTCGAGATCCGGTCGGAGCCCGGCGTCGTCGCCGTGCGGTACCTCCCGTAGGCCCGGCGAGCGCGCCGGCCGCTCAGTCGCCGTCGGACTCGGCGGACCGTTACCGCCGAGCGGGAGAGCGGTTCGACGGCGCCGAGCGGCCGCGTTATCGGGGCCGTGGACCGTCGGACGAGAGGCCGCAGCCACCCAGATAAGAAGGCTTATTCGCGCCCGCAGAGGAAGCGGTATTTATGGTAGCGATCGAGGTGCCGGAAGTCAACTACACCGACTACTCGAACCGGCAGCTCGCGGCGGTGCCGCTCGCCTTTCTGGTCCTCGCGCTGGCGATCATCGGCGGCTGGGTCGTGGCCACCGGTGCGCCGGCCAACCTCGGACTGGAGTTCACCGGCGGCGTCGAGCTGCGAGTCGCGGACGAGGCGAACGGGGACGTCGAACAGCAGATCCGGACGGCCTTCGACCGCGAGCCCGACGCGGTCCGGACGATCCCCGGCGACGACGTGGTCGTCGTCACGTTCCAGGCGGCCGAGGACGATCCGGAGGGGCTCGCGAACGACCTCCAGGACCAGGCGGAGGCGGCCGGCCTGACGACGACCGCGGTCGACCAGGTGTCGCCGAGCTTCGCGAGCGACACCGCGCGGACCGCGCTGTTCGGCGTGGCGCTCGCGTTCCTCGGCATGAGCGTGCTGGTGTTCGCGCTGTTCCGGACGTTCGTTCCCTCCGTCGCGGTCGTCGCGTCCGCCTTCTCCGACCTCGTGATACCGATCGCGACGATGAACCTCCTCGGCATCCAGATGACGCTCGGAACGATCGCGGCGCTGCTGATGATCATCGGGTACAGCGTCGACTCGGACATCCTGTTGAACGACTCCGTTCTGCGCCGGACCGGCGAGTTCTACGAGTCGGTCAGCCGCGCGATGCGGACCGGGGTGACGATGACGCTCACCTCCATCGCCGCGATGGTCGTGATGGCCGTCGTCGCCTCGGTGTTCGGGGTCGGGCTCCTCCGTGACATCGGGATCATCCTCTCGGTGGGCCTCTGTGCCGACCTGATGAACACGTACCTGCTGAACGTCTCGCTGCTTCGCTGGTACAAGTTCGAGGGGGTGGCCCGGTAATGCTCGAACCGATCAAGGAGAACTGGCGGATCCTGCTGCTCGTCCTCGTCGTGGTCGGGTCGACGGTGACGCTGTTCGGCCCCGGGTTCGGGCCGGAGCCGGCGCCCGGCGAGAACGCGAGCGAGGCCCGCCAGGGGGTCACGAACCTCCAGTACGGGCTCGACCTGGCCGGCGGGACGCGCGTCCGCGCGCCGCTGTCGGGATACACCGCGACGGACGTGGCGTTCGGGGGTGACACCCCGGGAACGGTCGCCGAGGCGGTCGCGGCCGAGCTCGACAACGCGTCGGTCCGGAACGTCGGCGTCGTCCCAGAGGAGGGCGCGGTGGAGGTCACGGAGCCGTCCGTGACCGAGTCCCAGTTCCGCGCGGCGATGGACGCGAGCGGGTACGAGTACGGCGACATCCGCGAGGGCGTCACCCAGGAGACCCGCGACGAGACGATGGAGGTCATCCAGGGGAAGATCAACGAGGCGGGCCTCTCGGGCGGGAGCGTCCAGCAGGTCCAGTCGATCACCGGCGAGTACTTCATCCTCGTCGAGGTGCCCGGACAGGGGCGCCAGGAGGTGATCGACCTCCTCGAAGAGCGCGGGACCGTCCGGATCGACATCGCGTACCCCGACGGCAACGGGACCGCCGTTCAGGAGGGCGCGCTGATCCAGGACGACTTCGAGGAGATCGGGACCGCGGCACAGAGCGACCGCGGCACGGGTGCGTACGTGCCGGTCACCGTCCGGAACACCGCCGAGAACGGCCAGTCGCCGGCGCACAGCTTCCAGGACGCCGTCGCCCAGCGCGGGTTCCAGGACGCGTACCAGAACCAGGCGGACCGGTGCGGGTACAACCCCGAGACCGGTGACATCGAGGTGGTGAACGGCGACCGGAACCCGTGTCTCCTGCTCGTTGTCGACGGGGAAGTCGTCAACTCCTTCGGGATGGACCCCGGCCTCGCCGACAGCATGGCGGCCGGCTCGTGGGCCGACACCGGGAACTTCCGCCTCACGACCGGCGAGTTCGCGGAGGCGCAGACCATCTCGCTGAACCTCCGCGCCGGCGCGCTCCCGGCCGACCTCGACATCAGCGGCGAGGGGACCTCCTCGTCCATCTCGGCCTCGCAGGGGGAGAACTTCCGGACGTACTCGCTGATCATCGGCGTCCTCTCCGTGTTCGCCGTCTCCGGGATGGTGTTCCTCCGCTACCGCGAGCCCCGCGTCGCGCTCCCGATGATCGTCACCGCGCTGACGGAGGTGTACGCGCTCCTCGGCTTCGCGGCGCTGCTCGGCTACCCGCTCGAGCTCGCGGTGATCGCCGGCTTCATCGCGGTGGTCGGGACCGGGGTCGACGACCTCGTCATCATCGCCGACGAGGTGATGAGCGAGGGCGACGTGAACTCCCGGAAGGTGTTCGACTCCCGGTTCCGGCGGGCGTTCTGGGTCATCGGCGCGGCCGCGGCGACGACCATCATCGCGATGTCGCCGCTGATGGTGCTGTCGCTCGGCGACCTCTCCGGGTTCGCCATCTTCACCGTCCTCGGCGTGCTGGTCGGCGTGCTAATCACCCGCCCGGCGTACGGCGACATCCTGCGTCGCCTGCTGACGGTCAGGTGAGCCGAGCCGGCGTCGCCCGGAATTTCACGCCGACCCGCCGACCGGGAGGAGGCGAGTGACGCATGCCCGGCTACGCCGAGATCGTCGTCGTCGCCCTCGTGGCGCAGCTCGCGGTGCTGCCCGGCGAGAAGGTCCAACTGATGATCGCCGGGCTCGCGACGAAGTACGACCCGAAGGTCGTCGTCGCCGCCGCGAGCTCGGCGTTCGCCGGCTGGACCGCGGTCGAGATCGCGTTCGGCCGGGCGCTCCAGTCGGCGCTCCCGCCGGTCGCGCTCGACGCCGTGACCGCGACGCTGTTCTTCGCCTTCGCCGTTGCCCTGTACCGCTCCGCGCCGCCGCGCGGCGCGTCCCCCGCGGCCGAGCGCGACGATGACGGGGGCGACCCGTTCGAGGAGCTCTCGCTCCCCGGACCGCTCGACAGGTACTCCGGGTCCTTCGGCGGCTTCCTGCCCATCTTCGCGCTCACCGCGACGGGCGAGTTCGGCGACAAGACCCAACTGGTGACCATCGGGCTGAGCGTCCAGTACGGCGCGACCTCCGCCATCTGGGTCGGCGAGATGCTCGCGATCGTCCCGGTGAGCCTCGCGAACGCGTACTTCTTCCACACGTTCGCGGGGCGGATCGACATGCGGCTCGCGCACTTGGGCTCCGCGCTGCTGTTCGCCTTCTTCGGCGCGGACACCGTGTTGGCGATCGCGACCGGCTTCTCGGTGTGGGAGACGTTCGTGGGGGCGGTCGGGGGATTCGCTGCCGGACTGTTCTGAAGCCGGCGCTGCCGCGTGGGCGAAGCCGAATCGGCGTCGGCCGACCGGGAGGGCCATCCCGCTGAACGGTTTAAATACTCGCGGCGCCTCCCGGTAGCAATGAAGCTCACACGCGGTCCACTCGTGCTCGCCGTGGCGCTGCTGGTCCTCGTCGCCGCCACCGGCGGCGCGGTCGCGCAGTCGTCGGGCGACGACCTGTACGAGTCCTTAGAGGAGATGGTGCCGACGTACAACGACAACGTCGACGGCATCAACCTCGGGCCGATCAACCTCGCCGGGACCAGCAACATCTACGTCGAGGACGGTGACTCCACGGTCACTTACTCGGTGACGATGGACGACCAGAACCGCATCACCGGACTGTCGGAGAGCCCGAGCGACGACGCCGTCAGGAAGATAACGACCGACCGTGAGACGATCCAGGGGATCGTCGACGCCGACGACCCGGCGACAGCGTTCCGGGACGCGGTCGCGAACGACGACATCGTCATCAGCGGCGAGAGCGGCCAGCCGATCGAGCAGATCAAGTGGGCGGTCATCAACGCGTTCAAGGGATTCTTCCTCTGACGCGGCGGTGAATCCCGCGGCGCCCGCGCGGCGGTCGGACCTCGATTTTTCCTCGGCGCGGCGGTCAGAACTCGTCGAGCGCCGACTGCTCGGCGGCGGCGAGCGCGTCCTCGCAGGTCGCCCACGACGCTCGCGCACAGCCCGGCAGCGCCCCGTTGTCGCCGACGTACGCCGCGAGGAACGCCCTGGTGGCCGGGTCGCTCGGGTAACCGCTGCCGAGGTCGTCGTACGCGGGATACGCGGCGTCGATCGCGGCCATCGCGGCGTCCCGCTCCACCTTCGCGACGACGCTCGCCGCGCCGACGACGGAGTCGTCCTCGTCGGCGCCGTGGGCGGCGGTCACGTCGACCGACGGGACGCGGTCGGCCCCCGCGGCGGAGTCCGCCTCGCCGCCCTCGGCGACGAAGCGCGCGAGCCGCTCCGCGAACCGCTCCTCGCTGGTGTCGCCCGCGTCGGCGACGACGCGGACCGGTTCGGCGACCTCCGGGGGGCGGTCGGCGAGCGCGGCCCGGACCGCCCGCGCCTGTCCGCGGACGGTGAGCGTGTTCATGTCGGTGTCCGGCCGGTCGATCTCGGCGGGCTCGACGCGGGCGACGCCGACGGCGACGGCCGGGTCGTCTCGGAGCGCCGCGGCCAGCTCCTCCCGCCGACCCGGCGCGACGCGCTTCGAGTCGTCCACGTCGGCCGGCAGGCTCTCGGGGTCGGCGATCACCGCCGCCGCCACCATCGGTCCCAGGGCGGGCCCCTTGCCGGCCTCGTCGACGCCGAGGTACACGCGTGGCTGGTGGGCGTGCGGGGGGAAATACCTTCAGAAAGGGCGCGGGCTCAGTCGAGCAGGACCGCGTTGACCTGGCCGGTCTGTCCGGGGCGGGAGGTGACGCGGGCGCGGCCGGCGGACGTCTCGATGATTGCGCCCTTGGTCACGATGTTCCGGCGGGCGTAGTTGACGTTCGCGGGGTTGTCGACGACGTTCTCGATCTCGGCCTCGTTGACCTCGCCGTCGTCGGCGACCTGCGCGACGTTCGTCGAGAGCGCGCGGACCTTCTTGTCCGTGCCGCGGGAGTCGATGTACTGGAGTCGCGTCTCGCCGACCGTGGTCTCGGCGGGCTCGCGGCCGAGCTGGTGGCGCTTCTTGTTCGAGGCGTGCTTGAGTCGGCCGCCGGTCCGCTTGCGCGCGGAGCGTCCCTGGTCTTTCATACGGGTACGAACAGCCAGCGAATACTTGAAGCGTTCGACTCGGCCCGGCGGGAACGGTCGCGCGGGCGGGATCGGCGGCGGAGGCGGGGACACGGGCGAGACCTGCGGCACGGACCGGTCAGGCGAACGCGCGCTCGAACGACCGGACCCCCTCGTCGGTGCCGGCGAGGACGAGCTCGTCGCCGCGCTCGATCCTCGTCTCGGGGCCCACGTCGGTGATGAGGTCGCCGTCCCGCTCGATGGCGATGACGGTACAGCCGGTGGTCTCGCGGACGGCCGCCTGCCCGACGGTCCGGCCGGCCAAGACCGACGCCTCGCTCCTGACGACCTCGACGTGCGTGTCGAGCGAGAGCACGTCGCGGTCCGTGAACACGGCCGATGCCGACATCCGCCCGGTCACCGTCGACAGCGAGAGCACGTAGTCGGCGCCGGCGCGGTGCATCTTCGGCACGCTCTCCGGGTCCTCGACCCGCGCGAGCAGCTCCACGTTCGGCGCCAAGTCGCGGACCACGAGCGTCGCGAACTCGGCGGTCGTGTCGTCGGGGAGCGCGAGGACGACGGTCCGCGCGTCGGTGACGCCGGCCTCCCGCAGCGTCTCCGGGTCGGTCGCGTCCCCGACCACGTCGATCGCCTCCCCGTCCTCGCGGTCGACGACTGTCACCGGGACGTCGCCCGCTTCGAGGGCGCTCGCGACGGTCCGTCCGACCTGCCCGTGGCCCACGACGACGGTCTCGCCCGCGCCGAACCGGCGGGCCGCCGAGTTGGTCAGGTCGACGAGCCGCTCGACCTGTTCTTCCGTCCCCGAGACGAGGAGGACCGTTCCGGCGGACAGCGTCGCGTCCGGCGGCGGCGCCGCCTCGAACGAGCCGTCGAACCACGCGCCGATCACGTCGACGCCGGTGCGCTCGCCGATGGCGCTGCCGGCGAGCGTCGACCCGGCGAGGCCGCTCCCGTGGTGGACCGATATCTCCGCGATCCGCAGGTCGCCGACCGCGACCGCCTCGTCGAGGTCGGTCCGGAGCGCGGTCGTGACCTTCGAGGCGAGGCGCTCGCCGAGCAGCGACCGCGGGGAGAGCACCTCGTCCGCGCCGGCGAGCCGGTGGTACCGCTCGCGGCTCGGGTCCTCGACGACGCTTATCGCGCGGACGTCCGTCGACAGCTCCTTCGCCGCGAGGACGATGCTCGCGTCCACGCGGTCGGAGACGTCGGTGACCAGGGCGCGCGCCGCCCCGAGGCGTGCCCTCTCGAGCCCCTCGGTCGTCTCGGGGTCGGCCCGAACCACCCTGTGGCCCGCCTCGTACAGCGCCAGCGCCCGGTCCGGATCGCGCTCCACGACGGCGTAGGGGACATCCTCCGACTCGAACTCGTCTAAGAGCGCGTCGGAGCGCGTGGTGTCGGACGCGACGACGACGTGTCCCTCCAGGTCCGACTCCAGCGACCGCGGGACGCTCGTCGCGAACGCGGACTCGAGGAGCGGGGTCGCGACGACGGGGAGCGCCCCGAAGATCAGCGCCATCCCGACGAGGTCCATCACGGCGATGTACGCGTTCATCTCGGGGCTCCGCCACGGCGCGTCGCCGCCGAACCCGGTGGTGGAGAACATCTCGACCGCGAAGCGGAACGACTCGATCAGGGTCCGCGGGTCATTCTCGTACGCCCGCATCCCGTACTGATACGTGACGGCGGTGAACGCTATCATCCCCCCGAGGAAGACCGCGTACAACACGACCCGCCGCTTCCACGTGTCCATCGGCCCGCGGTACGCCGCGGCCGTACAAAAACGGGCGGCCTCGGGCGGGCCGACTTCCGCGTCGCGCGGAGCGACCCCTGCGACCGGTTCCGGGCGGTCGCCGGCCGCGCCCTCGTGCGATCGGTCGCCGCTCGGACCGAAGTTCGATGGTTTAAGTTCCGGGGGCCGAACCGTCAGGCATGGTGCGGGACCCATCGCGAGAGCCGGAGCCGCCGTCGGTCGACGAGGTGCTCGACGCGCTGGCCGACGACGCGGCCCGTCGGATCGTCGCGGCGCTCACCGAGCCGAAGACCGCGAGCGAGCTCTCCGAGGAGTGCGACATCCCCCTGTCGACGACCTACCGGAAGCTGGAGAAGCTCACCGACGCCTCCCTGCTCTCGGAGTCGACTGACATCCGGCGGGACGGGCAGCACACGACGCGGTACTCGGTGTCGTTCGACGCCGTCACCGTCTCCGTCGACGACGGCGCCGACGGCGACGCGGACCGCCGCGAGTTCGACGTGGAGTTCTCTCGGCCCGAGCGGACCCGAGACGAGCGACTGGCCGACCTGTGGTCGGAGCTACGAGAGGAAACATGAACCCCTACATCGACCTGACTATCATCGTCGCAAAGACCGCCATCCTGGTGCTCGGTGGCAGCATCACCTACTACGCGCTCCGCGCGTACGACCGGACCGGCGACCGGTCGCTGCGCGAGCTGGGCGTCGGCTTCGGCATCGTCACGGTCGGGGCGCTGCTGGGCGGCGTCTCCCACCAGATCATCGGCGCGAACCTGACCGTCGGCATCGCCATCGACGGCCTCCTCACGGCGGTCGGGTTCGCGGTCATCGTCTACTCGCTGTACCTGGAGTGAGTCGAGGGCGTTCGACGCCCGACGAACGGTACCCTTTTGCGGCGCTCGGCCGTCCGTTCACGCCATGAGCGACGCACGTGAGGAGCTCTCCCGCCGGATCGCCGGCGAGATAACGCTGAGCGACGACCCGGGGGCGACCCTGCGGAAGTGGCGGACCGACTTCGACGTCTCGCAGACGGAGCTGGCCGACCAGCTCGGCGTCTCCTCGTCGGTCATCTCCGACTACGAGAGCGGTCGCCGGGAGAGCCCGGGGATCGGCGTCGTTCGCCGCACCGTCGAGGGGCTGCTCGACATCGACGAGCGCCGCGGCGGCGGCCGCCTCCGCCAGCACGCCCGGGTGCTCTCGGCCGGGTTCGAGAGCGACATCGTCCACGACCTCCGCGAGTACTCGACGGCGGTCCCCCTAGAGGACTTCTACGAGGCGATGGGCGCGACGGAGATCGTCCGCGGCGACCACGACCACGTGAACGGCCACACCGTCATCGACTCGATCCAGGCGATCACGCGCCTCTCCAGCGAGGAGTTCTACCGGCTGTACGGCCAGTCGACGAACCGCGCGCTCGTGTTCACCCGGGTGACGCGCGGCGAGTCGCCGCTCGTGGCGCTCCGGGTCGTGAGCCCGACCCCGAACGCGGTCGTGCTCCACGGCATCGAGGACGGCGACCTCTGGGACCACGCCGCCGACCTCGCCCGCGTCGACGGCGTCTCGCTGGCCACGTCGAACCGCGACCTCGACGACTGCCTCGCGGACCTCCAAGCGCTGTGAGGGCGTCGCGAGCCGGGAGGGCGGCCGAACCGCGGCCCTGAAACCGCCGGCGCCCGTCGGACCGGCCATGAGCGAGGACTACGCCGAGCGGCTCCGCGCGAACCGACGGGAGAAAGACGAGTTCTTCGACGAACACCCGCAGTCGCCGATCCCGCCGGAGGACCGCGACGAGTTCGACGGGCTCGACTACTTCCCGCCGGACCCGGACTACCGCGTCGAGGCGACGGTCACGGTCCACGACGACCCCGAGCCGGTCGAGATGGAGACGACCGCGAGCAACCCGGTCCGGTACCTCCGGGTCGTCACGTTCGCGTTCGACGTCGACGGCGAGGAGCACACGCTCGCGGGCTATCGACAGGAGGGCGACGACGGCGCCATCTTCGTCCCCTTCCGCGACAAGACGACCGGCCAGCAGACGTACTACCAGGGGCGGTACATGGAGCTGGAGCCCGAGGGCGACCTCGAGGACGGCGACGCCGTCACGATCGACTTCAACCTCGCGTACAGCCCCTTCTGCGCGTACAGCGACACGTTCTCCTGTCCGCTCCCGCCCGAGGAGAACTGGCTGGAGATCGTGATCCCGGCCGGCGAGCGCGCGCCGGACCTCGGCTAATCGGGAGCGCGGTCGGGGAGAGCGCGGTCGGCGGAAGCGCGGTCGCCGCGAGCGCAGTCAGTGGAGGCGCAGTCAACAGAAGCGCGGCCGGCGGCGCCGCTCGGCAGTGTGGAAAAAGCGGAGAATCTGAGATCCGGAACGGCCCGGAAGCGGTCCGCCGCGGTCGGCTTATTCGAGCGTCTCGCTCGTGACGAGGGTGTCGTCCTCGAGGTAGTGCTCGATGTGGTGGCCGTGTTCCTCGACGTCGCCGAGGATGTCGCGGAGCTGCTCTTCGGTGTTGTAGTCGCCGAGGTTGTTGGCGAGCTGGATGTGCTCCCGGAGCTGCTCGGTGATGTCGCCGAACATCTCGAGGTCGTGTTCGAGCGACGTCCGGATGTCGTAGGCGTCGGCGTCCTCGGGGGTCACCGGCGCGTGCTCCTCGTAGTTCGCGCCGCCCGAGAGCGGCACGCCGCCGAGCGCCTGCGCGCGCTCGGCGAGCACGTCGGCGCCCTCCTCGAGGTCGGCCGCGACCTCGCCGAGGTACTCGTGGATGTCGAGGAACTCGGCGCCCTCGACGAGCCAGTGGTGCTTTTTGATCTGGTGGTAGAGCACGTACGTCGCCGCGAGGTCGCTGTTGAGCGCGTCGACGAGCTGTTCGGCCTTCTCCTCGGGGACGCGGAGCGCTTCGCTCTCGTGAACGTCGCCGTATCGCTGACGGGCCTGCTTCTGGGTACTCATTTCGTCTCAGTATAGACGCGCGACCCACTTAATAGTTCCTACTGAGAAAACTACTTTTTCGACATAAGAAAATTATTTTCTATTTTTGCCGATAGCGCCGACGAGGTCTCGCTGCGCGGCGAGCGTGTCGCGGTCGAGCGTCGCGGTCAGCGTCGCCGGGTCTCGGCCGAGCTCGGTCGCGACCGCGCCGTCCGGGCGTGCGACGAGGGAGTTGCCGGCGTACGCCGCCTCGTCGGGCGCGCGCCCGCCGCCGGAGCTCCCGGTTCGGCCCGCCCCGACGACCCACCTGACGCCGTCGAGCGCGCGGGCGCGGCACAGGAGACGCCAGTTGGTGACGTGGTCGGCGGGCCACGCACCGACGACGACGAGCGCGTCGACCGCGCGCTCCGCGAACCACGCGCTCTCCGCGACGAAGTTGAGGTCGTAGCAGGTCAGCAGGCCGGTCGGTCCGGCGGCCGTCTCGACGACGACGCGGTCCTCGCCGGGCTCGACCCACGCGGTCTCGTCGTCCCACAGGTGTCGCTTGCGGTAGACGGCGAACCGGCCCGGGCCGTCGCCCGTCTCGCCCGTCGGCCCGGTGTTCGCGCCGCGGTCCGGCGGCGGAACGTACGCGGTCGCGTTGTAGACGCTCCCCTCGTCGCGCTCGGCGTAGCCCGCGATCACCGCCGCGTCCGCCGCCCGCGCGACGGATTCGAGTCGCTCTCGGGCGGCGTCGCGGGAGAGCGCGGCCTCGCGGAGTCGCTCGTCGGCCGCGAACCCCGTGAGCGCGTACTCGGGGAAGACGGCGAGGTCGACCCCGCTCGGCAGGTCGGCCGCTCGGCGCCGGAGCCGGTCGGCGTTCGCGTCGACGCGGAGGTCCTCGACCGGGACCTGCGGGACGGCGACTGTCGGGTCGATAGCGGATCGGTCGCTCACGGAGTCGCCTTTCGCGCGGGCGACCAATAACGTCCGGACTCCGGCGCCGGACCCGCTCTGCCGAACGCCGCCGCGACCGCAGCCCAAATACTGATTACCGTGACGCCTCCACTCGTACGGAGGGAATGCCTGAGAAACAGCAGCGTCCCGACTGGAACCTCTCCGAGCGGGACACGATCATCCTCCGGGAGCTCGCTCGCGACCCGCAGCTCACCTCTCGCAAGCTGCGGGACCTCCTCGAAGAGAAGCACGACATCGACGTCTCCCACGTGACCGTCAGCGAGTCGATCCGGCGAATGCGCGAGGACGGCGTGTTCCGCGAGGCGCTCGTTCCCAACGAGGAGAACCTCTTCTTTTCGCTGTTCGAGTTTCAGTTCAATCCGGAGGGGTTCGAGGACAACTGGCGGGAGGCGCTCGAACACATCCGGTCGAGCCGTCACACGTTCATGTACTTCCTCTCGGACGGCGACTACCAGTGGAAGACCATCATGATGTTCGAGGACCGCGAGCAGGAGTCGAAGTGGATCCACGCGTTCTACAAGGAGTACGGCGAGCTCATCACGAACCTCCGCAACTCCGTCGTGACGAACGTCCTCAAGTTCGGGACGGATCCCGAACTGTTCGAGGTGTTTCAGGAGGACGCCGACGACTGAGACGCACCGGGGCCACGCGCCGGATCAGTCGAACTCGCCGAACCGAGTGACGGCCTCCAGCTCCTCCGTCGGCGGGTCCTCGAACGCGTCGCGCGCGATCGACCGCCGGTGGACCTCGTCCGCGCCGTCGACGAGCCGGAACTGGCGGACGTTCTCGTGGAAGCGCGCGATCGGCAGGTCGTAGGCGATCCCGTTGCCGCCGCAGAACTGGAGCGCGTCGTCGATCGCCTCCTGGACCACGTTCGCCGCGAACGTCTTCGCCATCGCCACCTCGATGCGCGCCTCGTGCCCGTCGGCGATCCGGCCGGCGGCGTGCCGCACCATCGTGCGGGCGGCGTGGAGCTCGGTGCGGCGGTCGGCGATCCGGAACCGCGGCACCTGCTTCTCCGAGAGCGGCTCGCCGAACCCCTCCCGCTCCGAGAGGTAGGCGGTCGCGATGTCGAGCGCGCGGTCGGCCATCCCGGCGTACCGCATACAGTGCGTGAGCCGCGCCGGGCCGAGCCGCTGTTGGACCAGCGTGAACCCCTCGTTCTCCTCGCCGAGCGTGTTCTCGACCGGGACCCGAACGCCGTCGAACCGGATCTCGGCGTGCGTCGTCCCCACCAGCCCCTCGCCGAGGTGCGGGATGTTCCGGACGACTTCGACGCCGTCGGCGTCCGCGGGGACGAGGATGACCGAACAGCCCGCGTACGGGTGCGCCTCCCGATCGGTCCGAGCGAACGTCAGGAACACGTCGGCGTCGACGCCGCCCGTCGTCCACCACTTGTGGCCGTCGATGACCCACTCGTCGCCGTCCTTCTCGGCGGTCGTCTCCAGCATCTTCGGGTCCGACCCCCCGCCCTGCATCGGCTCGGTCATCGCGAACCCGGAGTCGATCTCGCCGGCCGCGAGCGGGCGGAGCCACCGCTCCTTCTGGTCGTCGGTGGCCGCTATTTCCAGGGTGTGCATGTTCCCCTCGTCGGGCGCCGCACACCGGAGCGCGGTCGGGCCGAGCAGGCTCCGCCCCGCCTCCTCGAACACGGGCAGCATCTCGCGGAACCCGAGCCCCAGCCCGCCGTACTCCTCGTCGACCTGCGGGGCGTAGATCCCCCTGTCGCGCGCGGCGTCGCGCAGCGCCTCGACCTCCGCCGGGGGGATCGGCCCCCGACCGAGCCACTCGCGCTCGACGGGGAGCACCGTCTCCTCGACGAACTCCCTGACGGCGTCCGCGACCTCGGGTCCGCGTCCGATGTCGTCGTACTCCATACCGATCACTGTTTAGCAATGTAAATAGAAGTTCCGGACAGATTCCCCAAAAATCTATAATACGAGAACACGAACGGATTTCTACCACAGATTGATTTACAATGTTAGTCGATCCTCCCACGACGAATAAAAGCCGTTCGGGCGGAGGCGGCTCGGGTGCGGTCGCCTTCGGCCCGACTCGGACGGAGGCCGATCGGCCGTGACCGACTACCTCGATCGGCTGGTCGACGACGACGCGCTCGGCGCGTACCTCGCGCGGGAGTTCGGGCCGGCGGACGCCTTCGCCGTCGAGCGACACGCGGAGGGCCACTCGAACGAGACGCTGTTCGTCACGTGGGGCGAACGCGAGCTTGTGATCCGGCGGCCGCCGCCCGGCGAGACGGCCGACACGGCGCACGACGTGCTCCGCGAGCACCGCGTCGTCGACGCGCTGGGTGACACCGGCGTCCCGGTTCCCCGGACGCTGCGCGCCTGCGACGACTCGTCGGTCCTGGGGAGCGACTTCTACGTCATGGAGCGCGCGGACGGCGACGTGCTGCGCGACGCAGAACCGCCCCGGTTCGCCGGCCCGGTCGCCCGCGAACGGATCGGGACCGAGCTCGTCGACACCCTCGCGTCGGTCCACGCGGTCGATTACGAGGCGGTCGGACTCGGCGAGTTCGGGCGACCGGAGGGGTACACGGCCCGGCAGGTCGAACGCTGGACGGACCAGCTCGAGTGGGCCTTCGGGACGACGGAGTCGGTGCGCGAAGTCCCCGACCTCGTCGCCGTCGGGGAGTGGCTCGCCGACAACGTCCCCGACGACCACCCGGAGACGCTCGTCCACGGCGACTTCAAGCTCGACAACGTGATGTACGGGCCCGGGACGCCGCCGGAGGTCGTCGCCGTCTTCGACTGGGAGCTGTCGACGCTCGGAGACCCACTCGCCGACCTCGGCTGGCTGCTGCTGTTCTGGTACGACGAGGGCGATCCGGACCCGGCGATGCCGGACCTGATGTCGACGTTCACCGCCCGCGAGGGGTACCCGACACGCGCGGAGCTGATCGACCGCTACGAGGCGGCGACGGGGCGCGAGTTCGCCCACGAGCGGTTCTACCGCGCGCTCGCGGCGTACAAGATGGCCGCCCTCGGCGAGATGTTCCTCGCCCGGCACCTGAACGACGACAGCGACGACCCGCTGTACCCGAAGATGGAGACGCAGGTCCCCGAACTGGCGGCGCGAACGCTCGCGTACGTCGAGGGCGAGACGGAGCGCCTATAGCCGCGGGGTCGGCGTCCCGCTTCCCGGCTGGCGGTTACCGGGGCGGCGGTCCCCGGGGCGGCTCACCGCGCCGTCCAGCCGCCGTCCGCGGCGAGCGTCTCGCCGGTGACGAAGTTCGCCGCGTCGCTCGCGAGGAAGACGACCGGGCCCGCGATCTCCGTCGGCTCCGCGAAGCGGTCGAGCGGCGTCCGGTCGAGGATCGACTGCCGGAGCCGCTCGTTCTCCTGGAGCGTCTCGGTCAGGTCGGTCGCGACGTAGCCGGGGGCGACGGCGTTGACCCGGACGGTCGGCGCCCAGTCCATCGCCGCGCTCTTCGTCAGCCCGACGAGCCCGTGCTTCGACGCGACGTACGGGTGCTGTCTCGGCAGGCCGACCTCGCCCGCCACGCTGGCGACGTTGACGACGCTCCCCTCGGCCTCCCGGAGGTGCGGGCCGGCGGCCCGGAGCGTCCGGAACGCGCCCCGCAGGTTCACGTCGAGGACGCCGTCGACCGCGTCGGACTCGATCTCGGCCGGGTCGCCGAGCGCGTCGCCGGGGTTGAACCCGGCGTTGTTGACTAAGACGTCGAGCGAGCCGAACGCCTCGACGGTCTCGTCGACGAGCGACTCCACGTCGGCGTCGTCGGTCACGTCGGCGGGGATCCCGCGGGCTTCGACGCCCAGTTCGCGGGCCTCGTCGGCGACGGCCTCGACCTCCGAGGCCGTCCGCGCCGAGGGGACGACCGTCGCCCCCGCGGCGGCCATTCCGAGGGTTATCGCGCGTCCGATCCCGCGCCCGCCGCCGGTGACGACGGCGACCTTCCCCGAGAGGTCCGGGAGCGCGTCGCCCGGCGTCGGGTCGTCGCCGGTCATGCTCCGCCTCCGTCGCCCGGCGCGTACGGGAGCTCCGGGTCCTCGACGTCCTCTCGGAGCGTCTTCTTGTCGAACTTCCCGGTCGCGGTCTTCGGGATCTCCTCCCGGAAGCGGACGTCGTCCGGGAGCCACCAGCGCGGGAACTCCTCTTCGAGGAAGGATCGAACGGCCTCGACGTCGAGCTCGCGGCCCGCCTTCGGCACGACGAACGCCAGCGGGCGCTCCTGCCAGCGCTCGTGCGGGGCCGCGATCACGACCGCCTCGGCGACGTCGTCGTGCGCCATCAGGGCGTTCTCCAGCTCGATGCTGGAGATCCATTCGCCGCCCGACTTGATAACGTCCTTGGCGCGGTCGACGACCTCGATGTAGCCGTCCTCGTCGACGGTGGCGATGTCGCCGGTGCGGAGCCAGCGCGCGCCCCCGTCCTCGGCCGCGACGAAGTCCGTCTCGTTGGCATCCGGGCGATTGTAGTACTCGCCGACGACCGTCGGCCCCCGGACGAGCAGCTCGCCGAACGCCTCGCCGTCCCACGCGACCGGCTCGCCGTCGTCCCCGACGACCCGCATCTCCAGCCCGGGCGAGAGCAGCCCCTGCTTCGCCCGCTTGTCGAGGGCCGCCTCGCGGTCGCCGTCCGCGGTTCCGGAGGTCGGCCGCGACACCGAGCCGATGCTCATCGTCTCGGTCATCCCCCACGCGTGTTCGATGGTCACGTCGTGTTCGTCCTCGTACCGGCGCATCACCTCGCGGGGCGCCGCGCTCCCGCCGACGACGATCCGCTCCAGCGAGGAGAGGTCGCCGCCGTGTTCGTCGAGGTGATCGAGCACGTCGATCCAGACCGTCGGGACGCCCGCCGTCAGCGTGACGCCCTCGGACTCGATCAGGTCCACGAGGTCCGCGGGGTCCGGGGACGGCCCCGGGTACACCTGCTTCGCGCCCGCCATGGTCACGGCGTACGGGAACTCCCACGAGTTCACGTGGAACATGGGGACGACCGGCATCACCACGTCGTCCTCGGCGATGTCGAGCGCGGCGGGCGTCATCACCATCATCGCGTGGGCGTACAGCATCTTGTGCGTGTACTCGACGCCCTTCGGCTGCCCCGTCGTCCCGGAGGTGTAACACATCCCGGCCGGGTCGTCCTCGGAGAGCGGCGGCCACGACGCCGTCGGCTCGGCGTCCGCGATCAGCTCCTCGAACGCCGACAGCGGCAGGTCCGACTCCGTCTCCGGCACCGCGTCGTCCATGACGACGACCTCGCGGACGCCGTCGATCCGGTCCCACAGGCGGTCGAGGATCGCCACGGCCTCGCGGTCGGCGATCAGCACGTCGTCCGCGGCGTCGTTGACGATGTACTCAATGTTGTCGTCCTGGAGCAGGAGGTTCACCGTGTGGAGCTGCGCGCCCGAGAGCGGGACCGCGTAGTACGCCTCCAGGTGTCGGTGCGTGTTCCACCCGAGCGTCCCGACGCGGTCGCCGGGCTCGACGCCGAGGTCGTCGAGGGCGGTCGCGAGCCGACGGACGCGGTCGCCGAAGTCGGCGTACGTGTACCGGTCGGTCCCGTCGTGGGTGCGGGAGACGACCTCCGTCTCCGGGAAGAGCCGCGTCGCCCGCCAGAAGAACGGGCGGAGGGTGAGCTCCTCAGGCATCGGCGGTCCCCACGGAGAGGTACGTCTCGAGGAGGTCCTCGCGCTCCCGGATCTCCTCGACGGTCCCGTCGAAGACGATCTCGCCGGTGTCCATGATGTACCCTCGCTCGGCGAGCCCGAACGCGAAGTCGACGTTCTGTTCGGTCAACAGGACCGTGACGTTCTGGTCGACCACCGTCTGGACGATCTCTTCGAGGTCGTCGACGATCACCGGCGCGAGCCCCTCGGTCGGCTCGTCGAGCAGCAGCAGGTCGGGCGCCTGGACCAGGGCCCGAGCGACCGACACCATCTGCTGTTCGCCGCCGCTGAGGTTCCGTCCGTTGCTGTCCCGGAGGTCGTCGAGCGCCGGGAACAGCTCGTACATCTCCTCGACCGGCCGCGGGTCGCTCGCGAGGTTGTGCGCCAGGCGGAGGTTCTCCTGAACGGTCAGGGTGGGGAACACCCGCCGGTCCTCGGGCACGAGCGAGATCCCGAGCCCGTTGATCTCGTCGGATGACAGCCCCGTGATCTCCTCGCCGCGGTACATGATCGACCCGGACCGCGGCGGCGAGGCGCCGACGATAGAGCGCATCGTCGTCGTCTTCCCCGCGCCGTTTCGCCCGAGCAGCGTCACCACTTCCCCCTCGTCGATCTCCAGCGAGACGCCGTGGAGGACGTGGCTGTTGCCGTAGTACGTGTTTATGTCGTCGACCGTGAGTATCGTCATACGCTGTCACTCCCTAGGTACGCTTCCGTCACTCGCTCGTCCGCCAACACGTCCTCCGGCGTCCCGTCGGCGAGGATCGACCCCTCGGCGAGCACGACGATCCGGTCGGAGATGTCGGTGACGACGTCCATGTTGTGTTCCGTCACGACGAACGTGGCGTCGAGGTCCGCGTCGAGCTCCCGGATCAGCGAGACGATCTCGGAGACCTCCGCCGGGTTCATCCCCGCGGTGGGCTCGTCCATCAGGAACACGTTCGGCTCGATGGCGAGGGCCAAGGCGATCTCGACGGTCCGCTTCTCGCCGTGGCTCAGCGTGTCGCAGGCCGCGTCCGCGATGTCGGTCAGCCCGGTGAGCGCCAGCAGCTCCTCGACGTCGGCCTCGACCGACTCGTCGCCGGTCGCCCGCGAGCGGAAGTCGAGCCGGGACCCGTCGTGGCTGATCCGGGCGACCCGCACGTTCTCGCGGACGGTGAGCCCCTCGAAGATATTCGTGATCTGGTACGACCGGGAGAGCCCCGCCTGCGCCACCTCGTGCGGCTCCGCGCTGGTGATGTCGGTCAGGTCGTCCCCGTCGCCGCTCCGCAGCCAGATCGACCCGGCCGTCGGCTGGAGCACCCCGGTCAGCAGGTTGTAGAAGGTGGTCTTCCCGGCCCCGTTGGGGCCGATAATGCTGGTGATCGCGTCGTCGTCGATCTCGATGGAGACGTCGTCGACGGCGGTCAGTTCCCCGAACTGTCTGCGGAGATCTTCGGTCTTGAGTACGGTCGTCACGAGGCGTCACCTCCGTCCGTCTGCGCGTTGTCGTCGCCCGATTCGGCCGCTTCGCCCGGCGCGGTCGGCTTCGCGTCGGCGTCGAGGGCGCCGCCGCCCCCTCGGTCCGACCCGCCGGCACCGCCGTCTCCGACCAGCCGATCGCGGAGCAGGTGGAGGCCGCCGACGGCCCCCTGCTTGAAGAACAGCACGACGGCGATGAGCAGCGCGCCGAAGAACAGCTCCCAGTACGCTTCGAGCGCCGGGAACCGGCTGATCGCCCACCGGATGTACAGGAAGACGAACGCGCCGACTATCGGCCCGGAGAAATAGGTCGCGCCGCCGATCACGGTGGCGATGACCGCGATCGCGCTGGTCGACCAGTGCGTGAGCCCCGGGGACGCGACGCTCGCGAGCCCCGCGCGCAACACGCCGGCGACGCCGACGATCATCGCCGAGAGGATGAACGTCATCCAGCGGTGGTGTCTGACGTCGATCCCGAGCGCGGCCGCGCGGTCGGGGCTCTCGCGGATCGCCTTACAGACGGTTCCGAACGGGGAGTTGACGACGCGCCAGACCCCGTACGTCGCCGTCACCACGGTGACCGCCGAGATGACGTAGTAGACCCGCCGGCCGCCGACCGGGACGCTCGCACCGCCGAGGTCGACGGTCCCGAGCAGAACGATGATCCCGTCGGTCCCGTTCGTCAGCCCGGCGGGGTCCTGAATGATAAGCGAGTAGCCCAACATCCCGAACGCGAGGGTGATCAGCGCGAAGTAGATCTCTTCGAGCCGAACGCTGAGCCACCCGACGGGGAGGGCCACGACGACGACGAGCGCGAGCCCGACGACGCCGCCGACGACGAACGTGACGAGCGGCGAGATCCCGGCGCCGACGACGTCGGCGATCACCGGGCCGAGGTCCCGCAACACGATCGCGATCCCGTACGCGCCCCCCGCGTAGAACAGGCCGTGACCGAACGAGAGCAGGCCCGTGTAGCCGTACAGCAGGTTGAACCCGAGCGCGAACAGCGCGACGACGAGGAAGTCGGTGAACAGGTACACCTGGAACGGCGGCCCGAACGCGATCAGGACCAGCGCGACGGCGCAGAGGAGGCCGAACCGCTCGCGGGTCCACCCCTCGGCGACGGCCGAGCCGAACCGGCTGACCCGGCCGCCGGTGTCGGTCGCGCTCATTCGCCGATCCCCCCGAACAGCCCCTCCGGACGGATCAGGAGCACGATCACCATCGCCAGGAACGGGATCGCGATGCTGCCCGCGCTGACGAACTGCGGGCCGAGGCTCTGCATCATGCCGATGAGCATCGCGCCGACGAACGCGCCGCCCATGGAGCCGAGCCCGCCGATGACCACGACGATGAACGCGTCGATGATCACCTGGTCGCCGAGCGCCGGGCTGGTCGCCTGGAGCGGCGCCGACAGCGCGCCGCCGAGCCCGGCCAACACGCTGCCGAGGAAGAAGACCCCGGTGTAGAGCCGCGGCACGTCGACGCCGAGCATGGCCGCCATCTCGCGGTCGGAGGACGTCCCCCTGACCAGCGATCCGAAGTACGTGCGCGTGATGAACAGCCAGAGCCCGATCAGCACGGCGACGGCCAGGCCGATGACGACCAGCCGGTAGGCGTTGAACGTGCTCCCGCCGAGCGACACGGAGAAGTTGAACACGTCCGGGGGATCGATCGAGTAGGAGCCCGACCCCCAGACGAACCGGACCGTCTCGTGGATCACGAGCACGAAGCCGAACGTGACGATGAGCTGGTCGAGGTCCGAGTCGACCCGCTCGTACAGCCGGCGGATCGCCGAGAGCTCGATCGCGGCGCCGACGACGCCCACCGCGAGGGCGCCCGCGAGCGCGGCGACCCAGAAGTTGTCGACGACGTTCGAGACGACGGCGAGGGTGACGTACGCCCCGAGCATGTAGAACCCGCCGTGCGCGAAGTTGAGCACGCCGAGCACGCCGAAGATGAGGCTCAGCCCGACGGCGATCAGGAAGAGGCGGCTGCCGAGGCTCAGCCCGATGACGACGTCGGAGATACCGATCAGCGGAACGAGGGATGTGAGACTCATGGGGATCGCGACGGGCTTAGATACCCGTCGGGAGGTCGGAGTCGCCGAGCGCTTCCGACAGCACGTCGGGACCGGCCTCGTACCGGTTCACGGGATCGAGCACGTTGCTCTCCCACTCGTCGTCGTACGTGACGGTGCCCCAGATGGACGCGACGGTCGCCTGGTTCGTCTCGCTGAACCGGTAGTCGCCGACGGGCCCGGAGTGCTCCATGCCGCTGAACTCGTCGAGGAGCGCGTCGGTGTCCGTGCTGCCGGCGGACTCGATCGCCTCCTTGTACAGGTAGAGCGCGCGGTACGCGCCCTCGGCGTTGTACGTCGGCAGCGTCCCGTACTCCTCGTAGTAGTCCTCGCGGAACGAGTTGTTCTGCTCGGTGTCGGGGACGAACGGGTCGTACCGGGTTGAGGCGTACTCGCCCTCCGGGAGCGGACTCCCGTCGCTCGGGTAGTCCGTCCCCATCCCGACGCTGAACAGCGTGTGGTCGATCTGGTCGAACCAGCCCGCGTCCTCGGCCTGCCCGATGAAGGTCGTGAGGTCGGCCCCCCACAGCGGGGTGAGCACCGCGTCCGGGTCAGCGTCGAGGATGGAGCTGATGAAGGGCGTGTAGTCGCTCGTCGCCAGCGCCGGGAACTGCTCCGCGGTGAACTCGGCCTCGACCCCGAGGCCGTCGCAGTACGCCTGGAAGTAGTCCCACGTCTCGTACCCGAACGCGTAGTCCGGACCGATGGTGGCCCACTCGGTGGCGTCGAGCTCCTGTGCGACCCGCGCGGCCCCGTAGATGTCCTGCGCGAGGCTGTTGGAGTCGCGGAAGACGTACTCGTTCCCGACGGAGTCCTCGTGTTCGCCCTGCGGCGAGGTGACGAACGGGGTCGCCGCGTGCGTGATCATAAAGGGGATCTGGAGCTGCGAGATCTGCGGCGCGACCGCCTGCGCGACGCCGCTGGAGTCGAGCCCGAACAGCCCGTCGACGTTGTCCTCCTGAACGAGGCTGCGGATCTGCTGGATCGCCGTGTCGCCGCTCGCCTCCGTGTCGCGGACGAGCACCTCCAGGTCGCGACCGTCGATCCCGCCGTTCTCGTTGATCCGCGTCTGCGCGAACTCGATCCCCCGTTCGGCTTCCTCGCCGTACAGCGACGCGAAGCCCGAGAGGATGTACGCGGCGCCGAGCGTCACGGGGCCGCTGTCGCCGCCCCCGCCGCCCGAACAGCCGGCGAGCGCGACCGCCGTGCCCGCGCCGGCGGCCTGGAGAAACCGCCGTCGACGGACCGATGACTGTGCGACCGAATCCGTCGTCGAGTCGTTTTCCCGGTTATGCTTGTTTCCGGCACCTCCATTTTCGGTTTCCATTGTTAACAATCGTCCGTGAGTGTCGCTCACCACATAAATATGTAGGTCCGTGACATACACGAGCCCGAGTTTCCGGTGAGACGCCCCGTCGAGACGCTCTGAACCGGGGTCGAACGCCTCGGATTGCCCCCTCTCCGTGGTGATTAGCGCGGCTCTCCGTGTGACCAATGTTAATGTGTCTGTGTGACATTGTCACGTCTTACGTAGATGTCGTGAACCCGCCAACCGGAGACCGCGCATTCGCCCCGGGAGCCGAGCGCGGCCGCAAGGACGATACGCCCGCGGCGTCGACCGTGACACATGACCTTCGGCGACCTGTTCGAGCGCGCGGCCGCGCTCGACGGCGACCGCGACGAAGCGGACGTGCGGCGCGCCCTCGACGACGCGCGAGCGGCGCGGGAGGCCGGGGACTCCTCCGGCGGCGACGCGGTCGCCGAGCCCCGCGAGCCCAGTCCGGCGCGCGTCGTCGCCGACGCCGACGCGCTCGCGGCCGACCTCCTCCTCGGCGGGGCCGCGCGCGAGGCGCTCGACGCGCTGCGGTCGCACGCGTGGACGACGCTCGTCGCCAGCGACCCGCTCCTCGACGACGCCGAGGCGGTGATCGCGTCGCTGTCGGACCCCGACCTAGCGGCGGACTGGCGCGCGGCGGTCGAGGAGTGGCGCGAACCGGCGGCGCAGCCCCCGGACGACCACCCCGCGCTGGCGTCCGCGTACCGGGGCGGCGCGATGCAGGTCGTGACCCTCGACCCGTCGCTGACCGGGCCGGGGGCCGCGGCCGGGCTCCGCGACCGCCTCCCCGTGAGCGTCCGGGAGCCGCGGGCGTTCGCGACGGTGTTCGACCCCGCGAAGCTGTACCCGGACGCGGTCGGCGGGACGTACCCCGGTCCCGACCGCGACCCGCGGACGATGGAGTCCGTCGTCGCCGACGGGGACCAGCACCGATAAACCGCCGCCGGCCGGAGGGATCCGCATGACCGACGCGGAGGGCGTCCCCGAGCTCCCGGCCGACCTCGACGCGGTCCGCGGGGCGCTCGTCGACTGGTACGAGGCGGACCACCGGGACTTCCCGTGGCGCCGCACGGAGGACCCCTACGAGATTCTCGTCAGCGAGGTGATGAGCCAGCAGACCCAGCTCGACCGGGTCGTGCCGGCGTGGGAGGACTTCCTCGACGAGTGGCCGACGACCGCCGCCCTCGCCGCGGCCGACCGCGCCGACGTGGTCGCGTTCTGGTCGGACCACTCGCTGGGGTACAACAACCGCGCGAAGTACCTCCACGAGGCGGCCGGGCAGGTCGAGGACGACTACGACGGGGCGTTCCCGCAGGACCCCCAGGGGCTGCGCGAGCTGATGGGCGTCGGCCCGTACACCGCCAACGCGGTGGCATCGTTCGCGTTCAACGACGGCGACGCCGTCGTCGACACCAACGTGAAGCGGGTGCTGTACCGCGCGTTCGACGCCCCGGACGACGACGACGCCTTCGAGCGGATCGCCTCGGCGCTCATGCCAGCGGGCGAGTCCCGGGTGTGGAACAACGCGGTCATGGAGCTCGGCGGCGTCGCCTGCGGGAAGAAGCCGCGCTGCGACGAGGCGGGCTGCCCGTGGCGCGAGTGGTGTCACGCCTACCAGACGGGCGACTTCACCGCGCCCGACGTGCCGGAGCAGCCGAGCTTCGAGGGGAGCAGGCGGCAGTTCCGCGGCCGGATCGTCCGCCTGCTCGGCGAGCACGACGAGATGGAGCTGGACGCGCTCGGCCACCGGATCCGGGTCGACTACGCGCCCGAGGGCGACCACGGCCGGGAGTGGCTCCGCGGGCTCGTCGACGACCTCGCGGACGACGGCCTGGTCGAGGCCGACGCGAGCGGGGACGGCGTCGTCGTGTCGCTCCGGCGCTGAGCCGCGTCGACGGCCGGCGCCCCCGCCCGGTGAACCGTCACCCGTTTATTACGGGAGCCGGAACGGAGACCCATGAGCGAGACCGTCGACGCCGACCTATACACCCGTACGAAGGCCCTCTTGGAGCCCGGTGACATCGAGCTGGTGGGCTGTATCGTCCACACGGACCTCGACGGCCAGCAGGACTTGGAGATGCACGAGCTGACGGTCGCCGCCAACGAGGTCATCGCCGACCACGCCGACAAGGGCGAGACGTACATCGAGGCGGGCAACGACGACACGAACTTCTCGTCGAACCAGTTCCAGGGGCTGACGCTCGACGGCGAGGAGTTCGTCTGGGAGTGCCAGCAGCTCCTCCGCGACGGCGCCTTCGACATCGTGTTCTACTACGAGGCGGGCGTCGACCAGGAGGCGCTCGCGGCCGACCTCGCCGCCCTCGATAACGTCGACCGCGTGACGCAGGTCCCGTGACGGAGAGCGACGGCGACCGCGGAGGCCGGACCCGGTGAGCGACACCGTCCTGATCCCCGGCGGCCGCGACGTGCGCGCCACGCTCGACACCGCCGCGAGCGACGGCGCCCGAGAAGGTTCCGACGACGCGCCGCGTGCGGACGCGGTCGTCGTCGCCTGTCCGCCACACCCGCAGCAGCGCGGCCACCGCGGCGACGAGCGGCTGCGGGCCGTGAGCGACGCGCTGACCGACCGCGGGGTCGACTGCCTCCGGTTCGACTACGGCGACTGGGACGAGGGGTACGGCGAGACCACCGACGCGGACGCGGCGGTCGGCTGGGCGCGCGAGCGCTACGACCGCGTCGGCCTCTTCGGCTTCTCGTTCGGCGGCACGGTCGCGCTCGTCGCGGCCGCCTCGCGACCCGACCTCGCGGGCGTCTGCGCGCTCGCCCCGACGGCGCGGCTGAACCCCGACGTCGACGCGGTCGCGGCGCTCGGCGACCTCGTCGAGCGCGGCGTGCCGACGCGCGTGCTGTACGCGACCCGGGACTCGACGGCCGACTGGGAGCCCGTGGTCGAGCGCGCGGGGGAACTGGGGATCGAGACGGTCGCGTTCGAGTCGGACCACTTCTTCGTCGGGCGGAGCGGAACGGTGGGCGAGGCGGCCGCGGCGTTCCTCGGGGAGCAGCTTAGCGACAAGCCGTGAGCGGGCGGCGGGGGCGGGTCGGTCGCCTATCGTAGGTCGTCGATCAGTTCGGCCGCGATCCGCTCCCCGCGGGCGGGATCGTACCCCTCCATCCGCAGGTGCGCCAGCGGCGCCACGTACGGGTTCCGCTCCCAGTGAGCCCATATCTCCGTCGAGCCGTCGGGCGCGGGGAACAGCCGAACGTGGACCTGCCAGTCGCCGGTGAGCCCCTCGGGACGGTGGACGAAGCTGCCCACCTCGTGGACCGTCTCCCCGTCGCGCTCGTAGGCGTGGAAGTACGCCCGGATCAGCTCCGAGAAGCCCCGGTCGGGGAGCATCGCGCGGGTCTCCGCGGGGCTCGTCGGGACCGTCCCGGCGTACTCGTCCGCGGGCGGCGGCAGCACCCGGACGTGGTCCGGAGCGCCCTCCTCGGGCAGCAGCGCGAGCAGCTTGCCGACCGCGAGCCGCACGCGCCAGAACCCGACCGCGCGGCCGAGGAGGAACGCCGCGGGGGCGACGACCGCGAGCGCCGCGAGCGCGCGGACGGCGGACGCGCGGAGGGACGGTCGCCGCGATGGAACCGCGTCCATCGCGGTCAGCTGTACCCGCGCCAGCGGTGGCCGCACTCCTTGCACTTGAAGAACCGCGTGGGCGGCTCGTCGGCGGCGCCGGTCTGTTTGATCGTGTACCACGCCTCGCCGTGACCGCACTCGTCGCAGACGACGTCGTCGGCGGTGGGCTTCCCCTCGAAGTTCGCGCCCTCCTCCGTCTCGATCACCTCGTCGCCGGTCTGTTCGGTCGTCGACTCGAACTCGGCGGCGAGCGCCTCGTCGCGCTCGGTCGTGGCGCCGCAGTCGTCGTTCTGACACACCATCTCCCCGTCGCGAGAGATCATCATCGAGCCGCAGTCGTCACAGAACTGCATATACGCGAGAGACAGGGGATCGAGCGGTATAGGTCCGGTGGGTGCGGCCGAGACGAGGACGTGTGGACCGAAGAGATCTTGTCAGTGACCCTCGGCACCGAGTTCGGAGTCGACGTATCAGGAACTGCCATCGTCGTCGCCTCTCCGAGAGCCCCGGCCGCTTACTTATCGATGGTCGAGTGCGAATCGGCGACGGACACCGCCGAAGCCCCAGCCGCGAGGGCGACGTACGCTCGCTGCGCGCTTCACTCGGTCGCTCACTGCGTTCGCTTCCTCGTTCCAGTGCTTGCGTCGCCTACGTCGCCCTCGCGGCAGCGTGGCGCTACGCGCCACGAGCAACCGGCGGCTTCGCCGCCGGTAACTGCCCCTTTGAGTCCGCCCCGCACCGCACGGCAACCGCACCACACGCCTCCCCAGCCTCGTCGCTGGCGGCGCCAGCCGCCAGCGACTCCCTCGCGCGTGCGACTCGCGCCCTACGGGCGCTCGTCGGCACGCGCCACCGGGCACGGAAATCACCACATTCACGGCGCGTTATCCGCCGATCCGCCCCCACGCGAGGTGGACGGCTATGCCGACGAGGAACGCGACGCCGAGGTTCGTCGCGAGCGCGAGGAGGCCGATCCCGACCGAGAGCGCGCGGTTGTCGGAGTCGGTGACGTTGCGCGCCAGCGAGACGGCGACGACGGCCAGCAGCGCGCCGAGCATCGCCAGCGGGAACGCGGCGATCAGCGCGGGCGTGGCGAAGAGGGCGGCGACGAGGTAGCCGGCGCCGAGCACGACGTTCGCGCCGCCGGTGCGGGCGCCGAAGGCGTACTTGCCGGCCACCCCGTCGCAGCCGTGACACATCGGGACGCCGCCCAGCGGCACGGCGATCAGGTTCGTCACGCCCATGCTCGTCGACAGCTCGTCGGGCGTGACGTCCGCGTCGAGCAGGTCCGAGAAGAGGAGGGAGGTCGCCAGCGCGGCGTTGCCGATGGTCATCGCCAGCTGCGCGACCGCGCCGTCGAACGCCGCCCGCGTGAGCGCCGCCCAGAACGCCGGCGTCGGCGGCGCACCGGGGAGCCGGGGCGAGGGGACGCCGGCGACGACGAGCGCGGTCGCGACGCCGACGCCGGCGACGGCCAGCGCGCTCGCCTTCCCGTGGCCCGCGAGCGCGAGCCCGCCGGCGACGGCGACCCCGGCGAGCGCGACGAGCGGATCCTCGACCGCGAGGCCGAGTCCCGTCTCCAGGAGGACGAGACCCACCGCGAACTGGACGCCGCGGACGACCGGCTCGCCGATCCACCGCTCGACGGACGCGAGCGTCCCGGTGCGTCCGATCGCGAGGAGGACGACCCCGAGTACCACCCCCGCGAGCGCGAGTTCGGCGTACGTGAGCGCGCCGGCGATGGCGAGCGCAGCGAGCGCCTTCATCGGCTCCACGGACACCGGCAGCCCGTACCGGACCCCCCAGACGATCTGGAACGCGCCGAACGCGACGAGCGCGTGCGGGAGCGAGACGTCCGTCAGCAGCGCCAGCGCGACGACGAGCGGGATCACCGTAATCGAATCCCCTATCGCGCCAGTGACGGCTCCCGGACCGAACTCGACCGATCGCCGTCCCTCGAAACCGAACCCTCCCACGGTACTGACGACGTACCGGGCGGTCAGGCTTGAACGTGTTCAGAAATCGACGGCGGGTACTCGGCGGCCGAAGCGAAACCGCTTCCGGTCACTCGCCGTCGAAGGCGGGGTCGTCCGCCTCGACCATCGGACAGTTACGGACGCGGAACTGCGAGAAGTCGACCGACTCCACTATCTCCGTTCTCTCGTGGGTACACGCCGTCTCCGGGGGCGCCGCGAAGTGCGGACAGCGCTGGCAGTAGCTCCGCTTGTCGACCACGCGCTCGTCGCCGGTCGCCGCCGCGCCCGGCGTCCCGGGAGTCGGGCCGTCCGTGTCGCCGAGGTCGGTCGCGTCGGCCCCAACGGCGGTGCCCTCGTCGAGCGCCGCCCACACGTCCTCCTCGCCGACGTCCCCGCTCCCCATCGACTCGAAGGGGTCCCCGTCGGTCGGCCCGTCGGCCGCGTCCGCGTCCAGTTCGGCGAAGGGGTCGTCCGCGGGCGCGCCCGGCTCCGGATCCGCGCCGGACCGCGTCTCGCCGCGGTCGTCGAAACGGCCCTCGTCTCGGTCGGGTCCGGCGTCGTCTCCGACCCCCTCGCCGAGGGCCGCGAACGGGTCGTCGACCCCGCCCGCGTCGGGCCCGTCGAGGCCGTCGCCGGCCTCGTCGCCCGGCCCCTCGGCGAACGTCTCGTCGCCGAAGGGGTCGTCCTCCGAACTGTCGTCGCCGAACGGGTCGTCTTCCGAAGCGTCGTCTCCGAACGGGTCGTCTTCTGAAGCGTCGTCTCCGAACGGGTCGTCCTCCGAGCCGCCATCGTCGAAGGGGTCGTATTCGGCCGCGTCGTCGTCGGAGCGGTCGTCGCTCATCGGCGGTCACCGTCTCCCCCGCCGTCGCTCGCGGCGGCGTTCGACCGGTCACTCGCCCCGCTCGTCTCGTCGCCGGGAGCGCCGTCCGCGACGTCGCCGTCGATGGCGGGCCGGTCCCCGACGAGGAGCTTCGACGTGCCGAGGAAGCCGGTGTTCGGCTCCAGGTCCTCGAACCGGCGCCCGCAGTGGGGGCACTCCGGCGCCGACAGCAGTCCCAGCTCGACGCCCCCGCCGCAGTGGTCGCAGTCGGCCGCCCGCACCCCGTGCCGGTTCGCCGTCCGCGTCAGCGCGTCGAGGCGCTCGCGGTCGGCGCGGTCGCGCTCCGCCGCGTCGAGCCGGCGCTTGACCCTGACGACCGCGTTCGCGACCCGCGAGAGCTTGTCGTCGATGTCGGACAGGTCCTCCGCGGATATCGCGTCGAGGTCCGTTTCGACGCCGTCGAGGCGATCGTCCACGTCGTCGACCCGGCCGTCTACCGCGTCGACCCGCCCGTCCACCTCGTCGAGGCGGTCGCCGAACTCGTCCACCCGGTCGCGGACGGCGTCCAGTTCGTCGACCCGGTCGTCGAGCGCGTCCAGTCGGTCGCGGAGCTCGTCGACGCGGTCCGCGGTCGGCGCGTCGGCGACGGCCGCGTCGAGGCGGTCGAGCCGGGCCGCGACCTCCTCCAGCTCGTCGGCGAGGTCGTCGATCCGCGCCGCGGCCGCGTCCCCCGCGCCGTCCTCGCCGGCGTCGAGCGACTTGACCTCGCGGTAGAGGTCGACGAACCGCTGGCGGAGGTCGGTGACCTTCTCGTCGAGCTCGGCGTCGAGGTCGTCGAGGCGGGCCTCGACCGCCGCCACCTCCTCGGCGTCGGGGACGTCGATCCCCTCGGACTCCGCGAGCGCGACGATAGCGCGCTTGAGGAGCTCCTCGCGGCTCACGCCGGCGTCCTCGGCCGCGGCGTCGAGGGCGGCCGTCGCCGGGTCGTGGTCGCTCATCGCGGATCCTCCGTCATCTACCTGCCGTTGAGCGGCGAGACATAAGTAACCTGTCGCGTCGTTCTCCGAATCGATAGCCGGCGGCCGTCCGACCCGGCGTCGGGGCGCGGGCTACCGGATCTTCCGCACGTCGCTGATGTCGAAGCCGCCCTCGTGGATCTCGGTCTCGAAGCGGACGATGTTCTCGGCCTCCAGCCGCGAGAGCACGCCGCGGAACTCGCGGACGAACATCGTCCGGGCGCGCTGGGAGCCGCCGCTCTCCCACGTGAACTGGAGGGTCCCGCCCGCGGCGTCCATCAGGGTGCCGAACTCGCGGTCGCGGAGCGCCTCGGAGTTCACCAACACGAGGACTAAGGCGTCCCACTCGTAGGCCGCCTTCTTCAGCCCCTTCATCACCATGGCGACGTCGCTCCAGTCGGTGTCGTCGGAGACCATCGAGACGAGGTCGGTGACGGAGTCGATACAGACGAGGCTCCGCTCGCCGTGCTCCGAGAGGTAGTCGCCGAAGGCGGTGAGCACGTCCTCGTACTCCCCGCGCTCGCCGAGTTCGGTGATCGAGGTCGTCGCCGTCTCGTACCAGTCGCGCGGCACCGGCGACAGCTGGAAGTACTCCGGCGAGAGGTCCCGGAAGGAGATCCCGTCGACCGCCGCGTCGACGATCTCGTCGGCCATCGTGTACCCCATCTCCCGGGTGATCGCCTCGGTGTCGGCGGTAAAGGAGAGGTAGTGGACCGACTCGGGCAGGGTGGCGTCGTCGTCGACGTCGCCGTAGTAGAGGTCGAACAGCTCCTCGTCGGCGTGCGCCAGCGAGTTCATCGCCGCGCTGGTGTAGGCGAACTCCCGGGCGCCGGCGCCCGCCTCGCCGGCGAGCAGCACGACGCTGCCGGACGGCGCCCCGCCGCCGAGGATGGAGTCGAGGCGCGCGACCCCGAACGGAACACTGGACATGCCTTACGCCCCGTCGCCGCGGGGCTTAGTGTTACCCCTCTCCGGGTCGGCCGACAGGGGGTCCGTCCCGCCCGCGGGGTCGATCTGCGCCCCCTCGTTCGACGCCCGGACGACCGACACCTCGCCGTCGACGCCGGCCCGATCGAGCGCGCGCTCGCCGGCCGCCAGCGCCGCGTCCGCGCGGGCCGCGTCGGTGACGCCGTAGACGGTCGGTCCCCACGAGGACTGCCCGGCGCCGAACACCGACGCGGCGCCCGACAGCGAGTCGACGACCGCGCCGACGGGCGGCCGGTACACGCCGCCCTGCTCGTCGGCGTACCACGCGCCGTTGAGCCGGCCGATCTCCGCGACCGCGGCCCCGAACGCCTCCGCGTCGCCCGTCGCGACCGCGGGGAGGACGCGCCGGGTGACGATCCCGCCGATCCGGTCGGCGAGGGCCGGGTCCGCGCGCTCGACCGCGGCGCGCATCGCGTCGTCCTCGGCCGGCCCGCTCCGGCCGGCGTCCGCGGCGGGCTCGACGAGCAGGAACCGCCAGTCGTCGGGGACTCGGTGGCGGGCGGCCACCGGCGGGACGGTCCACTCGCCGTCGGCGGGGCGGTCGGTGGTGAAGCGCGCCGTCGGGTGCCCGGCGTCGAGGACGAACCCCCCGTCCTCGAACGTCGCGACGCCCACGCCGGAGCGCCCGCCGCGGCCGAGGGCCGGGGCGCGCTCGCGGACCCGGGGCGGCTCGCCGTGGGCGGCCGCGACAGCGGCGAGCGTCGCCGCCGCCAGCCGCGTCCCGCTGCCGAGGCCGGCGTGCCGCGGGAGCGACTCGCGGACCGCGACCCGGGCGCCGTCGACGCCGAGCAGGTCGGCGGCCGCGGTCGCGTACCCGCGGACGTCGTCGCGCACCGCCGCGGCAGATTCGGTCGACTCGGCGAGGGTCCCCGCGGTCTCGTCGACCGTCACGCGGACCGCCGAGGCCGGCTCCGCGTCGACGACCGCGCGGGGCGCCGCGAGCCCGACGCCGAGGGCGCCGTACAGCCGCTCGTGGGAGAGGCTGAGGTTACAGAAGCCGAAGTGGAGCCGGGCCCCGACGCTCGCGCGTGCCATCTCGGCTGCGCTTCGGGGCGGACGGATAAATGGCCCGTGACCGTGGCCGGAGTTGCCTCGGTACGCGAGGACGGGCGCGAGCGAGCCGGAACGCGCGCGTCGGCGCTGCGGTCGCCGAGGCACCGCGGTCGCCGGGGCGGCCGAACTGGTGCGCTTTTGAACGCGGGGGACCTCGGTCCGCGTATGACCGAAACGCTCAGGCTCGCGACCCGCGGGTCGGACCTGGCCCTCCGGCAGGCCGAGACCGTCCGCGAGGCGCTGTCGAGCCGGCGCCGCGACGTGGAACTCCGGCAGGTGGAGACGCGCGGCGACCAGATCCCCGACGAACTGATCCACCGGCTCGGGAAGACGGGCGCGTTCGTGCGCGCCCTCGACGAGGAGGTGCTCGGCGGCGACGCCGACCTCGCGGTCCACTCGCTGAAGGACCTCCCGACCGAGGAGATGGCGGACCTCGTCGTCGCGGGCGTCCCCGAGCGCGCCCCCTCCGGCGACGTGCTCGTCCACCCGGACGGGCTGGGCATCGAGGACCTCCCGTCGGGCGCCGTCGTGGGGACCGGCTCGCTCCGCCGGGGCGCGCAGATCCGCGCGGCCCGCCCGGACCTCACCGTCGAGCCGATCCGCGGCAACGTCGACACGCGGCTGGAGAAGCTGCTCGCGCCCGGCCTCCAGGCGGAACACGAGCGGCGCCTGATCGCGTCGGGCGAGGAGAGCGCGCTGACGGCCGAGGGCGACGGCGAGGGCGACGCGGACGGCGAGAGTGCCGGCGAGGAGGACGAAGGAGACGACGCGGACGAGGTCGACGAGGAGTTCGAGCGCAGCGTCGAGGAGTGGTTCGACTCGCTGTCCGACCTCGAACGCTCGGCGATGGAGCGCAAGGTCGAGACGGAGTACGACGCGGTCGTGCTCGCCGAGGCGGGCCTGCGCCGCTCGAACCTCTTCCACGAGGTGGAGACGACGCGGCTCCCGCGCGAGGAGTTCGTCCCCGCGGCCGGTCAGGGCGCCATCGCGGTCACCGCGAGCGACCCGGACGTGGTCGAGGCGGTCCGCGACGCGGTCGACCACCCCCGGACCCGCGTGGCGGTCACCGTCGAGCGGACGGTCCTCGGCGAGCTCAACGGCGGCTGCGTCGCGCCGATCGGCGTCGCCGCGATGGTTCAGGGCGAGCACGTCCACGTCCGGGCGCGGGTGCTCTCGACGGACGGCACCGAGGAGGTGGCCGGGACCCGCGACCTGCCCATCCGGTCGCACGCGACCGCGGCGGCCGAGTTCGCCGCGGACCTCGCCGAACGCGGCGCCGACGACCTGATCGCCGAGGCGCGCGAGGAGGCGGAGACCGATGACTGACGGCGGCGCGACCCCCGGGGAGGACGCCGAGGAGCCGCCGACGCGGCGACGCGACGACGGCGTCGGCACCGTCTTCCTCGTCGGCTCCGGCCCGGGCGACCCGGACCTGCTCACCGTCAAGGCGAAGCGCCTGATCGAGTCGGCCGACGTGGTCCTCCACGACAAGCTCCCCGGCCCCGAGATCCTCGGCGAGATCCCCGAGGAGAAGCGGGAGGACGTGGGGAAACGCGCCGGCGGCGAGTGGACGCCCCAGGAGTACACCAACCGGCGCATGGTCGAGCTGGCCCGCGAGGGGAACCGCGTCGTCCGGCTGAAGGGCGGCGACCCGTTCGTCTTCGGCCGGGGCGGCGAGGAGGCCGAGCACCTCGCGGCCGAGGGAGTCCCCTTCGAGGTCGTCCCCGGCGTCACCTCGGCCATCGCCGGTCCCGCGGTCGCCGGGATCCCGGTGACCCACCGCGACCACGCCTCGTCGGTCTCGTTCGTCACCGGCCACGAGGACCCGACGAAGGAGGAGTCGGCGGTCGACTGGGCGGCGCTGGCGGCGACCGGCGGGACCATCGTCGTGCTGATGGGCGTCGGGAAGCTGCCGGCGTACACCGCGGAGCTGCGCGACGCGGGGCTCGACGGGGACACGCCCGTCGCCCTCGTCGAGCGCGCCACCTGGCCCGACGGCCGCGTCGCGACGGGCACGCTCGACACCATCGTCGACGCCCGCGACGAGGCGGGGATCGAACCGCCCGCGATCACCGTGATCGGCGACGTGGCCGCGACCCGCGACCGCGTCGTGACCTTCCTCGAGAACGCCGACTCGGCGCCCGTTCGGTCGCCGGGCGAAGGGCGCGACGGCGACGCGACCGGTGGTGACGGGGCGTGAGCGGGGGCGCCGACCGGCCGCGCGTGGCCGTCTTCCGCCCGGACGACGAGCGGATCGAGTCGGCCGTCGAGCTGCTCCGCGAGCTCGGCGCGGAGCCGGTCCCGGACCCGATGCTCGAGGTCGAGCCGACGGGCGCGGTCCCGGCCGACGCGCCGCTCGTCGTGCTCACGAGCAAGACCGGGGTCGAGCTCGCCGCGGAGGCCGGCTGGGAGCCCGGCGACGCGGACCTCGCCGCGATCGGACCGGCGACCGCCGCGGCCGCCCGCGAGGCCGGTTGGACGGTGGACGTCGTCCCGGAGGAGTACACCTCCGCCGGCCTCGTCGCCGCGCTGGAGGCGCGCGTGGCGGGCGAGCGCGTCGTCGTCGCCCGCTCGGACCACGGGAGCGACGTGCTCCTCGACGGTCTCCGCGACGCCGGCGCCGACGTGACCGAGACCGTGCTCTACCGGCTCGCGCGGCCGACCGACGCGGGCGACTCGGCGGAGGCGGCCGCGGCCGGCGACCTCGACGCGGTCGCGTTCACCTCCTCGCTCACGGTCGACAACTTCCTCGCGGCGGCCGCCGACCGCGGCGTCGACGGGGCGGCCCGCGCCGGGCTGGCGGACGCGGTCGTCGGCGTCATCGGCCCGCCGACCGCGGAGACCGCCCGCGACCGGGGCCTCGGCGTCGACGTCGTCCCCGACGAGGCGTCGTTCGAGGCGCTCGCGACCGCGGTCGTCGACGCGCTCGACGAGCGAGCCGACCGGCGCGACTGACGCCCCCCGGGCGCGTGACCGGCGCACCCGGAACCATCGCACGCGAGTCGAATCTCGTCTGTCGATAACCGACGCCGGCGGCGTCGCCGGTCGGCGCGGCGCCGACGGCCCCTCCGATCCGCGGACTCGCACGGATCGGCCGCCGGATCGCTCCGCCGTCCGGACCCTAGTATCCGATACGATAATCGGAGAGTGTAATTTATACCCCAGTACGTGGGAGATCGTGTCATGGAACCGAGCGAGCGCTGGCTGCTGCGGGTCGAGGACGAGGTCCTCGTGGTCGAGTTCCCGCACGGGACTGGACTGAGTCCCGCGGACGGCGAGGCGCTCCCCGATCGCTGGCGGACCGCGACCGATCCCGACACCGTCGAGGCCGTCGTGATCGTCGTCCGGACCAGCCGGCCGTGCTCCGACGCCGGCCGGCGGGCCCTCCGCGAGTCCGCGCAGATCGCGGTCGCGCGCGGCGTCGACCGCTTCGCCGTCGTCGGGCAGCGCTCGAAGCGGCGCTTCCTCAAGCGGACCATCGACGTCGAGGGGGTCGACACCGAGGCGTTCAACGACGACGACGCCGCGATGCGGTGGGCGCAGTCCCCCTCCGCGGTCGCCTCGTCGGCAGAGCGCTCCTCGTAGTTAGCTCCCGGCCGCGGTCCCGTTCTCGGCGTCATCCGTCTCGTTACCGGCGGGAGCGTCGCCGCCGTCGGAACCGTCACCGCCCGAGCCGTCGCCATCGGAGCCGTCGCCATCGGAGCCGTCATCAGCCGTCTCCTCATCGTCGTCGTCCTCCTCGTCGTCATCCTCCTCGTCGTCGATCTCGTTGACGTCGACGTCGCGACCCGCGACGCCGCTGCCCGAGATCACGGGCCTGAGGATGTACCCGTTGTTCCTCCCGCGCTTGACGACGTTGATGTCGAAGACGAAGTCGACTCCCTCGTCCGGCGTGACCTCGAACTCGGTGGTGATCTGGAGCTTCTCGCTCGGGAGCTTCACGTCGACCTCGCCGCCGTCGACGATCCCCTCCACCGCGGAGACGTCGAGTTCGATCTTCTCGTAGCTTCCAGCCGGGATCTCCCCGTCGAAGACGGCGATGGCGTCGTCCTCGATCACCCGCGTGAGGTCGACCGTCGCGCCGTCGAGGTCGACGACGATGAACCCGCGGTCGTCCTCGTCGGATTCGTCCGCGTCGTCCGAGTCGTCTTCGTCGTCCGCGTCGTCTCCGTCGTCCGAATCGTCTCCGTCCTCTGATTCGTCCCCGTCGTCGTCCGCGTCCGCCGTTTCGTTCGCTCCGTCGTCCTGGTCCGCCGTTCCGTTCAGCGGCTCACCGTCGCCGTCCTCGGCGTCCGTGGCGTTCTCCGCGGACTCGTCGTCGTCACCGCCATCTCCGTCCGATTCGGTCTCGTCGTCCTCGTCACCGCCGTCCTGAGCCTCGAAGACGCGAGCCCGGTCGAGAGTGACGTCCAGCCGGTCGAAGTCGCCGATATCGGCGGGCGCGTCGCTGATCAGGAGCCGGAAGTCGCCCGTGAGCGTCGCTGAACCGTCCGAGTCGTCCGACCCGCCGGAGCCGTCCGAACCGTCAGATCCGTCCGACCCGCCAGACGACGGGAGCGATCCGTCGCCGGCACAGCCGGCGAGCAGCGTCGCGCTCGCGCCGACGCCGAGGGCGACGACCTCCCGGCGACGGAAGCCGTCGGCGGACGTGTCCGTCGGACGACCGTCGCCCGTCGTTGCCTCCTCCCGTTCGCCCGTCGTTCGCGATGGGTCCGTCATGGTGAACCGATCCACGGGCCGTGGATGGGTATAAACCGGAGATACTCCGCCCGAATTCAGGCGGATAAAGCCGTTTTTAGCGCCTCTCGCTTCAGTTTCGGGACGGAAGACGAGATCCCGCCGGCGACGAGGCTACGGTTCGGCGACGTCGATGCCGGCCGTCTCCACCACGCGCTCCGCGTGGCGCGTCGCGCGCTCGCGGACCGCGGCGGCGTCGACCCCGACGTGCTCGCCGTCGGCGTAGCGGACCTCGCCGTCGACCATCGCGAAGGTCACGTCGTCGCCGTGCGCGGCGTACACCAGGTGCGAGAGCGGGTCGTGGATCGGGGTCGCCCGGGTCAGGTCGGTCGTGATCCCGATCACGTCGGCGCGGTACCCCTCGCGGAGCGCGCCGAGGCGGTCGAAGCCGGCGGCGCGGGCGCCGTGGGTCGTCGCCATCTCCAGCACGGTCGCGGCCGGGAGGCGCGTCGGGTCGCGGGCGTCGACCTTGCCGAGCAGGCTCGCCTGCCGCATCTCCGTGAACGGGTCGAGCGTGTTGTTACACGGCGGGCCGTCGTTGCCGAGCGCGACGGGGATCCCGCGGTCGAGGTAGTCTTGGACCGGGGCGATCCCCGAGGCGAGCTTCATGTTCGAGGAGGGGCAGTGCGTGACGACCGTTCCGGTGTCGGCGAGCACCTCGCGCTCGCGCTCGTCGGTGTGGACGCAGTGCGCGAGCGTCACGTCCGGGCCCGTCAGCCCGACCTCGTCGAGCCAGAGGACGTTCCGCTTCCCGGTGTCGGCCTCGACGGTCGCTATCTCGTCCTCGTTCTCGCTGGCGTGGGTGTGGATCGTCACGCCGTCGTAGCGGTCGGCCAGCTCGCGGCAGCCGCGCAGACAGGCCTCGGTACAGGTGACGGCGAACCGCGGCGTCACCGCGTATCGGACGCGGCCGTCGGCGGCGCCGTGGTACTCCCGAATCAGGGCCTCGCTCTCGGCGAGCGCGGCGTCGGTCTCCTCCAGCAGGCCGTCGGGGGAGTCCCGGTCCATCAGCACCTTCCCGAGCCGCGCGCGGATCCCGGTCTCGATCGCGGCCTCGAACGCCTCGTCGGCGTGGTTCACCGAGAGGTGGTCGACGACGGTCGTCGTCCCCGATTCGAGACACTCCAGGTAGCCCAGCTCGGCGGCCGCCCGAGTCGCCTCGGCGTCCATCGCGGCCTCCATCGGGAGGACGGCGTCGAAGAGCCAGTCGAGGAGGGCGGCGTCGTCGGCGATCCCCCGGCCCAGCGACTGGACCGAGTGGACGTGGCCGCCGACGAGGCCGGGCGCGACGAGGTCGAACGCCCGGCGCTCGTGGTCGGGGTAGCGGTCGCGGAGGGCGCGCTCCTCGCCGACCGCGGCGATCGTGTTCCCCTCGACGACGACGGCGCCGTCGGGGATGACGGTCTCGGAGTCGGCGACGACGGTTCCGGCGATCAGCATGTCCGTCCGTTCCTGACGGTCGACTCCTAAGAGGCTGTCCCTCGGCGCCGCCGGCGATCGCGTCCCGTCGCTGCTACCGAACGAGGCCGTTTCACCGGCGGATGCGGCCTGCGCGTGCCTGCGAGCGGCCGACAGGCCGCGAGTCAGCACGCGCGAGGGACACCGCGAACGCGAGCGGCGCAGCCGCGACGCGTGAGCGGCGAGGTTGGGGAGGCGTGAGGCTGCGGTGCTGTGCGGGGCGGGTGGGACTCAAAGGGGCAGTCACGAAGCGGGCGCAGGCGTTCGCCGCGATGCCACCCACGTACCATCGAGCGACTAGGGCTGTGGAGGGGCTCACCGTTGAGCCCGAGGCGACAGTGCCGAAAGGTCCGCGACGAGAACCCGATTCGACCTATTCCAGTCGGCGGTCGCGGAACGCGCGGATCACGTCCTGCCGCGCGATGATCCCGACGATCCGCCCGTCGTCGTCGACCACGGGCACGCGATTGATATCCGGATCGTCGCCGACGAGCAGGTCGAGCACGTCGTCGACGCTCGCGTTCGGCGTCACCGTCGCCACGTCGGCGCTCATCACCTCGGAGATGGGGCGGTCGGCGTTGCGGATCAGGTCCACGCCGAGGTCGAGGTCGGCCCACGGGCGCTTCACCTGATACGAGAGCGTGTCCACGAACGGCGGGAGCCCGATGGGGATCCACAGCGTCTCGTCCTCGGGCTCGAAGAGGTCGACGAGGTCCGACTCGGTGATCACGCCCACCACCCTGTCATCGTCGCCGACGACCGGGAAGCCGCTGAACGCGTAGCGGGCGAACCGCTTGAACACCTCGGCGACGTCGTCGTCGGGCGAGACGGTCTTCACGTCGGGCTCCATCAGGTCGCGGGCAGTCAGGGACATACCGGACGGTCACCGCGGGAGGCCGTAGGCGTTTCGCCCCCGGGGCGCGGACGCCGGTCACGCGGCGGGCGACGCAACGGACTTAGGGGACGGACCCGCACTGCGGGGCGTGTACCGGAAGGGCCACGTCGGAGCCTCGCTCGTCGTCTACGCCCCGCTCGGGTTCCTCGTCACCGCCCTCGCCTCGATCGAGGTCGGCGCCGCCGGCGCCGTCGGCGTCGCCTCGCTGGCGATGGTCCCCGACCTCGACATGCGAGTTCCCTTCGTCAAACACCGGGGGATCACCCACACCGTCTGGTTCGCGCTGCTCGTCGGGATCGCCTTCGGGGCCGCCGGGCTGGCGGTCGGTCTTCGGAGCGGACTCGTCGAGGCGCTCCTCTTCGGTGGCGCCGGGTTCCTCTTCGGCGTCGTGACGATCGGTTCGCACCTCCTCGCGGACGCGCTGACGCCGATGGGGGTCCGACCGTTCGCGCCCCTGCGAGACACCGAGTACACGCTCGATCTGGTCGCCGCGGCGAACCCGCTCGCGAACTACGCGCTGCTGGGACTCGGCGTCGCCGTCGCCGCGGCCGCGCTCGTCGCGGGCGAGGCCGTACCGGCGTAACAGAATCTCCGTCGGTCGGCGGCCCCTCGCCGCCGTTCGTGCTCGTGCGCGACGTGTTCGTTCCGGACCGCGTCCCGACCGCCTCAGGCGGCGCGCCGCTCCCCCGGGTGGCGCGTCAGCGTGACCGTGACGCTGAACTCCGCGCCGCAGTCGTCGCAGGCCACCCACTCGGTCATCCCCTCGTCGTCCGTCGCCGTCGCGTCGATCGCTGCCCCGCACGAACAGTCGAATGCGATCCGCATCTGTCGATCGCTTCGGCCGGTCGCCTAAACATCTGTTCAAATAGCGTACATATCGTGGGGAACGTTCCCGTGAACCTGACCCCCGGAGCGCGGTGCGGCGCTTGCGTTGTCGGGCGAGACGGTCTTCACGTCCGTATCCATCAGATCGCGGGCTGTCGGGGACATATCGGACGGTCACCGCGGGAGGCCGCAGGCGTTTCGCCGCGAGCGCGGCGACGCAACGGGCGTGGGAAAACTATCCAGAATCTATTAGACATTTCAGTTACAGTTGAGTGTATGCGAGCCAGGCGAGAGTTGTTAGCAAGTGTGGGCGCTATCAGTACAGTCGCGATCGCCGGGTGTTCTGGTGGAGGAACTGACGACACGGGTAATGAGGGAGACGGTCAAGATGGTGAGGGTGGTACAGCAACGAGTAACGACGAGAGCGGCGAAAATACGAGCAGCGATGGGGATGACGAGGATACTGAGAGCGGGACAGCGGAGAACACAACCTCGCAAACGCCGACGAGCGTTGTTCGACAGTTCTGGGAGGCGATCATAGCGGGCGATTATGAACGGGCGAATGAGTTACTACACCCGGGATCGCTGAATTACCCGTTAGATGAGTCTAATGTGGCAATCTCCGGGCAGACGGTCGAAAGCGTCGAAGTGGTAACGTACGAGGAGGCCAGTGAAATCATCGCAGTAGCTTCCGAAGAAGAGTTCGACCAAGCAGTTCAAGATGTGACTGGCGCCGCCGAGTACACGTTGGTACATGTTTCCCTGACGGAAAATGATGGTATTACTCCCGTAGTCGAGCAAGACGGTGAGCTACTGGCTGTCTGGCTGCGATAGGAACTCCGGCGCAGGGGTTTTGCGCCTGACTGTGCCAGAAGTGTAAATTATGGCCGGGGTGGGCTCCGAACCCACGATCTCCGCATGTCCCAGGTCCGAGGCTCGGCGGAGCCACGGGAAGGACGCGGACGCTTCCAAGGCGTCACCGCACCGAATCTCCGAACCCTATGAGTGCGGCGCTATGTCCAGCTAAGCCACCCGGCCTCACCTTTTCGTACCGCGATGAGACTCTTTAACCTTCCCATCCGTCGGAGGGTTGTGAACCGATCGCAGATCGCCGCGGGCGGCCGCTTCCACGCCGTTCGCGCGGGGGGCGACGGCGATTTCGCGCGGGAGTCCGACGGTGACCGGCGGGCAGAGCGCGCTCGCGGACGCGACGGCGACGAACTGGTACGCGGCCCGCTCGCGGCCGACCCAGCGGATTTATGCCGGGCGCGGCGTATCCCGGGCGTATGAGCCTCCCCGAACTGCTCGCGGCGACCGTCGGCGACGAGGACGTCGTCGCCGAGGTGCCGCTGGGCGGCGACGATCGACTCGCGGTCACGCCCACCCGGACCCTCGTCTTCCGCGGCGACGGGCTCCTGTCCGACGAGTCCGTCGACGAGTACGGCCACGACGTCGAGCGGATCGACGTCTCGACGGGCCGCCGCAAGGCGAAGATCACCCTCGGGTACGGCCTCGACGGCGACGAGACGCTCTCGGTCCCCGCCAAGCGCGTCGACGACGTCCTCCACCCGGTCCTCGCCGGCGTCCTCTCGGCGAGCGGCGTCACCGGCCCCGGCGAGACGGTCGTCCGCACCTTCCGCTTCTCCGAGCTCACCCTCATCGTCACCAGCGAGCGGCTGGTCAAACACGTCGGCTCGGCCGTCTGGGACGCCGACTTCGAGGAGTTCCATTACGAGGACATCACGGGCCTCGACTTCGAGGAGGGGACCGTGGCCACCGCGGTCGTCCTCGTCCACGACGGCCGCTCGGAGCGGTTCAAGGCCCCCAACGAGTCCGCCCGGGCGGTCCGGGAGACGCTCGCCGACGCGGTGTGTTCGTTCCACGGCGTCGACAGCCTCGAGGAGTTCCGCGTCGCCGCCGCCGAGGCCGAGGAGCCGGCCGCGGACGCCGAGCCGAGCGGCACGACCGACTTCGGCGAGGGACCCGACCCGCTCTCGGCGTCGCCCGCCGCCGACGCCGAGGCCGACGCGGAGGGCCCCGAACCGGGAGACGCGACGGGCGGCGCCGGCCGGTCGACCGAGACGGACCCCGGTTCCGGGGACGACGGCGCCGACTCGGCCGAGGCCGCGGCCTCGGCGTCGGCGGGGTCGGCGTCGGGCGACGACCCGCTGGACGCGGACCCCCTCGCCGCGGACGCGGGCGTCGACGACGCGGCGACCGACCCGCTGGCCGCGGACGCGACGGAGCCGGCGTCGACGGCCGAGGGGATCGACTCGGAGGCCGCCGGCGAGTCCGCGTCGGCGGTCGGCGCCGAAGGGCGCTCGGCGGACGCGGCCGGCGCCGAGTCAGCGGGCGGAGACCCCGTCGGCGACGCCGACGCCGTCGCGGCCGAGACCGACGCGGAGGGCCCCGTCCGCGGGGACGACGCCTTCGACGGGTCGCCGTTCGAGAGCGCCGGGGTCGAGGACGCCGACCTCGCGAGCGAGGTCGCGGCGCTGCGCCGCACCGTCGAGGCGCAGTCCGAGCGCCTCGACCGGCAGTCGGCGCTCATCGAACAGCTGATAGAGGAGCTCCGCCGAGGGCGGTGAGGGACCGCCCCGCTCCCGCGGCCCCCGCCCCCGGAGCGGCCGCGCCGATTCTCCCGACTGAGACTCGCGTCGGATCCGTTATCCGACCGGCGGCGAACGGACGACCGTGATCGGCGGACTCGGCGCTCGGGTCGGGGCGGTGTTGAGCGACGTCTCGAGCACGGAGGGGCGGCTGGCGGTCACCGCCGCCATCGCCCTCGGGACGCTCGCGGTCGGGTGGCTGCTGCTGCCGAAGGCCGTCCGCGCCGGCGAACGGACCGCCGCGAGCTGGATCGAGCGGCTCCTCGACGAGCGGATGGCGGAGTCGACCGAGGGCGCGATCGAGACGTTCCGCGAGGGGGTCCCGACCTCGTTCATCCTGCGGCTGTCGGTCGGGCTCTTACAGCTCGCGCTGTTCGCGCTCGCGGGCGTCGCCGTGTTGACGCTGTGGGGGCGCTTCGAACTCGTGGTCGCGGTGTTGCCCGTCGCGGAGAACGCCGCCAGGGTCGGCGCGCAGGTCGTCGTCACGGCGGTGCTGCTCGGCGGCGCCTACGTCGTCAGCGACGTGGTGGAGACGTACGTCGGCGAGCTGTCGGCGGACAGCGACCGGATCACGGCCCACCAGGAACAGCTGCTCACCCGGCTCGCGCAGGTCGGGCTGCTGGTGCTCGCCGGGATCACGGTCCTCGGCATCTGGGGCGTGAACCTCGGCGGCCTCCTCGTCGGCGCCGGGTTCCTCGGGATCGTGCTCGGGATGGCGGCCCGGCAGACCCTGGGGTCGCTCATCGCCGGCTTCGTGCTGATGTTCGCCCGCCCGTTCGAGATCGGCGACTGGGTCGAGATCGGCAACGAGGAGGGGTTCGTCACCGACATCACGATCATAAACACCCACATGCGGAACTTCGACGGGGAGTACGTCGTGGTGCCCAACGACCTCGTCGCCAACCAGGCGATCACGAACCGGAGCCGCGAGGGGCGCCTCCGGATCCACATGGAGGTCGGGATCGGGTACGACGACGACCCCGACGAGGCGGCCGGGATAGCCGAGGACGTACTCTCCGGGATCGACACGATCGCGAACAACCCGCAGCCGTACGCGATCCCGTCCGGGTTCGGCGACTCGGCGATCCTCCTCGACCTCCGGTTCTGGATCGACCCGCCGACGCCCCAGGCGCGGTGGCGCTCGAAGGCGATCGCCGTCGAGCGGATCCAGGAGCGCTTCGCCGACGCCGGCATCTCGATCCCCTACCCGCAGCGGACCGTCTCGTACCCGCCCGAGACGGCGGAGGCGGAGGAGACTGTCGAGCGCGTCGAGCGGATCGACGAGGACGGTGACGGCCGCTCGCGGGACGGGTCGGTATGAGAACGGTCGGCGTGCGTCGGCTCGCGGCCCGCGGCCGCGCTTACAGGTCTTCCGACGGTCCCGTGTAGCCGCTCGGAAGTTCCGAACCGCGGCCGGTGAAGAGACGCTCGAACCGCTCGATGCGCTCTAAGACGTAGCGCAGCGCCGCCGTGAGCGAGTCGGCGCCGATCGACAGGAGGTGGCGCGCCCCCTTCGTGCGGTCGGCGTGGTAGAAGCTGATCTCGCCTTCCGGCTCGGTGTTCCGCTCCGGCATCACCACGAGGTCCTGTCTGCTCGGATCGTGCCTGAAGACGAGCACGTCGGTGAGCGAGTCCGCGCCGTAGGTGACCACGTCGTGGAGGACGCTCCACTTCTGTGGCGTCTCCTCCGCGAGCGCGTCCGTGTCGACGACGTTCCGCATCGTCGTCGCCGTCGAGACGCGCTCCAAGCCGGATCCGCGCCGCTCCCGGAGCCACGTGAGGATCCGCTCGACGACGTCGCGGAGGCCGTCGGGGCCCGAGAACCGGCCGGCCGACCGCTCCGCCGGCAGCGACCCCCGCGTCACCTCGGTCCGCTCTCCCATGCGAGTACCCCCGGTCCCATCGCGTTAATAGGTATCGGTCAGGGACCCCCGTCCGAGCGCCGAGCGCCCCGGGTTCCTCACCGGTCCCGCCCGAACCCGGCCGCGAACGTCGCCGCGTCGACGGAGAGGACGGTCGGTCGGCCGTGCGGGCAGGCGTACGGCCGGTCGCACTCGCCGAGGCGGTCGAGCAGGTTCCGGAGGTCGCCGTCGCCGAGGGCGGCGAAGTCGCCCCGCTTCAGCGACGGGTGACACGCGAGGTCCGCCAGCAGGTCGTCGCGCGCGTCCCGCGCCGTCCCGGAGTCGGCCCCCGAGAGCGCCGCGAGCGCGTCGCGGAAGGCGTCCGCGTCGGCGGCCCGCCCGAACGGCGCGGGGACGGTCCGGAGCCGTCGCGTGCCGCCGCCGAACGGCTCGGTCTCGAAGCCGAGCGCGGCGAGGTCGTCGGCGTGCGCCCGCGCGGCCGCCGCCTCGTCGGTCGACAGCGAGACGGTCGCGGGCGGGTCCAGCGGCGCGGTCGGCACCGGATCGCCGTCGAACGCGCGCGCCAGCCGCTCGTAGTTCACGCGCTCGTGGGCGGCGTGGCCGTCGATAACGAGGAGTTCGTCGCCGGACTCGACGAGGACGTAGAGGTCGCGGAAGACGCCGATCGGCTCGGCGTCGGCGAAGGCGCCGGCCCGCGAGCCGTCCCCCTCGCCGACCGGGTCGAGCGCGCTGTCGAGGTCGGTGGCGACGTCCGCGGCGCGCCGGAGGTCGGCGCCGGTGAGCGCGTCCCCGACGACCGACGCCACCGCGTCCGCGACCGCGTCGGCGTCGCGGAGCCCTACCTCCCGCTTCGCCGGGTGGACGTTCGGGTCGACGCGCTCGGGCGGGAGCGACACGTCGACCGCGGCGACCGGCTCGCGGCCGTCCGAGAGGAGGCGGCCGTAGCCCTCGCGGACCGCGGCCGCGAGCCGGTCGTTCCGGACCGGGCGGCCGTTCACCGAGACGCGGACGTGGTCGCGCGTCGCCCGGGTGATCGAGGGGTACGCCAGCGCGCCCGAGACCCCGACCGAAGTTCCCCCCGCGTCGGCGCTCGCGTCGACGGTCGTCGACCGGCTCGCGGTGTCGCGGTCGTACACGCCGAGGAGGGCGTCGGTGCGGTCGGTCCCGGGCGTCGACAGCGTCGCCGACCCGTCGTGGTCGAGCGAGAAGGCGACCGAGGGGTTCGCCAGCGCGTAGTCGGCGACGAGCGAGGAGATCCGCTCGAACTCCGCGCTCGCGCCCGCGAGCGACTCCCGGCGCGCGGGCCGCGTCGCGAACAGGTCCTCGACGACGACCGTCGTCCCGCGGGCGCGGCCCGCCGGTTCGACCTCGACGCTCGGCGTCGCGTCCGCCCCCTCCGCGCCGTCCGCGGTCGGGGCGGTCCCGTCGACGACGACCCGCGTGCCGACCCCGTCGCCGGGGCTCGTCACGAGTTCGAGCCGGGCGGCCTCGGCGATGGCCGCGAGCGCCTCGCCGCGGAAGCCGAGCGAGTCGACCCCGACCGGGTCGCCGTCGGGCGCCAGCTTGCTCGTCGCGTGGCGCTCGACGGCGCGGGCCGCGTCCGCGCGGGCCATCCCCCTGCCGTCGTCCGCGACGCGGATCCGGTCGGTGCCGTCGCCGTCGACCGCGATCTCGACCCGAGAGGCGCCGGCGTCGAGCGCGTTGTCGACGAGTTCGCCGACGACCCTCGCCGGTCGGGTGACCACCTCGCCGGCCGCGATCCGGTCGACGGTCGCTCCGTCGAGTCGGCGGACGCGACCCTCCTCGTCGCCCGGGTCGCCGGCGCCCGAGGCGCGGTCGCCGCCCGCCGCGCCCCGGCCGGCGTCGGGCTCACCCGTCATCGTCGACTCGCGACTGGAGGTCGTGGAGGGCGTTCAGCGCCTCGATCGGCGTCATCCGGGCGAGGTCGAGGTCGCGGAGCGCCGCGGCGAGGTCGGGGGACGTGCCGGGCGCGGTCTCGCCGTCGGCCTCGTTCGACGGCTGCGCACGGTCGCCCTCGGTGGGGGTCTCGGCGGCGGGGTCGCGCGCCGCTGGACCGCCCCCGTCTCCCTGCTCCGACGCCTCCTCGGCGAGGAACTCCCGCAGCGACGCGTCGCCGTCGCGGTCCCCGTCGGCCGGTTCGCCCTCGTCGGTCGCCGCCGCGTCGTCGACCGGGCCCTCGGGGTCGGTTCCGCTCGGGTCCCGGCCCCGCTCCGCCTCCTCCGCGGCGACCAGGTCGCGCGCGCGGTCGACGACCGGCCCGGGGACCCCCGCCAGCTCCGCGACCTCGACGCCGTACGACGACGAGGAGGCGCCGGGGACGACCCGGTGGAGGAACGTCACGTCGCCGTCCTCGCGGGTGGCGGTGAAGTGGAGGTTGAAGACGCGCTCGCGCTCCTCGGCCAGGTCCGTGAGGCCGTGGTAGTGAGTGGCGAAGAGGGCGGTCGCGCCGAGCTCGTCGTGGAGGAACTCCGCGGCCGCGCGGGCGATGGCCCGCCCGTCGGTGGTGGCGGTGCCGCGGCCGACCTCGTCGAGCAGGACGAGCGAGTCGGCGCCCGCGTCGTGGAGGATCTCAGTCAGCTCGCTCATCTCGCGCATGAACGTCGACTGCCCGCCCGCGATGTCGTCGGAGGCGCCGACGCGGGTGAACAGCCGGTCGAAGACCGGGAGCGACGCCGCCTGCGCGGGGACGAACGACCCGGTCTGCGCGAGCACGACCGCGAGCGCGACCGACCGCATGTACGTCGACTTCCCGCTCATGTTCGGCCCCGTGATCACGGCGACCGAGCCGCGCGGGAGGTCCGCGTCGTTGGGGACGAAGGAGTCCTCGGTCCGCTCGACGACCGGGTGTCTGCCCCCCTCGATCGCGACGCCGGCGTCCGGGTCCGCGCGCAGCTCGGGCCGGACGTAGTCGCCCTCGACCGCGACCGTCGCGAGCGAGGTCAGGGCGTCGAGCTCGGCGAGCGCGTCCGCGAGCCCCTGGATCCGCTCGGTCTCCGCCGCGACGCGCTCGCGGACGTCGACGAACAGCTCGTACTCCAAGGCGTCCGCGCGCTCCGCGGCGCCGACGATCTCCTCCTCGCGCTCCTTCAGCTCCGGGGTGACGTAGCGCTCGCTGTTCTTCAGCGTCTGCCGGCGCCGGTAGTCGTCGGGGACGCGGTCGAGGTTCGCGTCGGTCACCTCGATGTAGTAGCCGTGGACCTGGTTGTGGCCGACCGACAGCGAGTCGATCCCGGTGCGCTCGCGCTCGCTCGCCTCCAGGTCGGCGACCCACTCGCGGCCCTCGCGCTCGGTGGCGCGCAGGTCGTCGAGGTCGCCGTCGAACCCCTCGCGGATCACGCCGCCCTCGGTGATCTCCTGGGGCGGGTCGGCCGCGATCGCCGCGTCGATCAGGTCGCGGACCTCGCCCAGCTCGTCGAGCCGGTCGCGGAGGTCGGCGAGGTGGTCGGTGCGTGGGAGTGCCGGCCCGTCGGCGTCGCCCCCCGTCTCGCGCTCCCCCTCCGCGCCCGCGAGCGTCGCCTTCAGCTCGGGGACGACCGCGAGCGTTCGGTGGAGCGACCGCAGGTCGCGGGCGTCCGCCCGGCCCCGCGAGACCCGGCTCACCAGCCGTTCGAGGTCGTAGGCGGTCGCGAGCGCGTCGGCGACCCCCTCGCGGGCGAGGCTCCGGTCCGCGAGCTCGCCGACCGCGTCGTGGCGGCTCCGGATCGCGTCGGCGTCGACGAGCGGGCGGCGGAGCCAGCGCTCTAAGCACCGTCGGCCGAGCGCGCAGTTCGTCTCGTCGAGCGCGTCGAACAGCGTGTCGCTCGCGCCCAGCCCGCGGTTCTCGAACAGCTCCAGGCTGCGCTGGGCGGCCGCGTCGAGCCGGAGCCGGTCGCGGGGGTCGTACCGCCGGATCCGGGTGACGTACCCGAGCGGCCCGTCGTCGCCCTGGGTGTACTCGGCGTACGCCAGCACCGCGCCGGCCGCCCGCAGCTCCGCGTCCGCGTCGAAGCGCCGCTCGGGCGCCGGGAGGTACGGCTCCAGGCGCTCGCTCGCGCGCCGGCGGTCGAACGCGCCGTCGTCGTACTCGTGGGTCGTCCACCCGCGCTCCGCGTCCGCGGGGTCGAACGCGGGGGCGTCCGGCCCGGCGATGAGCTCCGCCGGCGCGATCCGGTCTAACTCGCCCGCGACCGCGTCCCGGTCGCCCGAGGTGACGAGGCACTCGCCGGTCGAGACGTCGACGGCGGCGAGGCCGACGGTCCCGGAGGAGGAGTCGGTCTCCCCGCCGGCCCCGCCGCCCCCGTCGGCCGCCACCGCCGCGACGTAGTTCGTCGTCCCGGATTCGAGCAGGTCGTCCTCGACGACGGTGCCGGGCGTGATCACCTCGGTGACCGCGCGGTCGACGAGGCCGGACGCCTGCTCGGCGTCCTCGACCTGGTCGCCGAGCGCGACGCGGTAGCCCGCATCGAGCAGCGATTCGAGGTACGGCGCGGCGTTGTCGATCGGGATCCCGGCCATCGGGTAGTCGCCCGTCGAGTCGGACCGCTCCGTCAGCGTCACCTCGCAGACGCGCGCGACGGTCTCGGCCGCCTCGCAGAACGCCTCGTAGAAGTCGCCGACCTGGAACAGCACCAGGGCGTCCTCGTGGGCGGCACAGAGGTCGGCGTACTGCGAGAGCATCGGCGTGAGCTCCTCGCGGGCGGCCGCGATCCCGGGCGGCAGCCCCGTGGCCGTCTCTCGGTCCGCCGGTTCCATACCCCGTGTCCGGGCGGCCGCGGGCATAAACGGTGCGGAGCGGCGCGGACCGCCCCGGTCGAGCCCCCGCCGGCGGCGAGAGCCTTACGGTCCTCCGCCCCCGAATACGGCCGTGACGAACCGAACGATCGTCGTGGGGCTCGCCGGGGCGTTCGTCGGCATGACGGCGCTGCTCGTGATCGGCGGGATCGTCCTCCACCCGATCGCGCTGGCGCTGGCGCTGCCGTTCGGCGCCGTCTCCTACTTCCTCTGGTACCACGCCACCGGGCGCCTCCACGACCAGGCCCGGCGGTCGGCCGAGGCGGCGGGCCCGACGGAGCGCCAGCGCGCCAGGCAGCGCGCCCGCGCCGAGGCCAACCGGGAGCGCGCGTACCGCGCCGCCGGCACCGACGGCGGTCGCGGCGCGACCGGGCGGCGAGGGGGCGCTCGCGGACCGGGCGGACGCGACCCCCGCGACCGCGCGCCCGCCGCCGACCGGATGACCGAGCGCGAGGCGTACGAGACGCTCGGGCTCGACCGCACGGCCGACAGCGAGGCGGTCCGGCGGCGGTACCGCGAGCGCGCGAAGCGGCTCCACCCCGACGGCGAGGACGGCGACGAGGAGGACTTCAAGGAGCTCAACGAGGCGTACGAGGTCCTGAAGGAGTGAGCGGAGCGCGCCCCGCGGCAGCCTGCGAGCGCGGCGGTCCGCGACCGGGACGGTGACGCCGCGGCTCACCCCGCGTCGGTCGCGGCGGCGACCGCCCGCTCCGCCTCGTCGCGCTCGGCCCGCGTGTTGACGTTCGTGAAGGTGCGCTCGGTCGTCAGCGACCGGATCGCCTCGTCGTCGACGACCGCCTCGTTCACCCGGTCCAGCATCGCGAGCACCTTCCGCTCGCCCCAGTCGAGCGCGCGGTCGCAGGCGTCCGCGGCTGGTTCGGCCGCGTAGACGGCCTGCGTCGTCTGGTACCAACGGTCGTCGAGCCGCGGCACCGCCGCGTCGACGCCGGGCTCCGTGGCCAGTTCGCGCAGCGTCGCGAGGAACGACGGGTCGACGAACGGCATGTCGCAGGCGACGACGGCGGCGTAGCGGTCGGTCGCCGCGCGGCAGGCGTTCCGGATACCCGCCAGCGGGCCCAGGTCGGGCTCCTCGTCGAGCGCCCAGCGGACGGGGAGCGGGGTCCCCGACAGGGCCTCGGCGATCGCCTCGCGCTGGTCGGGGCGGCAGTTGACAACGAGTTCGTCGACGACCGGGTCGCCGCCGCTCGCGCGGTCCGCGCCCGGCGGGACCGGGTTGTCGGTCCCCGCGAGCCGGTCCGCGACGCGGCGGATCATCGGCACGCCGGCGATCGGCGCGACGGCCTTGTCGGCGTCGCCGAAGCGCGTCGAGCGGCCGCCGGCGAGGATGGCTCCCGTGGTCACGGCCGCGGCTTGGACGGCGGGGGACTTCGCGGTTGCGGTGGCGAGGCGCGCGCGGCGGTCTGGCGACCCGTGAACGGGGGTTTCGACCGGTCCATCCACCCGAAAGCGACCCGTTAAGTGTCCGGCGCCCCAACCGATATCCATGCCAGAGGCCACGGATCTGGAGGAACTGAAGCGCGGGACCGAGCTGGTCAAGCGCGGCTTCGCACAGATGCAGAAGGGCGGCGTGATCATGGACGTCGTCAACCGCGAGCAGGCCCGCATCGCGGAGGACGCCGGCGCGGTCGCCGTGATGGTCCTCGAACACGTCCCGGCGGACATCCGCAAGCGCGGCGGCGTCGCGCGGATGCCCGACCCCGAGCGCGTCCCGGAGATCATCGACGAGGTGTCGATCCCGGTGATGGGCAAGTCCCGGATCGGCCACCGGAAGGAGGCGGAGATCTTGGAGTCCCTCGGCGTCGACATGATCGACGAGTCGGAGGTCCTGACGCCCGCCGACGACGAGTACCACACCGACAAGCGCGACTTCACGTCGCCGTTCGTCTGCGGCGCCCGGAACCTCCCCGAGGCGCTGCGCCGCATCCGCGAGGGCGCGGCGATGATCCGGACGAAGGGCGAGGCCGGCACGGGTGACGTGAACCAGGCCGTCAAACACCAGCGCACCATCAAGAACCAGATCCGGACGCTCAGCGGCCTCAACTACGAGGAGCGCGAGAAGTGGGCCCGCGAGCACGGCGCCCCGCGCGACCTCGTCCACGAGACCGCCGAGGCCGGCCGCCTCCCGGTCGTCAACTTCGCGGCCGGCGGCATCGCGACGCCCGCCGACGCCGCGCTGATGATGTACCACGGCTGCGACGGCATCTTCGTCGGCTCCGGCATCTTCGGCGCGGAGGACCCCGAGGCGATGGGCACCGCCATCGTCGAGGCCGTCAACAACTGGGACGACCCCGACGAGCTCGCCCGGATCGCGAGCGGCACCGGGAAGGGGATGAAAGGCCAGTCCAACGAGGACATGAAAGAAGAGGAGAAGCTCCAAGGCCGCGGCGTTTAAATAGGCGTTTTCGGCACCACGACGACTTTTTTGATAGACTGCGGTGGCGCGTGCCGACGAGTAGCCGTCAGGCTGCGAGTCGCACGCGCGAGGGACGCCGCGAGCGACCGGAGGGAGCGAGCGGCGAGGCTGGGGAGGCGTGAGGCGTTGTGCGGAGCGGTGCGGGGCGGGACTCAAAGGGACAGTCGCGAGGGCGAAGCCTGACGACGCAAGCACCGCAGTGAGTGAGCGGAGCGAACGAACGAGGAGCGCAGCGAGTCATGCGAGCCCTCGCGACTGGGGCTTTGGAGGTGTTCAATATCGATCCGCAATCAACGAATTATAAGCGAACGAGCGAGTTTATTTGGACCCACTCGTTCGCGTCGACAGCCGACTAACGATCACTCCGACCGGGTACCCGACCAGCCCGATCACGACCGCGAACAGCAGCCCGTATCTGACGCCGATTTCGATCCCGCCGAGCAGTTCCGCACTCGCGGATTGGTACCCGTATCCCATCATTCGCGGATACGAGTACCGGCCCGCGCCCGTCCAGTTACCCGTGAGGTAGCCGACGAGGGGCGGGAAGGCGAACCACCAGAACCCGACGAGCCACAGCGAGCCGACGGTCGGGAGGAGGCCCGCACCCGCGACCCCCGCCGCGACGGCGATCCCGAGCGCCAGCGCGATCCACCAGAGGGAGATCCCGGTGTTCAGTCCGACGGCGAACCCGATGGAGGCGAGCAGGAGGAGCCCGACCACCGCCAGCGGGAGCACCGTCCTCGCCGGGGCGTCGCCGATGAGATGGGGTGACGGGCGGGCGTCTTGGAGGGCCATGATCGTCGGTTGTCCCGCCGCGCGCAAAAGCCGTTTGGGGCCGGGAGTCGGTCGGACCGCGGGGAGGGCGGTCGACGAACTCGACGGGGACGCCGCTCACCGCACGTCGTCGTCGTACACCCACGCCCCCACGACCTCCTCGTCGCCGTCACGACGCCAGCGGACCGTCACGAGGTCCGGGAACCGGATCCGTATCCGCAGCGTCTCCCCGTTGATCGCGTCGTCGGGTCCGAGGTCGTCGTCCAGTTCGGCCCACGCGACGGTGTCGTTCTCGCCCGCCTCGTAGTCCACGCTGACGTTCGTGACGAACACGTCCCCGGCGCGGAGCCGTTCGGTCCCGCCGGTGTGTTCGATCACCAGTCTGCTCGCCACGTCGTCCGCCCCATGGTGCTCGAACGCGAAACAGGCGAGCTCCTCGCAGTCCGTTAGTTCGCGATACCCGATGGCACCGAATCCGACCGCGCCCGCGCCGAGGAGGAGGACCGCTCGTCGCTTGGGGGACATGGCTAGGGCCGAGACGCGGCGATACATAGGCGTTTGGCTGGCCCGTCTTCCTTTATAAATAGTCGATAGTGAATCGACGGGGAACACCACCAAAGCCCCAGTCGCGAGGAGCGCGGACGCTCGCTGCGGTCCTCGGTCACTCGCTACGCTCGTTCCCTGCGGTCCTTGGGTCGCCTCCGCGCTCCTCGCGACTGCCCCTTTGAGTCCCGCCCCGCACCGCTCCGCACCACCGGAAGACGGTCCTGCTCGCTCACTCCGTTCGCTGCGCGGGCTGCGACTTCCGTACACCCGTTCGCTCCCTTCGGTCGCTCACGGGACCGCAGCCTCACGCCTCCCCATCCTCGCCAGTCGCCCTCGCTTCGCTTCGGGCGACTGACTCCCTCGCGGGCGGCTCGCGCCCTGCGGGCGCTCGCCGGCGCGCCGCTCGTGTTTTAAATGGCACGGAGCGGTGCGGCCGGTCGATCGGTCGCCGAGATCAGTTCCGCAGCGCCTCGACCGGCCGCTCGTTGGCGGCCTTCCACGCCGGGTACGCGCCGCTGACGATCCCGACGCCCACGCCGAACACGAGCGCGAGCAGGAGGTAGTAGCCGTTCGTCGGGTCGATCACGAGCGCGGCGTCGACGGCGGGCGTCGCGAGGACGAGCCCGGCGACGAGCAGGACGGTGAGCAGCGTGCCGGCCGCGGCGCCGGCCGCGCCGATCAGGCCGGCCTCCGCGAGCAGGACGCGCAACACGTCGCGGCGGGCGACGCCGACCGCGCGCATCACGCCGATCTCCTGCCGGCGCTCGACGGTGCTCATCAGCATCACGTTGAGGATCGAGACGCCGGCGACGACCAGCGAGATGGCGCCGAGTCCGAGCAGGAACGTCGAGAGCAGGTCGAAGAACTCGTTGATCTCGTCGACGAGGGCGGCCAGCTCGAACAGGTCCACGCGCTCCTCGCGGGCGTTCACCTCCTCGCGGATGGCGTCGGCGGCCGCGCGCGCCTCGGCGCCGGAGTCGGAGATGACGAGCGCCTGCGCGTAGCCGTCGGCCGAGAACGCCGACTCGGGAAGGAAGACGGCGTCGTCGGGCGCCACCGGGCTGAACGTCTGACTCTCGACGAGCACCGCGATCACCCGGACCTGCGAGCCCGCGATCTCGACGGTGTCGCCCGCGCCGGCGTCGAGGTCAGCGGCGATGCCCGCGCCGAGGATCGCGCCCTGTCTGTGCCGCTCGGGGAGCCGCCCTTCGGCGGCCTCGTACGCCAGCGCGGGCTCCTCGATCCCGTATACGGTCGCGAACGTCTGCTCGCCCTGCCGCGCGACCGTGGCGCTATCGGAGTACAGCGGGACGACCGCGGGCTCGCCGACCGCGCGCCGGATGGAGGCCACGTCCGCGTCCGACAGCGACTCCACGCCGGCGTCGGCGTTCGGCGAGACGACGACCTGCGTGCCGATGTCGCCGATGGCGTCGTCGGCGCCGAGCGCCAGCACGTTCCCGAAGATGCCGAGCGCGGCGACCGCGAGCACGCCGATACAGACGCCGAGCACCGCCAGCACCGTCCGCACGCGGTTCCGCCGCAGGTTCCGCGACGCCATCGACACCGCGGGGCGCCAGCCGCGGAGCCAGCCGGCGGAGCCAGCGCCCCTCCGGCCGCCGTCGCTCATCGGTCGTCCCCCGGGTCCGGCAGCCCGCCGGTCAGCACGCCGTCGGTGAGGTCGACGACGCGGTCGGCGTACTCCTCGACGAGCGGGTCGTGCGTGACCGCGACGACGGCGACCCCCTCGGCCTTGACGCGCTCGAACTCCGCGAGGATCGACTCTCCCGTCTCGGTGTCGAGATTCCCCGTCGGCTCGTCCGCGAGCAGCACGTCGGGCTCGTTGATCAGCGCGCGGGCGATGGCGACGCGCTGCTTCTGCCCGCCGGAGAGCTCGCTGGGGTCGTGGTCGAGGCGGTCGCCGAGCCCGAACCGCGCGAGCAGGTCGGCCGCCCGGCCGCTCGCGTCGCCGGGGTCGAACGCGGTCGGCATCGCGACGTTCTCGACGGCCGTCAGCGTCGGCAGCAGGTGGAAGTCCTGGAAGACGAACCCGATCGACTCCTTGCGGGCCCGCGTCCGCTCGGCGACGGAGAGGTTCGTCACGTCGGTCCCGTTCAGCAGGCGCCGGCCCGCGGTGGGGTCGTCGAGCAGCCCGAGCACGTTCAGCAGCGTCGACTTCCCGGAGCCGCTGGGGCCGACGACCGCGACGAACTCGCCGGGCCGGACCGCGAAGTCGACGTGATCGAGCGCGACGACCGGCTCGCCGCCGCCGCTCGGGTAGCGCTTCACCACGTCCCGCAGCGCGACGCCGAACTCGCCGTCCACTGCGGGGTCCGTCGTTCGATCGACCGCGGAGTCGCCGCTCACCGCGTCGTCGAGCGGGTCGGCCGCGGAGTCGTCGCTCACCGCGTCACCCGTCGCGTCGGCCGCGGCGTCCCCGCTCACGGCGCCGACCCGCCGCGTCGCCGCCCCGTCGACCCGCCGATCCGTCCGGTCCTGACGGCGAGGCCGACCGCGCCGGCCAGGCCGACGAGCGCGAGGCCGCTCGCGACCGCGCCCGCGGCGCCCACGCCGCCGACGCCGATCCGACCGAGCGTGCCGCCGCTCTCCCCGTCGTCGTCGGCCTCGGGCGCCGCCACCGTCAGCGTCTCCGTGTACCGGACGCCACGCTCGGTGTAGGTGACGCGGATCGGTATCTCGTCGGCGACGGAGGCGTTCACCGCGGTCGTCAGGTCGAACCCGACGAAGTCGCTCGGGCCGAGGGTGCCGACGAAGTACTCGCCGCCCGCGGCGGTCGGCTCGACGCCCGGCGCGTCGCCGACCGAGACGACCGCGCCGGTCATCTCGCCGCCGCCGGCGTTGCCGAGGTTCGCGTCGACGACGACGCCGTCGGCGGTCTCCCGCACGGTCGCGTCGGTGACGGTCGGCGCGGCCTCGCGGACCGGGTACGTCACCGTCGACTGCGCGCTGCGGTCCGCGCCCCGGTCGTCGAACCGGTCCGTGTCGGCGCGGAAGGCGGCGGTGACCGTCACCGCCGACCGCCGGTCGAGCGGGCCGAGGTCGACGATCACCCGCCGCTCCTCGCCGGGCGCCACGTCCTCGACGACGAACGGGCCGACCGAGACGGTCCGCTCGTCGCCGGCGACCGCGGTCCCGACCGCGCGGAGGCTCACCCGGTCGGCGGTCGTCGTGCCGGTGTTGACCACCGTCACCTCGACGGGCGAGTCGGCGACCGGGGGCGCGTCGCCCTGGCCGCCCGCGTCGCCGGTGTCGAGGCCGCCGCCACCGCCGAAGATGCCCTGGATGCCGCCGACGCCGAGGTCGCCGGCCGAACTCTCACTTCCCTCGTCGCTCTGGAGGTCCTCGGGGTCGAGCGCGCGGGTCCGGAGGTCGAGCGCGACCTGTGTCGGCCGGACCTCGATCACAGTGTCCCGGCTGACGGTCACGAGTTCGCCGGTCGTCGACTGGTTCGCGACCGCTTCGACGGTGAGCCGCTTCGCGCCCGGCTCGTCGAACGACGTCCACAGCGTCGCGTCGAGCGAGTCGCCGGCGGAGAGCGCGCCGACGCCCGAGACGCTGTCGAGCACGTCGCCGTCGGCGTTCCGGACGCGGACCGTCGTGACGTTCGCCGCCGCGTCGCTGCCGCCGGAGTTCGAGACGGTGACGTTCAGCGCCGTCCGCTCCCCGACGGTCGGGTCGCCCGGGGAGGCCCCCACCTCGCCGACGGTGATCCGCGCGTCCGGGACCGCCGCCGCGCCGCCCACCGCGAAGGCCCCGCCGATCGTCGCGAGAAGGGTCACGGCGGCCAGTAGCGCGGCCGTGGATGGTGTACGAGTCAATGTCATACCATCTACGCGATACCCGTGGATATATCCGTCGGCGACGGAAGCGACGCCCCTAACCAATTCAGCGACGGGCGCGACGGGAGCTCCCCCGGCGGTCGCTCGGGGGCAGGGAGCCGCCGGGCTCGCGGTTTCGACGGCCTCCGAGACGTACCGGTTACGGATGCTTTTTCAACGGGCCGACGTAAGTAGCGGTAATGAGCGAACGCGACACCGCGCGAGCGGGTGATGGGCGATGATGGGGAACAACGACCAGCAGGCGTACGACCGCGGCACGTCGCTGTTCTCGCCGGACGGGCGCATCTACCAGGTCGAGTACGCCCGCGAGGCGGTCTCGCGCGGCGCGCCGAGCGTCGGCGTCCGGACGACCGACGGCGTCGTGTTCGTCGCGATGTCCCGCCCCTCCTCGTCGCTGATGGAGGCCGAGAGCATCGAGAAGCTCCACAAGCTCGACGACCACGTCGGGACCGCGAGCGCCGGCCACGTCGCCGACGCCCGCCAGCTGATCGACCTCGCGCGCCGCCAGTCGCAGGGGAACCGCCTGCGCTACGGCGAGCCCGTCGGCGTCGAGACGCTGACGAAGTTCGTCACCGACCACATCCAGGAGAACACCCAGCGCGGCGGCACGCGCCCCTACGGCGCCGCCCTCCTCATCGGCGGCATCGACGACGGCGAGCCGCGCCTGTTCGCGGCCGACCCCTCGGGCACGCCGAACGAGTGGAAGGCGACCGTCATCGGCGGCGGTCGGCAGGATATCCAGGGCCACCTCGAAGACGAGTGGCGCGACGACCTCTCGCTCGCCGAGGGCATCGAACTCGCGGTCGCGGCGCTGGCCGCTCACGACGACGAGTTCGAGCCCGCCGACCTCGCGGTCGCGACCGTGACCGAGGCCGACGGCTTCCGGACGGTGCCGGTCGAGGAGGTCGAGACCGCGTTCGAGGCGGCCGGCCTCGACGCCGACGACGAGGCGGACGCCGACGGCGACGCCGGCGCAGACGAGTAGCGACCCCTCGGGCGGGTCGCGGTCGGCGCTCGGCGGCGGAGTGCGCGGAATTGTATGTCCCACACACAACACTTTTAGCGGCGGAACGCCTTACCTACGACGTAAAATGCCCGATTCGATGTCCGAACAGCTCCAGCGGGACATGGAGTGCGAGGGGTTACTCGAGTGTTTCCACGGCCTGAAGCAGTTGGACAAGGACTGTTACCAGGCGCTCGTCTCGGCCGACGAGGCGCTCACGATCGACGAGGTGGCCGAGCGCGTCGACCGGGAGCGCTCCACCGCCTACCGCGCGGTCCAGCGGCTCCTCAAGGCCGGCTTCATCCAAAAGGAGCAGATCAACTACGAGCAGGGGGGATACTACCACGTGTACCGGCCGACGGACCCGTCGCAGATCGCCGACGACATGCAGCGGATGCTCAACGACTGGTACGCGAAGATGGGCCAGCTCATCGGCGAGTTCGAGGAGAAGTACGACCGCCCCGAGCGCGCCGCCGTCGAGAGCTGAGGCGGGGCGCGCCCCGACTGACGACCGCGACCGCGACGGCGACGCGGACCGGTGGCGTTACGCCGTTCGAGGCCGCACGACCGGTATGGCGACGACCGTCCGCTGTGACGACTGTTCGTACGAGGAGGCGTTCGACTCCCTCCGGCGGGCGCGGACGGCCGTGAGCGAACACGAGCGCTCGACCGGCCACGCGGTCGCGTGGGAAATTGAGTCGCTGGCCGGCGGCGTCGAGCGCGCCGGCGCCGACGCGGGCGTGTGCGGCCGGCCGGAGTGCGCGAACCCCGACTCGCCGCTGCTCGACCGCGACGCCGCACGCGGGGGCGACCCCGACGACTGACGGCCCAGCCCCGTCCGCCCGCGGCGGAGGTTTTTGGTCCCGCCGCCCGGAGCGAGAGTCGATGTCACGAGAAGTCGTCTCACACCGCGACGGCCACGTGTACGAGTTCGGTCCGGAGATGGACCCGGTCTACGAGGCCGCGGACGGCGAGTCGCTGACGATCGAGACGGTCGACAGCCTGAACGGCGCGATCCAGGAGGACGACGACCTGCTCGACGCGATCCCGGAGGAGGTCAACGCCGCGACGGGGCCGATCGCCGTGGCCGGCGCGAGCCCGGGCGACGTCCTCGCGGTCGAGATAGAGGACGTGCGCGTCGCGGAGGACCGCGGCCGGGTGCTCACCGCCCCCGGGTTCGGACTCCTCCAGGACGACCCCGAGATCGACCACCCCGCGACGCGGATCACCGAGGTCGACGCAGACGCGGAGGCGGTCGACTTCGAGGGGATCGACGTGCCGATCGAGCCCGTGATCGGGACGATCGGCGTCGCCACGGACGGCGAGACGGTCTCGACGCTCACGCCCGACGACCACGGCGGGAACCTCGACACGACCGACGTGACCGGCGGGACGACCGTCTACTTCCCCGTCTTTCAGGAAGGGGCGATGCTGGCGCTGGGCGACGCGAAGGCCGCGATGGCGGACGGCGAGATGTGCGGGACGGGCGCCGAGATAGCGGTCGAGGTCGACGCGACGCTGTCGGTGATCGAGGACCCCGCCGTCTCGCCCGCCCGCCCCCTCCTCGACACCGGCGACGCCGTGAAGACCGTCGCGAGCGCCGAGACGATGGAGGCGGCGGTCGAGCTGGCGAACGCCGACATGCTGGACCTGCTTTCGCACCACCACGGGTTCTCGCGCACCGAGGCGTACCTCTTCTCCAGCCTCGTCGGCGGCCTGGAGGTCAGTCAGGTGGTCGACCCGCAGGTGACGGCGCGGAACGCGGTGCCGAGCGAGTACCTCTCGCTGCCGTTCTGACCCCCTACACCGCGTCCCCCTGGGTCGTACTCATCGCGTCGACCGGTCGACCCGGCCGGTCTCAGCGCTCGGACCGCTCGGCGAACCGCCGCGCGGCGTCGCTCAGCCCGCCGCCGGTCGGCGTCTCGGTCCGCTCCGACTCGGCGGCCTCGCCGGCCTCGGCCGCCGCCTCTCCGTCGCCGTCGGTCGCGTCGGCGTCGGTGCCGACCCCCTCGGCCTCCCCGGGTGCCGCGCCGGCACCGTCTCGGGCGGCCGCACCCTCGTCGGGGTCGGCGGCCGCCCCCTCCCCGACCTCGGCCGGGTCGGCGTCCGGCGGATAGCTCAGTTCGGCGGGGGGGACGAAGGCGGTCTCGACGGCGCGGACGATCTCGCGGACCTGCGCCTCGTCGAGGCGGTCCGCGTACGCCTCGCGGACGAGGTCCGGGACCGCGTACGCGTAGTGGCCGCGGCCGGCGTGGCGGATGAGCCCCGCGCGCCGGATCGGCCGGTGGCGGCTGTAGGCGTGCCCGGAGTCGCCGTCGCCGCCGGCGTCGATGTGGGCCGCGACGGGGTCGCTGGCGCCCTCGCGGCGGTAGTGACGGAGCATGCCGCGCGAGAGCTCCGGGAGCGCCTCGATCCGCGAGCGCAGCTCCTCGATCACCGCCTCGCGGGTGCCGAGCTCTATCGCGTCGTCGAACCGGAGCGCGCTCTCGGCCACGTCGTCGCGGGTGACCGGGTCGACGTCGTCCGGCGGGGCGGGGTCGGACTCGGCCGCGGCGTCGCCGTCTGCGGCCGCGGCGTCCGGATCCGACGAATCGCCGTCGGCGGACGCGGCCGGCTCCGCGTCTCCCTCGGCGCCGCCGTCGGCGGAGGGCGCCGCCTCGCTCGCGGGCTCGTCGTCGCCCTTCGTGGCGGCGACCGCCTCGTCGTACGACTTGAGCACGGACTGCCCGTCGTCGCCGTCGGCCGCGGCGTCGGAGGGATCGGCGCCGACCCGGGGCCGGCCGCCGCCGCTCCGGTACGGCGCCTCGGCCTTGCCGAGGAGCGCCTGCGCGAACTGGTCGGCCATGTCGCTCAGGTCGCGGGCCTCCTCCAGTTCGCGTTCGAGGTCGGCGATCCGGCGGTCCTTCTTCTCCAGTTCCTGTTTGAGGTCGGCGATCTCGGACTCGCGGCGCTCCTTCTCGTCGGAGATCGACTGGAGCTCGCCGACGAGGTCGCTGGAGACGGACTTCAGTTCGGGGCGCTCGAAGTCGTCGAGCCCGGGGGTCGCGCCCGCGTCGAACGTCTCCTTGCGGTGGAACTGGATCCGGCGGATCGACTCGTCCCAGTCGGTCATCAGGAACGCCTCGCCGTCGCCCAAGTCCTCCACCGCGCTCGCGTACTTCGACCCGAGGATGCGCCCGACGACCTTCGTGTCGTTGTCCCACGTGAGCCGGTGCCAGCAGAGCCAATCGCACTGGGTGATGAAGTCCTTTTTCACGTCGGCGGGGCGCTGGCTGATCCCGACGATGCCGAGGCCGTGTTTCCGACCGCGCTTGCCCACCTTGATCAGCATCTTCCCCGTCTCGTCCATCCCGCCGCCCTCGGGGATGTACTCGTGGCACTCCTCGATGACGAGGAGGAAGGGCTTCTTCATCCGCTTCTCCTTGGCGAACAGCTGTCTGACGACCGCCAGGAGGAGCTCGTTTGCGGTCTCCTCTTCGAGGTAGCCGGAGACGTCCAAGATGATCGGGACGTTCTGGTCGAGCGCGAGCGTCGCGAGCTTCTCGGCGTGTTCGGGGGAGACGACGATGTCGCACTCCTCGTCGGCGCCGGCGTGGAGGATCTCGTACTCCTCTTTCAGGCCGTAGTACTCCCCGTCCGTGTCGACGATCATCACGGGGAACCCGTTGTCGAGCAGGTTCTCGATGACGACGCTCGCGGTGTTACTCTTCCCGGACCCGCTTTTCCCCGTGATAAACGAGCGGCCGGTGAGCACGTCGACCACCGGGAGTTCCACCGGCGCGCCCGGCTCCGCCGTCGCGTCGCCGCCGATCCCCTCGCTGACGTCCGCGACGTGGATCGTCTCCTCCTCGCTCATACCCGTGAGAGGTGGCGCCCGCCTCATAAACTATCGCCTCGCTCGCCGCCCGGGCGGGCCGCTCTGCCGGCGGTCGCGTCGCCGACCGACCGCGACCGGGCCGCCCTCGGGCGTCCGCAAGACGTATGCCGTCCCCGGGAGTCCGACCGCACATGGACACGGACAACGCCCTCCTCAACGCGGTCGTCGGCGCGATCGCGTCGGCCCTCCTCTCGTTCACCGGCATCTCACCCCTCCTCGGCGGCGCGGTCGCCGGGTACCTGAACGGCGACGACGGCCTCCGGGTCGGCGCGCTCTCCGGCGCGATCGCGTCGATCCCGATCGTCGGACTGCTGCTGCTCGCGCTGGTGGTGCTCCCGTTCCTGGGCCTCTTCGGGTTCCCGCTCGAAGCCGGTCTCGCGGCCGGCGGCGTGTTCCTGGTCGCCGCCCTGATCGTGTTGGGCGGCGTCGCTTACAGCGTGGTGTTGAGCGCGCTCGGCGGACTGCTGGGCGTGTACGTGAAAAACGAACTCTGAGGCGCGCACGCGGCAGCGCCGAGCCGACGCCGCGACGGCCGCAAGAGGTATCTGACCGCCGAGAGTCGGTGTCCGAATGGACACGCAAAACACGTACGTCAACGCGCTCGTCGGCGCGGTCGCGACGGCCCTGCTCTCGTTCACCGGCATCTCGCCCCTCCTCGGCGGGGCGGTGGCGGGTTACCTCGAAGGCGGCGACGCGCGCGACGGCCTCCGGGTCGGCGCGATCTCCGGCGCGATCGCGTCGATCCCGGCGTTCGGGATCTTGATCGTGGTCCTGTTCCTGATCCCGGTCGCCCCGGATCCCGGCGTCGTGATCGGCGGCGGCCTGATCGCCCTCGCGCTCGTCGCGCTCGTGTTCGGCTACGTGGTGACGTTCAGCGCGGTCGGCGGGCTCGTCGGCGCGTACGCGAAGCGGGAACTGTAGGTCGCGGCGGCGCCGTCAGTGCTCGCCGCCCGTGCCGCGCCGGTCGGAGTCGAGGTCGATGTCGAGGTTCTCAAGCAGTTCCTCGGCCTCCTCGCGCTTCTCCTGGTGGTCTTCGAGGAACTCGCGCATCAGCTCGGCGGCCTGCTCCTTACAGCCGCCACAGAGTCGCTCGCCGTTGACGCACTCCGAGTACACCTCCTTCGTCAGCTCGTCGTCGTCGCCCGCGAGCAGGTAGGCGTATAGCTCGTAGACGGGGCACTCGTCGGCCTCGCCGCCGAGCTCGCGCTGCTCTTCGGCGGTGTCGCGCCCGCCGGTCGTCGCCGCCTTCACCTTGTCGTAGCCGTCCTCGGGGTCGTCGAGCAGCGAGATGTGGCTCGCCGGGATCGACGAGGACATCTTCCCGCCGGTGAGCCCGGTCATGAAGCGGTGGTAGATCGAGGAGGGCTGCCGGAAGCCGAACCCGTCGTGGTCGATCTCGACCTCCCGGGCGACCGACTCCGCCTCGCCGCGGGTGAGGTCGAAGGCGTCGACGTGGCCCTCGAACACGCGCTTCTCGCCGTCGACCGCCTCGATCAGCGCCTCGAACGCCTCGTCGGTGGCGTTGCGGTCGAAGAAGCGCACGCGAGGCCGGAGCGGCTCTTTCCCGCCGGCGCGGAGCTTGTCGAGCGCGGTCGCCTTCGCGGCCGCGAGGTCGACGCTCTCGCGGTCGCTCTCGGGCGGCTCGTAGTCGGCGAGCCACTCGGCGGCGTCCTCGCAGCGCACGTCTGGGTCGTCGCCGTCGGCGGCGCGATCCGCCGCGAGCGCGTCGTAGGCGGCCCGGACCAGCTGCCGCTCGTCGTCGTCGAGCTCGAAGGAGGCGAACGCCTCGGTCACCTTGAAGTAGCGCACGCGGGTCGCCAGGTCCCGGGTGAGCCGGACGTGGGGGTCCTGGTCCGGGCCGACCGGGATCACCGTGGGCTTCGGCTCGTCGACGAGCTGGGGGTAGAGGATGTCCGCCGTCTGGGTGATCACGCTCTGCATGTGCGAGATGTTGGTCTCGCCGTCGAAGCCGTAGATCGCCTCGAACTCCGAGAAGTTCGCCTTCGAGCCCAGCTCGAACCCGAGGTCCTGGACCTCGCGGTTGTCGGACTGGCGGTAGATCTCGCCCGCCTCCGCGTCGAAGCCGAGCGCGAGCAGCGAGAGGAGGTAGTTGCGCGCGTGCTCGTCGATCTCGTCCCACGACATGCCGCGCGCCGAGTGGGCTTCGAGGTCGGCGATGAGGCCGAACGCGTCCCCGCCCATCTCCTGGTGCCAGATGATCTCGTCGAACACGAGCTTGTGGCCGATGTGCGGGTCGCCGGTGGGCATGAACCCGGACAGCGCCGCGAACGGCTCGTCGTTCGCCATCGCCTCGGCGACCGCGTCGTACTCGCGGTGGCCGAAGATGACGCCGCGGCGCATCAGGTAGTGCGGGTCCGGAACCTCGTCGGCGACCTCGTCGAACGCCTCGATGCCGAACTCCTCGAACAGGTCCGCGTAGTCGCCGACCGACGCCGACCCCCACGGGTCGAGCGCGACGTCCTCGGTCGGCTCGCCCGCGCGCTCGGTCCCGCCGTCGGTCCGGGGGGCCGTCGACGGCTCGGGGGCGGGGTCGGACCCGCGCCCGTCGCCGCCCGGCGTCGCCCCCTCGGGGGTGTCCTCGTCCATACCACCTCTCCCGTCGGTCGACGCAAAAACCGTTCGCTTGCGCGAGAGCGGTTCCCACGCTCGGCGGGCGGACCGACCTCACCGAAACGGACGACCACGCCGACACGCGAGCCCACCGGACGGCGTCACGCCGCGTGCGCCACCAGCCGCGTCGCGGTCGCCTTCCAGCGGATCGAGACGTGGTCGCCGGGAGCGAGGCCCAGCCGCTCGATGCTCTCGGCGGTGATCAGCGCGGCCACCTCGACGTCGTCCGAGCCCTCGGCCGCCCCGACCGCGATCCGGACCGTCGACACCGTCTCGCCGGGGTCGACGCGCGAGACGCGGCCGGCGAGGCGGTTCCGGGCGCTCGTCGCGTCGGGGTCCACCGCGTCGGCCGCGTCGTTGACCGTGACGGCGTCGGCGCCGATCCGGACCTGGACCGCGTCGCCGACGGCCACCCCGCCCCCGTCCCCGACGCCGTCGCTCTCGCTCCCGCCGTCCGCGTCGTCTCCCGTCCCCCCGTGAAGCCCGGACAGTTCCCCGACCGGGGTGTCGACGACCGCGAGCTCGCCGTCGACGGCCGTCACGGTGCCGTCGAGCACCGTCTCCGGGACCGCCGCGGTCGCCGCGAGGACGGCCTGGAGCCGGTCGTAGCGGTCCAAGAGCGCGCGGCCGGACGCGGCGAGCCGGCTCCCGCCGCCCCCCTCGCCGCCGCGGCGCCGCTCGACGAGCGTCCCGTAGGCCTCCTCTAAGGTCTCGATCCGCGAGAGGGCGCGGGCGCGAGAGCGACCCAGCTCCGCGGCCGCGCCCGCGACGGACCCCGCCGCGTCGACCGCGCGCAGCAGCGCCGCGTCGCGGCCGTCGAACTCGACGCCGTCCTCGATGAGCGCGGCCCGCCCGCGTCCCGCCGCCGCGTCCGGCCCGGCCTCGGTCGGCTCTCCCATGCCCGGAGGATGCCCCCGGGCCGTCATGGCGTTTTCGACCGCCCGCGCCGAGCCGCCTGCCGCGGCGCGGAAGTTATATGTGGCGTCGACCCACCGTTGTATCTATGCCGATACAACGGAGGCGGTTCGTGGCCGCGCTGGGCGCCGGAGCGATCGCGAGCACGGCGGGCTGTTCGTCGACGAGCGGCGACGGCGGCGACGGCGGGAACGGGACCGACGACGGCGGGAGCACCGCCGAGTCGGTCGGCGTCGCGGGCGAGACCCTGACGCTCACCACGACGACGAGCACGTACGACACGGGGCTCTTAGACGAGATCCACACGGACTTCGAGGAGATGTACGGCGTCACCGTCGACGCCGTCGCGCAGGGGACCGGCGCGGCGTTAGAGACCGCGCGCAACGGCGACTCGGACATCGTGATGGTCCACGCCCGCGGACTCGAAGACGAGTTCATGCGGAACGGGTACGGGGTCAACCGCCGCGACCTGATGTTCAACGACTTCGTGATCGTCGGCCCCGAGGGCGATCCCGCCGGGATCGAGGGGATGGACTCGGCGACGGCGGCGCTCACCGCCATCGCCGAGGCGGAGGCGCAGTTCGTCTCCCGGGGCGACAACTCCGGCACGCACACGAAGGAGCTGAACCTCTGGGAGGCGGCCGGCACGGAGCCCGGCGGCGACTGGTACCAGGAGACCGGCACCGGGATGGGCGAGGCGCTGAACATCGCGAACCAGCAGGGCGCGTACACGCTCTCGGACCGCGGGACCTTCATCTCGCAGCGCTCGGAGATCGACCTCACGATCCTCGTCCAAGGGCCGATCGAGGACGGGCCGGAGATCCTCTCGAACCCGTACGGAGTGATGGCGGTCAACCCCGGGGTCCACGAGAACGCCAACTACGACCTCGCGATGGCGTACATCGGCTGGATCACCAGCCCGGGCGTCCAGGAGGCCATCTCGGAGTACCAGGTGAACGGCGAGCAGCTGTTCTTCCCGGAGGCCGTCTCCGAGGACCCGAACTTCCAGCAGTACGTTCCGGAGGGTTGGAGTAGCGAGAGCGACGACTCGTAGTCGTGCCATTCGAAGCGACCGTCCAGTCGGTCCCGGCACTGCTCGACGCCGCGGGGCCCGCGGCGTCGCTCCTCGGCGTCTCGTTCAGGGACGGGTACGTCGGGAGCGTCATCGCCGTCTCGCTGTACGTGAGCCTGACCGCGGTGGCGCTGAGCACGCTCGTCAGCGTGCCGGCCGCCGTCGCCATCGGGCTCACGGAGTTCCCGGGCAAGGGGTTCGTGAAGTCGGTGGTCAACACCGGGATGGGGTTCCCCAGCGTAGTCGTGGGGCTCGTTGTGCTGTTCGCGGTCTCGAACCAGGGGCCGCTCGGCTCGCTGGAGCTGATCTTCACCCGCGAGGCGATGATCATGTCGCAGTTCGTCCTCGCGACGCCGCCGATCACGGCGATCAGCCTCGCGGCCGTGAGCGGCGTCGACGACGGGGTCCGCGACGCGGCCTGGGTCCTCGGCGGGACGCGCGTCGACGTGGCGCTCGTCGTGATCAAGGAGGCGCGGTACGGGATCGCAACCGCGGTGCTGGCCGGCTTCGGCCGCGCGATCAGCGAGGTCGGCTCCGTCCTCATCGTCGGCGGGAACATCACGAGCGCGGACGGCATCTCGAAGACGCGGACGCTGACGACGGCGATCCAGCTCGAAGCGCGGCAGGGGCAGTACGAGACCGCCATGGTGCTCGGCGCCGTCCTCGTCGCGCTCGTGTTGACGGTCAACGCGATCGTCGTCCGCTTCGGCGACCGGGGGGTGGCCGGATGACGCGCTGGGAGGTGACGAACTGATGCTCCGCGCGACGGAGGTGACGGACTGATGCTCCGCGCGACGGGGGTGTCCCACGCGTACGGCGACGAGCCCGTGTTCCGCGACCTCTCGATCGACGTCGACGCCGGCGAGGTCGTCGCGGTGATCGGCCCCTCGGGGGTCGGCAAGACCACGCTCCTCCGGACGCTCGCGCTCTCGGTCGAGCCCGACGAGGGGACCGTCGCGCTCGACGGGACCGACGCGTGGGCGGTCGAGGAGGCCGAGCGCCTCGCGCTGCGGCGCCGCGTCGGGATGGTGTTCCAGGAGGCGAGCCTCTTCGGCGGGTCGGTCGCGCGCAACGTCGAGTACGGGCTCCGCGTCCGGCGCTCGTGGGGCGACCGGCTCGCCTCGGTCCTCCGCCTGAACGGCGCCGCCGACGCGGTCGAGGAGTCCTTGGCGGTCGTGGGCCTCGAAGACAAGATCGACCAGCCGGCCGACGCGCTGTCGGGCGGCGAGGCCCAGCGCGTGTCGTTCGCCCGGGCGCTCGCGTACGACCCCGACGTCCTGCTGCTCGACGAGCCCACCTCGGACCTCGACCCGCGGAACACGGCCGTCATCGAGGAGGCGATCGACGAGGCGAAGTCCCGGGGGATCGGGGTCGCGCTCGCGACCCACGACATGCACCAGGCCGAACGCGTCGCGGACCGCGTCGCGGTGCTGCTCGACGACGGGATCACGGAGGTGGGGCCGACCGAAGCCATCTTCGAGGACCCCGATAACGAGCGCACCCGGAAGTTCATCTCGGGCGAGTTGGTGTACTGATTCGCGTCGCGGAGAGCCGCCGACAGAGCGGCGTCAGCGGTCGACGCCGAGGTCGAACGAGAGTCGGACCGCGTCGCCCGCGTCGGCGTCTCCCGAATCGACGACGTGCTCGCCGGCCGCGAACCCGTCGTGGAGGTGGTCGTAGGTGCGCTCTATCGCCTCCACGATCACCTTCGTGTCGCCGGTGACGGGCATGAAGTTCGTGTCGCCGCTCCAGCGCGGGACGACGTGGGTGTGGAGGTGGTCGATCGAGCCGCCCGCGGCGTCGCCGCCGAGGTTCTGCCCGGTGTTGACGCCGTCGGGGTCGAGGTCGCGGCGCAGCGCGGCGAGCGTCGCCGCCTTCAGCCGCGCGTGATCGAGGAGCGTCGCGTCGTCGAGGTCGGTCGGGTCCTCGACGTGGGCGTCGGGGATCACCATCGCGTGGCCGGGGTTGTACGGCGCGTTGTTCAGGATGACGTAGTTGCGCTCGCTCCGGGCGACGATCCGCGCCTCGCGGGCGTCCTCGCGCTCGGGCAGGACGCAGAACGGGCAGCCGTCGATCGGGTCGGCGTCGCGCTCGACCCACTCGATCCGCCACGGCGCGAAGATCCGGTCCATCAGTCGTCGAAGCCGTGGATCCCCGCGGTCGTCACCTCGACGCCGTCCTCGGTGACGAGGAGGGTGTGTTCCGCCTGGCTCACCAAGGCGTCGTCGTCCTCCTTCAGGACGGGGTACCCCTTGATCGCGTTCGCCTGCTTGAGGCGGCGCAGCGCCATCTCGGCGCGGTCAGTCTCCAGCCACCGCGCCGCGAACGGGAGGTCGTCGAACCCCTCGATCTCTTCGAGCGCCTGTCGGGCGCGCCGGTCGCGGACGCTCGCGGAGCCCTGCTGTTCGAAGATCTCCTCGTCGGTCCCCTCGCCGACCTTCCCGCGGCCGTCGGTGGCGAACGGCTCGATCGCGACCGCCTGCCCGGGCTCCAGTTCGACCGAGCGGTCGACGCCGCGGTTCGGCACCGTGGGACCGGTGTGGGCGTCGTAGCGCTCGACGCCGTGCCCGGAGAGGTTGAGCACCGGCGTGTAGCCGTACCCGCGGATCACGTCCTCGATCGCCTGCCCGACGACGCCGACCTCGACACCCGGGCCGGCCTCGTCGAGCGCGGCTTCGAGCGCCATCTCGGCGGCCTCGACGAGCTCCGGAGTGCCGGTGTGGTCGACCGTCACCGCGGCGTCGGCGATGTAGCCGTCGACGTGGACGCCGACGTCGAGACACACCATCTCCTCGCCGAATTCCGTCTCGTCGTCGCGGCCCGGGGTGGCGTGGGACGCCTCGGGGTCGACGCTGATGTTCACCGGGAAGGCGAGACCGGCCCCCTGCTCGCGGACGAAGTCCTCCGTCCACTCGGCGACCTCGAGGTGGGTCCGGCCCGGTTCGACCATCTCGCGGGCCTCGTTCATCGCCTCGACCAGCACCGCGCCGGCCTCGCGGTAGCTCTCGACCGCGCCCTCGTCCAGAGGTCCGTGACTCATGGACGCGGGTTCGGCGACCGCGCGCAAAGAGGTTGCGGAGAGCGGTCGACGCCGCGGGGGCCGAGCCGGCCAGCCGGCCGGGGCTCAGGGGCGCGTGATCTCGACGTGCCACTCGTCGTCGGCCGGGTTCGCCGTCTCGTGTTCGAACCCGCGCTCCGCGAGCACGTCGTACAGCGGCACCGGCTCGAAACTGTTCACCAGACAGAGCGACTCCCCCTCGTCGAGGCCGTCGAGCGCGGCCATGATGTCGCCGAACGGCTCGCCGTCTATCTCGCGGGCGTCCAACCGCTCGTCCGCGTCGTCGAACGGGTCGGGGCTCATGGGTGGGTCGTCGGGTCCCGCGGTGATGTAACTCCTCCCGAAATCGTTCGGGATGGACGGTCGAGCGCCGGGACGCCGCTCGAACATGTTCGCTCGAAGACGGACGGTGCCCGAGCGCCTCGGACGAGACATGGCGAGCACACCGTCCGACCCCGACGACGAACACGACCACGGCGCCGACCCGGTGACCGACCGCTTCCACGAGAACTCCTGGTCCGCGAACCTCGAAGGCCCGGAACACGCCGCGGACCGCGACCTGCTCGTGCGACAGGCCGTCGACGCGGTCGAGCACACGGCCGCGGGCAACCACGTCAACCTCGTCGCCCACGGCGACCACGGCCACCCGGAGGAGTACCTCTTCGGGGCGCTGGAGTCGGCGTTCCGCGACGCCGTCGACGTGGAGTACGTCGAGCAGTGCGGCTGCGGCGGCCACGTCGTCCGCGTCCACGTCTGAGCGGCAACGCCGCGGCGGCGGGCGGGCCTACTCCCTCTCCTCGGCGGCCCGCGGGAGCCACATCCGGACCACCGTGCCGGTCGGCTCGCGCGTGTCGATCTCCATGTCGCCGCCGGACTCCGTGACGATCCAGTGGACGAGCCAGAGGCCGAGCCCGCTCGCGTGTTCGAGCGCCGTCTCCCGCGCCTCCGAGAACACCGTCCGCTCGACCGGCGGGATCCCCGGGCCGTCGTCGGCCACGTCGAGCCGGAACCGGTCGCCGTCGGCCACGACCGTCGCCTCGACGCGCGGGTCGTCGCCGTCGTTGTGGACGACGGCGTTCTCCAGCACGTTCCGGACCGCCGACTCCAAGAGCTCGTCGGCGGAGACGACGGCCGACTCGGGGACGGACACGGTCACCGTCGCCTCGGGGAACGACGACGACAGCGACTCGCAGAGCCGCTCGACCAGCTCCGAGAGGTCGATCTCGGCCTGTCCCGCGTCGCTGTGGAGCGCGACGTCGATCTCCCGGGCCTGGTCGCTGAGGTGCGTCAGCGTCCGCACCTTCCGGTCGATGATGTCGAGGTACGGGTCGCCCTCCTCGTCGACGTGGTCGCGGAGCAGGTCCGCGTAGCCGCCGATGACGTTGGTATCGTTCTTCAGATCGTGCCGCAGCACGCGGTTCAACACCTGAAGCCGCTGTTCGTACCGCCGGGCGTCCGTCACGTCGGTCGCGGTGATGACCACTTCGCCCGTGTCGGCGAACAGCCGCTCGATCACGGTCTCGAACCGCCGCCAGCTCCCGTCGGCGCGCGCGATCCGGTGCGTGAGCGACTGCGGCTCGGCGCTGTCGAAGGCGCGCTCGAAGGCCTGCTGCGCCTCGCGCCGGTCCTCGGGGTGGACCAAGTCGATGATCGGTCGCCCCTCGATCTCCGTCGGCCGGTGGCCGAGCAGCCGCTCTATCGACGGGCTCACGTAGCGGAGCAGGCCGTCCTCGCCGCAGACCGCGATCACGTTGGGCGACTTCTCGATGAGCGCGCGGTAGCGCCGCTGGAGCGTCTCCCGCTCGGTGACGTCGCGGAACAGGAGGACGGTCCCCCCGCTGGTCGTCCCCGGCCCGGTGATGTCGTGGACGTCCACTGTCAGGAACCGCGGCGCGCTGTCGCCGTCGAGCGTCACGCGGAACTCGTCGTCGGCCGCCGGGTCCGTCACCGCGTCGGCGACCGCGGGAACGTCGTCGAACGCCTCGTCGGCCCGGGCGCCGATCTCGGCGTCGGGGAACAGCGCCTCCGCCGGGTCGTTGGTGTCGACCACGCGGCCGTCGGCGTCGCAGACGACGACGCCGTCCGAGAGGTTCGCGAACACCGCGTCGCGGGCGATCGGCGAGACGTCGAGGAGCCGGTACCGGAACACGACCCACGCCAGAAGCGCCGAGGTGCCGCTGAAGGCGATCGGGGTGAAGTCGACGAACCCGGCGTCGGGGCCGACGACGCCCGCGATGCCGGCCGCGCTGAGCGCCATCGGCGCGACGGCGGCGACGAAGAGGACGGCCGCCTGCCGGCGGAACACGCCGTCGCGGGCGACCGCCGCGTAGCCGAGGACGGCGAACGTGAACAGGTTGACCGCGTAGGTGTAGCCGACGAAGCCGAGCAGCGCCGGCGTCGGCGTGTAGCTGAGGACGCGGTACCCGCCGGCGTCGACGAGGGAGGGGTCGGCGTAGAAGAGCGGGTCGACGCCGGCCGTCCAGACGGCGACCGCGACCGCGACGGGGACGACCCAGAGGAGCGCGAACCGGCGGCGGTCGAGCCACGCGGTCCGGTCGACGTACGAGAGGACGAACGCGGGCCACGCGACCGCCAGGCCGGCGGAGCCGAGCCAGACGAAGCGGTTGAAAAACAGCGTGGCCCCGAGGACCGTCGCCGACAGCTGGGCCGCGTACGCCAGCGACCAGACGCCGGCGGCGACCGCGACGGCGACGAAGCTCCACAGGAGGAGGTTCTCGCCGCGCGACCGCTTGGCGGCCCCGTAGGCGGCGAACCCGAACGACGCGACGGCCGCGACGAGCAGCGGGGCCGTGTACGGCGTCGGTTGCCACGCCATCGATACCGGTAGGATGCGAGTATCCGGTAAAAAGGGACCGAATCGCCTAACAGCTTGGAGGCGCGTCGATCCGTATGCTCGAACCGGGCGACTCCGCACCCGAAATCACGCTCACCGACCACCGCGGCGAGACCGTCACCGTCGACCCCGCGGCGGCCGCCCACACGGTGGTGTACTTCTACCCGCGGGCCGACACGCCCGGCTGTACCGCCGAGGCGTGTAGCTTCCGCGACGAGTGGGACGCGTTCGAGGCGGAGGACGTCGCCGTCGTCGGGATCAGCGACGACCCCGTCGCGGACCTCGAACCGTTCGCCGCGGAGTACGACCTCCCCTTCACGCTCCTCTCTGACCCCGACGGCGCGGTGTCGAGCGCGTACGACTCCTACGGCGAGAAGCAGATGTTCGGGAACACCTTCGACGGCGTGTTCCGGAACACGTACGTCCTCGACGACGAGGGCACCGTGGTCTTGGCCTACGAGGGCGTCTCCCCCGAGGACCACGCGGTCGAGATCATCGACGACGTCCGCGCGCTCGACGACTGACGGAATCGGTCCCCGAGCGGTGAGCTCCGACGCGACGCTCACCCGGGGAACCGGATCCCGGCGGCCGCGTCGGCTATCTCGCGGCGCTTCAGCAGGCCGAACCCGAGGACGATGACGACGAAGCCCGCGACGGTGAACGGCGTCACCGGCTCAGCGAGCAGCAGGGCGCCCGCGACGGTGGCCACGATCGGGACGACGTAGGAGACGAGGTTGATCTCGAAGGGGCCGAGCCGGTCGAGCAGCGTGAAGTAGATGGTGTACGCCACCGCGGAGGAGAGCAGCCCGAGGAACCCCAGCGAGAGGAGCGCGGGCGGGGCGGCGGCCGGGAGCCGCTGGCTCTCCCCGATGCCGAGGCTGAGCGCGTGGATGGCGAGCGCGCCGAACCCCATCGCCCACCCGGTGAGCGCGACGCTGGAGAACGAGGTCTCGACGGTCCGGAGCCCGACGCTGCCGACCGCGACGGCGACCACGCCGACCGCGATCAGCCCGACGCCGACCGCGACGCCGCCGCCGAGGTTCGCGGGGTCAGGCTGCGCGACGAGCCCCACGCCGAGGAACGCGAGGACGACCCCGACCGCGCCGCGACGATCGAGGTCGGCGCCGCCGATCCACAGGGCCGCGACCGCCGCGGTCGCGATGGGCACGAGGCTGTAGGTGATGGAGGCGATGCCGCTCGTCGTGTACTGCTGGCCGACGAACAGCAGGGCGTTGTTCGCGGCCACGGAGAGCCCGCCGCTGAACCCGATCGCGGTGAGGTCGCCGCGCGTCCGCGGGAACGGGTCGTCCTGCGTGACCAGCACGTACGACAGCAGCGCGAGCGCCGCCACGTCGAACCGGTACGCGGCGTACAGCACCGGCGGGTAGTAGTCGAGGCCGACCTCGATGGCGACGAAGGAGCCGCCCCACAGCAGTGCGAGGGTGAAAAACAAGAGGACGTTCCGGTACCGTGACACGGCCGACCGAACGGGGGCCGCGGGTAAAGCGGTGTCCGTCCCGGCCCGGACCGCCGGTGTCGGGTCGTCGGACGGGACCGCCCGCGGGCGGTCGGCTCAGTAGCCGCGGACGATGAGGTAGTCCGCGAGGTCTTCGAGCAGGCCGCGGGAGCCGCTCTCGGGCAGCAGTTCGAGGTGCTCCTTCGACCGCGCGGTGAGCTCCTCGGCGGTCTCGCGGGCGTACTCGATGGAGCCGACCTCCTCCAACGCGGCGACCGCGTCGTCGATGGCCGCCTCGGTCACCTCGGCGGGCGTGTCGGCGTCGACGAGGCCGTCGACGTCGACGCCCTGCTGGCGGGCGTGGAGCGTGATGAGCGTCTCCTTCCCCTCGACGAGGTCGGAGCCGCGCTGCTTGCCGAGGTCCTCGGAGGGGACCGTCAGGTCGAGCACGTCGTCCTGGATCTGGAACGCGCGGCCGGAGTCGATCCCGTACTGGTAGAGGGCGTCGACGACGTCCTCGTCGGCGCCGAGCAGGAGGGCGGGCGTCGCCGCGGAGGCGCCGTACAGCACCGCCGTCTTCAGCTCGACCATCTCCAGGTACTCGTCCGGGAGGATGTCGTCGCGGTTCTCGAAGGCGACGTCGAGCGCCTGGCCCTCGCAGATCTCGGTACAGGTCGACGCGAGCATCCGCATCGCTTCGAGCCCGTGTTGCGGGTCGGCCCCGGTCTCGGTCATGAACTCGAACGCCTTCGAGTAGAGCGTGTCGCCCGCGAGGATCGCCGTCGAGACGTCGTACGCCTCGTGGACCGCGGGGACGCCCCGTCTGAGGTCGTCCTCGTCCATGATGTCGTCGTGGATCAGCGTGAACGACTGGATCACCTCGATGGCGACCGCGGCCCGCATCACGTCGACGTCGTCGCCGTCGAGCGACGGGAACGCGCGGAAGTCGGCGCCCATCGGCTCGGTCCCGGTGACCGCCTCCGCGGCCAGCGTGGTCACCGTCGGGCGGAGCCGCTTGCCGCCGGCCTCGAGGATGTATCGGGTCGCCTCGTACAGCCGCTCCGGTTCCTGCACCGGCAGCTCCTCGTCGATAGCGGCGTTGACGAGTTCACGCCGCTCGCGGATGGCGTCGAGCACCCGCGCCTCCTTCGTCTCGCTCGTCATTCGACGAGCTGGATGGTGGACCCGTTCTGCGTGACGTGTACGTCACGTCCGAGCTTGTACCCCTGCGAGGTCGCGAGGTCGACGTACGGCGAGCGGCCCTCCAGCGTCTGGTGGCCCGGGATGAGGTGCTGGGGCTGGAGCGCCTGCAGCATCTCGTAGTGGCCCTCCTCGCGGAGGTGGCCGGAGACGTGGATGTCGTCGTAGAGGCGCGCGCCCTGCATCCGGAGCAGCTGTTCGCTCTGGTAGCGCTGGCCCTCGTTGGTGGGCTCCGGGATGACGCTGGCGCTGAAGACGATCTTGTCGCCGTCGTCGATTTCGTACGGCGTCTCGCCGCGGCCCATGCGGGTGAGCATCGCGCGGGGCTCGCCCTGATGGCCGGTGACGATGGGGAGGAAGTTGCCCTTCCCCTCCTTCATGATCCGCTTGAACGCGCGGTCGACCGACTTCCGGTGGCCGTACATGCCGACGTCGCCCTGGAAGTCGACGAAGTCGAGCCGCTCGGCGGTGCCGGAGTACTTCTCCATCGAGCGCCCGAGCAGGACCGGCTGGCGGCCGATCTCGCGGGCGTACTCGACGAGGGTCTTCACGCGGGCGATGTGGGAGGAGAACGTGGTGGCGACGATGCCGCCCGAGTAGTCCTCCATCGACTTCAGCGTGTCCTCGACGTGCTTCTTCGCGTACGACTCGGAGGGGGTCCGACCCTTGCGGCCGGCGTTCGTACAGTCCTCGATGTACGCGAGGACGCCCTCGTCCTGGCGGCCGATCTCGCGGAACCGGTCCATGTCGATCGGGTCGCCGATGACGGGGTCGTGGTCCAGGCGCTTGTCGAGGCCGTAGACGACCGCCCCCTCGGGCGTGTGGAGGACCGGGTTGATCGCGTCGATGATCGAGTGGGTGACGTTGACGAACTCCAGTTCGACCTGCTCGGAGTCGCCGATCGCCATCGACGCGCCCGGCTTCATCTTCACGAGGTCGTTGTCGACCTGGAACTTGCCCTCGTCTTCGATCTGCTGGCGGACCAGCTCGATCGTGTACGGCGCCGAGACGATCGGGGCGTCGTAGCGGTGGGCGAGCTTCGGGATCCCCGCGATGTGGTCGAGGTGGCCGTGGGTGGGGACGATCGCCTGAACGTCGCCCTCCAGTTCGCTCATGACCCGGTCGTCCGGGATGGCGCCCATGTCGATCAGGTCGAGGCTGTGCATGCTCTCGGTCTCCACGTTGTCGTGGATGAGGACCTTACTGAGGTTCAGGCCCATGTCGAAGATGACGATGTCCTCGCCCGCGCGGACCGCCGTCATCTGTCGACCGACCTCTTCGTAACCGCCGAGTGTCGCAATTTCGATTTCCATGGTGTGTTCGTGTCTGACGCCGTGGTCGGCGCCGGTCACTGAAACCCCGCAAGGAGCCGTCGGCGCACCGTCGTACCGCGCGTCGTTGAGGCCCCGCTACGGCCGAGTCGTCGCGACTCACCGTGTCCCGCGGGAGTGTGGTACCTCGGCGTACTCTCGCCCACGTTAAAAACTCCCGGGTTCGGCCCCGCGACGGTGGTTCGCGTCCGAACGGGGCCTCGGCGGTCCGACGCGAGAGGGTCGCGTCCCACAAAGCGTTTCAGGCTCTCCGCCGAACCGCCGCCGATGACGGACGTTCCCCGCCGCCGAGCCCTCCTCGCGGCCGCGTCAGGGATCGCCGCCCTGGCCGGCTGCGCCGGCAGCGAGACCGCGTCGAACAGCTACCCGAGCAGCGACCGACCGATCGACGACTACGAACTGGAGAAGGCGCGCGACGAGCGCGGCGGCGCGCTGGTCGCCGAGGGCGACGAGCTGCCGTCGCTGTCGGCCGACGAGCGGGCGCCGCAGCGGCGGCAGACGCACCGCGTGTTGGTCGCGGCGTCGGAGCTCGACGAGCTCACGTTCGCCGGGACGGGCGCGGGCGAACGGCTCCGGACGTTCCTCGCCGCGACCGACTTCGAGTCGGCGTCGGCGTACCTCCTCTCGATGCCGGTGCGGGCGTGTCGGGAGGTGCGGTTCCGGTCCGTGTCGGTCGAGCCGGACGAGCTTGCGGACGGCGACCTCCACCCCCACGCAGACTTCTGCCGGGCGTACCGCCCGGCCGACGTCGAGTGCGACGCGGACGCGATCCACACGGTCGGGTTCGCGATCCGGCTCCCGGTCGCCGCCGACCACTCGACCGGGAGCGGGAGGGGCATGAGCGGCTCCTGCCTGCGGCGGGAGCCGCCGGCCGCGTTCAACGCCTCGTCGGCCGACTCGAGGGGTGATGGCACGTGACCGAAGAGGGCGGGTCCCGGCGACGGTTCCTCGCCGGGGTCGCGACCGCGGGCGCGGCGGCGGTCGCCGGCTGTTCCGGCCTCCCGTTCACCGGCGGCGAGACGGAGCGCAGCGAGGCGGCCGCGGTGCCGCCGGACCTCGTCGACGCGACCGAGTGGCCCCGCGCGCCGTTCCCCGCGACCGTCCCCGACGCCCTCGCGGCGGCCCACGTGTCGCGCGCCCGCGACCTGCTCGACGCCGTCCCCGCGGAGCCGTCGCTTCCGAACGCGGCGGTCGCGGCGGCGATCGCCGACGACAGGGCGCGGGCGGTCGAGCGGGTCGACGCGGAGCCGACCGACCCGTGGCCGACCGAGGCCCTCGCCGCGCGGCGGCGGGCCCGCGGAACGGCGGCGACGGTCCGCGGCGCCCACCGGGCGGCAACCGGCGTCGACGACGGGGCGGCCCTGACCGCCCGGCGCCGCGCCGTCCGCGAGGACCGGGCGGCGCTCGCGGCCGACCTGGAGTACCGCGCCGAGGCGACGGCAGCGGCGGCGCTCGCCTACGAGCCGGTCGAGTCGCTGCTCGCGGCGTGCGCGCGACACTTGGTCCCCACCGTCCGGTACCCGGACGACCCGGTCGCGGCGCCGTTCCGGGCCGGGGACGCGGTCGGCGACGTCGAGCGCGCGCGGGCCGCCGCCAGCGACGCCGCGGGCCTCCGCGACGCGTTCCGCGGCGACCGCGAGGGGCTCGACCCGCGGTGGGCGTCGCTGGTCGCGGCCGCGGAGACGCTGGACGGGTCGGTGCGCCGGACGCGCGCGGAGGTGCGCCGACGCACCGGCGACGAGGCGGCGCCCGGCGACGAGGACCTGAGCGGGACCGTGGCACAGGAGCTGGCGGTCGCGACCGAGCGGCGGACGGAGTCGGCGGTCGACGACGTCGAGCGGGCGTCCGACAACGGGAACTACGCCACCGCGGTGATCGAGGCCGGGACCGCGCTGGCGACGGTGGAGGCGCGGCGGCGCGCCGTCGAGGCGATCCGCGACGGCCGCCACCGGGAGCCGCCGTCGGAGTCGTCGCTCCGGTCGGCCGCGGAGCGGGCGCGCGAGGCCGTCGCGGCGGTCGACGGCGGCGACCCGCTCGCGGCGCGGTTCGTCCGCCCGGCGCTGGCCTCGCTCGAACGCGTCGCCGACGAGATCGACGGGGGGTACGCCGCGCCGAGACGGACCCAGGCGGAGCTGACGTACGCCGCCCTGTACGCGCGGGCGGTCCCGCCGGCGACCGCGTTCGTGCGCGAGCGACTGGGGTGAGGGCCGGTCCGAGAGCGGTGAGGGCCAGTCCGAGAGCGGCGGGCCCGCGGTCGTGTCAAACCGACCGGCCTCGGGGCTCCGTCCCGGTATTTTTATTACCGCGACGGGCGGCGATCGGACAATGAGTGGACGACCCCTCGACGTGCTCGAAGCGTCGCTCGAGGAGCCCGTGACGGTACACCTGAAGGACGGGACGACCTACTACGGCGTCCTCGGCGGCTACGACCAGCACATGAACGTCGTCATCGAGCCCGAGGCCGACGTGGACGACCGCGTCGACGACGACCTCGACGGCGAGTTCGCCGTCGCGATCGAAGACACAACGATTATACGCGGCGATAACGTCGTCACCATCAAAGCATGACCGGCGCAGGTACGCCCTCTCAGGGAAAGAAGAACAAGACGGTCCACGTGAAGTGTCGACGCTGCGGTGAGAAGTCCTACCACGTCAAGAAGGAGCGCTGCTCCTCGTGCGGCTTCGGGGAGTCCGCCTCCCGGCGCGACTACGCCTGGCAGTCGAAGAACGGCGACAACTGAACCGGCGTCTCTTCGGTTTCTTCTCGCTTTCACTCGCGTAGCTACGGGTTTACGGTGGAAGAGCGGCGAACGGTCTCGAAGTTCCGGTCGCTCGACTGTACGAGATCGCTGACTCCGTGGTGACCACCGCCAAAGCCCCAGCCGCGAGGACTCGCGCGTGCGACTCGCGCCCGCTGGGCGCTCATCGGCACGCGCCACCGCACGGAATCCGGGGTTGCGATCCGCCACGACGCCGCCGGGACCCAAACCGTTTCACGCGGCGGTCGCCGAGCGGGCGTATGGACCTCTCAGTCGTCGACCTCTCGCCGGTCCCCCGCGGCGGCACCGCGGCGGACGCGTTCGCGAACACGGTCGACGCCGCGAAACACGCCGAGCGACTGGGCTACGAGCGGTTCTGGGTCGCGGAACACCACGGGATGGGCGACCGCCTCGCCGGCACCACGCCCGAGGTGCTGCTCGGGCGGCTCGCCGGCGCGACCGACTCGATCCGGATCGGGAGCGGCGCGGTGCTGATGAACCACTACAGCCCGTTCAAGGTGGCCGAGTCGTTCGGCGTCCTCGACGGGCTGGCGCCCGGCCGCGTCGACCTCGGCATGGGCCGCGCGAACGGCTCGCCCGCGTCCGACCGCGCGCTCGGCACCGACCGCCGCGTCGAAGAGCCGAACGAGGACCACCGCGAGCGGATCACCGCGGTCGTGAACCACCTCCGCGACGACTACCCGCCGGAGCACCCCTACTCCGACCTCTCGGTGCCGGGCTCCGACTCGGGGCCGGCCGTCCCGTGGGTGCTCGGGTCGAGCCCGTCGAGCGGCGAGATCGCGGGCGAGCTCGGCCTCCGCTACTGCTTCGCGGGGTTCATCCGGCCCGGATTCGCCGAGCGCGCGTTCGCGGCGTACCGCGAGGCGTTCGACCCCGAGGGCGGACTCGGGGGGCTCGACGAGCCGCGGGGGATGGTCGCGGTCAACGCGGTCGCGGCCGAGACGGACGCGGCAGCGGCCCGGCGTCGCGCGCCGGCGGAGGCGACGTTCCGGCGGATGAAGCGCGGCGAGCTGGGCGACGAGACGCCGACGGTCGAGGAGGCGGTCGACGAGCTGGGCGGCGCGCCCGAGCCGACGCCGGCGACGCTGGACGACGACGAGTGGCCGCGGTCGATCTCGGGGAGCCCGGAGACGATTTCGGGCCTCTTAGAGCAGCTGGCCGACCGCGTCGGCGTCGACGAGGTGATGATCCAGCACACCGTGCCGGACCACGACGACGCCTTGGAGTCGCACGCGCTGCTCGCCGAGGCGATGGATCTGGACGCGAGAGAGTAGGACGGTCGCTGCGCGTCGGCTGCTTCTCGCCCCGCGGATACTCTCTGAAAAGCTGTCGGGAACAGGTCGGTGACGGCCACCTCCAAAGCCCCAGTCGCAAGGCACCTCACACCTCCCCAGCCTCGTCGGGCGCATCCAGCGGGCTCCCTCCGGTCGCCCTCGTCGCGCCCGACTCCCTCGCGCGTGCTGGCTCGCGGCCGCCGAGGGCGCCCGCTCGCAGGCACGCGCCACCGCACCACCAGCTTATAAACGATATGCGGCCGGAACCGGCCCGCTCGCGCGCCTACTCCACGCGCTCGCGGGCGGCGGCGACGAGCATCGGGAGCATCACCGTCGCGTCGCCGTGGACGGAGGCGTTGCGCGCGTCCTTCTCAAGCTTGCCCCACGAGCGCGCCTCGTCGAGGCTCGCGCCGGAGAGCCCGCCGGTCGCCTCGGGGTCCATCGTGACCTGGACGGCGTAGTCGTAGGCGCGGGGCGTGACGAGCATCGTCTGGAGCGTGAAGTTCTTCGGGACGCCGCCGCCGACGAGCAGGCAGCCCGCGTCGTCGGCCTCGAACGCGAGGTCCGTCAGCTCGGTCATGTCCGCGAGGGCGTCGATGGTGAAGTCGGCCGTCTGGGCGTACATCCACGCCTGAAGCCCCAGAACGGAGTCCTGGACCGCGGGGCAGTAGACCGGCACGTCGTGCTCGTAGGCGGCGGCCGCGACGCCTGGCCCCTCGGGGACGTCGTCGCGCTCGTTGACTTCGGCGTTCGCGCGGCCGAGCTCGCGCGTGAGGTCGGCGATGGAGACGGCGCCGCTCCCCGCGTCGTCCGGGTCGGCCTCCAGCGCCGGGAACACCTCCTCGCGGAGGTGGCCCTCGAAGTCGGCGAAGTGCTCCTGCGGGAGGTAGACGTTGTAGATGCGGTCGACCCCCTCGTCGCGGAGCCCCTCGTCGTGCTCGCGCGGCGTCTTCTCGGGGTCGTGAGTGCGCCCGTGGTGGTGTTTCCCGCCGATGGCCTCGATGGCGTCGTGGGTGAGGTTCGCGCCCGTGGTCACCAGGGCGTCGACGTAGCCGTCGCGGATCAGGTCCGCGACGATCCGGCGCATGCCGGCGGGGACCATCGCGCCCGCCAGCGAGAGGAAGACGGTACAGTCGTCGTTGTCGAACATCTCCGCGAGCACGTCCCCGGCCTCGTTGACAGCGGCGGCGCCGATCCCCGCGTCCCCGTAGCCGTCGACGAGTTCGCTCACCGTCATCCCGGCGGCCGCGCGCGTGTGGCCGACCGGGTCCTCGTGGAACTCCTCGCGGTGCGGGTCGTGGCCGCCGTCGTCGCCGTGGCCGCCGTCGCCCTCGTCGCCGTGGTCGCCCTCGTCGCTGTCGGTCATGGCTCCGGATGGGGTCGGCGCGCGTTTGAAACGACCGATCTATCGGACGGAGCGGCCGCCGCTCACGGGCGGGAACAGCGCGAGCTCGTCGCCCGCCTCCAGCGTGGCGTCGAGCCCCTCGTCGTGGCGGACGCTCCGCCCGTTCCGGAGGACGTTGATGTGGTCAGCGACGGCGCCGTCCTCCATCACGCGGTCCCGCAGGCCGGGGTGTGCGTCAAGCAGCGCGTCGAGCGCGTCGCCGACCGTGTCGCCCGGCCCCGCGTCGACCGCCACCGTGCGGTCGCCCGCGATCTCCGCGAGGTCGGCGAACAGCTTCCACTCCATACCGGATCCCCGCGCGGGCGACTCAAGAGCGTTGCGTCCCGTCGGGGTCCGCGCCGCCGTCGTCTGTGTCGCCGGCGTCCCCGACCGCGGCGCCGGCGGCGGCGTCGGATCCGGCCTCGCTCCCGGTCGCGGACGCCGCGCCCGGCGCGCCCGGCGCGTCGTTCGCGGGGTCCGGATCGCCCGACGCCGCGGCGGCGGTCTCGAACCGCCGGATCGCGCCCGGGCGGCCGACGAGGTACACCAGGTCCCCCGCGCCGAAGGCGTACGCCCGCGGCGGGATCGGCTCGACGGAGCCGCCCGCCGGTCGGACCGCGGCGACGACGGCCCCGACCTCCCCGACGGTGCTCCCGTCGAGCTCGCTGCCGGCCGCGACGGTGACGGAGGCCATCGTCTCGTCCGCGTTGCGCAGCAGGGAGGCGAACTCGCGGTCGGCCTGCGGCTCCGCGGGGAGCGTGACGAGCCGGTAGCCGCCCTCGTCGGTCAGCCGCTCGGCGTCCGACTCGTCGAGCGCGACCGTGACGGCGTCGCCGGCGACGCCGCGCAGCTCGCCGGTCGCGACCCGCTCCGGCTCGGGGTCGTCGCGCCACAGCTGGACCGTGTCGCCGACGGTGGCGTTGTTCGGCGGGTCAGCGGCGACGGCGACCGCGGCCGACCCCGGCGCGAGCGTCGGGCCGAGCCCGGCGGCGCGGGAGCCGACCGCGAAGTACTCCACGGTCCCGTCCGCGCCGAGGTCGGCGTCGACGTAGCCGACCCCGTACTCGTCTTTGAGCCGGGCGATGAGCCGCTCGCGGAGCTCGGTCTCGGAGAGTTTCCGCGGGAACAGCAGGGTCGTCTCCGCGAGCTCCGCCTTCTTGTCCGCCGAGACCGGGTCGTACGTGTCCATGTCGCGGATCTCGTCGACCGACGGGAGCGTCACCGCGGTGAACCGCCCGACTGCGCGCACCATCCCGCTCAGCTCGCCGTCGAGCTGTTTGGCGCCGGAGAGCGCGAACACGTCGACCGCGAGCCGGTCGCCGGCGTACCGACCGACTGGCGCGGTCACCGCCGCGACGCCGAGCGAGACGAGGTTGAAGAAGACGCTCTCGGGCGCCAACAGGGCCGGGTTGTCGCCGACCGCCACCGACCCCAGCGAGGTCGTGTTGAGGTACAGCGCGACGACCGAGACGCCGAGGAGCCAGGTCACCCCCTCCGGGATCTCCGTGCGGAAGTACCAGCGGTAAGCCAGCGCGGCGCCGGCCGCGACGAGCACGGCGACGGCCGCGAACGTGACGAGCGTCACGGCCGCCTGCCGCGGGCGGGCGAAGCCGACGTCGACCGCCCCGACGGCGAGGCCGGCCGCGACGACGCCGGCGTCGAGGCCCGCTGCGACCGCGTCCGCCCCGGCGGGACTCACGCGGCCACCTCCGCGAACCGGTCGAGCGCGTCGCGGCTCCCGACGACGAACAGGTCGTCGCCCGCGGACAGCGACTGCGAGCCGTCCGGCGCGACCGTCCACGTCTCGTGGCGCGCCGCGAGGACGGCCACGTCGTACGCCTCGCGGACCTCGGCCTCGCCGATCGTGTGGCCGTCGAGCGGGCCGTCGGCGACCACCGAGACCTTCCGGAAGCGCTTCCCGGCCCGACGCAGCAGGGCCGTGAGCTCGTACTCGCGACGGGTGCCCCGCGACAGCACCAGCACGCGCCCGCGGTCGGCCCGGAGGAGCGCCGTCGCCTCCGAGCGGTCGAGCGCGAGCGTGACGCGCCCCTCGCCGCCGGTCGTCGTGGGCGCGGTCGCCGCGGGGGGCGCGGCGACGGCCTCCTCGCCGCCGTCCGTTCGGGCGTCGTCGTCCGGGTCCGGGTCGTCGCCCGCGGCGGCGGGCGTCGACGCCGCGGCGGCCCCCGGCTCCGGCTTCCCGCTCGACCGGGCGGCGATCACGGCGCCCTCGGCGTCGAGGTCCGGGGTTATCACGCGGACGACGTCGCCGCGGGCGATGCCGGTCGGGACCAGCGCCGACACCGACACCGCGCGCTTCCCGGCGGGCACCCGCTTCGAGAGCGCGCCGGTCGGCGGCGCGGCCGACACCGTCGCGCGCGCCTGTTCGTCGATCCGCACGGCCACGTCGGCGAGGTCCAGCTCGGTCCGGAGCCGCTCCGCAAACCGGCTTTCGAGCTCCGCGAGCGGGAGGTCGGCGGGGAACGTCCAGTCGCCGTCGACGATCGCGCGGCGCGTGTCCGCCGGCAGCGGCGGGTACCCCTCCATGTCGTTCACCTCGCCGGTCACCTCGACCGAGACGCGCCCGCGGCCGCCGACCAGCTCGATCACGTCGGTCGAGAGCGTCCGGTCGCGGAGCTGCTTGAGCGAGATGCGCTTCGGGACGCTGGCGCCGAGCTTGTCCCCCTGCGCGTGGGCGTACATCGAGAGCATGAGCACCACGACGATCGCCGTGAGGATCGCCGGCGCGCGCTCCGAGGACCGGATCGTCTCGTCGTTGAGCGCGAGCAGCCCGCCGTTGACGCCGGCGATGGCGAGCGACAGCACGACCACCCCGAGCCCGGGGATCGTCACGTCCGTGACGTACTTGAACACGAACCCGAGGGTCCCGGCCACCAGCGCGGGGACGATCCCGGTGATGACGCCGAGGTAGACGCCGAAGACGATCTCGACGGGCAGCGACATACGCCCCCCAACCGGCGGCGCGGTTAAACGTGTGTCGGCGCGCCGCGTCCGGGCGGGTCGCGGGAGCGGCCCAGGCGCGCGCCGTTCCCGCCGGCGGCGAGCGGATCGGACCGGCCTCGCGGGGTTTAAGTTCGGTCTCGGCGACCCGGAGATATGGAGCTGACCCGGGACTGGGTGACCGTCCGCGCGTCGATCGCGTTGACGTTCGGGGTCGCGATCCTCTCCATCCTCGCCGGGCTCGCGCAGATCGGCGGGCTCGGCGTCGACGGCCCGCTCGCCCCATACGTCGGCGGCGTCGTCCGCCAGACGGTCGGGTTCACGGGGACGATCACCGGCTTCGCGATGTTCGCGAGCGGGTTCGCGCTGCGGAACGGGTACCGAGTGGGGTGGTACTCCACGGCGGTGCTGCTGCCGCTGACGGCGCTTCAAGGGCTGTTACAGGCGTCCGTCCTGTCGTTCCCGCTCGTGGCGCTGTCGGTCCTGTCGGCGCCGACGCTCGTGATCAACCGGGGGCGGTTCGACCGCCGGTTCAGCCCCTCGCCCACGCAGCTGGCCGCGGGCGCGGCGCTCGTGGGAGCGGTCGCGTACGGAACGGTCGGCTCGTACGCCCTCAGGGACCAGTTCGAGGGGATCGAGACGATCGTCGACGCGTTCTACTTCACCGTGGTCACGGCCTCGACCGTCGGGTACGGCGACGTCCACCCGGCGACCGGCCCGGCCTCCGACATCGCGCAGCTGTTCGCGCTCTCGTCGCTCGTGGTGAACGTCGCCGCCTTCGCGGTGGCGCTCGGGGTCCTCCTCACGCCCGCAATCGAGGCGCAGCTCTCCAAGGCGCTCGGGAAAATGACAGACAGACAGATAGACCTCCTCGACGACCACGTCCTCGTGTTAGGCTACGGGGACCTGACGGAACCGATCCTCGAAGAGCTCGACGCCCGCGACGGCGTCGAGTACGCGGTGGTGACGCCGGACGAAAACGTCGCCAGGCGGCTCACCGACCGCGACGTGCCCGTGTACACCGCCGACCCCAGCGACGTCGACCCGCTCGAACGGGTCAACCTCGCCGGGGCCCGCGCCGTCGTCGCCGCCACCGAGGACGACGCGCGCGACGCGCTCGCCATCCTCACCGCCCGCCAGCTCAACCCGGACGTGCGGATCGTCGCGGCGGTGACGCAGCGGGAGAACGTCGACAAGCTCCGCCGCGCCGGCGCCGACCAGGTCATCTCGCCGTCGACGCTCGGCGGGCACATCCTCGTCGACTGCGCGTTCGGCGCGGACAGCAAGGACGCGACCGAGGGGATCTTAGACGAGGTCGACCTCGACGACTGAGGCCGGACCGCGAGGGCTACCGGCTCCGCCGCCCCTTCGTCTGCCGGTAGTCCCGGCTCAACACGTTCTCGCGCATGTGGTCGCGGAAGGCGTCGGCCTCGTCGTCGGTCATCGCGGCCGGCTCGGTCATCGGCACGAGCTCGAACCCCCGCCCGCGGATCGTCGTCGCGTGCTCCGCGTCGATGTCGAAGGAGTCCGGTCGGCGCGTCGTGTACTCGACGGCCAACTCCCTGAGCGGGCGCTCGCCGACCGGCACGATGATCTGCGGGTTGATCATCCGGATCTCCGCGTTGAGGAAGGGCTCGCAGGTGTCGACCTCGCGATCGGTCGGCCCGCGCTCTGGGTGGCGACACCGCGTCAGGTTCGTGAAGAAGACGTTCTGTACGTCCAGCTCCGCGGCGTCCGGCGCCGACCGGACGAAGCCGAGGTCGGCGAAGATAGACTGGACGCGCTCGCCGCCCCCCTCGCCGGTGAAGGGGACGCCGTTGCGCTCGGCGGCCGCCGTCGGCGCCGTCCCGACCACGAGGAACTCGGCGCCGACGTCGCCGTAGCCGTGGACGACGCGGTCGCGGGCGCCACACAGCGCCTCGCAGTTCTCGCAGTCGGTGTCCATCGCGAACGGGTTCTCGAACTCCGTCTGGTTCGCGTCCACGGTCGACGTGGGCGCTCCGCCACCCTAAACGCTCCGCTGCGGCGGGGAACGCGAAGAGAGGAAGGCGGCGTCGCGAGCGAGGGGTCGCGAGCCGGGGGACCGCGAGCGAGGGGTCGCGAGCCCGGGGGCCGCGCGGTCGGCGCCGCGGCCGCGTCAGTTGGGGACGTAACAGTCGCCGTCGCAGTCGACGAGGCCCTCGTTGCGGAGGGTCTTCAGGATGCTGTACAGGGAGAGCTTCTTCATGCCGAGCGACTCGCCCATCTCCGAGACCGTGGCGTCGCCGTTCGTGGTCAGGTAGAGGTACACGAGCTTGGCGCGGGGCGACTGGAGCTCCCGGGGCAGCGCCGGGGCGGCCGCGGACGCGGTTTCCGTCTCGATCATCTTGTCCGATCCGTGTAGTTCGACGATAATAAATCCCCTATTCAACGTTCGTCGAAACTACCGGAAGGTATCGGAGAGCGCGTCTTCCGTCGATTCTCTCGGACCTCGTGCGTTCAACGTCGATTAACGAACCGGAAATCGACGCGTATCGACGGCCGGTTTCGACCGTCGACGGATAGGAGACCGTGAACGATCCGGATCGATCGGGTGAAAGCGAGGGGATACCGAAGCGAGTCGCCGCCGGCCCGCGGCGGACGGTCGCGAACGGCCGCGCGTCGCCGGACGGCTCAGTACGAGCGGCTCTTCGGCTCGTACGTCTTGTTCTCGCCCTCGAGGACGACCGGCTTGTACCACAGCTCGGGCTCACCGTCGTTCCACGAGATGAGCGTGTGCTTCAGCCAGCCCTCGTCTTTGCGCTCCTGGTGCTCCTTGCGCCAGTGGGCGCCGCGGAACTCCTCGCGGGCGAGCGCGCCCATCGTGAGCGCCTCCGCGATGTCGAGGATGTTCCGGGTCTCGATTGTGTGGATGAGGTCGGTGTTGAACGTCCGGGACGGGTCCGACACCGCGACGTCTTTGTACGCCTCGCGGGCCTCGCGGAGGTCTTCGAGCGTCTCCTCCAGGCGGCCCTCCTCGCGGAACACGTTGACGTTGGCCGTCATCGTCTCCTGGACGGCGGAGCGGATCTCCGCGTGGTTGCGCCCCTTCCGGGAGAGCAGCTCCTCGACGCGCTCCTGGGCGCGGTCGACGGCCGCCCCGAGGACGCTGTCGGCGTCGGTCGCCACGGCGCCGCCGTCGGCCGCGGCGGGGCCCGAGCCGCCGGTCTCGCCGACCTCGACGCCGAACTCGTAGTCGGCCGGCTGCCAGTCGCCCGAGCGGCCGGTCTCGATCTCGGCCTCGCCCATGTCCTCGCCGGCGGCGTGGCGGCCGGCGCGCTTGCCGAAGACGATGAGCTCCGGCAGCGCGTTCCCGCCGAGGCGGTTCGCGCCGTGGACGGAGGCGCAGGCGCACTCGCCGGCGGCGTACAGCCCGTCGATGACGGTCTCGCCGAACTCGTTCGTCTCGATGCCGCCCATCGCGTAGTGCTGGCCGGGCTTGACCGGCATCGGCTCTGTGAGCCCGTCGGCGCCCTCGAAGTCCTCCGCGAGGTGGAGGATGTTCTCCAGACGGTCGAGGATGCGCTCCTCGCCGAGGTGGCGCATGTCGAGGTGGACGTACTCGTCCTCGATGCCGCGCCCCTCGTTGACCTCGGTCAGCTCGGCGCGGGAGACCACGTCGCGGGAGGCGAGCTCGCCGGCGTTGTTCGCGTAGCCGTGCTCGAACATGAACCGCTCGCCCTCGCTGTTGTAGAGGATGCCGCCCTCGCCGCGGACGCCCTCGGAGATGAGGACGCCGGTGGACGGCAGCGTCGTCGGGTGGAACTGGATGAACTCCATGTCCTCCATCGGGACGCCGGCGCGGTACGCCATCGCGACGCCGTCGCCGGTGTTGGCGACCGCGTTCGTGGTGTGGTCGAACACCTGGCCCATCCCGCCGGTGGCGAGGATGACGCCGTTGTTCGCGCGGAACCCGCTGATCTCGCCGCTCTGGATGTCGTAGGCGACGACGCCGTGACAGGTCCGCTCGGCGGGGTCTTCCTCGTCGGTGACCGCCAGGTCCATCACGTGCCACTCGTCGTACACCGTGATCCCGCGTTTGACCACCTGCTCGTACATCGTGTGGAGCATCTGGTGGCCGGTCTCGGCGCCCGCGTAGGTCGTGCGCGGGAACGAGAGGCCGCCGAACGGCCGCTGGGAGACGCGGCCGTCGTCCTCGCGGGAGAACGGCATCCCCCAGTGTTCGAGGCGGATGACCTCCTCGGGGCTCTCCTGGCAGAGCGCCTCGACCGCGGGCGCGTCGCCGAGGTAGTCGGACCCCTTCATCGTGTCGTACGCGTGGTCCTCCCAGGAGTCGGCGTCGCGCAGCGCCGCGTTGATCCCGCCCTCTGCCGCGCCAGTGTGGGACCGGACGGGATGGAGCTTCGACACCATCGCCACGTCCGCGCCCGCTTCCTGTGCCGCGATCGCCGCCCGGAGTCCCGCCCCGCCGGCCCCGACGACGACGACGTCGTGTTCGTACATTGTTGGTATGTAATTTCGTAAGTTCCGGAGTCCCTTGATACTGTCTGTCGGGTTTACCAGAACTTCAGGCTTTGTTTGGTGTAACTGAACATAACCTTCTACTAAATCGGGCGTGACTCGCCTCTATGGTTCGAGGTGACGATCCCGATCATAAGTTGCGAAAAGAAAAGGACCGTATTAGGGATTGCGGCTCACTTTCCGACGATGGGAAAGAGGCAGCGTTAGAGTTTCTGCGAGCCTTTGACCCCGAAGATATCGAACACTCATACCAAGACGAAAACGGAGAGACAGAGACGCTTTCGCACAACTCGCTTGAGGGGTATGGGCGCAGTCTTCGGCTTATTGCCAAAGAGTCGGATAGAAACCTGTTGGACCACTCTCTCGAATCCCTGACCGATATTTTCAACGAGTGGCTTGAGGACTTAGCCGTCGAAACCGTGCGACAGCGACAAGCCGCCGCAATCAAATTCTACCGCTATCACGAGACGGAGATTGACCCCGACGCCATCTCGCTAAAGCAGCGAGAGAACAACGGCGGGGCCGTAGATGAACGCGATATGTTCACGGCGGAGGATATTGACGCGATCCGTGGGGCGTGCGATAATGCCCGCGATAGGTGCCTGATTGAGTTACTACTATACACAGGCCAGCGTATCCGTGCGATTCAGACGCTCCGTATCAAAGACATAGACCTTGAGAGTGGTCACTACTATCTCAATACCGACGCGGACGGTCTGAAAGGCGCGGACGATGTCGGCCAAAAGCGCCCCCTACTCGGAGCCGAGAACGCCGTCCGTGACTGGCTCAATAAGCACCCAACTGGTGAGCGCGACGACTATCTCATTACAGCTCTGCCATCCGCGAGAAACATCAGCGGGAAAGGCGACTATCTCTCAGCACCTGCCATCCACGACCGCTTGAATAGGATTGTCGAGGAGGCAGGGGTCGACAAGCCAGCGAACGCACACAATTTCAGACACTATTTTGTTACCCTTGCCGTCCGTGAGTTTGACCTCGATCAGTCCCATATCAAACATCTCATCGGCCACAGAAAAAACTCAGTTGTGATGGAAACAACGTATCAACATCTGACCGACGAAGATCACATCCGAGCGGCGCGGGAGGCTACCGACGCGGGCCGTGACCCCGAGCCGAAAGAAGGGAGTCTAACGCCCGACACCTGTCCGACTTGTTCGGAACCACTACCAAATGCCGCGAAGGCCTGTTCCCGTTGTGGGATGGTATTCACGCCAGACGCCAAATCGGCTAAGGAGTCCGTAGAGGAGACAATCCACGAAGGAGCGAAACAAGCCACTACTGACGCAGAGCGTGAGGCGATTGACGCCGTCCGTGAACATATCCAAGAGAATCCCGAAATTGTCTCTGAGAACCCCGAGTTAGTCAAGCAACTGTTAGGGGGTGAGTAGCGGCCGCAGGGAGAATCCCCGCCGATTAGTCGGCGACAGCATCCCTGCGGCCAGAGGCCGAGTCTCCTGCGCTCACGTCCCCCGACTCAACGGTCAGGATGAATTGAGCGAGGGGCGCGGCGGGATTATCAGCCTCACGGAGCGTATCGAGGTGTTGGGGTTTCACAGGTGTCATGTGAGAGCCGTCAGGCCGTTTGACGGGCCGTCTGGCAGAGACCTTCCACGCTCCATATCGAGAGACGTTTGTCCACTATTAAAATCTCATGGCGACAGAGATAGAGCGGCGTCAGAAATCATACGACGGCGGAGCCGTGCGGAGATACGGACGCCACGAGGACTTGTCACTTCCACTACCATACCACATACGCACAGACGCCCGCCGTGGCGCTCGCGGGGTTAAGGGATGATTACATTTTGAGTATGACCGCTATTGTAGTGATTTTGCGGTTTAACGTGATTGTCCGTTACCACGGGAGTCCCGGGCCGCGCGTGCGACCCCCTCCGCTCAACGCACGGTCCTCGAAGCAAACGCGATAGGAAGACGCTCGTATTCGGGGATGTCTCCGAGGACGGCGACGGCGGCGGAGCGGGAGTCTCTTGCGGCCCACGATCTCCCCTCACGTCGACGGCGACGAGTCGGCGGGGAGTTGCGTATGCGTTCCACCCGCCATGGCTACCAGTCGTTATCTGTAGTCGCTTAGAGGCACATAACAGACGCTCAGAGAGATTTTTTTCATAGTACGAGACCCTACCAACATCTTTCTATTTGCGTCGCCTCAGAGACGCGTCTCACGCCACACATAGAGTTATATCACTTCGCGTATGCGTATGGCCCTTGAGTTACTGTGCGAAAAGCCGCCGAGTGACGGTCTATTGGCGTGGGAGTCGTGGCCCGTCGCCCTCCATGTACGGTCAAGCCGACTTTGTCGACACTAACCCTTGGGGTCAGACGAGGTAAGACGCGGTAGAGGACCACCTCATCGGGGGTGCGACGATCCTCAAGTCGATAGGATCAACCCCGTCCGTCCCCGCCGTGGGGGGCGTAGGTCCGTCCCTGTGCTCGTGGGGCGCTCCCCACGTCGCCACGGCGGTCCTCGTGGGGGGTCTGGTCCCACAACTCGGCATAGAGATTTTTATCCCGTCGTGTATGACTACTACCGATAGGCAAAAATCGCAGTACGTGACCGCCCCACTATTCTTACTGTTTATTTTTCTCGATATTAATCCCGAATAGTACTAAGTATTCTGATAGAATATCAATCGCCACAACAAACTGTTGTCGGGAATCTCAGATTATGGGACATCTATAAGTAACACCACAGTCAACCATAGGATGCTTGTTAGGCTGGCTCCGACCACATTGTGTCGGACGCCACCTTAGTCACGTAGCAACTGCTTTGTGAATCGAAAAGTGGTCACTCAGACGCTATAGCGACCGCGGAAACGGGAACAGATACTCCTGACCGACGATATGGTAATCACCCCCATTATACGTCTGTACAGGCGCATTAGCCACAAACTGGCGGGGTGCGTAGCCAATGAGCCTCACATCTGTCTCGCTGATACGTGATGCCAAGACGTAGTAGTCAGCTCGCAACTGTTCATAAGCATCGACGGTAAGGGAGGGGTCACACCGATGTCGACCAGCGGTTTTCACATCGATCGTCGCTCCACGGTGAGTGAGATCAAACCCACCGTCCCCTCCGTCAGTATAGACATCGAGATCAATCGACTCACGAGCGCCGAGTGGCTTAGCGACGGCGTCTTCTCCGATCTTACCAGTCCGATGATTTCCAACACTCCCTCTGGAAGCGTTAGCGATACGTCGTGCGTATTCTTGTAGCATGTAGAGACGGTTCTCGGGGATGTGTACGACAGGGTAGTCGTCAATACTGAGGTCTGCCGCTGAAAAGAGCGGCGTAGCGGCTGGCTCCTGTGGGGGCGATACGTCGTTCGTGTCGTCGTTGGTGTCGTTGGACATAGCGGACGCTGTCTGAGAGGCCCACCAGGAGAACTGTGCTTGTTAGGCTGGCTCCGATGGGTGTTTCGAGGGGCTTCCTCGGTCGACGGTATCTATGACAGGTGAAAGACGTTTAATTCTACCGTCCGATCCGCGTTCGCCTCACCTGTCACAAAAACTCAAAGCGGGGCTAACGTATTAAAAGGTCCCATCGCTCGATGAAACTAAATGATTGATTATTAAGAATCCTATTCAGACCTGCTGGAAATGGCTCATAATAAGATACTATCTAATGCTGAAGGTACGGTTGTCCCGCTGCGTCACGCCAGTTGATTATAAAAAGAGGGAGGTTTTTCTAAGCCAGTTTCACCAAAACTTCAGGTTGTTTTTGACTGCCTCCCGCTTCAGCTCCTGGATGTGCTCGGTGAGGGGGATGTCCTTCGGGCACACCTCCGTACAGGAGAACTGGGTCTGACACCGCCAGACGCCGTGTTCCTGCTCGATGATCTCCAGGCGCTTCTGTTTCATCTCCTCGCCCTCGCGCTCGTCCATGGCGAACCGGTACGCCTTGTTGATCGCGGCCGGCCCGAGGTACTCGTTGTCGCCGGCGGCGATGTTACACGAGGACATGCACGCGCCACACCAGATACAGCGTGTGGACATCTTGATCTTCTCGCGGTTCTCCCGGTCCTGGCGCTGCTCTTCGAGCTCGCCGTCCGGGTACTCGTTCGTCTGGAAGTACGGCTCGACGGCCTCCATCTGGTCGTAGAAGTGCTCCATGTCGACGACGAGGTCCTTCGTCACCTCGGCGTGCGGGAGCGGCTCGACGCGGACCGGCTCTTCGAGGTCCGAGATCTGGGTCTTACACGCCAGCTTCTGCCCGCCGTTGACGAACATGGCGTCCGAGCCGCAGACGGCCTGCCGGCAGGAGTGCCGGAAGGTGAGCGAGGAGTCGTACGTGTCGCGCGCGTACATGAGCGCGTCGAGGACGGTCATCCCCTTCGTGAACGGGACGTGGAACGTGTCGAAGCGCGGCTCCTGTTTCCCCTCGACCTGCGGGTCGTAGCGGAACACCTTCAGCTCGACCGTGCTCTCGTCGGCGGCCGCCTTCTCCGCCTCCTCCTCCTGTCGCTGCTCGCGGCGCTCGGCCGCGCGGCGCCGCTTCTCGGCGCGGCGCTCGTCGCCCTTCGAGGCGGGCTCCGTCTCGGTCTCGGTCGATTCCTCGGTCTGCTTCGGAATTTGCGTGCTCATTGTCGGTTCAGTAGAGTCCGATGCCCGCCCACGCGTTCGCGGTGCGGATTCCCTGCGCGATCAGCACGACGCTCGCGGCGACGAGCGTCCACTTGATGACGGTGCGTTTCGTGCCGGTGAGCCCCTGGTTCACCAAGGCGTTGTAGACGCCGTTGACCCCGTGGAACGTCGCCGTCACGAGGAAGAGGATCATCAGCGAGTAGTAGCTCAGCTGCTCCATCCGCGCGGAGCTGGCGAGGAACGACACCTCGTCCGCGTGGTGGACGAAGTGGAGCAGGAAGAAGTGGAACGCCAACACGACCAGCAGGAAGACCGCCGTGACCCGCTGGAGGAACCACATCCGGCCGCCCGACTGGAACGAGGAGTAGCGCTCGGCCATCTCAGAACGCCCCCGCGATGAACGTCGGAACCGACGCGACGGTGATCGCTCCCGTGAGGATCAGCGACGCGTAGAAGCTCTTGTCCTGTGCGTCGAGTCCGATGCCGAGGTCGGTGAGGAGGAGTCGCGTCCCGTTGAGCATGTGGAAGACCGCCACCGCGAGCAGGCCGACCTCCAGGAGGCGCACGAGCAGCAGCCCCTCCAAGGAGACGATGGTCTGCGTGTACACGTCGTTTCCAGCGGCGATCGCCGCCTCGCTGGCACCGGCAGCCGGGATCCCCGTACTCAGGACGGCGATGTGCGTGAACAGGTACCCGATGAGCACCCATCCCGTGAACTTGTGGAAGATCCACGCCCACATCCCCGCCTCGAACTCCCGCCAACGGCCGAAGTCCTCGATGAGGCCTCGATTGTACGACTGACTCATACCTAACGGTTCTGAACCGCGCTGGTATAGTAGTTACTAACACGGCGGCCTGCGCGGCCGGGTTCCGGACCATCCCGATCGGCGCGGAATCGGAGGGCACGCGGGGGTCAAGCGGCCGAACTCCGAGACGGATCCGATCCGAGAACGCGGTCCGTGCGAGGGCGTTCCACGCCGCGTATCGTCGCGGAAGCCTTATATGTCACAGTCCCGCTTCTACGGTCGCAATGGCGAAAGGCGAAGTTGACTTCTTCAACGACACTGGCGGCTACGGTTTCATTTCGACTGACGACGCGGACGAGGACGTGTTCTTCCACATGGAGGACGTCGGCGGCCCGGACCTCGAAGAGGGTCAGGAAGTCGAGTTCGACATCGAGGAGGCGGACAAGGGTCCGCGCGCGTCGAACGTCACCCGTCTGTAAGTCGGCGACACCCGAGGCGAATCGGCTTTTCGACTGTTCTCGACCCCCCGAGCGGCGGCGCCGTCGTGCGCCCCGCCGCGGACGGGCGTCGCTCGCGGCGCCGAGCGGTTTCGGCGCCGAACGGCCCCGACCGATAGGAATTTACCGCTCGTTGACTGACCGGTCAGTCAATGAGCGACTCGCCGAGCGCGGCCGCGGAGATCATGGACGGGGTGTACAGCGCCCTCCGCGCTCACGGCTACGCCGACCTGACGATGCAGGACATCGCCGACGAGTGTTCGAAGAGCAAGTCGCTGCTCCACTACCACTACGACACGAAGGAAGACCTGCTCGTCGCCTTCCTTGAGTACATCATCTCCGACTCCGAGGACCGGATCGCGGCCCGCGCGGACGACCCGCCCGTCGACCGACTGGTCCAGTTCGTGGGGTGGTTCGTCTTCGCCCCCGACGAGGCCGACCGCGAGGCGTTCCACATCGCCCTGCTGGAGCTCCGCACTCAGGGCCCGTTCAACGAGCGGATCCGCGAGCAGTTGGCGCGCAGCGACCGGCTGCTCCGCGGGACCGTCGCCGACATCCTCGCGGACGGCATCGAGGCGGGCGTCTTCCGCGACGTCGACGTCGAGGAGACGGCGGCGCTGCTCGTGGCGACCCTCGACGGCGCGCGAACCCGGCAGATCACCCTCGCCGGCGCCGAGCGCGACGCCGAGGGCGAGGGGTACACCCGGGAGGTCGCGGAGGCGGCGCTCCGGCGGATCGTCGGCCCGCTGCTCGCCGACGGGGTCGAACTGCCGCCGCTCGACGCGGCGATCGATGCGCTCCGGCTCGACGCCGACGAACCGGGGAGCGACGCCGCCGCGGACCGCACCGAATGACCCGCTTCGGGTTCGAGCGCCCGCCGCCGGTCCTCCTCGCGGTGATCGCGAGCACGTTCTTCGTCGGCTTCGGCGGCGGCGTCGTCTTCCCGATCCTCCCGAACCTCGGCGCGGTCCTCGGTATCTCGGCGTTCATGGTCGGCGCGATCCTCTCCGCGAACCGGTGGGTGCGGCTCGTCGCGAACGCGCCGGCCGGCGCCCTCGTCGACCGGTACGGGACGCGCACGCCGTTCGTCGTCGGGCTGTTCGTCGAGGGGGTCGCCACGCTCGGGTACGTCGTCGCGCTCGCGGTCCCGGCGGGGATCGCTCCCGAGGCGTGGTTCCTGCTCGCGCGGGTCCTCTGGGGGCTCGGCTCCGCCGCGGTGTTCGCGACCGCGTACACCATCGCCGCCGACCTCTCCGACAGCGGCTCGCGGGGGACGAACATGGGGATCGTCCGCGGCGGGATCACGATGGGGTTCCCGGCCGGCCTCGTGCTCGGCGGGGTCGTCTCCGCGGTCGCGGGCAACGTCGCGGCGTTCGCCGTCGCCGCCGCCTTCGCGCTCACCGCGAGCGTCGTCGCGTACCGGTACGTCCCGGAGACGCACGTCACCGGGGACCGCTCCGGCGACTCGATCAAGCCCTGGGAGGTCGACACCGCCGTCCCGGCCCTGACGGTCGGGCTCGTCAACTTCGGGCTGATGTTCGCGTACATCGGCGCGCTGTTCTCCACGCTCGTGCTGTTCCTCGGCGCGAACGACATCTCGCTGTTCGACCTCGCCCCGCAGGGGACCTCCGGGCTGTTCATGGCCGGCACGGTCGTCTCGGCCGCGGCCTTCATGCTCGTCGGCGGCCGGATCTCCGACACCCGCGAGTCGCGGACGCCCATCCTCCTGACGTTCCTCGCGGTCTCGTTCGTCGGGTTCCTGCTGCTCGCCCGGGCCGGGTCGGTCCTCTCTCTGGGGCTCGCCTGCGTCTTCATCGGCGCCGGCCAGGGCGGGACCAGCGGTCCGATGATGGCCCTGCTCGCCGACCTCACCCCCGACGAGCGGATGGGTCGCGCCTCCGGGACGAACAACGTCCTCGGCGACGTGGGGGGCGGGCTCGGCCCCATGGTGTCGCTCCCCCTCATCGAGGCGGTCGGCTTCGCGCCGATATACGCCGCCTGCGCCGCCCTGCCGCTGCTCGCCGGCGGCGTCCTCCTCCTCGGCGTCCGCCGAGAGACCGGGACGTTCCTCCCCGGCCGCGTCGCCGACGAGGCGGGGGCGACCGACCCGTCGAGCGTCGTGGACTCGTAGGTGCGGACTCCACTGTCGGTTTCGCTGACTGATCTATAAGAGCGATTTGTGAATCCGGATTGCGGTGGCGCGTGCCTGCGAGCGACCGGAGCAAAGCGGAGGTCGCGAGGCAGCACGCGCGAGGGACGCGGTGAGCGAGGGGCGACCGCAGGAAGCCCGAGCGAACCGCGAGGCTGGGGAGGTGCGAGGCGGGGGCCGTGCGGTGCGGGGTGGGATTCAAAGGGGCAGTCGCGAGGAGGCCGTAGGCGACGCAAGCACTGGAAGGAGCGAGCAGCGCAAGCGACTGAAGCGCGCAGCGAGCGTACGGTCTCCTCGCGGCTGGGGCTTTGGAGGCGTTCGGTGTCGGTCCGCAGCCAGTGTCTTGTAAATAGACGATACGATCGTCGACGGGGGACCGCGCGATGTTGAGTGGTGACGTATGAAGTCAGACCGGATAGGCGCGCCTCGCCGAGCGAGGGGCTCACCGCCGGGGAACCCAGACGTACGGTGTGCGAACCGCTGACTCCCCCTACCCGAAAGAACAACCGTTAAAAGTCGGCGACGGGTTCGTACGGACATGGCTGGAACTATCGAAGCGCTCGTCCCCGGCGGGCAGGCCAACCCCGGCCCGCCGCTCGGTCCCGAGCTCGGACCGACGCCGGTGGACGTCCAGGACGTCGTCGCGGAGATCAACGACGAGACCGCTGCCTTCGACGGCATGGAGGTGCCCGTCACCGTCGAGTACGACGACGACGGCTCCTTCACCATCGAGGTCGGCGTGCCGCCCACCGCGGAGCTCATCAAGGACGAGGCCGGCTTCGACACCGGCTCCGGCGAGCCGCAGGAGAACTTCGTCGCCGACATGTCGATCGAACAGGTGAAGAAGGTCGCCGAGCAGAAGTCGAGCGACCTGCTCGCGTACGACACGAAGGCCGCCGCCAAGGAGGTCGGCGGCACCTGCGCCTCCCTCGGCGTCACCATCGAGGGCGAGGACGCCCGGACGTTCGACGAGCGCGTCGACGCCGGCGAGTACGACGACGTCCTCGACGAGTAACGCCGCCCCTTTTCGCGAGCTCCGCCCTTCCGCGGCGATTTCGATTCGACTCCGTTACACCGCGGGCCGTTCCGCGGGCTCCGTCTCCGGCGGTTCCGTCCCGACCGGGCGCACGTCGGTCCACGTCCACCCGACGATGGCGGCCGCCGCCACGAGCGCGTAGAACTGGACGAACACCCCCGCGATCGTCCCGAGGATCGGGACCACGGAGAGCACGCCGATCGCGAGCGCGCCGGCGAGCACCACGACCGCCGCGGTGACCCACCCCGTCGCGTACGCCCGCTTCGTGACGACGCCCCAGAGCGTCCCGAGGGCGAAGCCGTCGCCGATCTTCCCGGAGTCCGCGACCGCCGCCAGCGCCGCGGGCGTCACGTAGAGGCCGACGAGCGACAGGCTCAGGGCGACGAGCCCCGCGACGAGGACGACGACGCCGACGACGAAGGTGCCGAGGAACGTCCCGGCGCCGGGGTCGCCGGTCCCGGGCACCACGACGAACGCGCCGACGGTCAGGGCCCCGGCGACCGCGAGGACCCCGAGCGGCAGCAGCGAGTAGACGAACGCGACGACGAACGCCTTCAGGCCGTCGACGAACAGGTCGCCCCACGCCTCGAACGCCGGGGGCTCGTCGTCGCCGCCGGCGGTGCGCCGAATGACGCGGGTCACGTAGCCGAAGACGAGGATCGAGGGGATGATGAGCGGACTCGCGAGCAGCAGGAGTCCGCCGATGACGGCGGTAGTGACGGCGTCGTCGCCGTCGCGAAGATAGTTGAGCGATGCTTCTAACATGGTGATTCTCACGGCCATGACGCGCCGTGAGGTATTAAAGTAGTACGGCGACGGTCCCGGACAGGGCGGCGGTGGTTCGGGGTCCGGACGCACCTTACGACGGGCAGAGCCGAGCCGATGGACGGGAGACGGGGTCCGTTTATGTCAGTTCACGAGGATCGGAGGGTATGGCCGAAGAGAGGGACGCCGTCCCCGCGGACGCGGAGCGCGAGTGGGACGCGATCGATATCGACGATATCGGCGGGTTCGACGTCGCGGGGATCGGGGAGCCGTTCGACGAGGACCTGTGGCTGGACGGGCTCGCGCGGAAGGTGGGGATGGGGCACCTGTCCGACGCGCTGCCCGGATCGGTCCCGCCGTCGTACCTCTACGCCCTCGTGACGATCGGCGTGCTCGAACTGGTGCTGGGCGCCTACTCGTACGCTATCGGCGAACCGGTGATCTACCTCCAGAACCCGTTCTTCCTGCTTCAGCCGATCGGCCTGCTTGCCGCCGTTTACGGGTCGCGATCGCTCCGGCGGCGCTACCACGAGGTCACGGTGGAGATGCGGATCAGGAACCGGACCGACGACCCCGAGCGACTGACGAACGTGATCCCCTCGTGGCTTCCGTGGACGGTGTTCCTGTCCGTGGTGGCCGTGAACTACGTGCGGCTGTTCGCGCTCGGGGGACCGGTCGCCGTCTACCAGGACGCGAACCTCGCGGCGGTGATCGGCTGGACGGTGGCGAACCCGGTCTGGGCGTCGATCGCCACGCAGTTTTTCACCGTGTACGTCGCCGTCACGCTCATCGCGCCGCGTCGCCTCCGAGACTCCGACGTCGGCGTTGACTTCCTCGATCCGGAGGGGCTCGGCGGACTCCGACCGATCGGTGAGCTGGTCAAGCACGCGTACTACTACGTCGTCGCTGGACTGGTCGCGATCGGGCTCGTCCTCTACGGGCCGGCGATCGTTGGCATCGAGTGGGAGCGGACGACGGCGACGAACCTCATCTTCACGACGGTGTGGCTGAGCTCGGTCGCGACGGTCGGCTACGCCGTGTTCACGCTTCATCAGTTCATGCGCGACGAGAAGCGTCGCGAACTCCATCGACTACGGGCGATGGAGGAGCGGCTCGTCGAGGACCGGTGGGGAGTCGGGTTCCAGAGGGCGTCGAGCGAGAAACAGGGAGTCCTCGAAGGGGTCCGGCGCCGGATGGAACGGGTGAGCGCCACGCAGGAGTACCCCGCGACGTTCAGCATCTGGTCGCAGCTGCTCCTCAGTATCGTGATTCCGAAGGCGGTCCAACTGGTCGTCGCGAGGATATAGCACGGCGGCCCCCGGAACGCCGGACACGGGCAGCCGAACGCGGGTCCCGGGCGTCACTCGGAGCGCCGCGCTTATACGCCGCACACGCCGACCTGCCGGTATGCCGGATCTACACCCGATCGCGAAGCGGATCCACAACGTCCAGCCGCGCCCGGTGCGGCTCGAACTCGACTCGGGCGAGACCGGCGTCTACGAGTTCTCGTCGACCGAGTTCTTCCAGCGCGAGTTCCGCGGCGAGGGCACTCGGACCGATGCCGACGCGGACGCCGAGTTCCGCCTGATCAGCTCCGAGGACTACGAGCGGATCCTGCTCGGTCGGTCGGGGCCCGACGAGGAGGGCTGGTCGATGGTCGGCGAGGTGGTCGAAGCGGAGGCGGCGGCGGCGGCCGAGGAGTGAGCCTCAGCGGACGACCGTCACGGGCATCTCGGCGCGGCGGACGACCCCTTCCGCGACGCTGCCGAGGAGGACCCGCGAGAGCCCGGTCCGGCCGCGGCTCCCGACGACGACGTGGTCGAACGGCTCCGGGTCGGCGGGCTGGTCGCGGTCCGTGGTCGGCTCCGTCTCCCCCGCGGCGACGCCGAGGATGGTCGCCGTCGGGCGGCCGACCTCCATGCGGGTGTCGATATCGCGGTCGACGGACTTGGCCGCCTCGCGGAGGATGCGCTCGCCGCGCGCGGTGGCGCTCTCGTACCACTGGTCCGCGGCGCCCGGGAACCCGCCCTCCGCGCCGGTGGTCGAGTCCGCCGGGTTGACCACGTACAGCGCCGTCAGGTCGGCGTCGGGCCACTCGGCGACGGCGAACGAGAGCGCTTCGGCGGCCTCCTCCGACCCGTCGACCGCGACGAGGATGCGTTTGCTCATGCGCGGGGATTCGCCCGCACCGAACAAAAAGGGCGACGGCGACTCCGGGCCGCCGACAACGCGCCGCGGGCGGCACGTTTCGGGGGCGGAGGCGACCGGTCACAAAGCACTTGCCGGCGCCGGCTCAGGCGCTTGTATGAGCACCCCGTACGCGCGGTCGCAACTGGCGTCGGTCACCGCCCGCGGCGGCGCGTGGCTCATCGACATCGTCGCGAGCGTCGCCGTCGCCGCGGTCGTCTCGCTGGCGGTCGGCGCCGTCTCGGCGGGCCTCGCAGACCTCGCGTTCCTCCTCGTCGCGTTCGGCTGGTACGTCGCGTCGGAGGCGGTCTGGGGGCGCACGCCGGGCAAGTGGGTCGTCGGGATCAAAGTCGTCGACACGGACGGCGACGAGGTCTCCGGCGTCGCCGCGGTCGTCCGGAACGTCACCAAGATCGTCGGCGGCGCCTCGCTGCTTTTGATCCTCGCGGGTGTCGTGTTCATCGCCGACTCGCCGAACAGCCAGCGGCTCGGCGACCGGTTGGCTGACACGCTGGTCGTGCGAGTCTGAGTCGGGTCGGGACCCCCGTCGGCGACCCGACGGGCCCAGGGTGGTCGGCCGTCAGTCGTGCCGCGTCACGCACTCCGAGAGGCCGATCAGCTCGACGGGCTCGGAGTTGTCGGGCGAGTAGACGACCATCTGTCCCTTCTCCATGTACGGCACCTTCCCGGCGAGGTTCGTCGGGATGTTGACGCTGGAGATGGCGTCCTCGTCGCCGAGGTTCAACACGATCTTCGTGTTCACCTGCTTGAACACCGACTCGGCCACGTCCTGCGGGTCCTGGGTGATGAGGAAGAGCCCGAGCCGCTCCTTGCGGCCCTGCTTGGCCGCCTCGGTGAACTTCTGGACCACCTTCTGCGCCTGGACGTTGTCGGCGTCGGCGAGGAAGTTGTGGGCCTCGTCCATCCCGACCAGGAGTGGCGTCTCCTTGATCCGGTCGCTGTCCGGGTCGTTCGAGAGCTTGTCGTCGATGAGCAGCCCCGCGACCGCGAGGACGACGATCTCCTTCTGCCGGGAGGTCGGCAGGTGGTAGGTGGGGACGACCGAGAGCCCGCCCGGCCGGACGAGCGTGTGGTCGAGTTCGGTGATCGACTTCGCGTCCTGGTCGAACACGCCGCTCGGGACGCCCCGGACCCGACGCTTGACGGCGTCGAAGGTGGCCTCGTGGACCCGGCCGCTCTCGTGGAGCTCCTCTTTCAGCGCCGGGTCGTCGAGGTACGAGAGGAACTGGCTGTACGTCCCCGAGTCGCCGTAGTTGTCGAAGAAGCGGTTGAGCAGCGTCAGGAGGGCCGGGTACTGGTTGTCGTTGAGCCCGGAGCCGGCGACGAGCCACGGCATGTCCCGCGCCAGCGAGAAGGGGATGGTGAACTCGACGCGCTCGGCGCGGTGGCCCTCGCCGGGGTACGTCGCGTTCGCGACGCGGGGCACGAGGGCGACGGTGTCGTCGTGGCCGCCGTGGGCGATCCCCTCCCGCTCCAGCCGGCGGGCGAAGCCGTCGTCGAGGTCGGGGTTGTCGTCGTGCATCTGGGCGTACTCGTCCTGCGGGTCGAACTGGACGACCGCCATGCGCGACTCCCGACCGTCCCCCATCGGGTACGTCCGGTCGTCGTCGAGGTACTGCCGGAGGACGTTCTTCGAGGCGTGGGTCTTCCCGGACCCGGTCCCGCCGGCGACGAGCGTGTGGCGGAACGCGAGCGGGTCGCCGTCGGCGTAGTCGTCCTTCACGCGGTAGTCGACCGTCGGGGGCTCGGCGGCGGTGCGCACCTTCTCGCCGCCGACGGAGAGGTGCCCGAGGAAGACGCCGTCGTCGGGGATCTTCAGGCCGGTCTTGATCTCGGCGTCGTCGGCCGCCTCCTCGACGACCGCGCCGGGCTTCGGGACCCGGTCGGTCATCCGGCGCTTCATCGAGTCCCCCTCGCCGTAGACGACGGACATCGGCTCCAGGTCGGCGACGAACTTGTAGTCGCGCTCGGCGAACTCGTCGCGGCGCATCTGCCGGCGGGCGTGAATCTCGGTCGCGTCGTCCGACTGGAACTCCTGGGCGTACTCCAGCCCCGTGATCCGACAGAAGAGCCGCTCGCCGTCCGGGTACGGGATCAGGAGGTACTTCCCGAGCCGCACCGACTCGCGGTTCCCGGTCGTGACGAACGCCTTCAGCGACGTCTCCTCCTCCTCCTCGGCCACGCGGAGCCCCTGCGAGACCGAGACGACGCCCAGGCCGGCGTCGCTGCCCGCCGGCGTCGCGTCGTAGGCGGCGAACGCGTCCTCGTCGGCGTCGGCCCCGGGGGCCTCGCTCGCGCTTCCCCCGTCGGCGACGCCCCCGCTGTCGGCCGCGGACTCGCCGTCGCCCCCGCCCTCGGCGCCGTCGGCCTCGCTCGGGGCGCCGCCGTCGCCGTCACCGTCCCCGGTGAAGTCGGTGAAATCCTCCAGCGTCATGGCGTATCCACCGGTCGCCGGGCCGAAAGCGTTTGCCCTCGCGCCGCGGCCGACCTCCCCCTGTCGACGGGCGCTCTGTGCCCGTCGCGGGGCGCTTATCACGCTCGGCCCCGTACCCGAGGCATGATACTCGTTCGCGGCAGCGGCGGCGGGACGGACCTCACCGGCACGGTGTTCGAGCGCGGCGAGGAGCCGCCCGCGTACAAGGGCGCGCCGGACGAGGACGCGCCGTACGTCTGGGTCTGCGACTCGTTCTACGAGGTCGAGAGCGGCGGCTCGCCGCTCGTCGTCGACGGCGGAGAGATCCGCGTCGCCTTCGAGGAGCCGATGCCCCGCGGGTTCGACACCCGCGACCAGGCGGTCGCGGCGGCCCGCGAGCACGTCCGCACGCAGTTCGCGCGGATCGGCGTCGACCCCGACGCCGTCGAGGTCGAGGTGACCGCGGCCGACCCGGCCTGAGGTCGGACGCGCCGAGCCGTCCGGTCCGGCCGCGGCTCCGCCTCCCGCAACCCCTTTTCGCCCGGGGCCCAACCGGACCGTATGACCGAGCTACCGGACCGCGTCGTGGGCGACGCGCGGACGAGCGACTTCGGGTGGGACCTCCTCACCGACCTGACCGACATCGGGAACCGCATGGCGGGATCGGCGGGCGAGCGCCGCGGCGCCGAGCGCGTCGTCGAGGCGTTCGAGACGGCCGGCCTGCGCAACGCCGGCCTCGACGAGTTCGAGATCCCCGGCTGGTGGCGCGGCGAGTCGTCGCTGTCGGTGACGGGCGCCGTGGACCGCCGCCACGAGGGCTCGCACGAGGTGATCGCGCTGCCCGGCACGCCGAGCGGCGAGGCGTCCGCCCCGCTCGTCGACGTGGGCGACGGCACCGACGAGGAGTTCGCGGCCGCGGAGGGGGACCTGGAGGGCGCGGTCGCGATGGCCTCCTCCCGCACGCCGGACTCCCACGACCGGTGGATCCACCGGATGGAGAAGTACGTCGCGGCGGCGGAGCGCGGCGCGGTCGGGTTCGTCTTCCGGAACCACATCGAGGGCGCGCTCCCGCCGACCGGCGAGATCGGCTACCACAACCGGCCCGGTCCGATCCCCGCGGTCGGCGTCTCGAAGGAGGTCGGCGACCGGCTCTCGCGGCTCGCCGCGGACGAGGGCGGCGACCCCCCGACCGTCTCGCTCGACGTCGACTGTCGGAACGAGCCGACGACCTCGGTGAACGCGGTCGCGGAGGTCGGCCCCGACACCGACGAGGCGGTGTACCTCACCGCCCACGTCGACGCCCACGACGTGAGCGACGGCGCCAACGACAACGGCGCCGGCTCGGCGCTCGTCGCGGAGGTCGGGCGCCTGCTCGCGACCGTCGAGGGCGACCTCGACACTCGGGTCCGGCTCGTCACGTTCGGCTCCGAGGAGATCGGGCTGTGGGGGGCGTACCACGCCGCGGAGACGACCCCGAAGGAGGACATCGCCTGCGTCGTCAACCTCGACGGCGCCTGTAGCTCGCGGGACCTCCGCGTGGGGACGAACGGGTTCGAGGGGATGCGCTCGACGTTCGAGGCGGTCGCCGAGGCGTTCGACGCGCCCCTGGCGACCGGCGAGACGATCTCGCCGCACGGCGACCAGTGGGCGTTCGTCCAGGAGGGGATCCCGGCGGTGATGGCCTCCACGACGAGCGACCAGTCCGGGCGCGGCTGGGGCCACACCCACGCCGACACCCTCGACAAGCTCGACTCCCGCGACCTCCGGGAGGTGGCGACGCTCGTGACCGCCGCGGTCTACCGGTTCGCGACCGGCGAGGTCGGGGCCGAGCACCGGTCGCGGGAGTCCGTCCGCGACGCGATCGACGAGGGGTACGTCGAGGAGCTGAAGACGGGCGGGCGGTGGCCCTACGACGAGTGACCGGGACCGCGGGTGAGGCGTGACCGAGACCGCGGGTGGGACGTGACCGAGACCGACCTCGCAGGGTCTCTACGTCGCTCGGCCGTCAGGATCCCGAGGCCGCCTCTCGGGGGTCCATCATCCCCTCCTTCACGCCCCGGCTGATCAGGAGGACGTTGACCGGGTAGGCGGCGACCAGGCCCAGCGACAGCGACACCGTGAGCGCGGACCAGAACAGCACGTCCGTCAGCCCGGCGTCGCCCGCCAGCCAGAGGTCGGTCCCGATCGCGACGACCTCCATCACGGTGATGCTCGGCGTCTCGCTCAGGAACGCGTCCCACACCGCCCGCCGGAAGGAGACTCCCTCCTGGACGAGCGGGCCGACGGTCAGCGCGTAGCCGAAGACGTAGGCGAAGCCGAAGGTCACGGCCGCGACGGCGAGGTGGTCGAGCGCGAGCAGTCCGAGGGCGACGACGACGCCGGTCACCTCGCCCGCGCCGCAGCCGGAGTAGCAGTGACAGACGCTGCGGAACCCCCGACGCCAGAGGCTATCCCGGGAGATCTGGCTCCGCCCGGCGTACCAGTAGACCCCTAGCCCGATGGGGCCGGAGTACAGCACCGTGAAGCCCCAGACGAACTTCATCAGGCTCCCGAGCCCGGCGTTGTTCGAGCGGAGGTCGTAGACCAGAATCCCGAGGGCAGTGGCGACGAGGATCCCCCAACCCAGCAGGTACGCGGGGTTCGTGAGGAGGCCCTGGAGCGTGGCGCGGAGCGTCATGCGTGTCGAGCGTTCCCCGCGACGCTGGCACGGATGTAGCGCGCCGACCGCGGTTGTGGGAGGCCGCGTTCGAGGAGGGTTCAAAGCTTCGGGTTCCGCCGACCGCGGCGCGCGCCGCGGCTCACGGACGCCCCGCCGGTCCGACCCGCGCTCACTCCTCGGCGGAGTCGTCGCAGACGCCGAGGGGGAGCGTCTCGGGGGCCTCGTCGCCGTCGAGGCCGGCGTACGCGTCGTCGATGAGCCGGGCCAGTTGCGTCTCGGGGCTCACGCCGCGGGCGGCGGCGAGGGCCGCGAGCCGCTCGTACTGCTCGTCCGGCACGGAGACGGTTCCGTCGTCCATACGCGGCGCTCCGTCCCGAAGCTACAAAAGCGTTGGTCTGAGCCCGCTCACGGCGATTCCGACCGGTCCGTCTCGCGCACGGCGCCGATCGGCTCGCCCTCGGCGAACCGCTCGAACAGCGCGTTCATCACCGACGACTCGGCGCGCGAGAGGTGCTCCCACACCGTCGTCGAGCCGAGGCCGAGCTCGGCGGCGACCTCCTCGACGCCCACGCCCCCGCCGTGGTCGTAGTAGCCCGCGGCGATGGCGGTCGCGAGCACCTCCCGCTGCCGGTCGGTGAGCCCGTCGAGGAGCCCCGAGGCCGGGAGCTGCGGCGAGCGCTCGATCGACGCCAGCTCCACGTTCCGCGCGAGTTCGACCTCGTTGCCGCCGCGCTCCAGCTCGCGCATCACCGCCGAGAGGTCGTCGTCGTCCTCCAGGTACGCCGTCCAGCGCTCGACGCCGCCGGCGATGGTCGTCCCGGTCCGGTAGTGGATGCCCATCCGCGAGAACCGCTCGCCGATGCCCTCCCAGTCGGCCGCCCCCGCGTCGATCGTCAGGGCGACGTAGGCGTGGGTGCCCTCGATCGGCGCCAGCGGCTCCGCGGAGACGACCAGGTCGAACTCGCGGAACTCCTCGACGAACGCCTCGATCTCCGCCGGCGGTCCGGTGAGTTCGGCGATCCGCTTGCGTTCGGGGCCGCTGCCCGTCATCGAGGAGACGGACCGGTACCGCACCTCCGGGTGGCGCGCGCTCACCTCGCACTCCGGCTCCCCCGCGTGGCGGATCCGGAACGTCACTTCCCGCATGGCAGAGCGGAGGGCGCCGGGGTTCAAACGGGTTCCGGACCGTCGCGAGGCATTTATCACCGCGACCGCGCAAGCGTCGACGTGGTGGCGATGACGAGTCGGTTACCCCCACTGAGCCCCTCGTGATGACGGGTTTCGACCGAGCCACCGTCTACCCTCGCCAGCGGCGCGACCGTGCCGCCCCCGAACGGTCGTCGACACCCCGCGGGGCGGCGCCGAGCGACGGAGCGCGGTGAAAGTGATTCAGCGCCGTGGCACCCGCTCGCAGTCCGGCGGTTTCGAGGCGAAAAGGGCGGGTCGGTCGGCGTCGATCGCTCGGCGGACGGGGGCGTCCGCTCAGTACGAGGCGGCGCGCTTGTCGAGGCCGGCGGCCTCGATGTCCTCGCCGTCGACGGAGGTGCGGAGCACGTCCATCCCGTCGTCGCGGTCGACGTCGAAGTTCCGGGCGTACAGCTCTTCGAGGCGCTCGTACTCGGCGTCGGAGATCGGCGGCACGTCGGCGGCGGCGCTCCACTCGGCGATGTCGTCGCCGTCGCGGAAGGTGGGCGTGACGGACGCGACCTCGTCGTGGGCGAGCAGCCAGCGGATCGCGGCCTGCGCCATCGTCCGGGTCCCCTCGACGCCCTCGGGGTCCTCGAGGAAGCGGATCGCCTCCACCTTCTCCCAGCCGGTCTCGTACCACTCCTTCGGGCGGTGCGAGCGGTGGTCGCCGTCCTCGAGGACGGTGTCGGGCGTCACCTGCTCGTTGAGCAGGCCGGAGGAGTGCGGGACGCGCGCGATGACGGAGGTGTCCGAGCCGGACTCGCGGATCGTCTCGACGAAGTGGCGGCCGGGCTCCTGCTCGAAGAGGTTGAAGACGGTCTGGACCGCGTCGAACTCCTCGTACTCGACGGCCGCGTCGCCCTCGGCGAGCCAGCCGATCGAGGGGCCGAGCGCCCAGCCGAGCGCGCGGACGCGCCCGTCTTCCTTCCACTCGCGGAGGAGGTCGCGCACCTCGGGCGTCACCTCGTCGACGTTGGCGTTGTGCAGCTGGAGCACGTCGACGTAGTCGGTGTCGAGGCGGTCCAGCGAGGCCTCGAACGCCTCGGTGAGGTACTCGCGGTTCAGCTCCTTGGGGAGCTCGCCGTGGCCGGCCTGCGGGTTGTCGTAGAAGTCGTAACCGATCTTCGTCGACAGCGTCACCTCGTCGCGGCGGCCGTCGATCGCCTCGCCGATGATCGCCTCGCTGTCGCCGTGGCCGTACACGTCGCCCGTGTCGACGTAGGTGACGCCGGCGTCGAGCGCCTCCTCGACCATCGCGACCGCCTGGTCGTCCGAGCGGTCGCCCCACCAGTCGGTGCCGACGACCCACGCGCCGAAGCCGATCTCCGAGACCTCGACGCCCGAGTTACCGAGTTCGCGGTGTTCCATACCGGCCGGTTGGCGGTCGGGACACTTATCGGGCGCGGTCGCTCTCGGCCCGCCGGAACCGACGCCGTGCGGGCGCGGCGGACCGACGGAAACAATGCCTTGCGGACGCGGCGGACCGCCCTCCCGGGTCGCGGCCCGCACCGTTGGATATTACTCGCCCGTCGCCGATCGGACGGGCATGGACGACGCCCTCCGCCGGCGGCTCGACGCCGTCGTCGCCCTGCTCGCGGTCATCACTGTCGTCTCGGTCACCGCCCTGCTGCTCTCGTTCGGCAGGGCGGCGATCGCCCCGGTCTTCACGGTCGCGTTCGTCGGCGTCCTCGCGGGGCTGTTCGTCCGCGCCGAGCTGTACTGACGGATCGGGCGCAGCGGTCGCACAACCGAATCCCTTTGAGGGGCGGCGACGAAGGTGGGCCGATGACAAAGCGACACGTGTCCCTGCCCGACGGCGCCGAGGCCGGGGTCCGAGGGTTCATCGACGAGGTGGACGAGCGGCTCTCCTCGGACGAGGACACCTGCGAGGTCGTCCGCGACGTGCTGATCGACCTCCACGGCGACCGGGAGGCGTGGGAGGCGTGGCAGGACGGCGAGTCGGTGTCGCGCGCCGAGCGCGTCCGCCTCCAGGGGTACGACCCGTGTAACGCGACGCTGGAGTCGGAGTACTACGCCGAGAAGGACGAGGACCGCTTCCAGCGCTCGAAGCACCTCCAGTGGCTCTGGCGCCAGTTCGACGCCACCCCGATGGCCGACAACGTCGAGTTCGCGCTCCGCTTCCGGCAGATGCTCGGGAACCACCTGTTCGCCGAGTGCGGGGACAACTGCCGCTTTTTCAAGGGCATCTCCGTCACCTACGGCCACAACATCGAGGTCGGCGACAACGTCGTGATCCACGACGACGTCCACCTCGACGACCGCGGGAAGCTGACGATCGGCGACCGCGCCTCCATCTCCGACGGCGTCCACCTCTACAGCCACGACCACGACATCGTCGACCAGACGGAGGTCCGGAACTTCCACACGATCGTCGGGGACGACGCCCGGGTCACCTACGACGCGATGGTCAGGGCGGGCTGCCGGATCGGCGAGAACAGCGTCGTCGGCGCGCGCTCGGTCGTCCAGGGCGACGTGCCCGACCACCACGTCGTCGTGGGCTCCCCTGCGCGCTCCGTCCGCGTGAAGCCCGGGTGGGAGGAGGTCGCCGACGACCTCGAGGACGGGCGGCTCCCCGACAACCAGGACGAACGCGAGATCGAGTACGAACTCCCCGAGGACCTCGAACAGTTCGACGAGTTCCAGCGGGACCTCCGGCCGCCGAACCGATCGCGCTGACGCCGCCGTGCGGTCGACCCCGTTGAAGCCGTGAACCGGGGGCGCGTGGTGTGTTACCGCTCGCCAGCATCGTTATGAGACAGTAGCACGTACCGCCGACCGGTGTTACACGCATGACAGGACAGCGCATACTGATGATCGTCGGCGACTTCGGGGAGGACTACGAGATCATGGTCCCGTTCCAGGCGCTTCAGGCGGTCGGCCACGAGGTCCACGCCGTCTGCCCGGACCGGGAGGCGGGCGAGACGGTCAAGACAGCGATCCACGACTTCCGCGGCGACCAGACGTACTTGGAGGAGCGCGGCCACGACTTCGAACTCACCCACGGCCTCGACGAGGTCGACCCGGCCGACTACGACGCCCTGGTCGTTCCCGGCGGGCGCGCCCCCGAGTACCTCCGCGGCTACGACGCGGTGCTCGACGCGGTGCGCCACTTCTTCGAGGCGGACAAGCCCGTCGCGTCGATCTGTCACGGCCCGCAGATCCTCGCGGCCGCGGGCGTGCTCGACGGCTACGAGATGACGGCGTACCCGGCGGTCAGGCCCGAGGTCGAGGCCGCCGGCTGCTCGTGGGTCGACGGCGTGACGACCGACGGCAACCTCGTCACCGGGCAGGCGTGGCCCGACCACCCCGAGTGGATCGCGCAGTTCCTGGACCTCCTCGGGACCGAGGTCGAACACGAGGGCCCCGCCGCGACGGCGGACTGAGTCCCCCGATTTTCCCGCATGCCCGATCCCCGCGCGGTCGCCGTCAACGTCGCCGCCAACACGAACGAGCCCGAATTCCGCGGGCCCGTCTACCCGGACGGCTCCTTCGCGTACGTCCCGATCCCCGAGCCGGCGGCGACGCTGCCGCGCGACCGGTTCCCGGTCGACGAGCCGCTCCCGACGTACGGCGACCTCGACCTCCCCTTCGCGGTCCCCGCCGACCTGCGCGAGACGCCGGTCCACGCCGACCCCGAGTTCCCGGGCGTCCACGGCCGCGAGCGGGCGACCTACGGCGACCCGTACGCCGTGAAGGCGGGCCGGATCGCCCCCCTCGACCCCGGCGACTGGCTCCTCTTCTACGCGACGCTCACGCTGCGGCCGCGCGACTGGGCGGGGCCGGGCGACGGGCGTCCCGGCGATTCGACCGGCGACCGCGACGGCGGAACGGACGACCGCGACGGCGCGTGGCTCCGCGAGCGAGGGGTCGCCGTCGACGACGACCTCGCTCCCGACTGGGGCGCGTACCTCTTCGCGGGGATGCGGATCGAGCGGGTGCTGTCGGGCGGAGATGGTGACGAGGGGACCGAGACCGTCGACCGCGCGGCCGCCGCGAGGGCCGCGCCGACCAACGCGCACCTGAAGCGCGACCCGTTCGACGCCCGCGTCGTCGTCGCGGGCGACCCGGACGCCTCCGGGCTCTTCGACCGCGTCGTGCCGCTGAGCGCGCCCGACGCCGGGAGCGAGGCGAACCGGATCGTCACCGACCTGTCGAGCGACTCCGGGAAGGGCCCGTGGTGGCGCCGCCCGATGGCCTTCGACGCGGCGGCGACGAGCCGGCTGCTGACGCGGATCGACGGGGTGTGACGGCGGGGCGAAACGACGGCGCGGGGCTCCGATCCAAGCGCCACCGCGATTTATGGGGCGCGCCCCCGTTGCGTGCGGTATGAGCGACGACGACACGGAGACGAGCGACGGGGCGACCGGCCGCGGCGCGCCGTCGCGGCTCGGCCGCGTCCTGCTCGGCGTCGGCCTCGCCGCGCAGGCCTCGGAGGACTTCCGCGACATGGACGACACGATCGAGTACGCCGAGTCGGCGGGCGTCCCGATGCCGGACCTCGCTGCGCCGTTCGCCTCCGGCATGATGGTGGTCGCCGGCCTCGGGATCGCGCTCTGGCGGCTCCCCCGGATCGCGACCGGCGCGGCGGTCGCGTTCCTGACCGTCGTGACCGGCACGATGCACGACTTCTGGAACGCCGACGAGGACGACAAGAGCGGCGAGCGGCTCGCCTTCTTCGGGAACCTCGCGATGCTCGGCGGCGCGCTGGTGTTCCTGCGCGAGGCGTACAAGAAGTGAACGGCGGCGCGGAGCGGGGATCCGAGGTCCCGGACCCTTATTTCTAATCAGCCATCGGGTCGCCGGGGAGCGCCGGCGTCGCCTATAGGTTCCCGGCGTCCAGCGGGTCCTCGAGCTGGCCCATCACCGCTTCCATGGCGTCCGTCGCGGTGATCAGGCCGACGACCTCGCCGTCTTCGATGACTAAGGCGAGCTCCTGGGACTCCGCCTGGAACCGGTCGAAGGCGTCGCTGACGCTCGCGTCCGCCGCGACCGTCATCGGCGGGGCGGCGACCTCGGCGAACGTCAGGTCGCCGTTCCGCAGCTCGTCGTAGCGGCTCACGATCGAGGGGGCGTACACGATCCCCTCGAAGTCGGTCAGGTCGTCGCCGACGAGCGGGAAGCGGGTGTGCGGCGTGTCCCGGATCCGGTCGAGGTTCTCGTCCACGGACGCCCCCGTCGTCAGCGAGACGATCTCCTCGGGCGCGGTCATCACGTCCGCGACGGTCACCCGATCGACGTCGAGCGCGCTGAGGACCTCCTCGCGGCGCTCCTCGGGGAGCTCGACCTCCTCCATCATCGACCCGAGGCGGTTGCGGAGCTCGGCGCGCGTCTCCAGCACCTCCTCTTCGGCCTCGGTCCACGAGGCGGTCATCTCGACGCCGAACAGCCCGAGCGTCGCCTTCGCGACCCAGTCGCCGACCTTGATCAGCGGCGAGATGAGCCACGCGAACCAGTAGAGCGGCCGCGAGCCGTACCGGGCGACCTGCTTCGAGCGCTCGACGCCGAGGTACGTCGGCGTCTGCTCGCCGTGGGTCAGGTGGACCATGTTGATGAGGAAAAAGCCCAGGAGCGACCCGGCGCCGGCGGACGCGAACGCCGTGTTCTCGAATATCGGGGCGAAAAGCGCCGCGAGCCCCGGCTCGGCGACGATGCCGAGCGCGATGGACGTGCCGGAGATCCACACCTGGCAGGTCGTGAGGTAGAACTCCAGGTCGTCGGTCATCTCCCAGGCGCGCCGCAGCCCCGGGGTGTCCATCTCCGACTCGGGGTACTGGCGGAGGCGCGTCAGCCCGAACTCGATAGCCACGAAGTACGCGTTGATCAGGATGAGGAGGACCCCCGCGGCCACGCGGAGGGCGACCTCGGTCGCGGGCATCGCCGTCGCGAGCGGGATCATCGTCCACACCGTGCCGACGCGCGACCCAAAAGCGTTCAGGGATCGCGTCGCCCGGCCGGCGGGACGGGCCGCGGGCGCGCCGCGGCGTTACTCGTAGTCCTCGTAGGTCGGCAGCCCCTCCTCCGGCGGGAACTCCTCGACCGGGACCGTCGTCTCGTCGCCGCTCGCCATGTCCTTCACCGTGTACTCGCCGTTCTCCAGGTCGCGCTCGCCGACGACGACGACCATCTCGGCGTTGATCGAGTCGGCGTAGCCCAGCTGGGCGCCGAACGAGCGGCCGGAGACGTCCTGCTCGACGACCACGTCGTCGCCGAGCGCGCGGAGGTCGCTCGCGAGCGCGGCCGCCTCGCTCCGCGTGTCGCCCACGCTGAGCACGTAGTAGTCCGTCGTCAGCTCCTCGTCGGGCCAGACGCCGGCGCGCTGACAGAGCAACTTGAGCGTGGCGTGGCCGGGCGCGACCCCGACCGCGGGGGTGGGCTGGCCGCCGAAGCTCTCGATGAGGTCGTCGTAGCGGCCGCCGCCGAAAACGGACCGAGACACCTCGCCGGTGGAGTCGAAGCACTCGAAGACGACGCCGGTGTAGTAGTCGAGCCCGCGGGCGGTCGTCAGAGACACCTCGCAGAACTCGCCCGCGCCGAAGTCGTCGGCCGCGGCGAGGACGTTCCGGAGGTTCTCGACCGCGGCCTCGACCTCTTCGCCGCCGGCCTCGGCGACCGCGTCGAGGTCGTCGACCGTCTCCACGTCCGCGATGAGGTCGTCGAAGTCGCGCGCGGTGTCGCGGGCGAGGCCCGCGTCCGAGAGGAGCCCGATGTACTCGCCGTCGTCGACCTTCGCGCGCTTGTCGACCGCGCGGATCGCGGCCGCGGTGTCGACCGCGTCGGGGTCCGCCGCGAGCGAGCGGACGAGGCCGCCGAGGATGTCGCGGTGCGAGACCCGGAACTCGAAGTCGTCGCCCGTGAGCCCGAGGTCGGTCAGGGCGTCGGCGGCGACCGCCAGCACCTCGGCGTCGGCCTCGGGCGCCGAGGAGCCGAACACGTCGATGTTCGTCTGGTAGAACTCGCGGAACCGGCCCTGCTGGACCTGCTCGTAGCGCCAGAACGGGCGGGTGGACACCCACTTGATCGGCTTCGACAGCTCCTGGCCCTTCGCGACCACCATCCGCGCGACGGTCGGGGTGAGCTCCGGGGTCATTGAGACGCCGCGGCCGCCCTTGTCGTCGAAGGCGTACAGCTCCTCGACGATCTCCTCGCCGGACTTGTCGACGTACATCTCCGTCCGCTCCAAGGCGGGGGTGGCGATCTCCCGGAAGCCGTGCCTGGCCGCCGCGTCCTCGACCGCGTCGGTCACCTCGCGGCGGGCGGACTGCTCGCCGGGGTAGAAGTCGCGGAATCCCTTGAGGCCGTCGTACATACGCGTCGGTTCGGCGAGCGCCCGCTTGAAAGCATCCTTTCGGGGGCGGCGCTCGCCGGCGTCGATGCGCGTCACGTCGGCGACGGGCGGCGTCGCCTCGGTCCGCCTACTCGCGCTGGTACTCCTTCTGGAACCCGCGGAACTCCGTCCGGTGTGCCTCCTCGTCCGAGAGGAGCGTCACCGCGAGGTCCTCGGTGACCGGGTCGTCGGCCGCCTCGGCGGCGTCGATCAGCTCCCGGTACGTCGCGATGGCGTCCTCCTCGGCGTCGAGAACGCCGTTGATGACGGCCAGCACGTCGGTGGAGTCCTCGGGCGGCTGTAGCGACTCCTGGCCGGCCGTGAACTCGGCGGAGCCGGGCGGCCGCGCGTCGAGCTGTTTGAGCCGCTGGCCGAGCTGTTCGGCGTGGCCGAGCTCCTCCTGAACGTCCTGTTTCAGGCTCTCCTTGATCTCCTCGGCGCGGACGCCGTCGAGGACGATCGCGTTCGTCTGGTAGTTCATCACGGTCTCGATCTCGTCGGCGTACGCCGTTCGGAGCAGGTCGACGACTCGGTCGGATGACATGCCTCACGCTACGCCCGGGGGGTCGAAAGGCGTTCCGGCGAGCGGGTGCGGCGGGAGGTCGCCGACGGCGGACGGAAAGCGGGGCGGTCGGTCAGTCGCTGCGGCCGTGGACGTACGTCTGGTCGTGGTCGGGGAACACGTCGCCGACGGTCCCCTCGCCGTACTGGTCCGCGATGAGCGTGCGGAGCTCGTCCTCGTAGTCCGCCTTCGGGACCTCCTCGCTCGGGCCCTGCTGGACGTCGAAGGTGGCGTCGACGAGCTGGTCGACGGCGTGGCGACCGAACCCGGACAGCGGGGAGATGTAGTCGATCCCGTTGCGGTCTTCGAGGCTCTGCGCCTGCGCCCGCGACACCGTGGGGACGCGGTCGTCGCGGCGGGTGCCGTCCGCGATGGCGTCGACGTCGAGCGCGGCGATGGTCTCTAAGGCGTGCTCGTGGACGCGCTGGATCCCGTTGCGCGGGTAGCCGTCCGCGACCATGGTCTCGGCCGCGCTCTCGGCGACCTCGCGGTCGAGGTCGACGCGCTCGAACGGGAACCCGAGCTCGGCGGCCGCCCGCTCCGCGTGCTCCCAGTCGTCCGTGAGCCCGAAGCTCCCCGTGACGCAGCGGACGTCGTAGAACCGGTCGAGCAGGTGGGCGGCCAGCGAGGAGTCTTTCCCCCCGCTGTACAGCAGCGCGAGCTCCATCTACCGGTGGCGGATGTCGAAGCTCTTCTGGTCGGGCTGAAGCTCCTTGAGGAGCTCGCGCATCTGCTCTTCGTCGATCTGTCCCTGGATCCGGCCGCTCTGCGCCAGCGCGGCGACCTGCTGTTTCACCTTCTCGCCGAACTGCGGCTTGGACATCTCGACCGCGTTGAGCCGCTGGCGGGCGCCGTCCGTGAGGTACTGCTTCAGGACGGCCTCCTGCTGGGCCTCGGCGCGCTCCTGGGCCTGCTGTTGGGCCTCGGCGGCGTCGCCCTCGCCGCCCTGCCGCTCGCGGAGCTCCTCCATCTTCTGTTCGCGCAGTTCCTCGAGCCGTTCGTCGTCGGGGTTACCGCTCATACACGCCCGTTCTCGGTCCGTGCGAAAAACCATTTCGGAGGTCGGGACCCGCTCGAAGCGGCCGGAGCCGCCGTCGCGGCGTCGGCGCCGGCGGGGGCGGTCCGCGCCGTTTAAACAGGTCCTCGGCGTAGCGGGCGCCAATGAGCGAGTCGCGGGAGTTCTGTCCGCGCTGCGGCGACCCGGTCCCCGAGCGGCGCGACCCCCTTCCGGGCGAGCCGGGCGGGCGAGACGCCCTGCTGTGCGACGACTGCTACTTCGAGGACTTCGACCTGGTCGACGCGCCCGACCGGATCGAGGTGCTGGTCTGTTCCGGCTGCGGCGCCGTCCGGCGCGGCGAGTCGTGGCGCGACGTGGGGGCGCGCGACTACACCGACGTGGCCGTCGACGAGGTGGCCGAGTCCCTCGGGGTCCACGTCGACGCCGCGGACGTGGAGTGGGGCGTCGAGCCCGAGCAAGTCGACGAGAACACGGTCCGGATGCACTGCCGCTTCTCCGGCGTGGTGCGCGGCACCCTGCGCTCCGCGGAGGTGACGGTGCCCGTGAAGATCTCGCGGGGGACCTGCGACCGCTGCGGGCGCATCGCCGGCGGCTACTACGCCGGGATCGTCCAGGTCCGCGCCGACGAGCGCGACCTCACGCCGGCCGAGCGCGCGGAGGCGCTGGACATCGCCGAGCGGTACGTCGCCGATCAGGAGGCCGACGGCGACCGCGAGGCGTTCATCACCGAGGTGACGGAGACCGACGACGGGCCGGACATCAAGCTCTCCTCGAACCGCCTCGCGCAGAACGTCGCGACGCGGATCACGGAGTCGCTCGGGGGGAGCTTCGAGTCGTACCCGACGCTCGTCACCGAGGACGGCGACGGCAACGAGGTGTACCGGGTCACGTTCGCGGTCCGGCTCCCGAGGTACGCGGAAGGCGAGATCGTCGACCCGGAGGACGGGGACGGTCCGGTCCTCGTCACGGGCGTCTCCGGCCGCCTCCAGGGGGTTCGGCTCGCCACGGGCGCGGAGTACACCTCCGCGTTCGCGGACGGCGACGCCCCCGACGCGACCCGGCTCGGCACCCGCGACGACGCGGCGGAGACGACGGTCGTGACCGTCGAGGACGAGAACGCCATCCAGGTGCTCGACCCCGTCACCTACGAGGCGAAGACCGTGCCGAACCCGGCGTTCGTCGACGACGACGCCGAGTCGGTCCTCGCCTTCGAACACGACGGAGAGGTCCACCTCGTGCCGGACGAGGACGCGGAGCGGCCGGCGGAGTCGGTCTCGAACCGGGAGTAGAGGAGACTCGCGGCTCGCTGGGAGAGGAGAACTGATCGTTCGTAGGACGGGTCGGAACGCCGACGCGGCGCGCCGCCCTCGCGGGCGGCGACGGAGCGCCGTTCAGTCGGCGCGAGCGGGCTGTTCGCGGCCGAGCGCCGCGGCGCGCTCGGACTCGGTTACCTCGATGCCGCGGCGTTCGAGTTGATCGATGAATTCGGCCTCGCTGAGCCCTGCCTGTGCGGCCGCCTGCGACAGCGTCAGGGTTCGCGCACCGTACAGCGTCAGCGCACTCGACAGCCCGTTCGTGGCCATACACCCAGTAGTCGGGTGAGGGATTATGAAGGTTACTACTTCATTGAGGGGCCTGATACACCTTATACGATATATATTGACGAGTGATCGACTCGGGGGTGGTAATATGACTCGCACCCGGGCGTCCGTCGCCCGCAGGAGTTATACGGCTCTGCGGTCGAAACGCCGATATGGACAGACAACAGCTCATGGCGCTGTTCTTCGCGTTTCTCATGGTGAGCTCCATGGTGGCGTACGGCGTCTCGCTGCTGTAACCGACGGGCGGTCCCCGCTCTCGCGGCGGTCGCCCGTCGCGCCTCGGCGGCGCCGGTCCCCGTCAGCCGTCGCCCCACACGTCCGACAGCGGGTGGTTCTCCCGCCGCTCGGCGTCCTGCTCGGACCGGGTCCGAACGGGGTCGTCGCCGCCGTCGCCGGGCGCGTCCCCGCCGTCCCGCCCCTGACCGGAGCCGTCCCGAGACGAGCGACCGCCGGGTGCGCCGGCCGACCCGCCCGTCCGACGGCTCTTCCGGCGACCCGCCCCCGCGCCGCTCGACGGCGACGCGTCGACGCCGGCCAGCGCGGCCTCGGGGTCGAACGCCGGCAGCGAAGGGGTCGTCATCGCGTCGACCTGGTCGCGGAACCAGTCGGGGGTGTCCGCCGCCGCGCGCTCGAAGAGGTCGAGCAGGGAGTCGTCGGCGAGGTAGGTCGTGCCGCGGTCGTCCGGGGCGCGGACGACCCGCCCGCACGCCTGGATGACGGTGCGCAGCGCGGTCCGGTGGTACCACGCCCACTGCCCGTCCGCCAGCCGTCGGGCGACCCGCGAGTCGTTCGTGTTCCGGTACGGCGCCTTACAGACTACCTGCCAGCGACAGAGGTCGCCCTTCAGGTCCAGCGCCTCCTCCATCTTCACGGAGACGAACACCTCCGGGTCCGAACTCGCCTTCCACGCCTCCAGCTCCGCGTCGCGGTTCGACCGGTCGTGGCGCCTGACGCGCGCGGCGACGCCGAACTCGCCGAGCCGCTCGGTGATCCGCTCCGCGATGTCGTACGAGTGCGCGTGGATCAGCCCCTTCTCGTCGGGGTGTTCCGCCATCAGCCGGACGATCAGGCGGGCGATCTTCGGGGTCGTCTCGTCGCGGTGCTCGTAGGTCATCGACCCCTGCGTCACGTCGTACAGCGGGCGGTTCGCGAGCGGGAACGTGTGCTCGACGTCGACGAGCGCGACGTCGGCGGGGTCGAGCCCGACCCCGCGGCAGAACGCCTCCTTCGAGAGGATGGTCGCCGACAGCAGCGCGAACCGGTTGCCCCGGTCCCACACCGTGTGTCTGAGGTACCGCGCGGGGTCGAGCGGCTTGATCTCCATCGCCGACCCCTCGCCGCCCGGCTGGTCGACGACCCACGAGGTTGGGGACTGCGGGTCGCGGTAGTCCTCCAGGAACCAGCCGAGCTCGCCGATGAGCTCCTGGAGCCGGTCGCGCCGGGCGACCTCCTCGCGGTCGAGCTCGGGCCGCCCCACCAGCTCGTCTTTCGCGCGGATCGCGACGTCGCGGAGCGCCTCGACGAACCGCGCGGTGCGGTCGACGGCGTCCTCCTCGGGGCCGGCGTCGGCCGCGACGTCCGGGACGCCCACGTCGTCCCAGACCGGGACGCGCTCGGGCGATATCTCGATTGTCGCGTACATCTCGGCCCACTCGGCGAGCCCGTGTGCCTCGTCGATGACGACGACGTCGCGCTTGCGAAACACCTCGGAGCCGGCGGTGCGCATGAAGTACGCGAGCGTCATCGCGGCGAAGCGGTTGCCGGAGGCGATGGCGCGGTCGGAGAAGTACGGACAGCGGTGCCGGATCGAGCAGTCGAACCCCTGCTGGCGCGCGCAGGGCGCGCGGTTCACCGGCGTGTCGTGCTCGCCGGGCAGCACGCAGTCGTAGTTCGACTTGCCGCGGATCACGGCCAGGTCGTCCAGCAGGTCGTCGGCCTCAACGTCGTCGATCTGCGACACCTGCGGGGTCGTGTAGTAGGCGCCCGTCGCCTCGCTGGGGGCCGCCTCGCCCGCCGTCTCGGCCGCGCCCATGATGGCGCGGGCGAGCAGCGACTTGCCGCTGCCGGTCGGCGCGCGCACCAAGACGACCCGGTTGCCCGCCGCGAACGCGTCGCGGATGTCGGCGAGGGCCTGCTCCTGCGCGCCGCGGAAGCTCGGCGCGGGGAACTCTGCGGGGATCCGGCTCGGGTCCACACGACGCCCTCGCGCGCTGTCGGAATTAAACCCTCGCTTGGCGGTCGGGCGCACGCCGCGGCGCTGGCCGCGCCCGACCGCGTCACCTATTCGTGGCCGGCCCCGAGAGGAGAGGTAATGAGCGACGACGGGATCCTCGGGTCGCTGTCCGCCGTCGGCCTGCTGAGCCTCTGTTGTATCGGGTTCGGCGGACTGGCGGGCGGGGCGGCGGTGGTCGGCGGCTCCGCCTCGGCGAGCGCGTTCGCCACCGGCGCGACGAGCGCGCGCGGCGCGCTGATCTCCGGGCTCGTCACGTTCGGGACGGTCCTCGTCGCCGCCGCGGTGATCCGCTGGCGGCTGAACCGCTGAAGCGGCGCGCTCGCGTCGACCGCGGCGCTCACTCCCGGCCGTGCGTCTCGATGTTCTCCCAGACGACGGCCATCAGCTCGCCGGTCTTCGCCACGAGGTCTTCGACGGCGTCCTCGTCGACCCCGGCGGCCGACGCGCAGCCGAGGTCGCGGATCGCCTTCGTCGCCGACACGTGGTGGACGTGGACCCGGTCGTCGCCGGCGCACTCGTAGACGACGGTGGTACACGGGAGCATGCCGGCGAGCGTCGGGTCGATCCGCAGCGCGTCGTACGCGATCTCGGGGTGACAGACGACGATCAGCGCCGTCCGCTCGACGTCGTCGCGGCCGAGCATCCCCTCGATCATCTCGTCGAGCCGCGTGACGCGCACCGTCTCGAAGTCCGCGAGCTCGTGTTCGAGCTGGACGAACGGCACCGCGTCCTCGAAGGGGAGGTCGACGGTCGTGTGGAGCGCCTCGTCGGCGGTCGGCGCGGGGCGTGCGGCGTCGCTCATGCGATCCTCTCACACCCCACCCGGCTAAACGGGTTTCGCCGTCTCAACACCTGCCGCTACCTCCGACGGGGAACCACCTCGGCTGTGGAGTCAGTGCGCGAGCACGCGCCCCGGCGACCCGTCGTGGTCGGCGCCCCCGTCAGACCTTAGCCCGGCGCGTCCCGTCCCCACGTATGGCGCACTCGGGCTTCCACTCGCTCCGCGAGGAGACGGCCGCCTCGCTCCCCGTGACCGGCGACCTGCCGGACTGGCTCCGCGGGAGCCTGATCCGGAACGGTCCCGGCGCGTTCTCGTTCCCCGACGGGAGCGCCGTCGACCACTGGTTCGACGGGCTCGCGATGCTCTACCGCTTCACGTTCGACCCGGGCGGCCGGACGGGCGGGGGCGGCGACGCGGTCCACTACCGGAACCGGTTCCTCCGGACCGACGCGTACGAGGCGGCGCGGACGGGGGAGTTCGACGGCGGGTTCGCCACGGGCGAGACCACCCTCCGCTCGCGGCTGGCGGGGTTCCTGACGGCGCCGTACGACAACGCGAACATCGTCGCCGAGCGGGTCGGCGACCGCTACGTCGCGCTGACCGAGTCCCCGCGCGGCGTCGGCTTCGAGCCGAACACGCTGGCGACGACGGGGCCGGTCGACCGCGAGGGCGACGCGCCGAGCGGCCAGCTCTCCTGTGCCCACTTCAAGCGGGACCCGGCGACCGGGGCGCTGGTCACCCTCGACACCGAGTTCGGGCGGACGAGCCGGTACCACGTCACCGCCTGGACGCCGAGCGGGGACCGCCGGCACGTGGCGACCGTGCCGACCGAGAAGCCGGCGTACATGCACAGCTTCGCGCTCACGCCGCGGTACGTCGTGGTGACGGAGTTCCCGCTCCGGCTCGACCCGCGGCGGTTCCTCAGGCCCGGGCGACAGGCGCCGTTCATCGAGCAGTTCGAGTGGGAGCCGGACCGCGGCACACGGATCGCCGTCGTCGACCGGACGACCGGCGCGGTCGTCGCGGAGCCGGTGACCGAGCCGCTGTTCGGCTTCCACCACGTGAACGCCTTCGAGCGGGCGGGCGGGAGCGAGGTGGTGTTCGACTTGGAGACCGTCCCGGACGCGACGGCGATCGACTCGCTGTACCTGGAGAACGTCCGCGCCGGCGAGATGGGCGCGATCGCGGGGCGGGTCGACCGGTTCGCGGTCGACCTCGGCGGCGCGGTCGGGACGGACCGCTACGGCGCCGCGGAGGCGACGGTCTCCCGCGAGCGCCTGTCCGACGAGGGCACCGCGCTCCCGACCGCGTCGCCGGCGCGCTGGTGTCGCGAACACCGCTACGTGTACGCGATGGGGATGGACGCGCCGGTCACCGAGTGGGCACGGCGGGTCGTGAAGCTCGACGCGGAGACGGGCGCGACCCGGACCTTCGGCGACAGGGGCGACTACTTCGGCGAGCCGGTGTTCGTCCCGGCGCCCGACGGCGACGGCGAGGACGACGGGGTCGTGCTGACGGTCGCGCTCGACGCCGACGCCGACCGGTCGCGCCTGTTCGTCCTCGACGGCGAGACACTCGCCGAGCGCGCCCGGGCGACGCTGCCGCACGCGGCGCCGTTCGACTTCCACGGCCGGTACTTCCCGGAGCTCCGGGCGGCCGCGGCGGAGTGACGGCCGCCGTCTCGGTCGGCGCCCCCGCCCCGTCCGGCGGGTCGCGCGCCGGCGGTCACCGGTCGACGCGCCGGCCGGGCGTGGGGGCCGGCCACAGACCTTTGCGGCTGGCGGCCGTCGGTTCGGCCATGACCGACGACGAGGCGGCGGTCGGCGAGGTGACCGAGTGGGACGGCGGGTTCGGCTGGATCGCGGTCCCCGACGAGGAGGCTCGGCGAGCGAGCCACGCGCTGGCGACGGCCGACGGGGTCTGGGTCGTCGACCCGGTCGACGCCGACGGGCTCGACGACCGCCTCGCCGAGCTGGGCGACGTGGTCGGGGTCGCGGTCGTCCAGGACCGTCACACCCGGGACGCCGAGGCGGTCGCGCGGCGGCACGACGTCCCCGTGGCCGCGCCGGAGTGGGCGTCGCTGACGCGCGAGAAGCTCGACGGCGAGGCGGCGCCGCTCGGGCCGGCGCTCGACGGGACGGATTACGCGGTCCGCGACCTGATCCGCCGCGACGACTGGGAGGAAGCCGCGCTGTGGGACGCGGCGGCCGGGACGCTGCTCGTCCCCGAGACGCTCGGCACCCTGCCGGCGTTCACGGAGGGGGACGCCGCGCTCGGCGTCCACCCGGCGATCGACGACCCGCCCGACTGGCTCGCCGACGTGGACCCAGACCGGGTGCTCGTGGGCCACGGGGCGAGCGTCCACGAGGACGCGAGCGCGGCGCTGGCGGCGGCGGTCGGCGACCGCTGACGACCTGTCGCCGAAGTAGAGCTGTTACGCCGGAGACGCGCGAACGTCCCATGAGGGACGGATCAGCCGGCTCTGAGGCGGGCGCCTCGCCCGGACGACCGAGGCCGGGCCTCAGAGGAAAACTGCCGCGAGAATCGGGATGCTCCGGCTGGGATTTGAACCCAGGTCCTTGCCGTGAGAGGGCAAGATGATTGGCCGGACTACACCACCAGAGCGCGTCCGTTCGTCGCAATCAACGGTAGGTGAGCGGATTGTAAAACAGTTCCGTTTCGACCCCGCCGTGCCCCGGTTTGTCGTGCCGGGGCGCGTTCAGACGTCGACGGCGAACGGCTCCGGTCCGGCCGCGTGATCGCCCGCCGCAGCCCCGATCGCGGCGAGGAGGTCGGCGACCTCGTCGAGGTCCCCCGTGTCGATCACCTCGACCGGCGTGTGCATGTACCGGTTCGGGATCGAGACGTTGAGCGCCGGGGTGCCGCCGCGGACCGTGTAGAACGCGTCCGCGTCGGTGCCGGTGCGGGTGCCGGCCGCCTGTAGCTGCACGTCGACGCCGGCGTCGGCGGCCGCCTCGCGGGCGAGGTCCACGAGGACCGGGTGGTTCGCGCTGCCGCGACCGATCACCGGGCCGGCGCCGAGCTCGATCGGGCCGCGGTGCTCGCGGTCGACGTCCGGGTTGTCGGTGGCGTGGGTGACGTCGACCGCGACGAAGGCGTCGACGGCGTCGAGGTCGACGCCGACCATCCGCGCGCCCTGGAGCCCGACCTCCTCCTGGACCGTCGAGACGGCGTAGACCGTGGCGTCGACGTCGCGCTCGGCGGCGCGTCGCAGCCCCTCCGCCGCCGCCCACGCGCCGGCGCGGTTGTCGACGCCGCGGGCGGCGATCCGGTCGCCGACGAGGTCGCGACGGCCCGTCGAGAACGTGACGGGGTCGCCGACCTCGACGTGCTCGCGCGCCTCGGCGGCGTCCTCGGCGCCGATGTCCACGAACTGCCCGGCGACGTCCTCGTACTCGTCGTCGGCCTGGTCCCGCAGGTGGATCGCGGTCTGCCCGACGACGCCCTGGACCGGCTCGTCGGCGTGGACCGTGACGTGCTGGCCCTTCGAGACGGTGCGGTCGGAGCCGCCGATCCGGCCGATCCGGAGGAAGCCGTCGTCGAGCACGTCGCGGACGATGAACCCGATCTCGTCGGCGTGGCCGGTGACCGCGACCGTCGGCGCGTCGGGGTCGCCCTCGTGGACGGCGACGGCGTTGCCGTAGGCGTCGGTTTCGACCCGGTCCGCGAACTCGCGGACGTAGTCGGTCCACACCCGCTGGGCGGCCGTCTCGAAGCCCGAGGGGCTCGGCGTCGCGAGGAGGTCGTCGAGGAACGCTCTGCGCGCGTCGTCCATGCCGGTGGCTGTGGGGCGGCCGGCAAGAAAACGTCGGTGTCGGATCCGGCCGGGACCGGTCGACACAAGCGCTTTGAGGCGCCCGCCCGTCCGATCCGTATGGACATCCTCCGAAGCGTCCGGACCGTCGCCGAGGCCGAGGGGCCGGGCGTCGTCGACTGGGACCGGGCCGCGGCGGCCGCGAAGGACGCCACCGACCCCGGATCGGTCGCGCTCTCCGACGCGGAGCGCGCGGGGTACGCCGGCGACGTGCGCGACGCCCGCTCGCGGCTGGCCGAGGTCGCCGGGATCGAGTTCGACGTGCCCGACACCGTCGAGGTACAGAACCGCCACCACTGGATCGACGCGAGCGTCGACACCTTCCGGCGCGTGATGGACCCGATCGAGGCGGCCGCGGCGGGCGACGCGGGCGGTCGGATCGGCGCGGACGCGGGCGGCGACGCCGACACCGACTCGCTGGACGTGTTCCCCGACACATCGTCCGGCCCGGTCGGGCCCGCGCCCGGCGCCGGGTTCGCGCGTGACCTCTCGCGGGTCGCCAACACGGGATCGATGGCGTTCGCCCTGGGCTTCCTCGCGCGCAACGTCCTCGGCCAGTACGACCCCCTCCTGCTCGCCGACGAGCCGGACGCCGACCACGGGCTCTACTTCGTCCACCCGAACATCGTCGCGGTCGCGAGCGCGCTCGACGTTGAGTACCCCCGGTTCCGACGGTGGATCGCGTTCCACGAGGTGACCCACGCCGCCGAGTTCGGCGCGGCGCCGTGGCTCCCGGAGTACCTCGAATCGCGCGTCGAGCGCGGGGTGGAGGGCATGGTCGGCGGTGCGGGCGGCGTCGGGGGGACGGCCGGTCGCGGGCTCGACCCCGACGCGTTTGCGGAGCTCCAGGCCGCGATGACCGCGGTCGAGGGGTACGCCGAGGTGCTGATGGACCGCGCGTTCGACGGCGAGTACGCGGACCTCAGGCGGAAGCTCGACGAGCGCCGCGGCGGCGGCGGCCCCGTGCGGCGGCTCGCGCAGCGCCTGCTCGGACTGGGCCTCAAGCGCCGGCAGTACGAGCGCGGCGCCGCCTTCTTCCGGCACGTCGCCGACGAGCGCGGCATCGAGGCCGCGGGCGCGGTGTGGGAGCGCGCCGAGAACCTGCCGACCGGGGCGGAGATCGACGACCCCGAGGCGTGGCTCGTCCGCGTCGACCCCTGAGCCCCGCGTCGACTCACTCCAGTTCTACGTCGCGCTCCCGGTGCCGGTCGCCGCGGTCGGACTCGACCCGGTCGAGCCGCTCGTCGAGGTCCTCGGTCGCGAGCAGGCGGTCGAGCCGGCGCTCGAACTCCGCCTCGTCGATCTCGCCACTCGCGTAGCGGTCGCGCAGCGCGGCCACCGGCCGCTCGGCCGGCGCGTCGCCCGCGGCCGACGCGTCGGGCTCGTCGGCCGCGACGAGCGGGAAGTCCTCGCCCAGCACCAGCACCAGCGGGATCAGGATGAAGAAGCCGGTGATGAAGAGGGCGGGCCCGAGCCCGACCAACTGGCCCGGGAAGAGCACGGCGGAAAGCGAGGTGAGCCCGAACGACAGGATCGCGATGAGCCCGATGAGTCGCTTCTTCTCGAACGTGGGGAGGGCCATACGCGAGTGCTGTCGTCGGCCCGACAAAAACGTACTGCCGGCGGCGGCCGGGGCGACCGCCCGCGACCGACGCCTATTCGTCGCGGGCGCGCCCACGGCGATCCGTGCTCAGGTACGTGACGACGAACCCGGGGAAGGTGCGCGAGGCGGAGCGGTACCTCCCGGACGGCTCGGTGGAGCGGCTCGACTTCGACTACGCGGAGGTCCAGGCCGACGAGCTCGGCCCCATCGCGGCGCGGGGCGCGCGCGAGGCGTACCGCCACGCGGACGCGCCGGTCCTCGTCGACGACGCGGGGCTGTTCGTCGAGGGCCTCGACGGCTTCCCGGGCCCGTACTCCTCGTACGTCGAGGAGACGCTCGGGATCGAGCGCGTCCACGACATCGCCGCCGACCTCGACGACCGCCGCGCCGCCTTCCGCTGCGTCCTCGGCTACTGCGACGGCGAGGGGTTCGCCGCGAGCCCCGACCCGGTGGACCGGGGCGACCGCGACGCGGCCGCCGCGGCGGGGCCGGACGAAGAAGGCGAGAGTGGCGGGAGTGGCGGCAACGCGGGCGGGGCGGACCCGCTCCCGGTCAAGCTGTTCGAGGGGTACGTGCCGGGTCGGATCGTCGCGCCGCGGGGCGACGGCGGTTTCGGCTACGACCCGATCTTCGAACACGACGGCGAGACGTTCGCGGAGATGGACACCGACCGAAAGAACGCGGTGTCGCACCGCGGCCGGGCCTTAGAGAAGTTCGCGGAGTGGTACGCGGACCGGTAGGGCGGCCGTTCCGTGGCTATCTGACCCTCAGGCCGCGGCCGCGATCGCGTCCGTGAGGAGGTCGGCGCCGAGGTCGATCTCGCGTTCGGTGACGTCGAGCGGCGGGAGGATCCGGAGGACCTTGTGGCCGCACGCGAGCGTGAGGAGGCCGCGAGCGAACGCCTCGTCGACGACCGCGTCCCGCCGCTCCTTCGTGTCGAACTCGACGGCGAGCAGCAGCCCCTTCCCGCGCACGTCCTCGACGGGGTCGAGGGCGGCGTCGCGCATCGTCTCTTTGAACTGCCGGCCGCGGGCGACGGCGTTGGTCATCAGGTCGGCCTCTTCGATGGCGTCGAGGGTGAGCGCGCCCTGCGCGGCGGCGATCACGTCGCCGGCGCCCCACGTCGAGGAGAGCCGGCCGGTCTCCTCGGGGAACACGTCGCTCCGCGAGACGGTCGCGCCCACGCGGAGCCCCTTCGCGCTCGCGATCACGTCCGGGTCGTACGCGTAGTGGTCGGAGCCCCACATCTCGCCGGTGCGCCCGACGCCGGTCTGGATCTCGTCGGCGATCACCGTGATGTCGTGCTCGTCGGCGAGCGCGGCGATCTCGTCGGTGAACGCCTCGGAGGGGAACCGGTAGCCGCCCTCGCCCTGGATCGGCTCCATGATCAGGTACGCCACGTCGTCCGGGTGGACGTTCCCCCGCTTCGGGTCGAGCTTCCGCCGGAGCCGGGAGACGCCGTCGGCGAAGAAGCCGCACGAGCAGGTCTCGGGCGAGCAGGTCCGGTCCTCGCAGAACGGGACCTCCGTGACGCCGCTGACCTCCGGGAAGTCGCGGCGGTACACCGACTTCGAGCGGTTGAGCGAGAGCGCGCCGAGCGTCCGGCCGTGGAACGCCCCGTCGAAGGTGATCGCGTACTTCGCGCCGTCGGAGGCGTCGTAGGCGATCTTGATGGCGTTCTCGACCGCCTCCGCGCCGGAGTTCGAGAGGAAGACGGTGTCCATGTCGTAGTGGCTCGTCAGGTCGGTGAGCCGGTCCATGAGCCCCGACGAGCCGGGGATCCCGTCCCCGGGCGCGGGGCCGCCGGCGGCGTAGAAGTCCTGGCCGGCGATCTTCAGGGGGTCCACGAGGTCGAACTCCGCGAGCCGGTCCATGATAAGCGGGTTGTTGTAGCCGAGCGGCGCGGCGGCGACGTGGCTGGTGAAGTCCATGAGGACGTTGCCGTCGACGTCGGTACAGAACGGGCCCTCGGCGGGGGCGGTGCGGTCCCAGACGAACTCGTAGACGTAGGTGCTCGGCGCTGCCGACTCGTGGTGGTAGTCGACCCACTCGCGAGCGCGCTCGCCGGGGAGGTCCGAGACGGCGGGCGTGGCGGTGTCGCGATCCATGTGTCGGGGTGGCACGCGGACGAAATAAATCCGGGGCGATCGCGAGAACGTTGGAGAAATATCCAACCGAACGCGTCACACCTTACCGACCGTCCGGGAACGAGCCCGTTCGCCGGGGCGGTCCGCCGCCCGGAGGTGGTTGTTAATTACTCCCAAGATTCGTTGAGTTTTTATAGAATCGCTACCCTATTACTAGTTGAGTTCGAGGTGGTCAGCAATGCCCATGCTCGAACCGGCGAACACGTGGACGCAAGGACTCGACTTCCCGAGCCGACTGTTCGAATCCGGTAGCAACGACTACGAACTGTACGAGGAGGACGGCGAGTTCGTCCTCTCGGTCGAACTGCCTGGGTTCGACCCAGCCGAGATCACCGCCTCGTGGAACGACGGCGTGCTCAACGTCGCCGGCGAACACGAGGACGAGCGGCGCGGGACCCGCCGGACGTACCACCGGCGGTTCCGCTTCCCGAAGGCGATCGACGAGGACGGCATCCGGGCCGAGTACCGGAACGGCATCCTGACGGTGCGGCTCCCCGTGACCGTCGAGGGCGCCGTCTCCGGCACGGAGATCGAGATCGAGAGCTGAGCCGGACCCCCGCCGGCGACCCCCCGGTCTCCGGATCGCCCGCGTCGGCCGGTGAACCGCCGGTCGGCGGCCGTCCGTGTTCCTTCTCCCGTTTCCGTCGGGAATCGCGTTTTTCAGCGCCGTTCGCCCGAAGCCGCCGGTGCGACCCAGCACGTCTTTTATCCTCCGCCGCGACGGGAGACGCATGAACCGCGAGGAGTTCGCCGCCAGCATCGACCACACCGTCCTCGGCCCCGAGACGACCTGGGACGACACCCGGACCGTCCTCGACGAGGCCGCCGCCCACGGGATGAACGCCTGTATCCCGCCGTGTTACGTCGCGGAGGCGGCCGACTACGAGAACGCGCCCGAGACGATCGCCACCGTGGTCGGGTTCCCGCACGGCCAGCACGCCCCCGAGGTGAAACGCGACGAGGCGGTCACGGCCTGGGAGGCGGGCGCCGACGAGGTCGACATCGTGATCAACGTCGGCCGGCTGAAGGCGGGCGACGACGGCGCGGTCGCCGACGAGCTCGCGGACGTGGTCGCGGCCGTGCCGGTCCCGGTGAAGGTGATCATCGAGACCGCGCTCCTCGACGACGCCGAGAAGCGCCGCGCCTGCGAGGCCGCGGTCGCCGCCGACGCCGACATGGTGAAGACCTCGACCGGCTTCGCCGACGGCGGCGCGACGCTCGCCGACGTCGAGCTGATGAGCGAGTACCTGCCGGTGAAGGCCTCCGGCGGCGTCGGCTCCTACGAGGAGGCGACGGCGATGCTCGACGCGGGCGCGGTCCGGATCGGCGCCTCGTCGGGGGTCGCCATCGTCGAGGGACACCCCGAGGCCGACGGCGAGACGCGGTCGGCGGACTAGGCGTCGTCCCCGTCGGCGGGCCGGTCCCGGCCGTCGCCGTCGGCGGCGAGGCCGGCGTCGCCCGCCGAGTCGCTCTCCGTCTCGGCCGGCGAGTCGCCCGCCGTCTCAGTCTGCGAGTCGCCCGCCGTCTCGGTCGACGCTCCGACGGCCGTAGCGTCGATGCCGGCGCCGTCCGCCTCCGCGCCCTCGCTCTCCTCGGGCGCGACATCGACTTCGAACGCCGAGACCGACTCCGAGAGCGACGCGGCCTGGTCGCGGAGCCGGTCCGCGTTCTCCGCGATGGTGGTGACGGTCGCCGTCTGCTCCTCGGCGGCCGCGGACACCTGCTCGGAGCCGCTCGCGACCTCGCCGCTCACCTCGGCGACGTCCTCGACGCCCTCGACAGCGCGCTGGGTCGACCGCGCCTGGTCCTCCGCCGCCTCGCTGATCTCTTGGACGCCGTGGTTCGTCTCCTCGACCGCGTCGACGACCGCCTCCAGCGACGACGACGCCTCGCGGACTGTGTCCGACCCCTCGTCGATCCGGGCGTTCGTCTCGCGGATGTCCGCGACGGTCTCGTCGGTCTCCTCGCGGACCGCCGCGATCTCCGACTCGATCTCGGCGGCCGCCTCCTGCGTCTCCTCCGCGAGCTCCTTGACCTCGTCGGCGACGACCGCGAAGCCCTCGCCGGCCTCGCCGGCGCGGGCGGCCTCGATCGAGGCGTTGAGCGCGAGGATGTTCGTCTGCTCGGCCACGTCCGTGATGAACTCGACGACCTCGTCGATCTCGTCCATGCGCTCGTCGAGGGCCTCCATCTGCTCGACCGCGGCCGCGGAGCGGGCCTCGATAGCGTCCATCTCGTCGAGCGCCTCGGCGGCGGCCTCGCGCCCCGCCTCGCCGCGCTCGGCGGCGGCCTCGGCGGTCTCCGCGACGGAGGCCGCGGACGACGCCACCTCCTCGATGCTCGCCGAGAGGTCGCTCATCTCGTCGCTGACCGAGTCGAGCCGCTCGTCCTGTCGGACCGCGCCGTCCGCGATCTCCTGGATCTGCTCGCTGACGGTCCCGCTCGCGGTCTCGACCTCGTCGGCGCCCGCCGCCAGCTCCGCGCTGGCGTCGTCGACCTCGCCGGCGAAGGCGGCGACGCGCGCGGTCGTCCGCTCCAGCTGCGCGACCATGTCGTTGAACTCCTCGGCGATCTCGCGCATCGCCTCGCGGTCCGCGTCGGGGTCCATCCGGCGGGTGAGGTCGCCGTCGGCGACGGCGCCCATCACCTCGCTGTAGTCGGCCGCCCGCGCCTCCATGTCGCGGGTGACGGCCTCGGCCTCCTCGCGGGCCGCCTCGGCCTCGTCGGCGGCGGTCTCCGCCTCCGCGATCCGCTCGCGGAGCGCGTCGCGCATCTCGGCGAAGCTGGTGAACAGCCGGCCGATCTCGTCGACCCGGCCGGTCGACAGGTCGACGTCGAGGTCGCCGGACTCGATCCGCTCGGCGCGGTCGCGGAGCCGCGCGAGGGGGACGACCGTGCGCCCGCCCAGCACGACGCCGACGGCCCCGAGCGACGCGAGCGTGAGGAGGAGCAACAGCAGCACCGAGTTCCCCACGTCGTTGCGCACGGCGAACGCCGTCGACTTCGCGACGCTCGTCACCGCCACCCAGTCGGTGCCGGGCACGGCCGCGTACGCGTGGACCTCGCCGTCGCCGATCCGCGTCGCGGTCGTGGCGTTGCCGTCGCGGACCGCGGCGATCCCCTCCTCGTGGCGGTCGCCGTCGACCGTGCCGTCGATGTCCAGCACGGTCTCGCCCGCGGCGTTGAGGATCGTCGTCTCCTCGCCGGTGTCGGTGTCCTGGATCCGTTCGAGCTGCGGCTGGATCCGCGTCACGACGACGAGGTACCGGCCGTCGGCCCGCGGCACGGAACTGGCGAACGCCATCACCGGTCGATCGTTGAGCACGGGCGAGCGGTACGACCGGGCGGAGCGCCAGACGCGGTCGTTCTCGCCGACCCCCTCGGGCACGTCGGCGTCGCTCCACGGGGCGTTCAACTCGCTCGGCGCGCGCCCCTCCAGGGGCCGCTCCGTGCTGGCGACGACGCGGTCCTGCGCCGCGTCGACGAGGTGGATGCTGACGATGTCCTCGGAGAGCAGCTGGTCTTTCAACAGGACGTACGCCGCCGCGCGGCGGTCGGACCGGAGCTCGTCGGCCGCGGACATCGACCGGGTCTGGGTGGTCATCCGCTCGGTCCACGAGCCGATCGCGTCCGCCTGGAGCCCGCTCGTCTCCGCAAGCTGGGTCGTGGCGTCGGTCTCCACGGCGTCCCCGGTCTGGAGGTACGTGAACGCCCCGCCGGCCGCGACGACCGCGGCGACGACGAGGAACGCGAGCGCGAACTTGGCGGCGTACCGCCGGCGGACCGCGTCGGGGAGGACGCGGCCGACGGCGCTCGCCAGCCGTTCGAGCGGTCCGGCGCTCATCGGTCGACCGCCTCCGGATCGGTGGGGACCGACAGCTCGCCGGCGACGATCCGCTCGCCGGAGTCGGCGATGGCCGCGCGCACGTCGTCGGGGATCACCGGCCCGAGCGTGGTGCCGTACACGAGCGCGACGCCGTCCTCCGCGAGCCCGAGCGCGGTCGTCGACCCCGTCCGGAGCGAGTCGTCGATCGTCCGCTCGGCGGCGTCGTACACCGCGGTCCCGACCCGTTTCACCATCGAGCCCAAGATCACGTCCGCGTACCGCGGGTTGCTCCGCGACTGGTCGGAGTCGACGCCGATCGCGTACCGGCCGTACTCCTGTGCGGCCTGGAAGACGCCGAGGCCGCTGCCGCCCGCCGCGTGGTACACCACGTCCGCGCCCTGATCGTACATCTCAGCGGCGGCGTCGTAGCCGGCCTCGGGGTCGTCGAAGGCGCCCACGTACGTCCGCAGCACGGACGCGTCGCCGTCGGCGTGCGCGACGCCGGCGAGGTAGCCGGCCTCGAACTTCGCGATCAGCGGCGACTCGACCCCGCCGACGAAGCCGACCGTCCGCTCGCCGTCGACGGTCCCGCCGGCCCCGACGGAGAGGTCGCGGCCCGTCACCAGCCCGGCGAGGTGCCCGGCCTGGAACGACCCCTCGTGCTCGCGGAACACGTAGTTCGCGACGTTGTCGCGGTCGACGACGGAGTCGACGAGCGCGTACTGCTGGTCGGGGTGCTCGCCCGCGACCGTCGAGAGCGCGTCCGCCTGGAGGAACCCGATACAGCAGATCAGGTCGTAGTCCGGCCGTTCGGACGCCGACAGCGCCGCCTGCGTCGTCTCGAAGTCGGCCATCGAGCTCGGCTCCTGGTTGGTGAACGCCACGTCGTGGTCGAGGCGCGCGCGCTGGATCCCCCGGTTGGCCGCGTCGTTGAACGAGCGGTCGTCGAGACCGCCGAGCGCGTACACCATGCCGATCGTCGCGCTCGCGTCGGCCGAGACGGCCGGCGCGTCGTCCCCGGCGTCGGCCGCCGCGTCGTCCCCGTCGTCGATCGACGCCGTTCCGGTCGGATCGGTTCCCAGACACCCGGCGACGGCGCCCGCGACGCCCGTCCCCAGGGCGGCCGCGAACCGCCGGCGCGAGTGCGTGATGCCTCTCGTGTCGGTCATCACGCCGACATCGACGAGAGGGGTCTAAAACGCCTCCGCGCAAATTATCAACGGCAATAGTCAATATTGGTAGGTTGTCGCACGACCGGAGCCGTCGCCGTTCCCCGGACCTGAGAATCCCGCTGGCGGATTTATGCCGGGAGCGCGTACGACGGGGTATGAGTCACCAACGGCGATCGCAGGGCTTCGACCTCGACGCGGCGTTCAAGGCGTTCGGCGCGGTCGGCATCGCCATCTCGGTCGCGCTCATCGTGGCGGTGTTCGCGCTGACCGACCCGTTCGGCGAGTACGTCACCGCGTCGCCGGCCGTCTTCGGCACGCTGCTCTCGGCGGTCCTCGTCGTCGCGGTCGGGTACACGACGCACGCGCTCCGGCGCCGGTGACGAGCGGGCGCCCACCGCGACGGCGACCGCGGCGCCGAGAGACATAAACCGCTCGCGGGCGGAGCGACGCGCATGTCCGACGAGCCGACCGACGAGGCGGTGGAACGCTTTCTCGACCGAGCGGCGGCCGCGCTCGACGACTACGATCAGGGGTACGCCGACGCGGACGCGACGCTGGCGACGCTGCGGACCCACGTCGACGAGTTGGCGGCGACCGTCGGGGGAGACGGGGACGGCGCGTAGGCGCCGACGAGCGGGAGCCGGCGTCGGGGCGGCTACGGCCCGGCCCCGATCAGCTCTCGCACGCGGCCCACGCGCTCCGCGAACGCGGCGTCGCCGCGGTCGCGCGGGCGCTCGATGTCCACGTCGACGATCTCGCGGACGCGCCCCGGGTCGGCGGCCATCACGACGATGCGGTCCGCGAGCGTCACCGCCTCCGCCACGTCGTGCGTGACGAAGAGGATCGTCTTGCCGGTCGATTCCCACACGTCGAGCAGCTCGCGCTGGAGCATCTCGCGGGTCTGGGCGTCGACCGCGCCGAACGGCTCGTCCATCAGGAGGAGGTCCGGGTCGACCGCGAGCGACCGGGCGATGGCGACGCGCTGTTTCATCCCGCCCGACAGCGACTTCGGGTAGGCGTCGCGGAACTCCGTCAGCCCGACGAGGTCGAGCATCTCGTCGACGCGCGCCTCGCGCTCGGCGGGCGAGCGGTCGCTCCGTTCGAGGCCGAACCCGACGTTCTCCGCGACGGTGAGCCACGGGAACAGGTGGTACTCCTGGAACACGACGCCCATGTCCGTCGTCGGGCCCGTGACCTCGGTGCCGTCGAGGAGGACGCGGCCGTCGGTCGCCTCGGTGAGCCCGGCCGCGATCCGGAACAGCGTCGTCTTCCCGCAGCCCGACGGCCCGACCAGACAGACGAACTCCCCGTCCGCGACCGAGAAGGACACGTCGTCGAGCGCGCGCACCGAGCCGCCGTCGCCGTCGCCGGGGTACGTCTTGCCGACGCCGTCGAGCGCGACGCTCGCCTCGCTCGGCGCGGGGGGGTCTCGCCCGTTGCGCTCGGCGGCGTCGGCCGCCCCGTCACCGTTCACGCCCGCCACGCCAACGCCCTCCGTTCGACCGCGCGGAACGCCACGTCGACGAGCAGGTACATCAGGCTCAACACGAGGATGTACGCGATCGCCCGGTCGACGCGGAGGTTGTTGCTGGCGCGGATGATCTCGCGGCCGACCCCGGGGACGCCGAATATCTCCGAGGCGACGACGAGCATCCAGCACCGGCCCAGTCCGGTCCGGATCCCGGTCATGATCCCCGGCAGCGACGCCGGCAGCACGATCGACCGGACCGCGTCGAGGTCGCCGCGGACGCCGAGCGTCCGGCCCACGTCGAGGAGGTCCTCGCTCACGCCCTCGACAGCGCCGTACGCCGCGTAGAAGTTGATCCAGAACGCGCCGACCGCGATGATGAAGGCGGCGCCCCAGTCGTTGATCCCGAACCACGCGATCGCGAAGCCGATCAGCGCGAGCGGCGGGACGGGCCGCAGCGTCCGCACGAGCGGCGCCGTCAGGTCGTCGAGCAGGCGGCTCCACCCGAACGCGACGCCGGCCGCGACGCCGAGCCCGGTCCCGGCGACCGTGCCGGGGATCCAGTGCCGGACGCTCTGGTAGAGCGCCGTCGTCATGTCGCCCGCGGCGAGCTCGCTCGCGAACGCCCCCGCGACCGCGACCGGCGAGGGGAGGACGAACGGGTCCTGCGTGAGCGAGACGGCGTGCCAGACGACGAGGAAGCCGGCGACGCCGACGACCCCGCGGAGCAGTCGCCGGCCGTCGCCGAGCGCGACGCCGGCGAGCGCGTCCCCCTCGCCGGCGGCCGATGCGGTTTCGGTCGCCATCAGAGCGAGTCGTACACCTCCAGATCGAATATCTCGTCGGTCGACAGCTGCGCTTCGATCTGGCCGTTGTCGGCCGCGAACTCGGAGAACACCTGCGTCGCCTCGGTGATCTCGTTGGGGTCGGTGATGAAGTTCGACAGCGGCGAGTCGAGCGCCTTCCGCGCGCGGTCGACCGGCATCCCGATCCCCTCCTCGACGTGCTCGGCCGTCGCGTCGGGGTTCGCGTCGATGAACTCGGTCGCGCGGACGTGCTGTTCGAGGAACTGCGCCGCGAGCGGCGAGTCCCGGACCGCGTCGCTCATCAGCGTGACCGCGGCGGGCTGGCCGGGGAGGACCTCGGCGGCCGTGCGGAGCATCGTCACCGAGGAGCCCTCCGCCTGCGCGATGGTCGGCACCGGCTCCATGATCGAGGTGCCGTCGATCTCGTCGTTCGCGATTGCCTGCCAGACGGAGCTCGCGCCGTTGATCTCGATGATCTCGACGCTGTCGTTCGCGGCGGGGTCGACGCCCACGTCGCGGAGCCAGTAGCGGAGCAACACGTCGGGGACGCTCCCCTGCGGGAACGTGCCGAAGGTGAACGGCTCGCCCCGCTCGTCCGCCCAGGCCGCGAACGCGTCGGCGCCCTGCTGTTCGAACGTCTCGTGGAACGACTCCTCCGCCATGATCCCCATCGGCTCGCGGATGTTCGCGGCGGTCACCTGCGCCGAGATGCCCCGGTCGATCGCGATCATCGCCGGGACGATCCCGAACATGGCGATGTCGATGTCGCCGCCCCCGAGCGCCTGGACGATCGCGGGACCGTTGCCGAACTCCTGGCCGGTGATCTCGGCGTCGATCTCGGAGAAGTACCCCTCGCCCTCCATCACGTACCACTGGAGGTCGGGGTAGATCGGCATGTGCGCCACCGTCAGTTCGTCGAGTCCGCCGCCGCCGCCCATACAGCCCGCGAGGCCGACCGTCGCGGTTCCGCCCGCCGCCGCGAGGAACGACCGCCGCGACGCTGTCAGATCTGAGTCGTACATACTATTCCAAGCCGCCGGGCGGGCAACACCCTCGCGTCACCAGCAACTGCGGCGGATTCCGATGACGGATTTTATCACAGAATTCGACGTTAGAGAGCCTGAAAACCCTGTAAGTACCTTTTTCAGTATCTCAATCCGTCACCGAACGACGCAATTATTGCTCCCATATTCCCGCGACGATGCGATGTCGCTGCCCGCGAGCGCTCGCGAACGGGGGTTCGGCGGCGCTCGCTCACGCCTCCTCGTCGAACAGCCCCAAGTCCTCGGCGACGAGGTCGGCGAGGCGGTCCTTGATCGCGGGGTCGACCTCCGCGACGGACTCGCCGCCGTGCTTCTGGGCGTTGTGCTTGTCGAGCGCGTCCGCGAGGTCGTCGAGCGGCACGCGGGTCTCCGTCTCGCACTCGTCGCACACGATCGGGACGGACGGCTCGTCGGTGGACATTACGCCGACCATCGCCCGTGTCGGATATATGCCTTCGGGCGTCGGCCGGGAGACCGAGGCCGGCGGCGCCGCCCGCGTCGCCGAGTCCGCCTCCGGCGACGCGAACCGCCACCGTCTACTGGCCCCGCCGCGACCCTCCGGCATGTACGTTCTCGTGACGGGGGCCGCGGGCGGGATCGGCGGGGGCGTCGCGCGCTCGCTCGCGGCCGCCGGCCACGACGTCCTCGGCGTCGACCGGGACGCGGACGGCCTCGCGGCGCTGCCCGACGCGGTCGAGACCGCAGTCGCCGATCTCCGCGACGAGGCGGCGGTTCGAGACCTGCTCGCGGAGCGCCCGCTCGACGCCGTCGTCTCCTGCGTCGGCGGCTACGAGATCGCGTCGGTCGAGGACACCTCGGCCGAGGCGTTCCGCCGGCAGGTGGACACGAACCTGACCGCGGTCCACGTGACCGCGTCCGCGGCGCTCCCGACGCTGCGCGAGCGCGGCGGGCGCGTCGTGGTCGTCGGGTCGATGGTCGGCTCCGTGGCGCTGCCGTACCACGGCGCGTACAGCGCCGCGAAGGCCGGGCTCGACGGGTACGTCGACGCGCTCCGCCGCGAGGTCGAGCCGCTGGGGGTCGACGTCGCGCTGGTCGAGCCGGGGCCGGTGCCGACGGGGTTCAACGAGCGGGCCGCCGCGGCGGTCGAGGGCGCGGGCGGCGAGGGGCCGTACGCCGACGCCTACCGGGAGTTCGAGGGGTACTCCCCGGCCGCAACCGACGTCGAGACGGTCGTCGAGCGCGTGGTGACCGCGGCGGCGGCGGAGCGGCCGGAGACGCGCTACCGCGTGAGCCGCCGGGCGCGGTGGCTGCCGCGGATCGCGCGCGTCCTGCCCGACCGGCTGTACGACCGGCTCGTCCGCGCCGGACTCCCCGGCGGGCTCCTGTGGCGGCTGCTCAATCGGTGAATCGCGACGCTGCGAGTCGGGGACGCCGACGCAGGCAGAGCGCCGCGCTCAGTCGTCGGCGGCGCCGGAGGAGGGCTCCTCGGCGTCGTCCGCGGGCTCCGTCTCGGCGGAGTCCGGCTCGGCCGCGTCCGCCGCGGCGCCGTCCTCCCGGGCGTAGAACTCCTCGGGGGAGGCGTCGATCCGCTCGAACTCGCCGAAGTCGCGCTCGTGGTGGCGGATCATCTGCTCGACGATCCACGCGCTGTACCGCTCCGAGAACGCCCAGTCGGCGTCCGCGTCGTCGACCTCGAACCGGCCGTCGGTGGCGAGCGCGGCGTACAGGTGGTAGAAGCCGAGGACGACGTCGCCGAAGTCCTTCGCCTCGCCGCCGATCGCGCGGCGCTTCTCGGCCAACTCCTCGCGGCCCGCGTCGGTGAGCGCGAAGTACTTCCGGTCGGGCTCGTCGGCGCGCTCGACGCGCTCGGCGACGCCCTCCTCCTCGAACTTGTAGAGGATCGGGTAGACGGAGCCGTAGGAGGGCTCCCAGTGCCCGCCGCTGATCTCCGTTATCTCGCCGAGCAGCTCGTACCCGTACCGCGGTCGCTCGTCGAGCAACTCCAACACGAGGTACGAGATCAGTCCTTTCGGCGGGCCGCTTTTCCGCATCGTCCGGACATTTCGGGGTCGCGTCGAAAGGGTTTCGGTCACGGTGACTGCTGACGCGAGCCGCGACGATCCGGGCGGTTCGGGCACTTCGACGCCTCCGGAGCCCGACCGACCAGCCACGTGCGGCGGCGCGTGCCTGCGAGGCCGCTTTGCGGCCGAGGAGCACGCGCGAGGGACGCCGCGAGCGAAGCGAGCGGCGAGGCTGGGGAGGCGTGAGGTGCCGTGCGATGCGGGGCGGGACTCAAAGGGGCAGCCGGGAGGCGGGCGCAGGCGACGTAAGTAGCGTGGCGCTACGCGCCACGGAAAGCCGGCGGCTTCGCCGCCGGCGACACCGCAGGGAGCGAACGCAGTGAGCGACCGAGGAGCACAGCGAGCGTGCGCCCGCCTCCCGGCTGGGGCTTCGGCGGTCTCGGTAACGGCGTCCGTTAGCGAAGGCACTCGGGTACACCCGAGCGGCTGGGACTTCGAAACCGTTTGTGCCGCTTTCCGCACCGGCGCGACCGGCGACGGTCCGGCCGATTACTACGTCTCGGGACGACCCGCAAACCCCTAAGTCGCGGGGCACCAACCCGGCGTATGGTCGAGGCTCCACAGACCGCCGAAGGGTGGTTCTCGCTACACGACTTCCGCTCGATCGACTGGGACGCCTGGCGCGAGGCGCCCGAGTCCGAGCGAGAGCGGGCGATCGAAGAGGGTGAGGCCTTCCTGAAACACCGCGAACTGGTCGCCGACGCCGACGACGGCGAGTCGGCGCTGTTCTCCGTGCTCGGGCACAAGGCCGACCTCCTCTTTTTACACTTCCGGCCGTCGCTCGACGACCTCTCCGCGATCGAGCGCCGCTTCGAGGACACCGCGCTCGCGAAGTTCACCGAGCGCGAGACCTCCTACGTCTCCGTCACCGAGGTGTCGGGGTACGTCTCCGACGACTACTTCGAGGAGGGCGCCGACGCCGTCGACGAGGGGCTCCGCCGGTACATCGAGGGGAAGCTGAAGCCCGAGATCCCGGACGAGGAGTACGTCAGCTTCTACCCGATGAGCAAGCGCCGCGGCGAGGAGCACAACTGGTACGACCTCGAGTTCGAGGAGCGCGCCGAGCTGATGGCGGGCCACGGCGAGGTCGGCAAGGAGTACGCCGGCAAGATCAAGCAGGTGATCGCCTCCTCCGTCGGCTTCGACGACCACGAGTGGGGCGTCACGCTGTTCGGCGCAGACCCGACCGACATCAAGGACATCGTCTACGAGATGCGGTTCGACCCCGCCTCCTCGCGGTACGGCGAGTTCGGCGACTTCTACGTCGGCCGGCGGTTCCCGCCGACCGACCTCGACGCCTTCCTCGCCGGGGAGACGGTCCCGACCGGCCGCGTCCCCGAGCGCGACAGCGCCGGCCACCCCCACGGCGGGGGCGGCCACGGCGACGAGGGCGGCCACCACGGCGAGAGCGGCCACCACGGCGACGACGCGCACGGCGGCGAGGGGCACGATCACTCGGGCGCGGGCGGCGGCTCCGCCCACGGCGACCACCCGCACGGCGACGGAGACGGCGGCGAGGGCGACCACCCCCACGGCGAGGACGGGAGCGGCGACGGGGGCGGAGACGAGGACATCCGCGGCGAGCTCGCCGACCTCGACATCTACGCCGGGAAGCCCCACGGCGAGGACGTGTACGCCACCGTGCTGTACAGCGAGGCCGACACCGAGGAGCTGTTCGACGAGGTCGAGGGGCTCCGCGGCAACTTCGACCACTACGGCACCCACGTCAAGACCGCGGTGTACGAGGGGCGCCACACCGACCGCGCCGCGGTCGTCTCCATCTGGGACACGGCGTCGGCGGCGGAGACGGCCGGCGGCTTCCTCTCGGAGCTGCCCGACATCGTCGCCCGCGCCGGCGAGGAGTCCGGCTTCGGGACGATGGGGATGTTCTACACCGTCAAGCCCGACTACCAGTCGGAGTTCGTCGAGACGTTCGACGACGTGGGCGACCTGCTCGGCGAGATGGACGGCCACGTCGAGACCGACCTGATGGTGAACGTCGAAGACGAGAACGACATGTTCATCGCCAGCCAGTGGAACGCGAAGGAGGACGCGATGGCCTTCTTCCGCTCCGACGAGTTCTCCGAGACCGTCCAGTGGGGCCGCGACGTGCTCGCGGATCGGCCGCGGCACGTGTTCTTGGCGTAACTCGCTCGGACGCGCGCGGTTTTTGTACGGCTGTTGGAACTGGATAGCCGGCTGTTGGAACCCGCAGAAGGCGATGAACTCCGGCCTGATCACGGTCGATACGGGGAGCCACGTTTCGGTAGGTACTTCCTTCGATTCTGTCGAGTGACGGTATGGTCTCTCGCGAAAACCGGAAACTAGCCGCCTCTGCTGTGGTCGCCCTCGTCGTTCTTGTCGCCTTGCGGGCATTGACGGATTTTGGGCTGCTGTCGAGGTTTGCGATTGTTGTCGTCGTTACAATCGTTACACAGTCGGTTTTCGAACGGGTGTATCAGTAAGCAGCGCTCATCGACCGACTGTGTAGGGCGTATGTGCCTGAAAAGAATGTTTCAACGGTGCCAGACAGCCGATAGTGGATCGACGGCGAAGGCGGTCCGAACTCACCTCGGTCCTTATAGGTAACCGGCTATGTGATGGCGGCGAACACCGCCAAAGCCCCAGCCGCGCTCGGCTCCCACAGCTCGCTGCGCTCCGCAGTCGCTCGCACCGCTCGCTCCCTACGGTGCCTGCGTCGCTGGGGTTCGCCGAGCGCGGCTGCCCCTTTGAGTCCCGCCCCGCACCGCGGCCTCACACCTCCCCAGCCTCGCGGCTCCCTTCGCTTCGCTCCGGTCGCCGCGTCCCTCGCGCGTGCTCCTCGCGGCCGCCTTCGGCGACCACTCGGAGGCACGCGCCACCGCCCAATCCGGATATTTGTAAGTCGAGTTGTCGTCGCACTCGCGCCGCTCCGTGTCGCCTCTCCCCTCCGCCGACCGCCGGGTTTTAGGTGCCGTTGCGGCGAACGGACGGCCATGTTCGACACCATCGTGGTCGCGACCGACGGCTCCGACAGCGTCCAGCGGGCCGTCTCGGTCGCGGTCGACGTGGCGGCGCGGTTCGACGCCGATGTCCACGCGGTGTACGTCGTCGACGCCGGCGAGGTGGAGTCGTCGCCGGACACGGTCCGCGAGGACCTCCGCGACGCGCTCGACGACCAGGGGCGCGACGCGCTCGACCGCGTCTCGGAGGCGGCGCGCGACCGCGACGACGACCTCGGCGTCACCATCGAGGTCCGGGAGGGCCGCCCGGCCTCGGAGATCGACGCGTACGCCCGCTCGGTCGACGCGGACCTCGTCGCGATGGGCACGCGGGGGCGTCACGGCGAGAACCGCTTCCTCATCGGCTCCGTCGCCGAGCGCGTCGTCCGGACCTGTCCGATCCCCGTGTTGACGGTCCGTCAGCTGACAGAGGAGGACCCGCGCCGGACGACCGTCTGAGGGCGCGCGAGGCGGCCGGACGCCGCGGCCGACGCGAGAGCGGCGGAGTTTTCCGGCTGCCGCCCGCCCCGACGGTATGGACGACGACCTCATCGACGCGGGGGACGCCCCCCGATCGCGGTACACGAAGCTCCCGGGGAAGGGGTTCTTCTACCCGGACTCGCTGGACGACGAGCGCGCCGAGCGCCGAGCGCGGGAGACGATCGAGGGCAGCGAGGCGGTCGTGATCGCCGACGGCGACGCCGACGGGCTCGCCTGCGCCGCGATGATCCGCGAGGCGTACGACGCCGCGCTCGACGTGGAGCCCTTCGAGGACGCCATCGCGGCGCGGCTGGAAGAGAGAGACGACGGGAGCGACGACGCGGACGCGGGCGACGAAGATGCGGACGGCGACGAGACGGCGGACGACGACCCGCTCGCCGACGCTCACGCCGAGTCGCCGGTCGGGCTGCTCTCGGCCGGGCCGTACTCGATCGACACCGCGCTCGAACGGGTCGAGGCGTACGCCGACCCCGGGATCGACCTGTTCGTCTGCGACCTCTGTCCAGACGACTACGAGTGGATCGCGGAGCCGCTGGAGGCGCTCGCCGAGTCGACCGAGTCGATCCGCTGGTTCGACCACCACCAGTGGGACGACGCGACCGCGGCCGCGGTCCGCGACGCGGGCGTCGACCTCGTCGTCGGCGACTCCGACGAGGAGTGTACCGCCGACGTGACGCTCCGCTCGCTCGACCACGCCTTCGACGACCGCTGGACCGAGCTGGCCGCGGTCACGCGCGACCACGACCTCTGGATCAAGGAGGACTCCCGGTCCGACGACCTCGCCGACTACTCCTACTGGGCCGGCGCCGAGGAGTACGCGGCCGTGATCGGCGCCTACGGCGTCGACCTCCCCGAGACGGTCCGGTCGTTCGTCGAGGAGCGCCGCGTCGAGAAGGAGGCCCGGATCGACCTCGCGGTCGACCGCGCGGTCACCCACGAGGTCGGCGACTGGCGCGTCGCGGTCACCTACGGCCGCTGCTCGCAGAACGAGGTCGCGGAGGCGCTCCGCGAGGCCGGCGCCGACGCCGCCGTGATCGTCAAGCCCGCCGGGTCGGCGTCGATCCGCGGCTCCGAGGACTTCCGCCACGCGCACGAGGTCGCCGGCCGCGTGAACGGCGGCGGCCACCCGCAGGCGGCGGGCTGTAAGCCCGACATCTACGACGACATGCTCGACTACGCCCACCACTGGAGCACCGAGGGACAGGCGTGCAAGCGCGTCATCCTCGCGGCGTTCGAGGCGGTCGCCGAAGAGGTTGACGCCGCGGGCGGCGAGGACGGGGCCGAGACGGCCGAGTAGGCTGATGCCGGAGGTCTTCGTCGCGGGCGAGACGCTTGTCGACTTCGTGCCCGGCGCGGGGGAGACGCTGCGCGAGGTCGACGGTTACGCCCACCGCCCCGGCGGCGCGCCCGCCAACGTCGCGGTCGGGCTCGCGCGGCTCGGCTCGCCGCCCGCGTTCTGGACGCGCATCGGCGACGACGCGTTCGGCGAGTTCCTCGCCGAGACGCTCGCGGCCGAGGGGATCCCGGAGACGCACGTCGAGCGCGTCGAGGGGCGAACGACGCTCGCGGTGGTCGCCCCGCCCGGCGCAGACGGCCCGCGGTTCGGCTTCTACGGCTCGCGAGACGCGACGTTCGGGTTCGATCCGAGCGCCGTGCCGACCGAGACGCTGACGGGAGAGGCGACCGGCGAGGACGGCGATCCGCCGTGGGTCCACCTCGGCGGCGCGGCGCTGACGCACCCCGGCGGGCGGGCGGCGACCCGCGAACTGCTCGCGGGCGCGGCCGAGGCCGGCTGCCCCGTCTCGTTCGACGTGAACTACCGGGCGGACCTGGTCCCGGACGGCGCGGCGGAGGCCGTATCGAGCGCGGTCCGCGAGGCGGTCGCCGCGAGCGACCTCGTCCTGTGTAGCGCCGAGGACGTCGCGGCGGCCGGGCTCTCGACGGACGACGGGGCGGCGCTAGCCCGCGACCTGCTCGATTTCGGCCCACACACCGCGGTCGTCACGCTGGGGAGCGAGGGTGCGCTCGCGGTCAGCTCCGACGCCGCGCCGTGGAGCGCCGCGACGGTCCGCCGCGGCGGGTTCGCCGTCGACGCCGTCGACGCGACCGGCGCCGGCGACGCGTTCACCGCGGGGCTGCTCTCGCGGGTCGCGACCGGGGGACAGGTCGGCGGCGAGGACGGCCTCCGCGACGCGCTCGCGTTCGGCAACGCGACCGCCGCGCTCTCGGTGCGGTCGGTCGGCGGGATGGGGTCGATCCCGTCGCGCGAGGAGGTGGCGGCGTTCCTCGCGGCGCGGGAGTAAGGGAGGCGAAAGCGGGTCGAGAAAGGACGGACCGGAGCGCCGCCTACGAGGAGGACGGCGACATCTCGATGTTGAGGCTCTTCTGGACCAGCTGCGTGAACGCCATCGAGCAGAGGAAGTACCAGAGGATCCACATCTGGATCGGGCCGACGATCCCCGTGTCCCACGTGACGGTCCCGGCGAGCGGGACGACGAGCTCCTGGGCGGCGACGGCCGGGTACGCGGCGTCGGAGCCGCGGTAGCCGATCACCCAGAACATCCAGAGGAACGCGGGGATGGTGAGGAACATGATCCACACCATCGGGCGGAACTGCTCTTTGAACATCCCGAGCTGGTCGCCCATCGCCTCCATCTGCTCTTCCTGGATCTGGTCGAGCGCCTCGTCGTCGTCGCGCTTCTCGGCCTCCTTCCGGCGCTCCTGGATGTCCTTCATCCGGTCTTGGTACGCGCCCATCTTCTCCATGTCCATGAGTCCGGCGCGCAGGAGCGTCGAGTACAGCCCCGTGCCGAGCGCGATGACCATGATGACGACGTAGAACGGGACGAGGTTCAGGAGCGGGCCGAGGACCACGTCGATGGCGCCGGCGATCGCGTCGCGGACCGGCGGGACCGCGTAGCCGACGAACGCGCCGACGGTCGCCAGCCCGGCGAGCTTGTCCCACTTCGACCAGCTTGTCGTCTCGGGCGTCTCGACGTCGCCGTCGCCCCCGTCGTCGTCCTCCATGCCGGCCTCGATGCCGTCGCGGTCGGCCAGCGCGAACCCCTCCTCGCCGTCGACGAGGATCTCCTTCTCGATGAGCCGGCCCCACTGCCCGCTCGTGATCTCGTCGCGAACGTCGACCCAGCGGACCTCGCCGCCGCTGGCGTTGTCTAGGACGGTTTGGATGGCGTCCCGCATCTCGCCGTCCTCGCGGACCAGCGAGCGGACTCGCCGTTCGACTTTGCTCATTACCGGCCGGTTAGCGGTCGACGGTTAAGAACCTTGTAGAATCGCCGCTCGAATCGGTCCCGGGGCGACGCGGATCGGTTCGCGGCGCCGGGGCGGGTCGCCCCTCGACGCGCCGGGTCAGTTCTCGACGACGTCGCGGATCCGCTCGAAGACCTCGTCCGGGGTCGCCTCGCCGTCGACCTCGACGAGGACGCCCTCGTCGCGGAAGTGGTCGACCACGGGCTCGGTGTTGTCGTAGAACACTTCGAGGCGCTCGCGGGCCGTCTCCTCGGTGTCGTCCTCGCGCTGGACGAGGTCGCCGCCGCACTCGTCGCAGACGCCCGGCTCCTCCGGGGGCTGGAAGTCGACGTGGTAGTTCGCGCCGCAGTCGTCACAGACGCGGCGGCCGGTGAGGCGGTCGACGAGCACCTCCTCGTCGACGTCGAGGAGGATGACCGCGTCGAGGTCCGTGATCTCAGAGAGGTACTCGGCCTGGTCGAGGTTGCGCGGGTAGCCGTCGAGGACGAACCCGTCGGCGTCCTCGAGCGCGGCCTTCACGATCTCGTTGACGACCGGGTCCGGGACCAGTTCGCCCGCGTCCATGAACGACTTGGGCGTCCCGTACTCCGTCTCCATCTCCTTGTTCGCGCGGAGCGCGTCGCCGGTCGTGACGTGCTCGACGCCGTACTCGTCGGCGAGCTTCGCGCTCTGCGTCCCTTTCCCGGCGCCGGGCGCCCCCAACAGCAGAATTCGGTGACTCATACCGGAGCGGTCGCGGGCCGCCCCTAAAGGCTTGAAGATTCCGGCCAGCCCTACTCGTCGCCGTCGGCCTCGCCCGCGGGTCCGCCGGCCCCCTCCGCGGCCGCCTCGTCGGCGCGGAGGCGCAGCCCCATCTCCAGTTCGAAGCTCTCGGCGTCCGAGGTCTCGAAGCCGATCTTCTTGTACAGCGAGACCGCGGCGCGGTTCCACCGCTCGACGGTGAGCCACACCTTCGCGACGCCGTTCGCCTGCCCGTGCCCGAGCAGCCCGCGGATGAGGTGGGTGCCGATCCCGGCGCGCTGGTACTCCTGGTGGACGAAGATCGCCAGCTCGTATGCGTCGCCGTCGGGCACGAGCGTCGCGTGGCCGGCCGCCTCGTCGCCGCACCAGGCGATCACGTTGTAGCAGTCGTCGGCGAGGATGGCGCCGAGCCACTCGCGGATGCGCTCCTCGCCGCCCGGCGGGATCCCCTGCGCGCGGTCGGCCGGGTCGAAGTCGTCGTACATCTCGACGAGGGCCTCGCGGGCCGCGTCGTCCCCATCGTACGGCCGGATCTCGACCTCGCGGTCCTCGCGGTCCGCGAACGCGGTCGGCGGCGGCGGGAACTCGTCCGCCACCGCGTCCGGGTAGCCTCGGTCGCTCATCTGACCAGCGTCACCGACGTCTTTGCGTTCAACAGGACGAACTCCGCGATCGACCCGATCGTGATCTTCCCCATCGGGCTCGTGTGGCCGCCGCCGAGGACGATCTCCTCGAACCCCTCGGTCTCGGCGATCTCGACCAGCCGGCTCCCGGGGTCGCCCTCGACCCGTCGCACCTCGGCGGCTACCTCGGCGTCGTCGACCGCCTCCCGGGCGCGCTCCATCACGTCCTCGGGGGCGACCGACGAGTCCTCGTTGTCGACCACGGCGATCGTCAGGTCGTCGTCCGCGACCGCCGCGCGCTCCACCGTGCGGTCGAGCGCGCGGAACGAGTCGTCGCTGCCGCCGATCCCGCAGAGCACTTTCATGCCCCATCCCTCCACGCGACGGTACAAAAGTGGATCTCCGGCGCCCGACCACCGACAACCCTTTTGCCCGCCCGCGGGCTTTCGAACGTATGAGCGACAACACCGGTCCGGCGGCCGACGACGCCGAGGGGACCGGCGACGCCGCCGCGGACCGCGTTCCCTCCGAGGGCGACGACGGCGGCGAAGCGACCGGCGGAGACCCGACGCCCCCCGACGAGGACGCGGCCGGCGACGCGACGGACGGTGAGAACGCGGCGGCCGACGACGCGACGGACGCCGGCGACGGCGACGCGTCGGACGTGCCCCGCGACGTCCAGAAGTACGAGCGGTTCCAGAAGATGGACGGGGCGCGCTACGAGCGCGTCAACGAGTTCCTCCGCGACCGGACGTACATCACGGCCCGCGAGTGGGCGATAGCGCGCCTCTGCGCCGACTTCCGCACGGAGACCGGCGTCGAGATGACGAAGATCGGCGAGAACCTCCCCGAACTGGTCCCCTTCATGACCGACACCTACACCCCGCAGGCGGTCAACCAGGCGCGCTACTCCTTCGAGGAGAAGGTGACGAAGGCGGGCGCGACGTTCCTCTACGGCGCGATGTCCGGCTTCTTCACCGCCGAGGACTTAGACGAGATGATGTACGAGGTGACGGAGGTCGCGAAGTTCCTCCTCGAAGTGGAGGGCGTCGACCTCGCCGTCGCCGACGAGTTAGAGGCCGAGGACAAGATCAGCGAGGTGATGCGCGACGTGCGCGCCTCCTCGGCGGACCTCCGCGGCGAGGAGGTGCGCTGCCCCGAGTGCGGTCACGTCCACGAGCCGGAGGAGTGACGATGGACAGCTTCCCGGAGGCGATCGACGCGACCCCGGACCCGACGCTCGTCGTCGACGGCGACGGCGTCGTCCGCGCGGGCACGCCGAGCGTCGAGGCGGTCTTCGGGCTCGACCCGGCCGAGCTCTCGGGACGGTCGGTCGGCGCCGTGTTCGAGGACCCGACGGAGGTGGACCTCGACGACGCCGCGGTGACCGCGGCCCTCGACGCCGACCCGGGCGACGGCGACGCCGATCCCGCCGGCGAGGCGACGGGCGACTGGGAGGCGACGAGCGACGGGGAGGCCGACGCGGGCGACACCGTCGCCGCGCTGGTCGACGCGGTGCGCGCGGGGGAGTCCCGGTCGCTGGCCGACGGGTTCGAGCTCGTCGTGCGCCGCGGCGACGGCGTCCTGATCCCGGTCCGCGTCAGCGTCGGCGCCTTCGGGCTCGACGGCGACTCGTACGCGGTCGTCACCGCGATAGACGTCTCGAACGAGCGGACGCAACAGCTGGCGCTCCGGCGCCGCACGGAGACGCTCGAATCGCTCCACGAGGCGACCAGGGAGCTGCTGAAGACGACGGACAGGGAGACGGCCGCCGAGGCGGCGGTGTCGTACGTCGACGACGTGCTCGGCCACCCCATCGCCGCGATCTGGTTCCACGACGAGCGGCGCGACGCGCTCGAACCGGTCGTCTGGACCGAGACCGCCGAGGCCGTGGTCGGCGACCATCCGACGTTCGACGCCGCGGGGCAGAGCATCACCTGGGAGGTGTTCGAGAGCGGCGAGCCGACCTACGTGGCTGACGTCGCCGACGACCCCGACCGGTACACCGAGGACGCGACGATCCGCAGCGAGCTCGTCGTCCCGCTCGGCCGGTACGGCGTGTTGAACGTCGGCGCCACGGTCCCCGACGCCTTCTCCGAGTCCGACCTGGCGATCGCGCGCATCTGGGCGGCGACGGTGACGATGGTGCTCGTCCGCATCGAGCGGGAGCGACAGCTCCGCCGCCGCGAGGCGGAGGTGGCCCGCGAGCGCGACCGCCTGGAGGAGTTCGCCAGCCTCGTCTCGCACGACCTCCGGAGCCCGCTCAACGTCGCGACCGGCAACCTCGAGATGGTCGCCGACCGGCTCGCCGAGGAGTCGATAGAGGTCGCGGAGCTGAGCGCGGTGAAGCGCTCGCTGGACCGGATGGACGCGCTCATCGAGGACCTGCTCGCGCTGGCCCGGCAGGGGGCCGGCATCGACGAGACGGAGCCGGTCCCCCTCGCCGACCTCGTCGCGGAGTGCTGGGAGACCGTCGACACCGAGGACGCGACGCTCGCGGTCGAGACGGACGCCGTCGTCGCCGCGGACCGCAGCCGCCTGCGGCAGGCGCTGGAGAACCTCTTCGGCAACGCGGTCGAACACGGGGGGAGGGACGTCGCCGTCGCGGTCGGCGCCCTCCCCGACGGCGACGGCTTCTACGTCGAGGACGACGGCCCGGGCGTCGACCCCGACGACAGGGAGTCGGTGTTCGAGGCGGGCGTGACGACGGACCCCGACGGCACCGGGTTCGGGCTGAAGATCGTTGCCGAGGTCGCGAAGGCGCACGGGTGGACGGTCGAACTGGCCGAGAGCGAGGCCGGCGGCGCGCGGTTCGAGTTCCGCGGCGTCGAGTTCGCGCCCCCGGACGATCCGGCGGAGTGAGGCGGCGTCGGGCGGGGCCTCGCGATCTCAGTCGTCGGCGGGCGCCGCGCTCGCGGGGTCGATCCCGTCGCCGTGGTCGGGCACGGTGCCGTCGTCGTTCCAGCCGCGGAGCGCGTAGTACTCCGACAGCGCCGCGTCGAACCCCTCGATCGCGTCGGCGTACGGGAGCGTGTCGTCCGCGCGGTCGAAGCCGCGGGCGTTGTTGAACGCGCGCTCCAGTTCGACGATCCGGGCGCCCAGCGTCTGGAGGGCGTCGTAGTCGGCGTCGAGCAGGGCGGCGAGCCGGTCGTCGGTGACGGTGCCCCGCGAGAACTTACAGACGACCGCGGAGTCGAGCACCGCGTTGCGGTTCTCCTTCGCGACGAGCTTCGGGGGCTTCCCCGCCAGCCCCTCGGGATCGAACGCCTCGTCGGGGTCGACGAGCGGGTACTCGTACGGGTAGAACTCGCCGTACATGTGGTCGGCGCCGCGGTTCGCGGTCGCGAACGCGAGCCCCTGCCCGTTGAGCGCGCGGCCGTCGTGCCCGGAGAAGGCCATCCCCTTCACGGTCCAGTCGTCGGCGCCGAACTCCTCGTGGGCGCGGTGGACGCCCTCCGCGAGCTTGTCGCCGACGCCCTCGCGGTAGGCGATCTGCTCGACGAGCGAGCGGACCAGCTCCGCGTTGCCGAACTCGTCTTCGCTCTGGAGGAACATCGAGACGGCGTCGCCACAGGAGATGGTGTCCATCCCAAGCTCGTCGCACAGCTCGTTGGCGGCCATCACGTCGACGATGTCGTCGACGCCCGCGTTCGACCCGAACGCCATCACGGTCTCGAACTCGGGCCCCTCCGTCTCGACGCCGGTGGCCTCGTCGCGGGTCGGGAGCTTACAGGCGAACGCGCACTGCGAGCAGGTCCCCTTCTTGTACTTCTTCTCTTCGACGCGGTCGCCGGAGATGCCCTCGACGCCCTCGAAGGAGGTCTCGGCGAAGTAGTAGGAGGGGAGCGCGTCCACCTCGTTGGCCAGCTCCGTCACGCTCGTCGTCCCCTGCCGTTTCATGATCGAGTCGGAGGTCGCGGCCTCGCGGTGGACCTCGCCCGCCTCGTCGGGCCAGTCGAGGTCGAGGTCGACTTCCGCCTCGCCGTCGAACGTGAGCGCCTTCACGCCCTTCGAGCCGAGGACCGCGCCCAGCCCGCCGCGCCCGAACGCCCGCGTGTCCGAGGTCATCACCGACGCGAACCGCACCTCGTTCTCGCCGGCGGGGCCGACGCAGGCGACGTGTTCCGGCTCCAGGCCGTGCGTCTCCGCGAGGCGGTCGGAGACGGTGGACACCTCCGCCTGCGCTAGGTCCGGGACCTCTTCGAACGTCACGTCCGGCTCGCCGTCCGGACCGATCTCGCGGACGTGGACCGCGAGCAGGTCGTCGCTCGCGCCGACCAGCTCGACCGCGGCGTACCCCGCGCCGGTGAAGTTCCGCGAGAGGAACCCGCCCGCGTTCGACGACAGCAGGCCGTTCGTGAGCGGCGAGAGGCCCGTGGCGGCCATGCGTCCGGTGTAGGAGGTCGTCGAGTACTGCATCGGCCCCGTCGAGAGGAACAGGCGGTTCTCCGGCCCCAGCGGGTCGGCGTCGAACGGGATCCGGTCGTACGCGAGCGACGTGTTGAGCCCGCGGCCCCCGACGAACGACGCGAGTCGGTCGTCGATCCGCGTCGTCGACGCGGTCCGCTCTGTCAGGTCGATCGTGAGGAGCGGTCCCTGCGCGTGTCTCATAGAGGTACGGAGCGAGCGAGCGGCGATAAAACTCGGGGTGGGGGCGACGCGCGCCGCGCCGCCGTCGAACGGCGCCGCCGGTCGCCGGGCGCCGTCAGCCGTCGAGGACGTGGTGCGTCACCGCGTCGACGCCGGACTCCGCCATGTCGAGCGTCGCGACCCGGAACGCGTCGTCGGCGCCCGCGACCGGGATGGGGAGGCCGCCGGGGTTCACGCGGACGGTTCCGCCCCGCGCCTCGACGCCGTGCGCGTGGGTGTGGCCGTGGAACACGTAGTCGTAGTCGCCGCAGTCGACGAGCGCGTCGACGACGAGGCCGCTCGTGCCGTGGGTGACCGCGACGTCGACCGCGTCGTCGCCGGTCGCGTCGCCGCTCCCCGCGCCGTCGAACGAGAGCGCGGCGGCCTCCCCGTGGTAGGTGCCGAACTCCTCGACCGTCGACTCGACGGCCCACTCCCCGTCGTTGTTCCCGCGGACCGCGTGGAAGTCGAAGCCCGCGTCGAACGGGGTCGCGGAGAAGGGCGCGACGAAGTCGCCGCAGTGGACGACGGCGTCGACCCCCTCGCGCTCGAACAGCGAGACGGCCGCCTCGACGGCGGCGAGGTCGTCGTGCGTGTCGGAGACGATCCCAACGAGCATACCGGCCGAACGCCGGCAGGCCACTTCAACCTCCGGCTACTCTCCGGTCAGCGCCTCGCTCGCGGGCGCGAAGTCGACGATCTCGCCCCGCCCGGCGTCGCTCGCCCGCTCGTACAGCATGTGGGCGGCGGCGACCGTCTCCACCCCGGTCCCGCCCGAGTCGAAGACGGTCACCTCCTCGTCGCTCGTCCGGCCGGGGTGGTCGCCCGCGACGACCGCGCCGAGGTCGGCCGCGATCCCTTCCCCTTCCTCGATCAGACCCGCCGCGACCGCGGCGAGGTACGAGCCGGCGTCCTGCGTCGCGCGCGCTCTCAGGTCGGGGACGTAGGTGGCGCGCGCGACCAGCTCGGGGGGCAGCTCGTTCTTCTCCGGGTGGTACTGGCCCATCGCGGTGACGTGCGTGCCCGGCTCCACGTCGGCGTCGGCGATCACGGGGTCGCTCGCGGTCGTCGCGGTGATCACCACGTCGGCGCCCGCCAGCGCGTCGCTCGCGCTCTCGACCGCCGACACGTCGGCGTCGAGTCGCTCGTCGAAGTCGGCGGCGAACGACTCGCGGTTCTCCGCGGTCGGCGAGAAGACGCGGACCGCCTCGAACTCGCGGACCGTCGCGGTCGTCGCGACCTGCCCGCGCGCCTGCGCGCCGCTGCCGATCACGGCGAGTTCGGTCGCGTCGTCGCGGGCGAGCGCGTCGACCGCGACGGCGCCCGCGGCGCCGGTCTTGAACGGGTTCATCGACGCGCCGTCGAGCAGCGCGAGCGGCTCGCCGGACTCGGCGTCGAACAGCGGGGTCATGAACCACGCGTCGCCCGCGCCGAACCCCGCCGAGTAGGTGTACCCGCCCATCGCCCCCGTCTCCGGGAGGACCGCGGCGTAGGTGGTGAGCATGCCCGGCGGCTCGCGGTTGAACAGCTTCGTCCGCGGCTCGGCCGGCGCGCCCTCGCCCACCTGGCGGTACGCGTCGCGGACCGCCGCGACGTAGTCGGCCGGCTCCGCGAGGTCGTCGACGTCGCCGCTCGACAGGAACAGGGTTTCCGTCATACCCGACCACTCGCGGCGAGGGGACTAAACGGTACAGGACGCGGCGAGCGGTCGGGACGACGGGCCCGGACCGCGGGGGCCGGGCGGTCGTGCGCTCAGTCGGCGGCGCCCGCGGAGGAGCCGCCGGTCGCCGATCCGCCGGAGCGCTCGCCGGCCTCGCCGTCGAGCGACCGGCGCGCGGGCGCCTCGCCCGCGACTGGATTTCGGACGAACATCGCGTGAGCCATCACCGCGCCCGCGGCCGCGGCGCCGACCGGGAGCGCGGCGGTCAGGGACAGCCCGACCAGCGTGAGCGAGGCGGTCACACCGATCAACGCGCCCGGAATGAGCCCAAGGACGTAGTCGTAGTATCCAGCCATGCTGTCGTTGAATACTAATTGGATCGTCCGTATTAAATTTTTCTCGCGGTTCGTAGGCGGTTCGGCCGTGAACACACAGATGTAACTCATAACTTATGAGCCGCGCGATGGACCCGGGTAGCCGTTTCGGTCGGACGGGGAGAAAGGGCCTGCGCGGTCGGTCGCCGGAGGCGGCGGCGAGAAGGGGGCTGCGCGGTCGGTCGCCGGAGTCAGCGGCGGAACGCGGGAATTACCGCAGTCGGAAGTAGAGCGCGCGCCAGCCGCCGAGCGCGAGCGATCCCAGCACGAGCATGACGGCCGCGAAGGTGAGCTCGGCGCCGCCGCGGAAGACGAACGCGCGGAGCGCCAGCCCGACGACCGCCGCGGGGATCCACGACCTGACGACGAGCGGCACCGACGACTTCGCCGTCTCGGCCGCGCCCGCGGAGTAGGCGCCGACGAGCGGCGCCACCGCCGCCCAGCCGATCAGGAACGGGGCGTAGACGCCGGGGAGGTACAGCGGGTTGGCGGTGAGGAACGCGACCGACTGGTGGTTGAGCGTCCCGACGGTCAGGAGTAGGATCAACGCGATCACGTCGCCGACGACCAGCGGGGCGGCGTCGCGGTCGAGGCGAGCGGCGAGAAACGACGGAGCGTCCATACCGACCCCTGCGGGCCGCCCCCACTTTTACGCACGGATTCGTCGGCGCGGCCCGACCCCGCGACGGCGCCGGGCCGTCACTCGTACAGCGGGTGCGCCTCGCAGAGCTCGACGACGCGCTCGCCGACCTCGTAGATCACGTCGTCGCTGTCGGCGTTGTCGACGACGCGGTAGATCAGGTCGCCGACCTCCTCGATCGCGTCCGCGTCGAACCCGCGCGTCGTGAGCCCGGCGGTGCCCGCGCGGATCCCGGAGGGGTCGAACGGCGAGCGCGTCTCGCCGGGGACCGTGTTCCCGTTGAGGACGATGTTCGCGGCCGCCAGCGCGTCCTCGGCCTCGCCGCCCGAGAGGTCCGGGTGCGAGTCGCGCAGGTCGGCGAGCACGAGGTGGTTGTCGGTGCCGCCGGAGACCAGCGAGAGGCCGTGCTCTTGGAGCGTCTCGGCGAGCACCTCGGCGTTGTCGACCACGTTCCGGGCGTACTCCTCGAACTCGGGCTGGAGCGCCTCCTTGAACCCGACCGCCTTGCCGGCGACGTTGTGCATCAGCGGGCCGCCCTGCCCGCCGGGGAAGACCGCCGAGTCGACGTCGTCCGCGAACTCCGCGTCGCACATCACGATCCCGCCGCGGCCGGCGCGGATCGTCTTGTGGGTCGAGCCGGTGACGAAGTCGGCGACGCCGACCGGCGAGGGGTGGACGCCGGCGGCGACGAGCCCGGTGATGTGCGCGATGTCGGCGAGGTGGTAGGCGTCGACCGCGTCGGCGGCCGCCTGGATCTCCTCCCAGTCGACGGTGCGGGGGTACGCGGAGTAGCCCGAGACGATGATGTCCGGGTCGAACGACTCGGCGGTGTCCCGGAGCCCCTCGTAGTCGATGTAGCCGCTCTCGGGGTCGACCTCGTACTGCTCGACGTCGTACAGCTGCCCCGTGAAGTTCGCGGGGTGGCCGTGCGAGAGGTGGCCCCCGTGGTTCAGCTCCAGCGAGAGGATCTTGTCGCCGGGTTCGAGGACGGAGTAGTACACCGCCTGGTTCGCCTGCGTGCCGGAGTGGGGCTGGACGTTGACGTGGTCAGCGCCCCACAGCTCCTTCGCGCGTTCGATCGCCAGCTCCTCGACCTCGTCGGCGTACTCGCAGCCGGCGTAGTAGCGCGACCCCGGATAGCCCTCGGCGTACTTGTTGGTGAGGACGCTGCCCTGCGCCTCCAGTACCGCCTCGCTCACGTGGTTCTCGCTCGCGATCATCGCGAGCGTCTGCTCCTGTCTGTCGCGCTCGCCGGCCAGCGCGTCGGCGACCGCCGGGTCGACCTCCCGGACGTGCTCGTGGTCCATGTGCGAACCCGGGCGCGACCGCGCATTAATCCTTCCGTCGCCGCCGCGGCACCCCGCCGCCGACGGTCGCGCACGCGGCGTCGACGGCGACCGTCGAGGCGCCGATCGACCGGCGATCGACCGGCGACCGATCGGCGATCGCCGTCGGAGCTGATCGGGCGATTTCGGCCTTTTGAGGCCTGCTACGTGAGTTGTCCGAACCATGAATCCCGTTAATATTAAATACGCAACCGGCTTTTATACCGAGAGACAAATGGTATCGAATTTACTGGCGGCCGACGTCGAGGCGGCGCTCGAAGCGGCCTTCGCCGGGGGCGACGACGAGTTGCTCGTCGTGGACCCCTCCGCGGAGACGATCGTATCGCTGGTCGAGACCGCCGTCGGGCGGGACGACCTCCCGGAGCTGTCGATGCTCGCCGACGAACGCACCCTCAAGGACGTCATGGACGACTTCGTCGTCGCGTCCCGGGCGGCCGACCTCGTGGCCGACGGCGCCTTGGACCTCCGGGTGCTGGACGGCGAGGTCGACAACGCGCTGTTCGTCTCTCCCTCTCGGGTCGTGGCGCTCGTCACCGCCGGGGACGACGTCGCCGCGCTCTCGACCGACGACGGCGAGTTCGTCGACCAGGTGTACGAGTCCCACCGCGAGGCGTTCGAGGACGCCGAGCCGTACACGCTCCGCACGCCGGCGATCAGCCGGGTCCGCGAGACGATGGCGTCGGAGATCGGCGAGGAGGCCCGCGCCGACTTCGACGCCGTCCTCGACGCGACCGAGGGCGACGACGGCGCCGACCTCGACGAGGTGACCGTCTCGCTGCTCGTCGCGGCGAAGAACGACGTGCTGCTCTACGACATCTCGAAGTGGGGCGAGGACGTCGGGATCGCCTCGAAGGCGACGTTCTCCCGGACGAAGACGCGCCTGGAGGACCTGGGGATCATCGACACCGAGAAGGTCCCGATCGACGTCGGCCGCCCCCGGCTCCGCCTGAAGCTCGGCGACGAGCGGCTCGAAGGGGTCGACGCCGCCGACCTCGCCGCCGAGGCCGCCGAGATGATGGCGGCCACGCCGGCCTGAGCGGGCCGCCCGCCCGACCGCCGCCTCCCTCTCTTTCCTCGCGTCCCCGAGCGTTCTTCTCCGTCCGCCCTCCCGCGCCGCGGACCCGCGGCTTTTTTCCGCCGCCTCGCGTCCACGGGGTATGGATATCGGACTTGTCGGCGACGGCCCCGCGGTCGAGGCGGCCGGGGCCGCGCTCGGCGACGTCGACGTGAACGCGATGCCCGTGGAAGCGGAGCTGCTCGACGGGTTCGACCTCGCGGTCGTCGTCGACACCGCCGGGTCGGCGGCGTTCGCGACCGCGAACGAGCTGCTCGACCGGTGGGTCGCCGTCGAGGTGGGCGGGCTCGGCGGCGTCCCGCTCGCCGACCTCGACGCGGCGGTGACCGTCTTCGACGACGCCTGCTACGACTGCCTGCGCGCCCGGGTCGAGAGCGGCGGCGCGGAGCCCGCCGACGCCCCGACCGGCCGCCGCTCCGCCGTGCGCTACGCCGGCGCGGTGGCCGGGCGGCGGGCGATCCGCCTGCTCGCGGGCGACCCGGTGGCGGACACGGTCGCCGAGGTGCCCGGCGGCGAGCGGACGCTCCTCCCGGCGCCCGGGTGCGGCTGCGGCGCCGACCCCGGCGACGCGCTCCCGCGAGAGCACGCCGACCGCGACCTCGGCGAGACGCTCGACCGCGCGGAGCGCGCGGTCGACCCGCGGGTCGGCGCGCTGACCGAGGTCGGCGAGCAGGAGTCGTTCCCGCTGCCGTACTACGTCGCGCGGGTCGCGGACACGACGCCCTTCTCCGACGGCGACGCGGCCGACTTCGGCGGGGGCGCGGCCGCCGACTGGGACGCCGCGTTCATGAAGGCGCTCGGCGAGGGGTTAGAGCGCTACGCGGCCGGCGTCTACCGCGAGGCCGCGTTCACGCGCGCGCCGGCCGCGAACGTCCCGAACCCGGTCACCCCGGACGCCTTCGTGCGCCCCGAGAGCGCCGAGGCGTACGGCCGCGACGACCGGCTCCCGTGGGTCCGGGGCGAGCGGCTCGGGACCGGCGAGCCGGCGAGCCTCCCGGCGGAGTTCGTCCACTTCCCGCCGCCGGAGCGCCGGTACCGCCCGGCGATCACGACCGGGCTCGGGCTCGGGAGCTCCGGGCCGGACGCCGCGCTCTCCGGGCTCTACGAGGCGGTCGAGCGCGACGCGACGATGACCAGCTGGTACTCCACGACGGAGCCGCTCGGGCTCGACGTCGACGACCCCGGGTTCGCCGAGCTGGAGAAGCGGGCGCGCGCCGAGTCGCTGTCGGTGACGGCGCTGCTCGTCACGACCGACGTGGACGTGCCGGTCGTCGCCGTCGGCGTCGGCCGCGAGGGCGACTGGCCGCGGTTCGCCGCGGGGTCGGGCGCCGACCTCGACCCGGCCGCGGCGGCCCGGAGCGCGCTCGCGGAGGCGCTCCAGAACTGGACCGAGCTCCGCTCGATGGGCCGGGAGGCGGCCGACGAGCAGGGCGCCGCGATCGGCCACCACGCCGACCGCCCCGCCGAGACCGCGGCGTTCTTCGACCCGGACGCGACCGTCTCGACCGACGGGCTCGGCGAGCCGGCGCTGTCGGGCGAGGCCGAGCTCGCAGCCGTCGTCGACCGCGTCGAGGCCGTCGGCCTCGACCCGTACGTCGCGCGGGTGACGACGCGCGACCTCGCGTCGCTGGGGTTCGAGGCGGTCCGCGTGCTGGTGCCCGGCGCGCAGCCGCTGTTCACCGGCGAGCCGTTCTTCGGCGACCGCGCCCGCGACGTGCCGCGGTCGATGGGGTTCGAGCCCGCGCTCGACCGCCCGTACCACCCGTTCCCGTGAGAGCCCCGAGGCGGCGCCGGCGTCGCCCCGGCACCGGCTGCCCGTCCCCGCGGATTTAGGTGCCTCCGGGCCGCCGGAGCGCGTATGGACGTCGCACCCGACGCGGACGCGGAGGCGGTCGAGGCGGTCGACGGCGTGTTCCTCACCCAGGGGGCCGTCGGCGACGAGACCAGCATCCAGCGGTTCGAGATCGAACCGGGCGAGGGCGTGCCCGAGCACGACCACCCGCACGAGCAGATCGGCGTGATCACGGCCGGCCGGCTGACGTTCCTCGTCGACGGCGAGGAGCGGGTCGTCGGCCCCGACGACACGTACGTGATCCCCGGCGGCGAGCCGCACGCGGCCGAGAACCGGACCGACGAGCCCGTCGTCGGCTTCGACATCTTCGCGCCGCCGCGGGCGAATCCGGACTGGGGGGAGTAGCGGGGCGAACCCCCGCGGATCGCGGCGTTGCGCGCGTCCGCGATACCCGCAAGACGTACCGGACCGAAGGTGTGTTAGTGCTCGGGGCCCGATAACGGGTAATGGGAGTCCAAGAACAGTACCCGTTCGACGTGGAGGCGCTCCGCGCCGACTTCCCGGTCCTCGACCGGAAGGTGGGCGGGGACCCGGAGACCGCCGGGGAGGGCGAGGGCGACGACACCCCCCTCGTCTACCTCGACAACGCGGCGACCTCGCACACCCCCGACCCGGTCGTCGACGCCATCGCCGACTACTACCGGAGCTACAACGCCAACGTCCACCGCGGGATCCACCAGCTGAGCCAGGAGGCCTCCGTCGCCTACGAGGAGGCCCACGACGCGGTCGCCGACTTCATCGGCGCCGCGGGCCGCGAGGAGGTCGTCTTCACCAAGAACACGACCGAGGCGATGAACCTCGTCGCCTACGCCTGGGGCCTCGAAGAGCTCGGCCCGGGCGACAACGTCGTCCTCTCGGAGATGGAGCACCACGCCTCGCTCGTCACCTGGCAGCAGATCGGCAAGCGGACGGGCGCCGACGTGCGGTTCATCGACGTCACCGACGAGGGGCGGCTCGACATGGACCACGCCGCCGAGCTCATCGACGACGACACCGAGATGGTCTCGGTCGTCCACGTGTCGAACACGCTCGGCACGGTGAACCCGATCCGCGAGCTGGCCGACATGGCGCACGACCGCGACGCCTACGTCTTCGCCGACGCCGCGCAGTCGGTGCCGACGCGCCCGGTCGACGTGGAGGCGCTGGACGTCGACTTCCTCGCCTTCTCCGGCCACAAGATGTGCGGCCCGACCGGGATCGGCGCCCTCTACGGCCGCGAGGCGATCTTAGAGGAGATGCAGCCGTACCTCTACGGCGGCGACATGATCCGCCGCGTCTCCTTCGAGGACTCCACCTGGGAGGACCTGCCGTGGAAGTTCGAGGCCGGGACGCCCTCCATCGCGCAGGGGGTCGGCCTCGCGGCCGCCATCGAGTACTTAGAGGATATCGGCATGGACCGGATCGAGGCCCACGAGGACCTGCTGGCCGAGTACGCCTACGACGAGCTGACGGCGCTCGGCGGCGTCGAGATATACGGCCCGCCGGGCGACGACCGCGGCGGGCTCGTCTCGTTCAACGTCGAGGGCGTCCACGCCCACGACCTCTCCAGCATCCTCAACGACTACGGCGTCGCGATCCGCGCCGGCGACCACTGTACGCAGCCGCTCCACGACGAGATGGGCGTCGCCGCCACCGCGCGCGCCTCCTTCTACTTCTACAACACCGTCGAGGAGGTCGACGCGCTCGTCGACGCCGTCCGCGAGGCGCGCGACCTGTTCGCCTGAGCGGGCCGGGGGCCCGCCGACCCGCCGCCGCGGTCGGATACGCGGACGCGGACGCGACCCGGCGACGCGCCGCCCGCGCCGTCGGGGAACCGCTCGGCGTGTCTTCGGTTATACCACCGAATAATCGACGTAGGCGCCGTGACAACGGTGATCGCGCAATTATTATAACACCGCTACGGCAAATATTGTTCGAAGAAATATCACAACTCGCGTAGTGAGTCGCGCTCCGCCGAGTCGTCGCCCGCCGCCAAACGAATGACCGACCACACATCTCCGCCGTCAGACGCGCACGCGGACACGAACGCAGCCGCCGACCGATCAGCACAGCCAGCAGACGGGCCCGCGACGGAGGCCGACGGGCCGATCACCGTCCTCCAGGTCGAGCCCGACGCGCGCTCCGCCGAGCTGCTGGAGACGTTCGCGACGCGGCTCACCGAACGGGTCCGGATCCGCTCCGTCGAGCGCGTCGCCGCCGCCGTCGACGCGGTCGAGGAGGGCGTCGAGGTCGACGGCGAGCGGGTCGAAGTCGACTGCGTCGTGACCGAGCAGCGGCTCCCCGACGGCGACGGGGTCGGTCTCACCGGACGGCTCCGCGAGGCGGGCCACGAGGTCCCGGTCGTCTTTCACACGACGTGTTCGGGCGAGGAGTGCGAGGCGGCGGCGTTCGGCGCCGGCGCGGACGCCTACTTCGAGAAGCGGTCCGAGCGCGGCCGCTTCGGTTCGATACTCGATCGGATCCTCGCGGTCGTCGACGGGGATCGGGAGCGCGGGACGGCCGCGGCGCGGGCGACCGCGTCGCCGCCGCGCACATCGGGCTCGCCCCGCGGGACGCTCCGCTCCGAGGAGTGAAGTCGGGGGCGCCGAACGGCGCCGGAAGCGGAGCCGCCGCGGTGGCGCGGGCGGCGGGAGGAGGTTCGTTACCGTTCGAGTTCGACCGTGAGGTCGGTCGCGATCCACGCGTCGGTGTTGCCCTGTTCTGCGAAGACGGTCCGGTCCTGCGAACAGCGGGTCGCGGCGACCGTCGGCCGCTCGTCGGTCGCCGACTCGGCGTCCCGCTCGATCCGGTCTCCCGTTGTCATTACAACCCGCTCAGTGGCCGGCGGTGTTATAGATTTCGGTCGGCCTAAACCACAGGCGGCGATCCGCGCGGGGGATCGGAGGGCCTTACGTGGCGGGGGTCGTTCGTCGACCCGTGACTGACACGCTGTTCACGCCGCTCGCGCTCCGCGACACAGAGTTCCGAAACCGGGTGATGCTGTCGCCGATGTGCCAGTACTCCGCCGACGACGGCCTGGCGAACGACTGGCACCGCGTCCACCTCGGCGCCCGCGCCGCCGGGGGCGCCGGCGTCGTGATGACCGAGGCGACCGCCGTCGAGGCCCGCGGCCGGATCACGCCGAACTGCCTCGGGATCTGGTCCGACGAGCACGCCGAGGCGATCGAGCCGATCGTCGAGTTCGTCCGGTCGCAGGGCGCGACGCCCGGGATCCAACTGGCCCACGCCGGGCGGAAGGCCTCCCACAGCCCGCCCGCGGAGGGGGGCGATCCCATCCCCGCCGACGAGCCCGCAGGCTGGGAGACCGTCTCCGCCAGCGACAAGCCGTACCCGCATTCCGAGGTCGACGACGGGGACCTGGCCGACACCCGACGGCTCGACGGGGACGGGATCGACGCGGTGATCGACTCCTTCGTGGCCGCCGCGGAGCGGGCGCGCGACGTCGGCTTCGAGGTCGCGGAGGTCCACGCGGCCCACGGCTACCTGCTCCACCAGTTCCTGTCGCCGGTCACCAACGACCGCGACGACGAGTACGGCGGGAGCTTCGAGGACCGCACCCGGCTCCTCCGGGAGGTCGTCGCGGCCGTCCGCGAGGTCTGGCCCGACGGCAAGCCGATCTTCGTCCGGATCTCCGCGACCGACTGGCTCCCCGACCGCGACTCGTGGGACGTGGACGACTCGGTCCGGCTGGCCCCCCTGCTGGCCGAGGCCGGCGCCGACCTGATCGACGTCTCCGGCGGCGGTATCCACCCGGACCAGGAGATCCCGAGCGCGGGACCGGGCTATCAGGTGCCCTACGCCGAGGCGGTCCGCGAGGGGACCGACGTGCCCGTGGCCGCCGTCGGGGGGATCACGGAGCCGACCCACGCCGACGCCCTCGTCCGGAACGGGCGGGCCGACCTCGTCGCGCTCGGCCGCGAGATGCTCCGCCACCCGTACTGGCCGCTGGAGGCCGCCCACGAGCTCGGCGAGGAGGCCGAGTGGCCGGTCCAGTACCGGCGCGGTCAGTTCGACTGAACGAGCCGCCGAAGCGACCGCCGACCGGACGACCGGGCGACGGCCGACCGGAGCATGAGAACCACGCGCAGGCGCCGGGAAGGCTTATCAGGCTCCCGGGCGCCGACGGCGTATGGGCGACCTCGACTACCGGCCCTTCCCCGAGGAGCGCGGCGACGAGTTCAGCGCGTTCATGCGCTACGCCTTCTCGCCCGAGGAGGGGCCGTACGACCCCGAGGAGGACGACGACGACCGCGAGCACCTCGCGGAGTACCGGGGGCTGTTCGACGGCGACGAGCCCGTTGCGGTGTGCGGGCACCACGACTTCTCGCTCCGGATCCGGGGACGCGACCGCGACGTGGCCGGCCTCTCGGCGGTCGCCTCGCCGCCCGAGCACCGGCGCAACGGGCACATCGAGCGGCTCCTCCGCGAGTCGCTGACGGAGTACCGCGACGACGGGGTGCGCTTCTCCGCGCTGTGGCCCTTCGAGCACCCGTTCTACCGCCGGTACGGCTGGGGGACGGTGAACCGCTACCGCTGGGTGAAGGCGCCGCCGGAGCAGCTGGCGTTCGCGGCCGAGGAGAGCGACGGCAGCGACGAGGCGGGCCGGTTCCGCCGGCTCGGCGAGGACGACCACGGCGCGGCCGCCGACCTGCTGGCCGCGACCGCGGAGCGCTACGACTTCACGATGGCGCGGACCGCGGCGTGGTGGCGCGAGCGCACCCTCCGGGGGTGGCAGACGGACCCGTACGTGTACGGCTTCGAGCGCGACGGCGGGCTCCGCGCGCTCCTCTCGTACACCTTCAAGGAGCGCGACGACGGCGACGGGCGCGCGATGGTCGTCTCCGACGCCGCCGTCGCCGACCCCGCCGACTGGAACCGCGTCTTCCGGTTCTGTCGCGACCACGACTCGCAGGTCGAGCGCGTTCGGCTCCGCCTCCCCGCCGACGTGAGCCTCCTCGACCGGGTCGACGACCCGCGCGCGGTGACCGAGGAGGTCCGCGCCGGCCCCATGTTCCGGCTCGTCGACGTCCCCGAGGCGCTGCCCGCGCTGGCGCCCGACCCCGGGCTCGAAACCGCGTTCACGCTCGCCGTCGACGATCCGCTCGTCGACTGGCACGACCGACCGATCCGGGTGACCGTGGAGGGCGGCGAGGTCGCCGCCGAGCGAGTTGAGGACGCTGATGAGGGTGATTCCGCGGCCGCCGACGTGACCGCCGGGATCGGCGCGCTCTCGCAGCTGTACGCCGGCTACCGCGGCGTCGACGACCTTCGGGCGCACGCCGACCTCGACGTGTCGAGCGACGCCCCGGACGGCCTCGCGGCCGACCTGTCCGCCCTGTTCCCGCCGCGGCGCACGTTCCTGCGCGAGGGGTTCTGAGCGCCGCGCCGCGACCGATCGGGGCGCCACGCGGCGCTGCCGGGCTTTTTATTCGCGGCCCGCCTACGAGGCGGCATGAGTTCCCGCGACCGACGCGACGACGACCTCGAGGAGCGGCTCGACGAGCTCGAATCGGTGTTGGGCGAGCTCCGCGCCGACCTCCGGGAGAGCGAGCGCGACCGCCGCGGGCCGCCGCGGCCGCCCCGGCTCTCGGAGCTGGTGCGGTTCACCGAACAGTACACCATCCCGACGGTCATCGCGCTGCTGGAGACGACGATCAAGTCGCTGGAACTGCTCCGGGGCACCCTCCGGCTCGCCGACCCCGGCCGGAGCGTCGCCGAGGGGACCGAGGGCGCGGGCGACCGCCTCGCCGACGTCCGCGACGGCGCGACGGCCGGGCTCGCCCGGTCGCTCTCGGAGCTTCGCACCGCGCTCTCGGAGGCCGACCTCCCCGAGGACGCCGCCTCCCGGTCGATCATCGCCGACGCCCGCGACCTCACCGCGGAGATCGAGTCCCGGATCGACGAGGGGCGCCGCGAGGCGGACGCCGCCCGGGACCGCCGGCTCGGGCGCGACCGCGACCGGGGCCGCGGCGACGAGGACGGATCCCGGAGCGCGCCGGACGCCGGGCGTAACGACGACAGCCCGGTCCAGATCGACGTGACCGAGCCCGGCGACGGCGGCGACGACGCCGAGAGCGAGGCGGCCGAAGACGACCCGCCGGAGGTGGACGTCGAGTCCGAGTTGGAGTCGATAAAGCGCCAGATCGACGGGGACGCTGCGGGGGACGAGACCGACGCGGAGGCGGTCGAGGCCGACGATGCGCACGACGACGGAGACGACGCGAGCGCGGACGACACCGCGAGCGCGGACGACGATGCGGACGGGCAGGGCGACGACGACCGGGCGGACTGACGCCCGTCAGAAGGAGGCGCCGAGCCGGTCGGCGACGCGCTCCGCGGAGTCGACGAGGAGCGCCTCGTCGTCGGTGAACACTTCGAGCGCGACCGTGCCGTCGAAGCCGGCGAGTTCGGACGCGACGAGGTCGTAGTCGACCTCGCCGGCGCCCACGGGGAGGTGCGTGTCGCCGCGGCGGCGGGCGTCGTGGCAGTGGAGGTGCGAGACCCGGTCGCCGTGGCTCCGGAGGAACCGCTTGATCGCCTTGTTGCCGCCCTCCATGTAGGCGTGGCCCACGTCGAAGCAGACCGGCGTCCCGGTCTCGCGGGCGAGGTCGCCGAGGACGGAGAGCTGGAGCCCCGCGTGCTGGTGGCCGACGTTCTCGACGACGACCTCGACGCCCGCCTCGCGGCCGGCGTCGGCGACGCGGCGGAGCTGCTCGGCCGCGGTCTCGCGGAACTCGATGTCGTCGCGGTCGGCGGAGGTGGCGTGGATGACCGCCTTCTCGGCGCCGAGGTCGCCGGCGGCCGACAGGAGCCGGCGCTGGTAGTCGACGATGGCGTCGTTGACCTCGGGGACGTACGTCGCCAGCCGCTGGCTGTACGGGAGGTGGACGAGCAGGTCGCGACCGGCGAGCGCGTCGGTCAGCCGCTCCGGGTCGATCTCGCCGGGGACGAGCGTCGGCTCGCCGACCCCGACCTCACAGAAGTCGAACCGCGTCGGAGACGCCGCGAGGCGGTCGAGGTCGTCGCCGACGGTGAGACCGATCTCCATGTCGGTGGTGGGGTCGGCGCGGTTTTATAAATAGTGGCGCGGGCTCCGCAGCGCGGTCGGGACCGAGCGCGGCCGCGACGCGCCCCGATCGCTCGGCCGCCGGGACCCGCGTCTGTCAGTACCGGTCCGGCGCGGAGTCCACGTACCCCTTCAACGCGATCGGAACCACGAAGAAGCCGATCACGCAGGCGATCGTGACCGCGATCTGGTCCGCCCTCGGGAGGTCGCCGAGCCCGACGAGCAGCGTCAGCGACGTGCCGAGGTACAGGAACGCGATCGCCCATCGAACGGCGGGGTTCGCCAGCAGCCGAACGGCGTTCACTGACGAGCCGTACGCGGTCTCAGTACGAAACGTTTGGCCTCGGTCCGACCGCGCTCGCAGCGGTCGTAGGCTTCGGAGGAGGTATCGCCGACCCGGAGCGCCACCGAAGGGCCGAGCCACGAGAGTAGTCCCGAGGCGAACCGTCGGCGGCGCCTCAGTCGTCCGCGAGCGGGTTCTCCACGTCGATCTCGCCGGCGTCGATCTCGGCCTCGACCTCGCGGACAGCGGTCACCATGTTCTCGGTCTTGCCGTACGCGACCTCGCGGGGAAGCAGCTTCAGCCCGCAGTCGGGGGAGATCGTGAGCTTCTCCGGCGGCACGACGCGCAGGCCCTGCCGGATGTTCGCTTTGATCTCCTCGACCGGTTCGATCTCGGCCGTGTGAGCGTCGACGACGCCGAGCGCGAGGTCGGGCTCGAACTCGGGGTCGGTGAACGTCGGGATCTGCTCGAAGTCGCCGTTACACAGCTCCACGTCGAACTCGTCGATCGGGTAGTCGTTGATCTCGGGGTAGATCCGCGAGTAGTCGCCGTAGCAGACGTGGAGGCCGATGCGGACCTCCTCGGGGATGCCCGCGGCGATGCGTTCGAGCGCCTCGCCGACGATGGCGTGGTCCTCGGGGGTCGTCGCCAGCGCGGGCTCGTCGATCTGGATGTAGCGGGCGCCCGCCTCGACCAGCTTCTCGACCTCCTCGTTGACGAGGTCGGCGAGGTCGTAGACGAGCTCCTCGGTGGAGGGGTACGCCTCGTTGAACGCCCAGAAGCCGAGGGTGTACGGCCCCGTGATCGGGACCTTGACCGGGCGTTCCGCGACGTTCGAGGTGAACTCGAACTCGTCGACGAGCCACGGCTCGTCGTACGCGACCTCCTCGACGACGCTCGGCTTGTCGAAGTAGTTGTGGCCCCACACCTTCACCGGCCCGTTGAACTCGTAGCCGTCGATGCGGTCGGCGAAGAACTCCACCATCTCGTTGCGGCGCATCTCGCCGTCGACGACCGTGTCGAGGCCGGCGCGCTCGTGCTCGTGCGTGATGAGCCGACAGGCGTCGTCGTGGGCCTCTTCGAGGTCAGACTCGTCGAACTTCGAGTCGGGGTCCTCGACCAGCTCGTCGGCCCGGTTGAGCCACTTCGGCTTCGGGTACGAGCCGACGACGGTCGACAGCAGGAACGTGTCGTTCGGGTGGTCGTGCGGGCGGAACTGGTCGCGGTTGGCGGACGGGTTTCGGACCATCAGTCGAGCACCTCCGCGGCGGCGGCGAGCGCGTTCAGCTTCTCGCGGTACTTGTTCGTCGGCAGGTAGAACAGCTCGGTGTTCGGCGTGAGGTAGGTCCGGTCGAACCCTTCGAGCGGGATCTGCGACTCGAACCACTCGACGCGCTCCGCGACCGTCTCGGCCTCCTCGACGAGCGTGTTCTGCCCGTCGACGAGCCCGAGCGACAGCGAGTCGGTCGAGCCGAACTCCTGGACGTTGTAGACGGTGTCGTCGCGGTCGCCGGCGACGAGGTCGAGCCCGATTGCGTCCGCGCCCGCCTCGTCGACGAGGTGGGCGTACAGCTTCTCGCCGAGCGCGCCGTAGAACGTCTGGACGACCACGTCGGCGTCGGTCGCGTCGGCGACCGTCGCGATGGCGTCCGTCGCCGTCGACTCGTCGCCCTCGGCGGGCGGGTCCGTGACGAGCGAGGGTTCGAGGAGGAACAGCGTCTCGTGGGCCGGGAACGCCGCGACCTCGTCCGCGAGGAACTCGGCGACCGCGGCCTGGAACTCGGCCTCGTCGCCGTAGTGCTCGTCGGTCGCGAGGGCCGCGAGCGAGTACGGGCCGGGGAGCGTCGCGGCGAGCGACGCGTCGTCGCCGCCGTCGGCGGCCGCGAGCAGGTCGGCCGCGTCCGTCAGTTCGTCCGCCACGTCGCCCGAGAAGCGGAGGTCGTCGACGACGCGCGGGTCGCGGTAGAAGTTGTTGTTGTCGTAGTACCGGACGATCCCGCCGGTCTCGACCGCGTCGCTGACGGTCAGCGGGTGCGCGATCATGTCGTCCCAGCGGCCCTGCCCCTCGGAGATCAGGTCGAGGCCGGCGTCGAGTTGGTGGTCGACGTACTCGGCGCGCACCTCGTCGTACTCCGCGACGATCGCTTCGCCCTCGTCGCCGCTCAGGAGGTCCCCCTTCTGGTGACCCTTCAGGTCGGAGAGCGTCTCTTTCGCCCGGTCCGGGAGCGGATACAGCCCCGGCGTCGCCGCGACACGTTCGGTCATCACCGTCCGTTAGATATGCCGTCGTATAATATTTGCTAATACGTTTTATGCCTTACAGTAATCTACTGCGGAGGCCTACGCCCGACGGAGGGCCAGCACCGTGAGCGTCTCGAAGGGGAACGACTCCTCGACGACCGGCTCGGCCGCGAAGCCGGCCTCGTCGGCTGCGTCGAGCACCTCGTCGTACCCGGTGAGCGAGGAGACCAGGAGGAGGACGACGCCGTCCGGCGCGAGCGCGCGCCCCACGTCCGCGAGGAACGGTTCGATGAGCTCGCGGCCCGACTCGCCCCCCGAGAGCGCGTGCTCCATCCAGTCGTCCCACCCGTTGTCGGGGTCGGTGGGCAGGTACGGCGGGTTGAAACACACCGTGTCGAACGCGTCCGCGCGGAACGGCGAGAGCAGGTCGGCGACGACCGCCTCGACGCCGCGCTCGCGGGCCTGACGCGCGGCGTGCGGGTTGAGGTCGCCACCGACCACGTCGAGGCCGCGCTCCTCGGCGATCCGCTCGGCGACCCACCCCGACCCGGTGCCGACCTCCAGCACGCGGCCGTGCGCCTCGGCGACCGCCGCCTCCGCGAGCAGACCGGAGTCCTCCGCGGGCTGGTAGACGACCGCGTCGTCGACGCCGCGCCGCGCCGCGAGGCCGTCGTCGTTTCCGTTTCCGCCGCCGCCTCCGCTCCCGTCGCCGCTCATCGGTCACCCTCCGCCCCGTCGCCGTCGGTCGACGCCCCGTCCGCGTCGCCGGCGTCGGCCGAGCCGCCGCGCGTCGCCGCGCGGCTCTCGACGGCGGCGTCCAACTGCGGACCGGAGGCGCCCTCCGTGCGGGCGGAGAGCGTCTGCTGCGGGAACGGGATGACGATCCCCTCGTCTTCGAGCGCGTCCTTCATCGCGCCCATCGCGGCGGTCTGGGTCCGCCAGCGCTTGCGCATGCTCGGGTTGCGGATCCAGTACCGGAGCCCCAACACGACCGCCGAGTCGCCGAAGCGCTTCGTCACGGCGTTCGGCTCGGGCATCTCCGCGATGTCCTCGACGCCCGCGACCGCCTCCTCGACCACCGCGGCCGCGCGCTCGACGTCGGTGTCGTAGTCGACGCCCACCTCGATCTCGATCCGCAGCCGGTTCCGGCGCGACCGGTCGACGATCGACCCGGACCGGACGTCGTCGTTCGGCATCGTGATCACCTCGCCGTCGAACGACCGCAGCCGCGTGCTCATGATCGATATCTCCGTCACCGTCCCCTCGTGGTCGCCGATCACCACCCAGTCGCCGACCTCGAACGGCCGGGAGAACATCAGCACGAACCCGGCCAGTATCGCGCCGAGCGTCTGCCGCGCCGCCATGCCGACCACGATACCCAGGAACCCCGCGCCGACGAGGAGGCTGCCGACGTTGTCGGTGAACAGGCCGACGACGGCGAGGATCGCGGACGTGTAGACGCTCAGCTGCGTGATCCGCAGGATGACCTCCTGCTGGTGTTGCGAGATCGAGGCGCTCTCGGCGCCGATCTCGCGGATGACGCCCCCGAGGAAGTCCGTGAGCGCGTACGCGATCGCCAAGAGCAGCACGGCGAGGACGACGTTCGACAGCTGGTTCGCGCTCAGCGCCGACCGGGCCGTCTCGAAGAGGGCGCCGCTCTGGTCCCACACCGCGATCAGCGTGATCGCGCCCAGCGCGGTGGCGCCGCCGACGCCCGCCGACAGCAGGAGCCGTTGCGTCGAGCTGAGCTCCCTGTCGCCGCGCCGCAGTCGCCGCGTGAGGAGCCGGACCCCGAGCACCGCGACGACGATCCCCACCGAGGCGGCGAACCGCTCGGCGTTGCCCGCGAGCGCGCGCTGAAGCTCCGTCACGAGGCCGATCCAGCCCGTCATCGTCACGCCTCCGCGGGGGAGCCGCGCTCGCGGGCCAGCTCCGCCAGCGCCGCGAACGCCGCCGGCTCCAGCGTGCCGGGGCGGCTGCTCAACAGCTCCTCGTCCGCCGCGTCCACGACGGCCTCCGGGTCGTCGAGCCCGGAGATGTGCGCCGTGTTCCGCACCGCGTTCCGCACCGTCTTGCGCCGCTGGGTGAACACCGCCTTCACGAACCGGAGGAAGAACGCCTCGTCGCCGACGGCGTAGTCGGGGTCCCGGGGGGTACAGCGCACGACGGCGCTCTCGACGGCCGGCTGGGGGTCGAACGCCTCCTTCGGCACGCGCTCGACGATCTCCACGTCGGCGTAGTGCTGCGCCGACACCGAGAGGCGGCCGTACGCGGACTCGCCGGCCGAGGCCACCATCCGGTCGGCGAACTCGGCCTGGAACATCACCACGAGCGGCTTCTTCTCCGGGAGCAGCCGGAAGGCGATCTCCGAGGAGACGCCGTACGGCAGGTTGGCGACGCAGGCGGAGAAGGGCGGGAGGTCCACGTCGAGCGCGTCGCCCTCGACCACGTCGAGGAGCCCGTCGGCGACCGCGGCCGCGAACTCCTCGCGGAGGAACTCGGCGAAGGCGCCGTCGCGCTCGATCACGGTGACGCGGCGGGGCGGGCCCTCGCCCGTCGCGGCGGCGTCGTCAGTCGCCGTCGCCAGCAGCCGGTCGGTGAGCGCCCCCGCGCCGCCGCCGATCTCGAGGAGGTGGCTCCGGTCGGCGTCGTCCGGGAGGTAGCCCGGGATCCGGTCGAGGACCCGGTCGTCGACGAGGAAGTGCTGGTCGCGGTCGGGGTCAGCCCGCGCGCCGGCCCGCCTCGCGAGCGCGTCGGGGTCGCGCTGCCCGTACGCGGCGCCCTCACCCGTCGATGAGTCGGTCATAGCCGGGGTACACGCGGTGTTCGGGTAAAAGTCTCGTTTCGGGGACACCGGGAGGACCCGGGGGCGGCGCGGCTCACTCCTCGCGCCCGACGAACGTCCGGTACTTCAGGTCGGACTCGCGGATCTCCTCGACGATCCGTTCGAGGATCACCTCCCGGGGGCGGTGGAGCCCGGAGATCCGCTCCTCGACGTCCGCGAAGCTCTCGAACGGCCCGCGCTTCCGCTCGTCTAAGAGGTCGTTCCGCAGCTTCTTGCCGATCCCCGGCAGCAGGTTCAGCTGGTGGAGCCGGAGGGTGATCGGCCCGGCCTCGTTGTAGAAGTCGACGAACCGCTCCTCGTCGGCGTCGACGATCGCCTCGACCGCATACTCGACCTCCGCGGCCGCGTTCCGGGTGAGGTCGTCGAACGACACCTCGCGGTAGCGGCCGACGTCCGGGCCGTCCAGCGCGATCCGGTCGCCGACGGAGGCGTCCGCGTCGTCGGCGAGCGTCAGTTCGTACAGCGCGAACGACGGCGCGCCGAGCGCGTACGCCACCGGCGATTTGCGGGACTGCGGGCGGTCGTCGTCGGGGCGCCCGTTCGGCAGCACGTCGAGCAGGACGGCGGTGGGGCCGCCGCCGTCGTCACTCTGTTCCGCTCCGGCGTCCGCGGCGGCGCCACCCCCGTTCCGGTCGTCTGCCGGCGTCCCGTCGCCGTCGGCGTTGTCCATGTATCGTTTATCGCTCCGAGCGGTGAAAAAACCGCTGGCGAGGCGAGTCGCGGCGCGGCCGCCGACGGTCGGATTCAATAGCGTCGGGTGCGACGTGGTACCATGGCGAAACCGGACCCCGAGGAGCTGGTTCGACTCGTCGAGGCGTTTCCCGGACCGTCGGTCGAGGCGGACGGCTCCGACCGCGGCGAGGCGACTGAGGCGACCGAGGCGACGGAGGTCGGTCGGGTCGACGAGTTGCTCGACGGCGCGTACGGCGCCCTGACGCGGCGCTGGTACCCCGAGCTCCGCCGGCGCGCCGCGGCGCACGCGGACGGCGACTGCCTCCGCGAGCGGGTGCTCGAACACGTCGAGGCCGTGCCGTCGTTCCGCCTCTCGGACGGGCCGACCGCGCTGACGGAGCGGCGCGAGGCGCTCGCGGAGGCGGCGGCGCTGACCGACGAGGTCCGCGAGATCGCGGAGTGGTACGGCACGCTCCGGTCGCGGCTGGAGGGCGACCGGGCGTCGCTGACGCGGGGCGAGCGGCTGCTCCACGACTTCGGCTACGCGCTGGCGCACGTCCTGTTCCTCGGCGCGTCGTCGCCGCGCGCCGTCGTCCGGCGGCTCCGGCTGGCGTACCGGTCGGTCGGCGTCAGGATCGACGAGACGGCCTCCGAGGGAGGCATCGAGGAGACGACGTTCACCTGTCCGTACCGGAACGTCGCGGCCGGGACCTGCGGGAAGCGGTGGGTGTGTCACGAGAAGCTGGACCGCGTCGACGACGGCTACGTGTCGTACCTCGCGGAACGCGGGATCAGCTACCAGCGGCCGCGGGGCTGTGCGGACTCGGAGCAGTGCCAATCGACGGTCGCCCGCGACGGGCCGGCGCGGTGGTGGCCGAAGACGCCCCCGGCCGCGGTCGGCGCCGACTCGTGACCCGGGACGGCGCGGCGAGCGGCCGGGCGGGTTCGGAGGCGCCCGCCGCGGAGCCGGACTCGGGGCGCCTGCGTCGGGTCCGGCGCAGCTACGACGCGTGGGCCCGCGTCTACGACTGGTTCGCGCGGGCCACGGCGTCGGTCGGCGGCGTCCGCGCCGCCTGCGTCCGCTCGCTCGACCTCGCGCCGGGCGACACCGTCGTCGAGTTCGGCTGCGGTCCGGGGGTGAACCTCCCCGCGCTCCGGGAGGCCGTCGGGCCGAGCGGCCGCGTCGTCGGCGTCGACGTCTCAGCCCGGATGCTCGACCGGGCCGCGGGGCTCGTCGCGCGGCGCGGCTGGGAGAACATCTCGCTCGTCGAGGCGGACGCCGAGCGCCCGCCGGTCGCGGCCGCGGACGCCGTCCTCGCGACGTTCGTCACGTCGCTTTTCCCCGATCCGTACGCGGTCGTGCGCCGCTGGTTCGACCTGGCGGACGCCGTCGTCGTCGCGGCGTTCGTCCCGGAGGGAAACCGCGCGGCGAACGCCGCGCTCCGGGCGTTCGTGGCGCTCAACGGGCGGCTCTTCGACGCCCGGACCGACGACCCGCTTGGCATGCTCGCGGAGCGGACCGCCGCGGCGCGGCGCGCCCTCGACGACGGCGCGGCCGTGCGCGAGCGCGACCGACGGCTCTTCGGAACGATCGTCGTCGAGGCCGGCCGCGACCGGTGACGCGCGGGACCCGGCGCCCGCCCGGGGTCACCCGGAGACGGGGACGGAGACGACCGTGGCGTCCGCGGTCCGGATGACGCGCTCGGTCGTGCTGCCGAGGAGGTCGTCGGCCGCGGCGTCGAGGCCGCGCTTGCCCATCACGACCGCGTCGGCGTCGACGGCGTCCGCGTGCGCCGCGATCTCGTGGGCGGGGACCCCGGACTCGATCGCGGTCTCGCTGTCGATGCCCGCGTCCGCGACGGCGGTCGCGACCCGGTCGACCGCCGCCGCCAGCCGCTCGCGGCGCTCGGGGTCGTCCTCGTCGAACTTCTCCGGCTTCCCCGACCGCTCGTACATCGGTATCTCCTCGACGACGCCGAGGACGTGTACCGTCCCCTCCGCCGCCGTGATCTCGATCGCGTCGTCGACCGCGTCGAGGGCGGCGTCGCCCTCGCCGGTCGGCACGAGGGTGGTCTGGTACATGCGGCTCGACGTACGGGCGGAAATCTGAAAAAACGTGTCGGCGACCCGTCCCGCCGGGCCGGGTGGGACCCGCGGTCAGGCGTACTTCGCGACGACGTTGAGGATCTCGTCGAGCTCGTCGCCGTCGAGCGAGTAGCGCTCCTGGGCGAACACCGAGCGGAGCTCCGTGCGGTCCTCGGGGAGCAGGTCGGCGATCTTCACCGCGGTCGGCACGTCGATCTGGTCGAGCTCGGTGAGCTCCTCGACGAGCTCGCGGGACTCGTCGGCGTCGAGGTCCGCGAACCGGTTGACGTGCTCGATCGCGCGGGCCAGCTCGTAGCGGAGGTCGCGGTCCTCGTCGGCCGCCCGCTCTTCTTCGATCTCCACGAGGATCTCCTTCGCCTCGGAGGTGGTGACGTACTCCTCGTCGAGCTTCTCTTTGAAGATCGTCATCTCAGTTCTGCTGCGCCCGCATGTGGGCGGCGGTGACGATGAGGGTCTTCGTCTTGCCGCCGTCCGGAATCTCGACTTTGAACGCCGACCCCTGCTTGCCGACGACGGTGCCGGTCCGGCCGTCGAAGCGGGGGTGGAAGCGGCCCTTGGGGACGCTCGGGTCGATCTTGAGGTGGACCTGCGACCCCTCGTCGAACTCCTGGATCGCTCGCTGCGGCGGGGAGGTGCCGCGGTTGCGGGGCTTGTTCGAGAGCTTGTCGCGAGTCGCCTTCTGCGGCCCATTGGAACTCGGCATGGTCTTGGGATACCTTCCGCTGCCGCCGTTATAAATCGTGCGTTACGACCCGCAGGACGTTGGCTCCTCACACACGCGGCGATCCGCGGGACCCGGCGACGCCGGAACCGCTCGATCGACGGGGGTTCGGGGACGCCGCGCTCGCGACCCGCTCCTCTCGCGACCCGCTCCTCTCGCGACCCGCCCCTCGCGCGGCCGGGTGCGCACGCGACTACCAGACGAACCTCCCCCTTCCGAAAGGGCTAATCCCGGGAGTCCCTATCATGTTCGTAATGAGTCATCAGCTGCCGGACGTACAGGCGTCGTCCCCCGACGTCACCGTCGGGCTCTCGCAGGTCGGCGTCACCGGCGTGGAGAAGCTCGTCAAGCTGGCGCGCGGCGACAAGCGCCCCATCGTTCTCATGGCGGAGTTCGAGGTGTTCGTCGACCTCCCGAGCGGCCGGAAGGGCATCGACATGTCGCGGAACCTCGCGACGGTCGACGAGATCTTAGAGGACATCACCCGCGAGGAGGCGTACCGCGTCGAGGACGTCTGCGGCGACGCCGCCGAGCGGCTCTTGGAGAAGCACGACTACACGACCACTGCCGAGGTGTCGATGACGGCCGAGCTCGTCACCCGCGAGCACACGCCGGCGTCGGACATCGAGACCCAGAGCACGGCGACGATCGTCGCCAGCGCGACCGCCACCGAGGAGGGGACGCGCGAGGAGATCGGCGCCGAGGTCACCGGCATGACCGTCTGCCCCTGCTCGCAGGGGATGAGCGAGTCGCGGGCCCGCGAGAAGCTCGCCGAGCTGGGCGTCGACGAGGAGACGACCGAGGAGTTCTTAGACGCCGTCCCGCAGCCCGGGCACTCCCAGCGCGGCCACGCGACCCTGACGATCACGACGGACGGCCACCCGGACGTGGACCTGCGCGACGTGATCGACGTCGCCCGCGACTCGATGAGCGCGCGCATCTACAACATGGCGAAGCGGCCCGACGAGGACCACATGACCTACGAGGCCCACGCCGACGCGAAGTTCGTCGAGGACTGCGTCCGCGCGCTCGCCGAGGGCACCGTCACCGAGTTCCCGCACCTCTCGGACGACGCCGTGATCCACATGAAGCAGTCGAACGACGAGTCGATCCACCAGCACAACGCCCACGCCGAGCGCGAGGTCCGCTTGGGCGACCTCCGCGACGAGCTCGACCGATAGCCCGCCGGGACGGCCTCAGAACGTCAGCAATTCCGAGTCCGCCCAGCGCGGCTCGAACTGCTCTTTCACGCTCGTCGCGAAGTCGATGTCCTTCACGTCGATCATCGCGAACGGCTCGTCCGCCGACAGCGGGTGCGGGACCTCGATGCACACCTCTATCTCGTCGAAGACGTTGAACGTCCCGTCGACGTTCGGGGAGGTCCGGACCTCGAACCCGTCCATGTCGGCCAGCTCCGACGTGTACCGGCGCCCGACGCTCCGCGGGAGCGCGTCGACCGTCGCCGGCGACAGCAGCACGCGGATCTCCACGCCGCGTTCGAGCGCGGACTCGAGCTCGGCGGTCACCTGCTCGCCGATCGTTCCGAGGTCGAAGCCGGTCGCCGGCGCGCCCGCGACCACGACGACCCGGCGCTCCGCGGCGGCGATCCGCTCTAAGAGGAGGTCCGTCGCCTCCTCCGCGCCGACGGCCGCGGTCCAGAACTGGCCGTCGACCGGCTCGCCGGCGTCGAGCTCCGCCGAGAGGTCGTCGACCACGGACTCGTACTGCTCGGCCTGCGTCCGCAGCTCCTCTTTCTTCTCGTCGAGCAGCCGGTCGAGCGCCGCGTCCGGCTCGACCGCGACGTACTTCTTCGGGCGGCTCGCGGCCTGACTGCGGACCAGGCTGTGTTGCTCCAAGCTGTTGAGCACGTCGTAGATCCGTCCCATCGGGACCTCGCTGGCCCGCGAGAGGTCCTTGGCCGTCGTCGGCCCGGTCCGAAGGAGCGCCCGGTACGCCCGGGCCTCGTACTCGGAGAGCCCCAGGTCGCGAAGAGATGCCATACGCTGGGATGCCCCGGCGTCCGTATAAACGCATCGTCCGTTTACGATCCGCGAGGTGCCTCGCGGGCGACCGTCGAAACGAGGCCGCTGCCGCCGGCGCGTCGATCCAGCCCGGTCCCGGATCTCAGGCGAGCACGTCGCCGACCCGGTCCATCAACTCGTCGGGCGTTTCCGCCGGCTCCGAGGCGCCGTCGCCGGCGAGGACGACCGCGGTCCCCTCGGGGACCGTCCGCGGCGCCGGCGCGTCGGCCTCGTGGGCGTTCGGCGCGACGACCTTCTCGTGGTCGGCGACCCGCCACGCGGCGCGGTGGAGGTCGCTCCCGGGCGCCGTCCCGACCGCGATGACCGTCGTGCCGCGCCGGAGCCGGGCCGCGAGGCTCCCGTAGGCGGCGACCTGAACGCTCAGCCGCTCGGTGGCGCCGGCGAACGCCTCGGCGGTCTCGCGGGCGACCTCGCGGTAGCGCTCGGCGCCGGTGAGCGCCGCGAGGTCGCAGAGCGCCGTCGCCATCTCGACGTTGGCGTCGAGCGGGCGGAACGACCGGTCGAGCAGCCCGGGTCCGCTGCGCGGGCCGTCGACGAAGGAGCCGTCGACGCGGAGCCGGTCGATCGCTCGGTCCGCGACCGCGCGGGCGACGGCGGCGCCCTCGCCGCGCACGCCGGCGGCGCGGACGTACGCGCCGACGACGCGGGCGGCGTCTTCGAGCAGGTCTGACTCGCCGGTCTCGTCGCTGCCGCGGTAGTGCGTCACCTCGCCGGTGTCGGCGTCGATCAGGTCGCGTTCGAGCCCGTCGAGGATGCGCCCGCCGTACTCGCGGGCCCGCTCGTCGTCGGTGTAGGCGGCCACCGCGAGGAGCGCGTCCGCGGCGAGCGCGTTGCCGCCCGCGAACACGGTGAGGTCGCGGCGGGGCTCGTCCAGGTCCGCGCGGTCCTCGGCGGGCGCGGCGTAGTAGGCGCGACCGAGCCCCGGGCCGAGGCTCCCGCCGACGCCGTAGCCCGTCCAGAGGTCGTCCGTGAGGAAGGAGACGGCGTCGAGCGCGGGGTCGAGGTAGGCCTCGTCACCGGTGTAGAGGAAGGCGTTGGCGAACGCGCGGGTGACGGCGGCGTTCGTGTCGAGCGGCTTCTCGTAGGCCACGTCGCCCCAGTCCGACGTGCCCGCGTACCGGAAGAACCCGCCGTCGACGTCGTCGGTCAGGTGGTCGCGGACCGCGTCGAGCGTCCGGAGCGCCCGATTCCGGTCGCGCTTCAGCGCGAACTCGACGGTGCGGGGGAGCGGGAACTTCGCGTCGGTCCCCCAGCCGGCGTGTTCGGCGTCGTACTTGGCCTCCAGCTGGCCCGCCAGGTGGCTTTCTATCGCGTCGGTCACCTCGCCGCGGGGCGGCAGGTCGGCGTCGAGCGCGCGGGGGACGCGCCCGGCCTCCCGGCCCTTGTCGGCCCACATCTGCCGGACCGACTCGAGGACCTGCCGCATCCCGTCGACGTCGAGGTAGCCCGCGCCCGTCAGCAGCGTCCCCTCGGGCGCCAGGAAGGCGGTCGTCGGGAACCCGCCCATGTTGTACCGCTCGCGCACCCGCGGGTGGCGGTCGACGTCGACGCGGACGGGGACGAACCCCTCGTTGACGTTGGCCGCGATCCGCGGCTCCGCGTAGGTGATCGCGTCCATCTCGTGACAGCCCTCGCACCAGGTGGCCGACAGCGAGAGCAGCACCGGGCAGTCGCGCTCGTCGGCCTCGGCGAACGCCTCGGGGCCCCAGTCGCGCCACTCGACGCGGGTCTCGTCGCTCATATCCCCAGTCGGACTGGGGCGGGGGTAAGCGCTTCGAGAGCGGCCCGCTGGGACGGGACGCGGAGGGCCGCGGAGCGGCGGCTGTGAGGGGAAACGACGGAGGGCGGAAGGAGGGCGCTGCGTCGGTGTCCACGCGACGCGTCGGCGTTCGGACGGGCGGTTTTATCGACGGTCCGGCGTCAGCGCTTGTAGTCGTGGCCGAGCGCGAGCGCGAGGGCGTTCGCGAATAGGAGGGCGACGAACAGCTGCCCGGTGCCGCCGTCGAGCCCCGAGTACAGCAGCACGGGGTACGCCGCCGGGATGGCGATGGCCGCCCAGAAGGCGGCCGCCTTGACGGTACCGGTCATCAGCCCGGCGAGCCGTTCGCCGGAGGCGATCTGGGTGGGAGCGGGGGTTGACATGGACACTTCCGCGTACGACGGGGACCCACATATACCCCGCCGAGGGTTCGGCGAATTTCACGGCGTTTCTCGACCGATCGGGTCGTTTTACAACCGGCGCAGAAACGTTTTAACCGTTCATCGAGCCCGCTAATCCTTTGTTCTCGGATCCCCGCCGATCCGGGCGTTCCGGTCGCTCCCGGGGCGTCCAGCGGGGCCGACCGCGGCGCCCCGGCGAACGCGGGGCCTGAACGACTGCCGCGGCACCAACCGCTTTGTCCGTCGGGCGGCGAGGGAGAGGCATGACCGAGACCGATCCCCGCGACGGACGCGATGACCGGACGGACCGAGACGACGCGCGCGCCGACGGCGGCCGCCCGCGGGTAGCGGTCGTCGCCTGCGGCGGCACCATCGCCTCGGAGCCCGGCGACGACGGCGCGGCGCCCGAGAAGACCGGCGACGACCTCGTGGCCGCGGTGCCGGCCGTGTCGGACCACGCCCGGGTGACGACGACCGAGGTATGCTCGCAGCCGGGGTTCGACGTGCGGTGGCGGGACGTGCTCGCGACCGCGGCGGCCGCCCGCGACGCGGTCGGCGAGGGGGCCGACGGCGTCGTCGTCACCCACGGGACGGACACCCTGGCGGACACCGCGTTCGCCGTGGACCTCCTCACGGACCTCGACGCGCCGGTCGTCGTCACGGGCGCGCAGCGCCGCCTCGACGAGCCCTCCAGCGACGTGCCGGCGAACCTCGCGCTCGCGGTCCGGGCGGCCGCGGACGCACGGTTCTCGCGCGGCGTCCACGTCGCGTTCAACGACGAGCTCCACGCCGCCCGCGACGTCGTGAAGGGCCACAGCAACGCGCTGTCGACGATGACCTCGCCGGGGACGGGGCCCGTGGCGACGTTCACCCGCGACGCCTCCCGGCTCGTCCGAGCCCCCGAGCGCGGCGTCGCGGTCGACCCGCTCGCGGACGCGATAGAGGGCCCGTCCGACGTGCCCGAGGTCCCGGTGATCCACTCCGGGACCGGCGTCGGCGCGGGCGCGGTCGAACGCGCGCTCGACGCGGGCGCCGGCGGCGTCGTGGTCGAGGGCACCGGGCTCGGCAACGTGACCGGCGCGCTCGGCGACGCGCTCGGCGAGGCGGTCGCGTTCATGCCGGTCGTCGTCGCCGGCCGCCCGCCGGCCGGGCCGACGGAGCCGGTGTACGGGACGCCGGGCGGCGCCGTCACGCTCGCGGACCACGGCGTGACCTTCGCCGGCGACCTCCCGGCGGCGAAGGCGCGCGTCGCGCTCGCGCTCGGCCTCGCCGCGGGGCTCGACGGCGAGGGGATCGAGGCGCTGTTCGCGCCGGCGTGACGCGAGCGCGGGCGCGCTGAAGGGGCGGAATCGCCCGGCGGTGTCGGTCAGACGGTTGTTTTCGTTTACACGAGGCCCTTATGTGTCGCCCGCGTACCGGGAGGTATGAGTCAGCTCACGCGACGAGCGGCCCTCTACGGCGTCGCCGGCGGCGTCGCCGCGCTCGCGGGGTGTACCGAGGCCGGCGTCCCGGCGGACGGGGACGGCACCGACGGCGGGGACGGAGACGGAAACGGCACGGACGGGAGCGACGGAGACGGAAGCGACGGCGGAAACGGAGACGGAAACGACGGCACCGACGGCGACGGGAGCGACGGGGACGGCGGCGACGGAGCCGACAGCGACGACGAGGAGGTAACGACGGTCGTCCAGCAGGTCGGTGCCGCGCTCTCGGGCCCCGCGTGGGACCGGACCGAGCGGCGCGGCTTCTGTACGCTGATCGCCGAGGAGGGGGACGCCTCGTGGCTCCTCGACGACGCGCCCGAAGCGGTCCGCGCGTTCGTCGAGGAGACCGACTTCGCGGCGTCGGTGCTCGTCTACGTCGAGTCCGTCGGTCCCGACACCTGCCACGACGAGATCACGTTCGATAGCACCGGCATGGGCGTCGAGGACGGGACCTTCGTCGCGGACGCGACGGTCCAGGGGCCGGGGAGCGACGACGTCGCCTGCGGCGAGGCGATCACCTACCCGGCCGCGCTGATCCGGGTCACGAGCGACCCGCTCCCCGACGCGGCCCGGCTCACCGTCACCGACGGCTGGGGCGAGACGGGGACGGTGCGCGACGAGGAAGGCGTCCCGGACTCGGGCCGGCTCGCCGGCGGGATCTGATCCGCCGGGGACAGCTCGACCGTTCCTGTTTCGGTCGCCAACGACGTGGGGGTCCGCTCAGCGCCGCTGTGCGAGGCCGCGGCCCGCGGACGACGCCCGCGCGCTCAGGCCCGGACCTCGATGAGGAGGTCCGTCTCGGGCGACTCGCCCATCCGCTCGCGGACGCGGTCCCACGAGAGGTCGGTGCGGGCGGTCACCGACTCGGTGGCGACGGCGCCGCAGGCGTTGCCGACGAGTATCGGCACCTGGTAGTCGCGCGGGTCGTGCGAGAAGCCGTCGCCGGTGATCTCCGGCTCGCGCAGCGCGGCCGCGAGGAACCCGGCCGCGAAGGCGTCGCCCGCGCCGGTCGTGTCGACCGGGTCGACGTCGAACCCCGGGTGCGAGACGCTGCCGTGCGGCGTCCGCACCGTCGCGCCCTCGTCGCCGAGCTTGATCGCGACGACGCGGTCGTCCGGCTCCCACGGGTCCACGTCGGTCGCCGCGTCGAGCGCGTCGGCCTCGCGGTCGTTTACGAAGAGCACGTCGCTCGCGTGGAGCGCGGCGTCGAACTCGCGGTCGGCGACGCGGCGGCCGGGGTCGAAGCTCCGGGTCGCGCCGGCCTCCGCCGCCGCGGTCGCGAGCGCCGCGGCGGTCTCGGGCTGCTGGCCGGTGAGGTGGAGGTGGTCGGCGGCCGCGAGCGTGTCGCGGTCGAGCCCGGCCGCGGAGAAGGACTCGTTGGCGCCGTCGTTCGCGAGCATGAGCAGCTCCCCGCCGCCGTCGACGATGACGTACTTCACCGAGGTGGGCTCGTCGGCGTCGACGAGCACCTGTCCGGGGTCGACGCCGGCGCTGGCGAGCTCGCGCAGCGCCAGCGCGCCCGACTCGTCGCCCCCGACGCTGCCGTAGACGACCGACTGGCCGCCGAGGTCGACGAGCCCGACCGCGACGTTCGCCGCGCTGCCCCCGCCGGACTGTTCGAGCCGGTCGATCCGCGTCTCGCCGTCCGGCTCGGGGAGGCTGTCGACGTGGATCGTCACGTCCCAGTTGATGTGGCCCGCCGAGACGACCTTCGGCACGCGGTCGGCGTCGTCGGGCGTCAGGTCGGGGTCGCGGTCGACCGCGGGGTCGACATCGTCGTCGGAGCCGCCGGCGGCGGTTCCGTCACCGGTGTCGCCGCCGGCATCCGGGTCGCTCGCGTCGTCGGAGGGGTCGCCTTCCCACTCGTCGACCTCGCTTTCCCACTCCGCGACGGTCTCGTCCCAGTCGTCGACGCCCTCGCCGCCCGCCGAGTCGCCCGACGGCGGGTCGTCGCCCGGCGCGCCGTCGCGCCCGCTCATGGCTCGGCCCACGGCTCGGCGGCGCCCTCGCCGAACAGTTCCCGCATCAGCGTCACGATGCTCTCCGGGGGGAATTGCCCGTGTTCGGTGACGATCGCGTCCATGTACCGCGGCGGCGTCACGTCGAACGCGGGGTTCTCGACGGTGATCTCGCCGATCGCCTCGCGGGTCCCCGGCTCGATCACCTCCTCCTCCGAGCGCATCTCGATCTCGACCGTGTGGCCCGTCAGCGTCTCCGGGTGGAGCTTGATCGTCTGCGCGGCGGTCATGATCGGCACGCCGCGCTCGCGGGCGTTGACCGCGAGCCCGGAGGTGCCGATCTTGTTGATGACGCCGCCGTCCGCGGCGATCGAGTCGGCGCCGACGACAACGTGGTCGACCTCGTCGAGGTAGCGCCGCGCGGCGGAGTCGACGATGAGCGTGACCGGAACGCCCATGTCGCGGAGCGCCTCGGCCGTGATGTGGCCCTGCTGGCGCGGGCGGGTCTCCTTGACGACCGCCGAGATGGACTTGCCCTGCTCGACGGCCGCCTCGATGCACGCCAGCGCGTCGGTGGAGTGGCAGTGGGTCATCACCGTGTCGCCGTCCGCGAGCCGGTTCGCGCCGACGCGCCCGAGGTCCTCCTGCGCGCGGTCGAGCTGGTCGACGAACGACTCGCTGGCGTCGACGACGCTCCGGCGGAGCCGGTCGACCGAGTCGCCCTCCATCCGCTGGAGGACGTACCGGAGGGCGTTCGGCAGCGACACCGCGGTCGGGCGCGTCTCGCGGAGGGTCCGGGCCGCGGCGCGCATCGACGCGCGGAACGCCTCGGGGTCGCTCGCGGTCGCGTCCGCCTCGGCCGCGGCGTCCGCCTGGTCGGCGAGCGCCTCGGCGGCGGCGGAGGCGATGGTGGCCGCGCCGCGGATCTCCATGGTCGCGATCGACTCGGCGGTCTCGCGGACCGCCGGCGACGGCTCCGTGTCTGTCATACCGATCCGGTAGCCGCCCGTGTATTTATAAAACCGGCCGACTGGCGGCGCGGGGCGTCGGGCCGCGCCGAGTCCGCCGACTCGCGTCGGGCCGCCCTACTCCGCGTCGGGCTGTTGTCCGTAGCTCTCGAAGCGCTCCTCGACCGTCGCCATCTGCTCGTCGGTGAGGACGTGCGGCTCGCCGACGGCCGACGCGCGGAGGTAGAGCCGGCAGATGTCCTCGACGTGGCGGGTGTTCTCGACCGCCGTCGCCACGTCGGGGCCGGTGACGACGAGCCCGTGGTTCGCTAAGATTGCGGCGTCGGAGTCGGCCTCGGCCATCGCGGCGACGACGTTCGCGGCCAGCTCCTCGGTACCGTACGGCGCGTAGTCCGCCAGCGGGACCTCTCGGCCCACGGCGGCGATCATGTAGTGGATCGGCGGCAGCTTCTGATGGAGCGTCGCCATCGTCGTCGCCCACGGCGAGTGGGTGTGGACGATCGCGCCGGGTCGGTCGTGCTTGTAGATACCCGTGTGCATCGGGACCTCGCTCGACGGCGCCATCCGGCCGGCGAGCCGCTCGCCGTCCAGCGAGACCACTGGCACGTCGACCGCGTCGAAGGAGTCGTACGGGACCCCGGTGGGGGTGACGGCGACGCGGTCGCCCTCGCGGACGCTCAGGTTCCCGGTCCGACCCGGCGTCAGGTCGGCGAGCGCCGGGGCGTACTCGACGACCGCCTCGCGCGCCTCGCGCAGCAGGTCCGGGCTCGCGCCGGGATCGGGGCCGGCGCCGGAGCCGTCGGGGCTCACGCCGCCACCTCCGTCAGGTCGGCGAAGGCGTCGAGCCGGTGGTCCGGGCGCTGGCGCGCCGGGAGCTCCGCATTGGGGGGCGCGTCGCCGTCGGCGACGAACAGCGCCGAATCGAGTCCGACCGCGTCGGCGCCGGAGATGTCGGTCTCGACGTTGTCGCCGACGGCCAGCGCCTCGCTCGGGCGGCGGTCGAGCTCCGCGAGCGCGGTCGTGAACGGGAGCGCGCTCGGCTTCTCGCGGCCCACCTCCTCGGAGGTGACGAGCAGGTCGATCCGGTCGTCGATCCCGAGGCGCACGAGCTTGCGAAGCTGGACCCGCGTCGTGAGGTTCGTCACGACCGCGACGTCGGTCCCCGTCGCGTCGAGGGCGTCGAAGACCGCCTCGACGCCGTCACAGAGCGACATCGCGCCGAGGAAGCCGTTCCAGTAGGCGTCGCCGGCCGCCAGCGCGCCCGCGGGGTCGGGCCCGTCGGCGTGCCGGGACAGCCCGCGCTTGAAGTAGACGTGTCGGGAGTGCGAGGCCGCGGTGCCGCCGGTCTCGCGCTTCGTCTCCCGCCGCCCGGTCGCGTACAGGTCGTCGAACGCCGCGCGGTCCAGCTCGTACCCGCGCTCGCGGAGGGCGTCGAGCGCGGCCCGCTTGCCCGCCTCGTTACAGGGGGCGTACGGGTACAGCGTGTTGTCGAGGTCGAAAAGCACTGCCTCGTAGCTCATGCCCGTACTGCGCCGGGCGGCGACTTAAGCGTGATTCGACGCGCCGACGCGGAGGCGGGACCGCCTCCGAAGAGCGGGCGCGCCCTTACTGCTCGTTCATCGCCTCGCTGGCGATGTTGCGACCGCGGGAGTTGAGCGCGACCTCGCGGCGGATCCGGACCTCCTCGACGACCTCCAGCTCGACGAGCCGCTCGAACGTCTCCTCCACGTCGTCGACGTCCATCCCGAGGAACGAGGGGATCTCGAACGGCGAGACGCCGGAGTACAGCGCCATCAGCACCTCGCGGTCGCGGCTGGAGAGGTCGACGTTCGTCGACGACCGCTCCTCCCCTTTCCGGAGCCACGACTCGACGAACCGCATCCGGCTCGGCTCGCCGGCGACGTGCGTCTCGATGCTCGTCCCCTCGTCGTCGGTGTGCGACACCTCGATGACGGGCTTCTTCTCGCCGTTCACCGTGCGCTTCGCGGCGTCGAGGCCGCTGATGTCGTCGAGGTCGAACTTCACGAAGGCGCCGCGCTCTAAGGCCGCGTTGAGCCCGTTCTCGTCGATCTTCACGCGGGCCTGTTCCCACTCGGTGTCCTGGACGACGCCCCCCTCGATGGCGGGGTGTTTCGCCATCACGGTCTTCTGGTCTAAGAGCGCGCGGTACACGTCGCGCTCGAACGGCTCGTGGTCCGAGGCGGCGACGAGCAGCACCTGCTCGCCGAGGTCGAAGCTCACGTAGTTGGAGACGCGCGCGACCGACTGGTTCGCGTCGTGGCGCCCGCCGAGCCGCTCCAGCTTCGACAGCGGGACGGTCCGCTTCCCGTCGTTGCCGGCCAGGATCAGCCGCCGGTTCGAGAGGAGGACGCGCCCGGGCGTCCACGACACGTCGCTCACCTTGCGGCCCTCGCGGACCGCGACGGCGAACTTCGCCTGCGTGTCCGTGATCTTGTACTCGCCGTCCTTCTGCGCCATTTAGGGACCCCCCGCGCGGAGCTTCGAGACCGCCGAGAACACGCGCTTCCTGACGGCCTGACTGTCGTCGTCGGCGTACTCTTCGAGTTGGTTGAGCGTCTCCTGTCCGCCGATCTGTCCGAGGACGAACACCGCCTTCGCGCGGGCGTCCTCCGGGTGTTCGGGCCCGAGCCTGTCGAGCAGTTGGTCCTCGACGACCGGGCCGCCGAGGCTCTTCAGGCTCGTGGCCGCGAACTGCGCCGTCTGCGGGTCGTCGTCCGCGAGCGCGTCGGCGAGCGCCTCCACCGCCGCCGACGCGTCCGGGTCGGCCACGCGCCCGAGGATCCACGCCGCGTTCCGCCGCTGGCGGGACTGCTGGCCCTCGGTGAGGATCTCGACTAACGGCTCGACGACGGTCGCGTCGTCGGCCGCCTTCAGCTCGGAGACCACCTGGTCGCGGACCGCGTGGCTCTGCTGGGTCGGCACGTTCGAGAGCAGCTCGATCACCGAGTAGACGGCGGCGTTGCGGACGACCGCGCTCTCGTCGCCGAGCGCCCGCGCGAGCGGCTCGACCGGCTCCGGGTTGCTCGCCTTCCCGAGCGCGCCGGCCGCGATCCGGCGGATCGACTCGTCGCCGTCGTCGAGCAGGTCCAGCAGCGGCGACAGCGCCTCGTCGGTCCCGATCGTGCCCAAGGCGTTCGCGGCGGCGCGCCGGACGCGAGGCTCCGCGTCGCCGAGCCGCTCGCGCAGCCCCGGGATCGCCCGGGGGTCGGCGAAGGTCCCGCAGGCCTGCGCCGCGCGGAGCCGGACGCGGGGATCCTCGTCGTCGAGCGCGGTGACGAGCGGTTGGAGGCCGCTGGCGTCGTCGAGGCGCCCGAGCGCGTTCGCCGCCGCCATCCGGAGCTCCGGCCGGTCGGCCTCCAGCGCCCGGGCGAACTTGCGCGCGGTGACCCACTGGGCCTCCGAGTCGCCGCCGCCGCCCGTCAGCTCCTTCAGGAGCTGCTGGAGCGCGGCCTCGCCGATCTCGTCGAGCGCGTCGACCGCGGCCCCGCGGACCTCGGGGTCGTCGTCCGTCGTCGCCGCGCGGAGCAGCGCGTCGATCGTCGGCTGGTCGCTCTCCTCGCCGACCTCGCCGAGGAACTCCGCCGCGCGCCGCCGGACGGCCGCGCTGTCGCTGCCGAGCGCGTCCCGGAGGCGCTCCGCGTTCCCGTCCCGAGCGTGCTGGTACAGCGACATCAGCGCCTCCCGAACACCCGCCGTCGCTTGTCGATCGGTTCGTAACGGTCGCTCCGGTCCGGGGGGACGCTCTCGGTCATCCCCAAGACGAGGACGCCGTCGTCGGCGAGCGACGCCTCCAGCGTGTCGAAGAGCGCGGCCTTGTGGTCGACGTCGATGTAGATGAGCAGGTTCCGGCACAGCACCACGTCGAACGGGTCGCGGGCGCCGTCGCGGATCAGGTCGTGCGTCTCGAAGTCGACGAGCCGCTTGACCGCGGGGCGCACCTGAAACGCGTCGCCGTCGCGCTCGACGTAGCGGTCCGGGTCCGAGAGCGGTTCGAGCTCCTCGGCGATGTCGGTCGTCCGCGTCGTGTGGTAGACGCCCTCGCGGGCGTTGTCGAGCGCCTCCTCGCTGATGTCGGAGCCGAGCACCTCCACGCGCGACTCGTCTATCTCGGGGTCGTCGCAGGCCAGCATCGCGACCGAGTACGGCTCGCGGCCGTCCGCCGACGGCGCCGACCAGACGCGGACGCGCCGCTGCTCCGCGGTCCGCTCGCGCAGCACGTCGCGGAGCACGTCCCACATCTCCGGGTTGCGGAAGAACTCCGTCACGTTGATCGTCAGCGCGTCCATCAGCGCCTGCCGCTCCTCGGCGTCCTCGCGGAGGATGCGCTCGTACTCGGCGTGCGACTCGGTGTCGCGGCGTCGCATCCGCGCCGTGATCCGGCGGTCGAGGTACGACTCGTTGTAGTACCCCGGCTCGAACGGGACCGTGTCGTCGATCTGGCGGAGCACGCCTTCGAACGCCGTCTCGCCGTCGTCCGCGGACCCGCTCATAGGCTCACCACGTCGAGCACGGCCACGACGTCCCCGTCGCCGAGGACGGCCGTGCCGCTGAGGCCCGGCGTCCCCGAGAGCGGGCCGTCGAGGGGTTTGACCACCACTTCCTCCTGGTCTAACACCGCGTCGCAGTGGAGCGCGACCTGGCGCGTCTCCTCGCGGATGCGGACGAGCATGCCGTCGTCGTCGGGGTCCGCGTCGGACCCGTCGGCCGCCGTGGGGTCGGCCGGGACGAACCCGTCGTCGCCCGGCTCGTCGACCGCGACGCCGCCGTCCGCGGCGGGCGACTCGGTCGGGGTCGGCTCGGCCGCGTTCGGGTCGATCTCGCCGAGCCGCTCGTTCAGCCGGATGACCGGGTAGAGGTCGTCCTCGTGTCGCACGACCTCGTCGCCGTGGACCTCCTCGACGTCGTCGGCGCGGGCGACCTCCGCGATCGACTTGATCGGGATGCCGTACTCCGTGCCGCCGACGTCGACGAACATCACCTTCACGATGGCGACGGTGACGGGCAGCCGGAAGCGGACCGTGCTCCCCTCGCCCGGCTCGCTCTCGATGGAGACGGAGCCGTCGAGGTCGCGGGCGGTCGTCCGGACCACGTCCATCCCGACGCCGCGGCCGGAGACGTCGGTGACCTCCTCCGCGGTGGAGAAGCCGGGGTGGAACACGAGGTCGTACACCTCGTCGTCCTCCATCGCCTCGACCGCCTCGCGGCTCTTGACGCCCTCGTCGACCGCCTTGTCGCGGAGCTGGTCGGGGTCGAGCCCGCTCCCGTCGTCCGAGACCTCGATGATCACGTGGTCGCGCTCGCGCTCGGCCGTGAGCTCCACGTGGCCGGTCGGGTCCTTGCCGGCGGCCTCGCGCTCCTCGGGCGGCTCGATCCCGTGGTCGACCGCGTTCCGCAGGACGTGGACGAGCGGGTCGCGCATCTCCGTGAGGATCGTGCGGTCGAGCTCCACGTCGTCGCCCTCGATCTCGAAGTCGATCCGCTTGTCGAGGTCCCGCGAGATGTCGCGCACGAGCCGCGGGAACGAGTCCGACACCTGCGAGAACGGGATGAGCCGCATGTCCATCGCCGTGTCCTGGAGGCTGGAGGCGAGCTTGTCGAGCTCGTCTAAGGCGTCGGACTCCGCGTCCGTCCCCTCTATCTCCCGGCGGAGCTTGATCCGGCTCGTCACCAGCTGCTCGACGAGGCCGTACAGCTCGTCGACCTGGTCGACGTCGACGCGGATCGACTTGATCTCGTCGCCGGACTTGGAGTCGGAGCCTCCGGCCGAGCCGGAGTCGCCGCCGTCGTCGGACGGGTCGTCCGCCTCGTCGGCCTCCTCGTCCGAACTCGCCTCGTCGGCCGCTTCGGCGGGCGTGGGGTCGGCGGCCGCGTCGTCGTCTGCCTCCCCGTCCGCGGGCGCGTCGTCGTCGGCCGAGTCGTCCGCGGGCGCGTCGTCCTCCGCTGCTGTGTCGTCCTCCGCCACATCGTCCGCCTCGGCGTCGGCCGACTCGGGTTCCTCGCCGCTCGCGTCGCCCGAGTCGCCGACCGCGACGGCGGCGACGGACTCGACCTGCGTGAGCGCCCGGAGCCCCTCGGCGACGACCTCGGGGTCGGCGCCGCCGACGAAGGCGTCGAACGACTCGTCGTACTCGCCGTCCTCCAGCGCCTCCGGGGACGGGTCGGTCGCGTGGCCGTCGAACTGCTCGTCGAGGGCCTGGAGGACGAGCGCCGCGTCGACGCCCGGCATCTGGGCGTCGCCGATCGTCACGTCCGCGTACGCGACCGGGTCCGCCAGGTCGGCCGCGCCCGCGGGCGGTTCCGGAACCGACACGTCCGGCGCGTCGTCGGCGTCGCCGTCGTCGGGCTCCTCGGCGTCGGCGTCCTCGGCATCAGCGTCCTCGCCGTCGGCTTCTGCCGCGTCCTCGCTTCCGCCGTCGGCGCCGTCTCCGCCGCCGACGGTGCCGTGTTCCTCCATCTCGCGCAGCCGCGATTCGAGGTCGGAGGGGTCCGTCGACACCTCGCCGGTGTCGGCGATCTCCTCGACCATCGCCTCGACGGCGTCGACCCCCTCGAAGAGGAGGTCCATCAGCTCCGGCGTCACCTCGCGCTCGCCCTGCCGGACCGCGTCCAGCAGGTCCTCCAGCGCGTGCCCGAAGTCGGAGACGTCCTCGTAGCCCATCGCCGCCGCGTTCCCCTTCAGCGTGTGGGCGACGCGGAACACGTCGTCCATCGCCTCGGCGTCCTCGGGGTCCGCTTCGAGCGCGAGTAAGGCGTTGTTGAGGTCGGTGATGCCGTCCTCGGCCTCGGCGACGAACGCCGCGCGGTGGGAGTCCATCAGGCCTCACCCCCGACTATCGCGCCGGCCACGTCGTCGAGGTCGTACACCGCGTCGACCCCGCCGGTCTCGACCGCGCGCTTGGGCATCCCGTAGATGACGCAGGTGTCCTCGCTCTGCGCCAGCGTGCGCGCCCCGGCGTCGGCCATCGCGCGGATGCCCTCGGCGGCGTCCGACCCCATCCCGGTCAGCACGACGCCGACGAGTGGGTCGTCGATCACCTCGGCCGCGGAGCGCATCGTCACGTCGGCCGCGGGGGTGACGGTGTGGGTGTCGTCGTCCGCGTCGAGCTTGACCCGGAGTCGCCCCGCCCGGTAGCTGTCGATCACCGTGTGGCTCCCGCCGCGGGCGACGAGCGCCTCGCCGGCGCCGATCCGCGCGCCGTCGCTCGCCTCGCGCACGTCGTACGCGGAGGCGGCGTCGAGCCGGTCCGCGAACCGCGAGGTGAACGCCTCCGGCATGTGCTGGACGATCACCACGCGGCAGTCGGCCATCGGCAGCGCCGACAGCACGCGCTCGACCGCGTTCGGCCCGCCGGTCGAGGCCGCGATCACCACGGTCAGCGGCTCGTCGACGTCCGCCGCGTCGGCGCCGGGGTCGGCGGCGGTCCCGGTCGACCGCGAGCCCGCCCCGCTGGGGTCGTCGCGCTCCCGGGTCGCGGCGTCGAGGTCGGCGCCCGCGACCGAGCGCACCGCCTCCACGAGCCGGTCCGACTCCCGCGAGACGCCGGTCGACACCTCGCCGCCGGGCTTCGCGAAGAAGTCGACCGCCCCGCGGTCCAGCGCCTCGAAGGTGACCTCCGCGCCCTCGTCGGTGTGCGCCGACAGCATCAACACCGGCGTCGGCGTCTCCTCCATCAGCCGCTCGACGGCTTCGAGCCCCCCCATCCCGGGCATCTCCACGTCCATCGTGACGACGTCCGGACGGGTCTCGGCGACCACCGAGAGCGCCTCTTCACCGTCCCCCGCCTCGCCGACGACCGCGACCCCGGCGTCGCTCAAGAGGTCGCTTATCAGCCCCCGCATGAACGGGGAGTCGTCGACGACCACCACCCGCGGCGACCCGTCCCGACCGCCGCGCCGATCCGTCGTCCTGCTCATGTCACAGGGCGGGCGCAGAATCAGCATAAATCCACGGACCCAGTAATCACCCCTGATAATTCAGGGAACACGGTTATTTGTCGGTTTACCGCAGGTGTGGGCATGGCAGCCACAGAGGCGGAGGCCGAACCGACCAAGGTGTTGGAGTTCGGGCTAGGCGACGGGACGTACTGTCTGGACATCGGCGTCATCGACGAGATCGTCGACGCGGGCGAGCTCACGCGGATCCCCAACTCGCCGGACCACGTCGAGGGCGTGATGGACCTCCGCGGCCGGACGACGACGATCGTCGACCCGAAGACGCTGTTCGACATCGACGGGGACGGGAAGCGCGAGCGGATCGTCGTCTTCGACGACGCCGAGATCGACGAGGGCGGCACCGTCGGCTGGATGGTCGACGAGGTGTTCCAGGTCCGCGACGTCTCGCCCGAGGACGTCGACCAGGGCACCACCGTCGAGGACGAGGGCGTCCGCGGCATCGTCAAGTCCGACGACCGGTTCGTGGTGTGGGTCTCGCCGGACGTCGACGACGCGCTCGCCGCCGACCTCGACGACGTCGACGCCGCGGAGGCGTAGTCGGCGGATTCGGCCGTCGGCCGCGCCGGGCCGCCGCGGCCGATCGGTTCTCACCCGTGAGAACCGGGTGCCAACGCTTATCAGCGGTCCAACGGGTCACGTACGTATGCGTGTCTCAAGCGGCGTCCCGGGGTTCGACGACCTCGTCGACGGCGGGTTTCCCGACGGTCGGCTGTACGTGGTGAGCGGTCCGCCCGGGAGCGGCAAAACGACCTTCTGTTCGCAGTTCGCGGCCCAGGGCGCCCGGAACGGCGAAGACGTGCTCTACATCAGCATGCACGAGACCAAGGAGGGGATCCGCGAGGACATGAGCGGCTACGAGTTCGGGTTCGACCGCGCGCTCGACTCCGACCGCGTCACCTTCCTCGACTCCTTCTCGTCGGACGGTCGCCGCTTCTTCGGCCTCCCAGGCGACCGCCGCGACCGGTCCGGCGTCACCAACCGGCTCACGGGCTTTATCAACTCCCGCGACATCGACCGGGTCGTCTTCGACTCGACGATGCTGTTGCGGTTCCTCCTCGACGACGACGAGGACACGATGATCCAGCTGCTCTCCTCGCTGAAGCGGACCGACGCCACGACGCTCCTGATATCGGAGATGACCGACCCGAGCGCCTACTCGGAGGAGCACTACCTCGCGCACGGCGTCGTCTTCATGCACAACTACCTCGAGGACGAGGGGATGCGGCGCGGGGTCCAGGTGCTGAAGATGCGAGGGACGAACGTCGACACCGACATCCAAGACGTGGAGTTCACCGACGGCGGGCTCCGCGTCGGCTCGGCAGCGACGGTGACGCACTGATGTACGACCGCACGTTCGGCACGGAGTGGGACGACCTCTCCCGGGAGGAGGCCGTCGAGCGCGCCTTCGCGCTCGGCGTCGCGGCCGGCGTCGACAGCCCCCGTCCGGAGGAGTTAGAACGGGTGCTGGAGGCGTTCCCGGGGAGCTACGACCAGAGCATCGTGGAGCTGGCGTACGACGAGGGGCGGACGAAGGCGCTGGAGGCGACGGCGGAGCGGGACGACCCCGACGACGAGGCCGTCTGGCGGTCGCTCGTCGACGGCGCCGGGGAGCCGCGCGAGTCCCCGGTGCCCGCCGCGCTGCCCGGTGCGATACGCGAGCTGACACTAACCGACGGGCCGCGGGAGGGCCCGCCGTCGTCGCTCGACCTCCCTTCCATGCTCCGAAAGTGATCCCTCGGAAGGGTTTTACCCGACACTCTCTCACGTCCACCAAATGACTGTGCTTCCCGACGCTGTCCGCGGTGCCGACAGCGTCCTCATCAGCGGTCCTCCGATGAGCGGGAAGTACGACCTGTTCAACCGGCTGCTCGCGGAGTGGTCGGACGGCCCGGTCGTCATCTCGACGGGGCGGACCGCGGAGAAGGTCCGCGACGACTACGAGGCGCTGACGGGCGGCGACGGCGACGACGTGGTCGTCATCGACTGCGTCACCCACGAGCAGGGCGACAAGCGCGAGGACACCCCGACGACGAAGTACGTCGCCAGCGCGGGCAACCTCACCGACATCGGGATCAAGTTCACCGACGTCGTCGAGTCCTCCGCGGGCCGCGACCGCGCCGTCGGCGTCTACTCGCTCTCCCAGCTGCTCATGTACTGGGAGCCCGAACGGATCTACCGGTTCACCCGGGTGATGACCTCGCAGACCTCCGGCGAGGGGTGGCCGTTCGTCGGCGTCGTCGGCTCGACCGCCCACGACGAACAGGTCGTTCACACCCTCCACGGGCCGTTCGAGGTCGTCGTCGAGACCCGCGTGGACGACGACGACCGGGAGTTCCGCGTCCGCGGCCGCGTCGGCAAGCCCTCCGACTGGCAGCCGTTCTGAACCGCCCCCGAGCCGGTCCCCTCGGCGACGCTCCGGCGTCGCTCCGGCGTCGCGTCGGCCCCGCCTCACCCGACCAGTTCGAACGCCGCGCCGATCGGCGGCGCGTCGACGAGCCCCCAGTAGACGAACCGATAGCTCCCGGGGCCGAGCGGCGGACAGACCGCCAGGTCGACGCCGTCGACCGCCCCGGCGATGCCCGACTCGGTCAGCGTGACGTCCCAGGCGTACGCCGAACTCGTGTCGAGCGTCGACTCGCTCCGGGGGAGCTCGACCGCCTCGCCGGTCGTCGACCCGCGGACGTCGAGCCACCCCTCGCCCGTCTCGCGCTGGATCGAGTAGGCGGCCTCGCCGCGCGTGGGCGTCGGGGCGTCGCCGGTGTTCCGGAGGACGAGCCGGAGCGACTGGCCGTACGTCTCGGTCGTCCCCTCGGAGGAGAGCTCCACGGTGGTCTCGCCCGTCTCGACGAGGGTCTCGGTGACCGACGCCTCGAACGGCCGATCGAGGCGGACGAACCCGTCGTCGTCGCAGGTCAGCGTCGCCGGCGTGCCCTCGGGGCCCTGCGGCCCGTCGCCCGCGGCGAAGTCGAGGCAGCCCGCGGTCGCGAGGGACAGGGCGAGCGCGCCCCCGGCGAGCGCGTCGCGTCGCGTGTGGTCCATACGGGACGAACGGGCGCCACCGCCATGAACCGCACGCGTCGTCGCGGCGGGCTCCGTCCCGCGGCTCCCGGCGGGCGGCCGCGGCGGTTCGGAACCGCTTTCCCCTCGGCCGGCGGATGGGCTCGCATGGAGCTGTTCGGATCGAGCGGCATCCGCGGGGTCGCGCTGCGGTACCTCACGCCCGCGCTCGTCCTCGACATCGCGAAGGCGGCCGGGACGGTCTGGGACGCCGACCGCGTCGCCGTCGCCCGGGACACGCGGACCACCGGCGAGCTGTTCGCGAACGCGGCCGCGAGCGGGCTCGCCGCGGTCGGCTGCGACGTCGACCGCCTCGGGGTCGTCCCCACGCCGGCGGTCGGCAGCTACTGCGAGTCGGCGGGCGTCCCCGCCGTCCTTGTCACCGCCTCGCACAACCCGCCGGAGTTCAACGGGATCAAGCTCGTCGGCGACGACGGCGTCGAGCTCTCCGTCGACGTGTTAGAGCGGATCGAGCGGCGCGTCCTCGACGACGAGTACGACCACGCCGACTGGCGGTCGGCGGGCGCGACGACGCCGGTCGAGGGGGTCGTCGACGACTACGCGGCCCAGCTGACCGACGCGGTCGACGCCGAGGCGGTCGCCGACGCCGACCTCACGGTCGCGGTCGACCCGGGCCACGGCGCCGCGTCGGTCGCGTCCCCGCGGATCTACCGCGAGCTGGGCTGCGAGGTGCTGACCGTGAACGCGACCCCGGACGGGCACTTCCCCGGCCGCGACTCCGAGCCGGTCCCCGAGAACCTCGCGGACCTCTCGCGGCTGGTGGCGACCTCCGACGCCGACGTGGGGATCGCCCACGACGGCGACGCGGACCGGGCCGTTTTCGTCGACGAGGACGGCGAGTTCGTCGACGGCGACACCTCCTTCGCGACGCTGGCCGACGCCTGTCTCGAACCCGGCGACGCGGTCGTCAGCGCGGTCAACGTCTCCCAGCGGCTCGTCGACGTCTGCGCCGCCAACGACGCCGACCTCGAGCTGACCCCCATCGGCGCGACGAACATCATCACCCGCACCCGCGATCTCCACGAGGAGGGGGTCAACGTCCCCATCGCGGGCGAGGGCAACGGCGGGGTCTTCTTCCCGCCGTACCGGCTCTCGCGGGACGGGGCGTACATCGGCGCGCGGTTCCTCGAACTGCTCGCGGCCGCGGACGGCGCCCCCGTCAGCGAGGTCGTCGCGCCGTACGCCGACTACCACTTCGTGCGGGAGAACGTCGAGTACGCGGACGACGACGAGCGCGACGAGATGCTCTCGGCCGCGCGGGCGTACGTCGAGACCGCCGAGGCGGAGCCGAACACGACCGACGGCTACCGGCTCGACTACGGCGACGCGTGGGTGCTCGTCCGCCCCTCCGGCACCGAGCCGAAGATCCGGATCTACGCCGAGTCCGCCGACGCCGACCGCGCCGAACAACTGGTGGCCGATATGCGCGTCGCCGTCGAGAGCGGTCGGTAAGGGGACGGCCGCGTGTCGGCGCGAGTCCGCTCGGACGCGGCGGGGACGGTCGGGACGCGACGATTGGGTCCGGCCGTCCCGAACGTCGGCGATGTGACCTGAAACGGAATTGTTATTTCCGCGGTGAGACGTACGTACAATGAATGGATGCGTCGGAGGATGAGCGCGCGGTATCGCCGGTCGTCGGCGTGGTGCTGCTCGTCGCGATCACGGTCGTTCTCGGAGCCGTTCTCGCCGGGTTCGCGCTCGGCTTCGCCGACGACCTCGGACCGCGGCCCACCTTCGCCGCCCTCGAACTGACCTTCGAGGAGGAGCCCGCTTCGGCACCGCAGTACGCTGAGTTCCGCTGGGATCTCAGGCTCACTAACACCGCGGGAGACACCGTGGACGCCGAAGAGATCGTGGTCTACCTCGACCACGGGGATCAGCGGGTCACCGGAACGCTCGACCGGTCGCTGAGACCGGGGGAGACGGTCGAGTTGACGATCGTTCACAACAACCAAAACGGGGACACGATTCCGGCGGGCCTGAGCTGTTCGGACGTCAACGTGGCGTGTCGGCTGGCCGGCGATACCGGTAACTTCCCGGAGGAGAACCGGATCCGGCTCCAGATGGTCCACGAGCCGTCGGGGTCTATCCTCTACCGGGAACGGATCGGGATCTCCGGCGAGTACGGGATATTCAACGGTAACCCGAGCGACATCGACATCACGGACGAAACGCTGACGTTCGCGTGACGCGCGGCCCGGATTGACGGAGGGGGCGCGTCTCAGTCCAGCGCCGCGAGCGCCTCGGCCGCCTCGCGGGCCGCTTCGAGGTGGTCGCGGGCGCGTCGCGGGTCGTCCGTCTCCTCGGCCGCGCGGGCGAAGCGCGTCAGCGTCCGCGTCAGCGACGCCCGGGCGGGCCCGACGCTCTCGGCGTCGACCGCCGACGGCGACGGAGGCGACCGGGGGGTCTCGGCCTGCGGGTCGTCGGCGGACTGGGCCTCAGTCTCTCGGGCCGCCGTCCGCTGTGGCGGTGCTGTGGGTCGTGACTGCGCGGGGCTCGACGCGGACGCTCCCGACCGACCGGCGTCGCTCGCGGCGGCGTCGACCGCGTCCCCGCCGACCGCGCCGTTCTCGGCCGCGGCGTCGGTGCCGACCTGCGGGTCCTCGTCGGCTGAGGTCGCGGGCTCGGCGGGCGGAGCGTCGCCCGCGTCGGCCGGCGCCCCGTCGGCGTCCGCGGCCGACGCGCCGCCAACCTCGTTCCCGCAGGTGGGGCAGAACTCGCGGCCGTCGTGGCGGAAGATGGGGTCGCCGCACTCCTCGCAGTGGCGGTTCGTCATCGTCGCGCCCTTCAGGAGGAGCTCGGACATCCGCTGGGTGTGCTCGCGCTTCTTCTCGTCCTCGGCGAACTTCTCGCGGAGCTTCTCGCGTTCCGCCTCCTTGTCGAAGCCGTCGCTCATGGGCGGACGAACGTGGTTCGCGGGCAAAAGTCCGGTGGGCTCGGGACGGCCCCTGCGAAGGGGTCGAGGACCGCCGACCGCGGCCGGCTACTCCTCGGTGATCGTGCGGTCGTCCGGGTCAAGCTCGCCCCGGTGGATCTTCGCGCCGTCCTGCGCGACCTGCCGTCCCAGCACCGCGCACTTCACGCGCATCGGGGAGATGTCGACGCCGAGCATCTCGGTGACGTCGTCGGTGTCGAGCGCGTCGAGGTCGTCGAGAGCCATCCCGTGGAGCCGCTCCGAGAGCATGCTCGCGGAGGCCATCGAGATGGCGCAGCCGTCGCCGGTGAACCGCACCGCCTCGACCGCCTCCTCGGCGTCGTCGAGCCGGACCTCCATCCGGATCGTGTCGCCGCAGGAGGGGTTCTCGCCGACGTGCGTGAAGTCCGGATCCTCGAGTTCCCCGTAGTTGCGCGGGTTCTTGTAGTGGTCGAGGATCTGCTGCCGGTACATGTCCGAGCCCAGTCCCATACTGGCTCCGAGTAGGCCGGTCCGGCTCAAAAGGGTTCCGTCGGTCCGGCTCGGGCCGTAATCGCCGACGGTTCATCCGGACGGACGCCGCCGTGTGCCGCTCGCGAGATTCCCGCCTACGGCGCGTGTTCCTCGACCCACGCCGTCAGTTCGTCGCCGGGGACGAACCCCTCCGCGCGCCGGGCGACCGGCTCGCCGTCCACGAAGAGGACGAACAGCGGAACGCTCCGCACGTCGAACCGCTCGACCAGCGGCGGGTCGTCGCGGGGGTTCACCAGCCCGACCGCGAGGTCGGCCTCGACGCCGCGAGCGACGTTCCCGATCACCGGCTCCATGCTCGCGCAGATCCCGCAGCCGTCGGTGTAGAACTCCACGAGCGCGACGGTCGCGTCGCCGACGAAGCCGTCGAGGTCGGCCTCGTCCGACAGCGAGACCGGACGGCGAGCGTCCGCGACGCCGCCGGTCGCCTCGGACGTATTTGGGGCAGTATTGGATTCCATGCGCACTATCGGTCGCGGACGGACATAACTGCTTCTGTGGGCGAAGTCGACGCCGGGGGCGAAACGGGAAGTGAGGAAAGCGCGCGGCGCCAGCGTCGCTACGCGGGCTCGTCGCCCTCGGGCTCGGTCCGCCACCCGCCCTTCAGCGTGACGTACCAGACCGAGGCGCCGGCGAGGACGAAGACCGCGGCCATGTACGGGATGATCGGCAGTTCGATCCCGAGGAAATCGAGCACGGTCCGCAGCTCGTAGACGATCACGCCGAAGATGGCGAGCGTCACGAGCAGCCCGCCGCGAGAGATGTCGACGCTCATCGGACCACCTCGGTGAACGCGGCCGACGCGTCGCCGACCGCGCCGACCAGCGCGGTCGTCGCGTTCGCGAAGGCGTCGAACAGCGGCGTAAGCCACACCGGGTAGGTGCCGACGCCGGGACCGAGCAGGCCGCCGCGCTGGATGATCGCCGCCAGCGGGAGCGCGTAGGCCAAGACGACGAGCGTCAGCGCGATGCCGACCCACAGCCGGAGGTTGTCGAGCACCTCCGGCGAGTCGGCGGGCCCGGACAGCGCGGGCGGCAGCGGGTCCGCGAGCCCGGACACCGTCGGGTTCCCCATCGTGAGCAGGAGGTTCCCGATGAACAGAATCGTCGAGACGAACAGGAGCGTCCCGCCGATCGCGATCTGGATGTTGAGCTCCTCGAACCCGCCGAACATCGTGGCGTACTCGAAGCCGGAGTACTCGGGTTCGGCGGTCCGGCGCGGGACGCCCATGATCCCCTGCGCGTGCATCGCGTTCGACATCAGCGCCATGCCGATGAACCAGACGACGACCTGGACCAGCCCGATCGTCCGGCTGTAGATCGGCTTGTTACTGATCTGCGGCCAGAGCCAGTAGGTGGCGGCCATGAACGTGAGCGCCACCGCGGTCCCCACGGTGAGGTGGAAGTGGCCCGGCACCCAGATCGTGTTGTGGATCATGTAGTTGATGTTCATCCCGGCGTTCACCATGCCGGAGAAGCCGCCGGCCGCGAACATCAGCCCCGCGAGCATCATGCCGGTGAACTCGGGCTTCCGCCACGGGAGGTCGGTGAGCCAGCCGAGGATCCCGCTTCCGCCGCGCTGGCGGGCGCCGTACTCGACGCTCGCGACGACGGTGAACGCGGTGAGCAGGCTGGGTAACAGCAGGAACAGCGTGTTCGTCATCGAGATGAACTTGAACCCCTCCGCGATCCCCGGGTCGAGGTACTGGTGGTGGATCCCGACCGGGGTCGAGAGCAGGAGGAACAGCACGAACACGACCCGAGCCAGCGGGTCGCTGAACAGGCGCCCGCCGGCGATCTTCGGCAGCACGGTGTACCAGAGCAGGTACGCCGGCATCAGCCAGAAGTACACCACCGGGTGGCCGAAGAACCAGAACAGCGTCCGGGTCAGCGTCGGGTTCACCTGGTCGATCAGCCCGAGCGACCACGGCAGCAGGAAGATCAGCACCGACGCCGCCACGGCGGACGACGCGATGTACCACATCGCCATCGTCGTCAGCACCATGAACGTCTGGAGCGGGATCCGCTCGTCGGGGTGTTCGCGCTTCCACGCGAGCCACGTGCGGAAGAAGTCGGCGCCGGCGATCCACGACCCGACGATGAACACGGCGAGCCCCGCGTAGAACATCGGGTGCGCCTGGAGCGGCGCGTAGAACGTGAACAGCACGTCGGCGCTCATGTCGATCGAGTCGACGAAGCCGGCGAGGATCGCCACGCCGGTCATCGTCATCCCGACGGCCATGAGCGCGTACCAGGTCCACGTGATCTTGGTGTTGAGGAGCGGCCGGTCGAGGCTCCGCACGACCGCCCACGTGAACAGGCCGACGAGGAAGAACGTCGTGAAGCTGATCGCGAGGAACACCCCGTGAGCGGTCAGGACGGTGTAGTAGTCCGTCGACGGGATGATCCGCGCCACGTCGGTGCGGTGGAGCGTCTGGATGATCCCGAGGATCGCCCCGATCACCAGCGCGAGGAAGGAGCTGAGGAGCGCGGCGCGGACGATCCGCGCCTCCTCGGGGAACTTGTCGGCGAAGGTCCGGTCGCCCTCGAGCGCCTGGCTCATTCGCCGTCACCCCCGTCGGTTCGCTCCTCGAAGGCCGCCTGACTGACGACGTTCACCTTCCCTTCCATCACGTGGTGACCGGCGCCGCAGTACTCGTTACAGAGGAGGCCGTACTCCTGCGGCTCCTCGACGCGGACGGTTATCTCGGAGACCTCGCCGGGGACGACCATCGTGTTGGCGTTCGTCCCGGCGACCTCGAACCCGTGTATCACGTCCGCCGACGTGATGTAGAACGTCACCGTGCTGTTCGCCGGCACGACGATCGGGTCCGGCTGGAACCCGAACTGTCGGGCGACGACGTACGCCGCGTACTCGTTCTCTCCGACCCGTTCGACGCGGGGCTCGGAGAACCGCTCGTCCTCGTCTAACGCCCCAGCGTCGATGGTCGGTTCCGTGTCGCTCACCATCGCGACGCCGGGCCCGACGGCGCCATAGGTGACGGAGCCGAGGAGGAACAGGATCAGCAGTACCGACGCGGCCAGCCAGATCTTCTCGTAGGCGTGGATGTGCATCTCGTGATCACCCCACGACGACCAGGTCGCGGCCGAGGAACTCGATGTAGTAGATGTACACCCACGACAGCACCAGGATAACGAAGTATATCCCGATGAGCGTGAGGGTCCCGATCGGATCGAACTCCTCGGTGTCACCGCTCACGTCGTCCGGCGGACCGTGTGCGGTCTCGTTTCGGCTCATGGGCGGGCTTGACAACAGAGAGCTATATAAGATCCATCCGTTCTCGGACCCTGAAAACACGGGTATTATATATTCCCAGCGGGCGCTAGGCTACGGTATGGACTTCTCGATCCAACAGGCCGTGCTCCTGATCCTCGGCGGGATCGTCCCCGCGGCGGTGTTTATCGCGGATCGGGCGGAGGTCTTCGTCGCGATCACGCTGGTGAACGTCCTGCTCATCTGGGCGAGCCTCCGGATCGCGACCGGCGGGAGCTTCCCGGGCGTGGGCGGCGACGCGAACGACGCGGAACAGGCGTAGCCGGTCGGCCCGCGAGACGCGGCGGCCCGCGAGACGCGACGGGCCGGTCGCGCGGGACGCCGGAATCGAATCCACATGTCACGCTGTACGCTCTGTGACCTCCCGACCGGGGACGACCCGCACACCGCCCCCGACGTCGACGGCGAGTTCTGCTGCCGCGGCTGTCTGACCGTCGCGCGCTCGCTCGACGGCGTCGAGGATCTCGACGACCTCGACGAGCGGCGCCCCGACGCGACGCCGGGCGACGAGTTCGACGGCGAGACGACGTTCCTCCACGTCGACGGGATGCACTGCGCGACCTGCGAGTCCTTCCTGGAGATGCGGGCGGGCGAGCAGGAGGGGGTCGCGGCCGCGGAGGCGAGCTACGCGACCGACACGATCCGCGTCGACTACGACCCGGAGACGGTGGACGCGGACGAGCTGCCCGACCGGCTCTCCGTCGCGGGGTACTCGGCGAGCGACCGCGCGGACCCGGACGCCGACGAGGACGACGCAGTCGTGCGGTTCCTGATCGGCGGCGGGTTCTTCGGGATGATGGCGATGCTGTGGTACGTCCTCTTCCTGTACCCGACCTACTTCGGGTACGAGCCGATCCTCGACCTCGGCGGCGTCTCCGGCACCTACCTCTTCGCGCAGATCTGGCTGTTCGCCTCGATCGTGCTGTTCTACACCGGCTACCCGATCCTGCGGGGCGCGTACGTGAGCCTCCGGGCGCGACAGCCCAACATGGACCTCCTCGTGTCGCTCGCGGCGACCAGCTCGTACGCGTACAGCACGCTCGCGCTGCTCGTCGGCCGGACCGACCTCTACTTCGACGTGACCATCGCGGTGGTCCTCGTCGTCACCGCGGGCAACCACTACGAGTCGGTCATCAAGCGCCGCGCGACCGGCATGCTCGCCGACCTGACGACGACCGGGGACCGGACGGTGCGGACCGAGGCGGGCGAGACCGTCGCGGCCGACGCGGTCGACCCCGGCGACCGCCTCCTCGTGCGCCCCGGCGAGCGGGTGCCGTTCGACGGGACCGTCGCCGAGGGGACCGCCGCGGTCGACGAGGCGCTCGTCACCGGCGAGTCGCTCCCGGCGACGAAACGCGAGGGGGACCCGGTCCGCGGGGGGACCGTCGTCACGGACTCGCCGGTCGTCGTCGAGGTCGGCGAGGAGGCGGCGAGCACGCTCGACACCCTCGTGCGGCTGCTGTGGGAGATCCAGAGCTCGCGGTCCGGGATCCAGCGCCTCGTCGACCGGCTGGCGACGGTGTTCGTGCCGCTCGTCGTCGCGGTCGCGGCCGTCGGCGCCGCCGCCACCCTCGCGCTCGGGTCGGCGCCGGTCGACGCCGCGCTCGTCGGGCTGACGGTGCTGATCGTCTCGTGTCCCTGCGCGCTCGGGCTGGCGACCCCGCTCGCCGTCGCGGCCGGGATCCGCGACGCGGCGAAGCGGGGTATCGTCGTCGTCTCCGACGCCGTCTTCGAGTCCGCCGCCGACGTCGACACCGTCGTCCTCGACAAGACCGGCACGCTCACCGACGGCGAGATGCGACTGCTCGACGCGACGGCGGCCGAGGGCGAGTCGGTCGAGCGCGTGCGGGAGCGCGCCGCGGCCGTCGAGCGCGCCTCGGTTCACCCGGTCGCGGAGGCGATCGTCGCGGGCGTGCTGGGCGACGGAGACCGACCGGCGGGGTCGCGACCGGCCACCGACGGCGGCGAGGCGGCCGCCGCCGGCGACGCGACCGACGGCGCGCCGGCCGAGGTCGACGCGCTCGACTCCCCGTCCGCGACCGGCGTCGACGTGTTCGACCGCGGGGTCGCGGGGCGGGTCGACGGCGACGAGGTCGTCGTCGGCCACCCGGACTGCTTCGACGAGCGCGGCTGGCCGGCGTCCGATCGACTGCGCGAGGCGGGAACCGCCGCCCGCGACCGCGGGAACGTCCCCGTCTACGTCGGCTGGGAGGGCCGCGTGCGCGGGGTCCTCGCCGTCGGCGACGAGGTGCGCGACGGGTGGGAGTCGGTCGTCGCCGACCTCGACGCGGACGGGCGGCGCGTGGTCGTGCTCACCGGCGACGCGCCCGCGGCCGCGGCGCGGTTCGCGGACCACCCCGCGATCGACGAGGTGTTCGCCGAGGTGCCGCCGGAGGCGAAGGCCGAGACGGTCCGGCGGCTGGGGGCCGACGGCCCGGTCGCGATGGTCGGCGACGGGAGCAACGACGCGCCGGCGCTCGCGGCGGCCGACCTCGGCGTCTCGGTCGCCTCCGGCACGGACCTCGCGGCCGACGCCGCGGACGCGGTCCTGCTGGAGGACCGCCTCTCGGCGGTGCCGGAGCTGTTCGCGGTCACGCGCGGGACGAACCGGCGCCTGAAACAGAACCTCGGCTGGGCGTTCTGCTACAACGCCGTGGCGATCCCGCTCGCGCTGACGGGCGTCCTCAACCCCCTCCTGGCGGCGCTCGCGATGGCGTCGAGCAGCATCCTCGTGGTGACGAACTCCGCGCGGGCGGTGTTCGACCCGGACTGACGCGGTCAGGTCCCGCCCCGCCCGGAGCGGTCTTCCCCCTGACCGCTGCCCGAGGGGAGGAGCCGGCGCGCCAGCGCGCCGAGGCGCTTGTACGCGAGGTTCACGTACAGCCCCGAGAGGAAGACGATCCCGACGACGAGCGGCACGTCGTCGACGCCCTGCCCGAGGATCAGGTCCGAGAGCAGGTAGACCCCGACGCCGAGCGGCAGCGCGGCCGGCAGCCGGAGGTTGTACCGGAGGAGCCTGCCGACCGAGGCGTCGAAGCGCTCGATCAGGGCGGTGGAGACGAACCCCAGCGCCCCGAGCAGGCTGAACAGGGGGACGAACGGGGGGACGATCCCGGGCCCGAGCCCGTCGATCCCGGCGTACGGCGCGTCGACCGCCACGGAGGCCGCGGCGGTGAGGGCGACGGCGAGGAGGACGTCGCCGGCGACGACGGCGGTCCCGAGCCGGGACCGATACCAGGCCCGCGCGAGCCACGGCCGGTCGTCCGCGCCCGGCGCGGCGTCACCCCCGAGCGTCGAGTCGTCGGCCGCGAGCGTCGGGTCGTCGGCGGGAGGGTCGCCTCGCTGCCGCTGCGATGAGTCCGACATCGCCGGGGCTGTTCGCGGCCGAGCGATAATTAGCTTGTGCCGCGTGAACGAGGCGCAAGGGCTCCTGCGGTGCTGCCCGAAGAAAGAACTGAGACCGAACCGCGGCCGGAGTTACGCGGTCGCGCCGACGTGCGGCTTGACCGCCCGGACGATGGCGTCGACGTCGTACTCGTCTTCGGTCTTGTCGAAGACGACCTCGCCGTCGGCGCGGACGACGAAGACGCCGTCGTCGCCGGTCACCAGGGCCACCTCGTCGACGCCCTCGCCGAACTGCTTGAGGATCGCCTCGGAGACGTCTTGCGCGCGGTTCAGCATGCCACAGGGGACGCAGTACTCGACTTCGACGCGTGTCATGCCCTCCGATAGAGCGCGAATCGGATTAAAAGGGCGGGTCGCGGCCGGGCCGGCGGCGGGCGCCGACCGGTTCAGACCACCAGCGCGTCGAAGACGACCGCGAACAGCAGCAGCCCGAGGTAGGCGTTCGAGGCGTGGAACGCGCGGAACGCCGCCTTCTCCGTCTGCTCGTAGTGGAGCCGGACGACCGCCCAGAGGAAGACGGCGCCGACGCCGACGCCGACGACCGCGTACAGCGCGCCGAGCGGGTCGGCGGCCGCGGCGAGCGCGACCGCGGCGACGAGCGTCGCGCCGAGGTACCAGAGGATGTGGCGGCGGGTCGCGGTCTCGCCGCGGACGACGGGCATCATCGGGAAGCCGCCGCGCTCGTAGTCGTCCTTGTACGCCAACGCGAGGTTGTAGAAGTGCGCGGGCGTCCACAGGAAGATGACGAGGGCGAGCAGCAGCCCGCCGCCGCCGACCTCGCCCGTGACGGCGGCCCAACCGATGAGCGCCGGGAGCGCGCCGGCCGCGCCGCCGATGACGGTGTTCTGGACCGTGTTCGGCTTGAGGACGAGCGTGTACACCACGCTGTAGAACACGATCGCGACCAGCCCGAGCGCGGCCGTCAGCGGGTTCACGCTCCAGAACAGCCCGAGCGAGGCGACGGTCAGGAGCCCGCCGAACGCGAGGGCGTGCGAGACCGGGACGAGGTCGGTCGCGAGCGGCCGGTCGCTGGTGCGTTGCATCCGCTTGTCCACGTCGCGTTCGAGGACGTGGTTGAACGTGCCGGAGGCGCCGATGGAGAGCGCGCCGCCGGCGAGCGTGGCGGCCACGACGCCGGGCGTGAACCCGGCCCCGCCCGCGAGCGCCATCGCGGCCGCGGCGACGAGACAGAGCAGCCACATCAGCCGCGGCTTCATGAGCCGGAAGTACGCGGCCGCGGTCGCCCGCAGCCGCGGGAGCGTCGCGGTCGGGATGTCCGGCTCCGGCGCCTCCTCGACCGGGGGGAGGTCGTCGGTGCCGGCCTCGAAGTCGTCGGGGGCGTCGTCCGGGACGCCCGTCTCGGCCTCCAGCCACCACGCGAGCGCGGCGAGGACGGCGCCGAAGATGCCGATGCCGAGGAGGAGGTGGGCGGAGCCGAGGGCGGCGGGCAGGTCGCCGAGCGCGACGAGCGCCCCGACGCCGGCCTGCGCGGGGTAGACGGCGAGCGCGACCGCGAGGGCGGCGCGGACCCGGCGGTCGGCGCCGTCCCGCCACGCGATCGCGGCGGAGAGCGCGACGAGGAGGCCGACGACGACCGCGAGGACGCGGTGTCCGAGGGCGATCCAGCCCTCGGTCGCCGTCGGCAGGGCGGCGCCGCTCCCGCAGGCGGGCCAGCCGCCGCAGGCCGCCGCCGCCTCCGTGAGGGAGGTGGTGGCGCCGACGACGACGAGGAGGTACACGCCCATCGCGGCCGCGGCCAGCACCGCGGGGAACTTGTCGGGGATATTCACTCACCTCGGCTTGGGAGTCAGTCCATTTAGATGCCGCGCTTCCCCGCCCGCGCGCCGTCCGGCGGGGCCGACCGCCGGGTCACCGCGGCGTCCCGTCCGAGTCGTCGCCGCGCTCGCGGACGATCCGGTCGACGATGTCGCCGCTGGAGAGCAGTTCGTCGTCGTACTTCGGCTCCCGGCCCGACGCGCGCTCGACGCGGCAGTCGATGCCGCGGGCGGCGAGCGCGTCGGCGATGGCGGCCTCGTCGTGGTGCTGGTCGAACCCCAACACGATCACGTCGGGGTCGAGCCGCTCGATGGGGACGAACACGTCCTCCGGGTCGCCGAGGTGCGCCTCGTCGACCGCGGCGAGCGCGGCGACCATGTCGCGCCGCTGGCGGGCGCAGAGGACCGGCGCGGGCTTGTGCGTGACGTTGCTGCGGCGGGCGACGATAGCGTGGAGCTCGTCGCCGTACGTCGCCGCGTCCTCGAGGTAGTGGACGTGGCCGGGGTGGAGCAGGTCGAAGGTGCCCTGCGCGACGACCCGCGTCATCGGAACCACGAGAGGAAGCCGCCGCCGTCGCGGTCGTCCAGCTCGCGGTCGATGTCCTCCTGGGTGAAATCGAAGAAGTGCTCGTCGGGCACCGCCACGTCGAGCACGTCGAGGGTCGTCTGCTTGCCCTCGTTGTCGAACGCCTTCCAGTCGCCCCACCCGTAGGGGGCGCCCACGATGATGTGGACCTTCCCCTGCCCGAACGTGGCGAGGTCGGCGTCGCTCGGCCGGAGCGCGCCGTTCGGGTGGGAGTGGACCGAGCCGACGGCGCGCATGTCGTTCGGCTTCATGTTGGTGCGGACGGTGGCGCTCGTCGGGCTCGACTGCGTGCCCGGGATGACGAGCACGTCGGTGATCACCTGCCCGTCTCGGTCGAGGTCGAGCTTCCGGGCGTCGTCCGCGCGGAGGAACCCCATGTACTCGTTGGGGTGGGTCTCCTCGCTCGCCTCGAGGACGAACTCCAGGGTCTCTCGGGCGATGCCGAGGAGCTCGTCCGAGCGGAACAGTCGCATGGGTCAGACAAGTCGCCGTCGCCTCATAGGGGTTCCGGACCGCGGGACGCCGGACGGGCTCCACGCTCCGGAGGTCCGCCGCTCCGCGGGCGAGAGCCCCGAGAGAACAGGCTTAACACCGGCCGTTCCCGATTGCTCTCCATGAGCGAGAACACCGCCGGGGATTCCGGCACGCGGGGCGATTCGAGCCCCGAACCCGACGCCGACGCGGCGGAGGGGGCGGCCGACGACCGGCCGACCGTCTACGACCTGGCGCCCGACTGCACCCTCGAAGACGCCGAGATCGACGCCCTGTACCACGCCGAGGTCAACGGCGTCGTCGACTACGGCGTGTTCGTCGACCTCTCCGACGCCGTGAGCGGCCTCGTCCACGAGTCGAACCTCGACGGCGACTACGCCGTCGGCGACCGGCTGATCGTCCGGCTCACCGAGGTGAAGGAGAACGGCGACGTCGCGTTCGACGACGTCGACCCCGACGGCTACCGCACCGAGACCGTCGCCCACGAGCCGACCGTCTCGCGGGTCCGCGGCCTGACTCCGGGCGACGAGGCGACCGTCGAGGGCGAGGTCGTCCAGGCGAAACAGACCGGCGGCCCCACCATCTTCGCCGTCGCGGACGCCTCCGGGGTCGTCTCCTGTGCCGCCTTCGAGTCCGCCGGCGTCCGGGCGTACCCGGAGGTCGAGGTCGGCGACATGGTCCACGTCTCGGGGACGATCGAGAGCCGCGAGGACGCCCTCCAGCTGGAGGTCGACTCGCTGAAGCGCCTCCCCGACGACCGCGCCGCCGAGGCCCGCGAGCGCTTCGAGGCCGCCCTCGACGAGCGCGCCGAGCCCGCCGACGTCGACCCCCTCGTCGAGTGGGAGGCGTTCGAGCCCATCCACGAGGACCTCCGCGACCTCGCGCGGCTGCTCCGCCGGACCGTCCTCGCCGGCCGCCCGATCCGCGTCCGCCACCACGCTGACGGCGACGGGATGTGCGCCGCGATCCCGGTCCAGCTCGCCGTCGAGAACTTCGTCCGGGAGGTCCACGGCGACCCTGACGCGCCGCGACACCTGTTCAAGCGGCTCCCGAGCAAGGCCCCCTACTACGAGATGGAGGACGTCACCCGCGACCTCAACTTCGCCCTGGAGGGCCGCGCGCGCCACGGGCAGAAGCTCCCCTTCCTCCTCATGCTCGACAACGGGTCGACCGAGGAGGACGTGCCGGCCTACGAGAACCTCGCGCACTACGACATCCCCATCGCGGCCGTCGACCACCACCACCCGGACCCGGAGGCGGTCGAGCCGCTGCTCGACGCCCACGTGAACCCCTACCTCCACGGCGAGGACTACCGGGTCACCACCGGGATGATGTGCGTCGAGCTCGCGCGCCTGATCGACCCGTCGCTCACCGAGGAGCTCGAACACGTGCCGGCGGTCGCCGGGCTCTCCGACCGCTCGAAGGCCGAGGCGATGGACGACTACGTCGCGCTCGCCGAGGGCGCCGGCTACGACGAGTCCGACCTCCTCGACATCGGCGAGGCGCTCGACTACGCCGCCCACTGGCTCCGCTACTCCGAGGGGAAGACGCTCGTCAACGACGCGCTGAACGTGGGCTGCGACGACGAACAGCGGCACGAGGAACTCGTCGAGTTCCTCTCGGAGCGCGCCGAGCGCGACGTGGAGCGTCAGCTCGACGCGGTCGACGACCACGTCGAACACGAGCGGCTCGCCTCCGGCGCGCACCTCTACCGGATCGACCTAGACGAGTACGCCCACCGCTTCACCTACCCCGCGCCGGGCAAGACCACCGGCGAGCTCCACGACGAGAAGGTGACCGAGACGGGTGACCCCGTCATCACCATCGGCTACGGCCCGGACTTCTGCGTCCTCCGCTCGGACGGCGTCCGGCTCGACATCCCGAACATGGTGACCGAGCTGAACGAGGAGCTGCCCGAGGCCGGCGTCTCGGGCGGCGGCCACCTCGTCGTCGGCTCCATCAAGTTCGTGAAGGGCCGCCGGAGCGAGGTGATCGAGGCGCTCGTCGAGAAGATGGCGGGCGCGGAGATCGACGAGGCGCTCTCGTCGACCATCGCGCTCGACGACTGACCAGACGGCGCCGCGACCTCTCGGGGCGGTCCCCGGCCGGGCGACCGCTCGCCCCGACACCGCTTCTCAGCCGAACGCGATCTCCCGCCGAGCGACGGCGCCGGCCGCGGCGAGCGCGACGCCGAACCCGGCGGCGAAGCCGACCGGGAGCTGGACCCCGCCGCCGCGCCAGTCCGCGGCGTACGCGCGGGCGTAGAAGTCCGCGACCGGCTCGCTCTCTATCGCGAGCAGCACCTCCCGGTTGTTCGTCGCCGCGCTCGGGTTCCAGTTGAGGCTGCCGACGACCGCCGCGTCGTCGACGACGAGCCCCTTCGCGTGGACCTTCCCGAACCGGCCACGCGGCGCCGCGAGGTCGACCGCGATCGGTTCGTCGGCGAGCGCATCGGAGAGGTTCCGGTTCGCCTCGCGGTCGTACCAGGCGTCCGAGAGCAGCAGGTGGACGTCGACCCCGCGGTCCGCGGCGCGCCGGAGCGCGCGGACGATCCGGTCGTTCGGCCCGCCGACCCGCGGCACGACCGCGAGCACGCGCTCGTCGGCGGCGTCGATCCGGGCGACGATCCGGTCGGCCGCGTTGCCCGGCGCCGTCAGGACGGTCACGTCGGCCGTCGACGGCGCCGCGGGCGCCTCGAACCGCGTCGGGTAGGAGCCGTTCGCGCGGCCGCCGTCGTGGAACTCCGTGTCGGCGCGGAAGGCGCGCCAGGGTCGCGCGTCGCGCGCCTCGAAGTCGGCTAGGAACAGTTCCGCGAGGTCGTCGGCGACCGCCGCGCTCCGGTCGCTACCGCTCCCGAGACCGGCGTCGGTCTCGCCCGAGGCGCCGCGGTCGCCCCCGACGAGGACGCCCCACCCGCGGTTGCCGTGCCCGCCCGTGCCGGACGGCTTCCAGTTCTCCGTGAGGACGACGGCGCGGTCGTCGGCGACCGCGTACTTCGGGTGGTGGAACCGGAACCGCTCGACCTCGCCGTCGAGGATCCGGACGGCGACGCCGGCGGCCGTCAGCCGGTCGATCAGCGCCGCGCTCCGGGCCGGGAACCCGCCGACCGGCGACCCCTCCAGCAGCACCCGGACCCGCACGCCGCGGTCGGCGGCCGCGACGAGCGCGTCGGCGACCCGCTCCGAGGTCAGCGTGTAGCCGGCCACGAACAGCCGCTCGTCCGCGGCCCGGAGCGGTTCGACGGGCATCCCGGGGCTGTCCGGGAGGACGAAGGGGGTCACGGCGGCGTCCGCGGTCGACTTCGGCGAGCGGGGGTCGTAGCCGCGCGGGCGCCACTCCCCCCAGTCGGCGCGCCACCGGTGTCCCTCAGGCGCGCGGTCGTACGCGACCACGGCGACTGCGGTCCCGTTGCGGCGGAGCTCGATCCGGTCGCCGGACGCGGCGAGCGGGAAGTGGTCGTCGAGCGCGCGGAGCGTCGGGTCCCCGGTGCCGCCGTTGCCCGGGGCCGCGGTCTCGTCGGCGAGCAGCGGCGTCGCGTTCGCGGGGTCCATCGAGAGGGCGACGACGCCGCTGGCGTTCGCCGGGATCTCGGCCTCGTGGTGGCCGTCCGAGAGCGACCAGTCGCCGCGCTCGGGGAGCCGGACGACGAGGTACTCGCCGCGGTTCTCCGCGGCCGCCGGGTTCGGGAACAGCTCGACGATCCGCGGCGTCGTCGAGACGAGCGTCACGTTCGCCGCGCTCCCGTTCGACCGGTCGGCGGCACCGCCGGAGTCGACGGCGGCGCCCGGCGACCCGGGTCCGGCGCCGCCCGCGGCCGCGACCGGGACGAGGGCCGCGAGAGCGAGCAGCGCGAGCGCGACGGCGGCGACGCTCGCCGTCGCGTCGCCTGCGGAAGGAGATGAAACGAACGACACGCCGGGCCTCGCCCCGGCTTCGGATAAGAAGGGTCGGCCGAGGGGCGGGCCGCGTCAGGCGGTCGGCGCGGGCTCGGCGCCGTCGTCGAGCGCGTCGCGCGCCTTTTCGCCCTCGGTCGAGACGACGAAGGAGCGCTCGTCGGCGTACTCGGCGACCGCTTCGAGCGCCTCGCGGGTGCCGATCTGCCGGAGCGCCCAGCCGGCGGCGGCGCGAACGTCGTCGGACGGGTGCGCTTCGAGCGCGTCGGCGAGCGGGTCGACCGCACGGGTGTCGCCGATCAGCCCGAGCGCGCGGGCCGCGTGGGGGCGGACGAGCTCGTCGGTGTCGCCGTCGGGGTCGAGCTGGTTCGCGAGCGGCTGGACGGCCTCGGCGGCGCCGATTTCCCCGAGCGCCTTGAACACCGCCTTCTGGAGCTGCGGGTTCGAGTCCTCGTCGACGTACTCGATCAGGGTATCGGTCGCTTCCTCGGCGGCCATCTTCCCGAGGATCCGGATCGCGGGCCGGTCGCGCTTCTCGGCGCGGCCGAGGATCTCCTCGACGGACGCCTCGGTCTTGCCGCGCTTGCCCATCCGCTCGAACGCCTCCAGGCAGTGGCGCTCCATGAACTCGGACTGGAGCGAGTCGAGCGCGAGCAGGATCATGTCGACGTTGCCCCGCGCCTCGTGCTCCTTCAGCGCGGCCCACTCGACCGGGAAGTCCTTGTAGTGGCCGAGCACGTCGTAGTACCCCTGCGCGCGGAGCTGCTCGTGGGTCTCGAGGTCGTCCCACTCCTCGGCGTCCTCGAGGGCGGCCTCCAGGTCGTCGGTCGCCGCGAGCAGCGCCGCGATCACGTCCGCGTCGTCGTCCGCGTCGAAGCCGGCCTCGACGACCGCCGCGGCGACGGCGTCGAGCGCGGCGGTGAGCTGATCGACGGGGATCGGCTCCGCGGCGTCGGCCTCTTCGTCGTCCGCGGGCTCCGCCAAGAGCGCCTCGGGGTCCTCCTCCGCCTCGTCGATCGCGTCGGGAGCGGCGTCGTCGATCGCGTCGGCGGCCTCGTCGACGAACGACGTGACGGCGGCCGCGACGTCGTCGTGGCCCGCCTCGGTCCACTCGGTGTCCGCGACCGTCCCGGACGCGGCCTCAATCGCGTCGGCGACGTCCTCGCCGTAGGGGCCGCGGGCGTCGGCGACGCCGTCGCGGAGCTCCGCGACGCGGTCCTCGAGGTCGCCGCGGGGGTCGTCGGCGTCCTCGTCGTCCTCGTCCGGCTCGGGGAGGTCCGCGTCCTCGATGCCGGCCGCCGCGTCGTCTAAGAGCGCCTCGACGTCGTCGAGGGCGGCCTCCGTCTCGGCGGCCTCGAGCCGGTCGGCGATCTCGTCGAGGTACTCGTTCAGGGACTCCTCGGTCGCGTCATCGGGGAGCGTCGGGGCGGCCGTCTCCGTCGACTCGTCGGCGTCCCCGCCGTCGTCCGCGGCCTCGGCCTCCTCGGAGGCGTCGGCCGGGTCGTCGTCGCCGTTGCTCATATACCACGAACTCCGTGTGTAGTCCATTAAGAGGTTTCCCTTCGCGGGCGCCGGGCGACCGCGTGCGGGGGCGAGACGGTGCGCTCGCCGGGCCGGACGGGCGCGCCGGTCCCCCGACTCGCCTCTCACCGGAGTCCTGCCCCGGCGCGGGGCGGTCGACCGCTCGCCGCCCCGGATCGAACCGGCGGACCGCGCCTCGATTCGAGAGTCGTGTTCACGACCAGCACACTTTTATTATCCCCTTCCAATACCGTAACGATTCGATGCTGGACGTCGACCGCGAGGCGATCACCGACGGGCCGGTCGGGCGGGTGCTGCTCGCTCTCGCCGCGCCGCTCGTCGCGCAGAACGTCGTCTACGTCGCCAACGCGCTGGTCGACACGTTCTGGCTCGGGCGGGTCGGCGAGGACGCGGTCGCCGCCGTCGGGCTCAGCCTCCCGGTCCAGTCGCTGCTCGGCGCGACGGTCGTGATCGGCGCGGTCGGCACCCAGATCCTCGTCTCGCAGCGCGCCGGCGACGGCGACGAGGCGGGCGCGCGCCGGGTCGCGGTCAACGGCGCGCTGGTCGCGCTCGCCGTCACCGCGGCAGTCGCGCTCCCGGTGGTCGCCTACGCCGACGAGGTCGCGGCGCTGCTCGGCGCCGACCCCGCGCTCGCCGGCGCGACCGCGACGTACCTCGCGATCGTGACCGCCGTCCTCCCGGTCGGCGCGGTCGGCGACACCGTCGAGAACTGCTTCACGGCGTACGGCGACACCCGCGCGGTGTTCCACGTGACCCTCGTGGGCGTCCTCGTCAACGCCGTCGCCGCGCCGGTCCTCATCTTCGGCGTCGGCCCGGCGCCCGAGCTCGGCGTCGCGGGCGCCGCCCTCGGCACCGCGCTCGCGGGCGTCGCCGGCCTCCTGTGGGTCCTCGGGTACGCCGCGGGGATCGGCCGCGACACCTTCCGGCTCACCCGCGAGGCGTTCGCGTTCGACGCCGCGACCGTCCGCGAGGTCGTCTCCGTCGGCCTCCCGCTCGGCGGCCAGCGCGGGGTGAGCGAACTGGTCCGCGTCCTCGTCGTCGGCCTCGTGGCGGTCGCCGGCGGCGCGGCGGGCGTCGCGGCGTACACGGTCGGCGCCCGGGTGGCGACGCTCGCGATCGTCCCGGCGCTCGGGATGCAACAGGCCGCCCAGTCGATGATCGGACAGAACCTCGGCGCGGACGCCCCCGAGCGCGCCCACCGCACAACGACTGTCGGCACCGGGATGGTCGTCGCGGGGTTCCTCGCGCTCGGCGCCCTCCAGTTCCTGTTCGCCGGCGGGATCGCGGACCTCCTCGCGCCCGACCTCACCGCGACCGGGCGCGGCCTCGCGGTCACCTACCTCCGGATCCTCGGCGCCTCCTACTGGGCGCTCGGCGGCACCTACACGCTGTTGGCCGGGTTCAACGGCGCCTCCCGCACCCGGACCTCCTTCGTCGCGGACCTGGTCAAGTACTGGGCGGTCCGGTTCCCGATCGCGGTCGCGGCCGTCCCGGTCGCGACGACCGTCGGCGCGTTCGGCGTCACCGTGACGCCGGGGCTCGGCTGGGGCGTCGAGGCCGTCTTCTGGGCGGTCGCGGCCTCGAACGTCCTCGGGTTCCTCGGGCTCGGCGCGTACTTCCTGTACACCACTCGCCGCGGCATGTTCGCGAACGCCGCCGAGCGCGCGGGCGGCGGCGAGGCCGACGCGGCCGCCGCGGAGGCGGCCGACGACGACTGACGGCGGTCGGGTCGGGCGGGTTGGCGCCGGACGGCGCGATCAGTCGACGACGAACGGCGCGCTCAGTCGAGGTCGGTCAGCCGAACCGACCCGACCGCGCCACCGTCCCCGACGAACCGGACCGTCACCGCGTCCTGCTCGGGGTAGAGCCAGTCGCGGGCGACCGCGACGGTCGCCGTCTCGTCGGGGGCGAGAACGACCGGGTCCACGGACGCGACCGACTCCTCGCCGTCCGGAAAGGAGAGTTCGGCGCGCGACACGCGGACCGGTTCGGCGCCGTCGTTGCGGAGGGTGAGCGCGAAGCGATCGACGGCGCGCTTCCCGCCGGCCGGCGAGACCGCGAGGTCGACGTCGACGACGCGGACCGGGTCCGTCGCCGCCGGATCCCCGGCGGCCCCGTCGGTTCCGCGGTCGCGGTCGGTCTCGTCGCCGCCGTCGTCGAGTCCCGCCGCCTCCTCCTCGGTGAACTTCGCGAAACAGCGGTAGCAGCGGTAGACGGTGAGGTCCGAGGGGGGCGGCACGTGGCCGCCCGCCATCCGGATCTTCCGCACGAGGAACCGGCTCCCGCAGTCCGGGCACCGCGGCGCGTGGCGGAACACGTGGAGGCTTCTCGCCGGAGCGGGATGGGCTTTCGGTCAGTCCGCGAGCAGGTCGGCGCTCTCGACGACCGTCGCGAACTCGCCGTCCAGGTGCGCGAGCGCGACGCGGTGGGAGATCTCGGGGTCGATCCGCTCGCCGTCGGGCGCCTCGCGGGCGTGGGTCGCCGTCGCGTCGGCGACCACGCGCACGTCGTAGCCGCGGTTCTCGGCCTCGCGCGTCGTCGTCGAGACGCAGTGGTCGGTGGTCAGCCCGCAGACGACGAGCGACCCGTACCCTTCCCCGCGGAGCCACGCGTCGAGCCCGGAGTCGAGGAACGCGCCGTTGACCGACTTCTCGAAGGCGGGCTCGCCCTCGACGGGCGCGGTCTCCGGCTTCCACGCGAAGCCGGGGGCGTCGGGGCGGAGCGGCGAGTCCGGCTCCGTCGAGGCGTGCCGGACGTGCGCGACGGGGCGGTCGGCGTCGCGCCAGCGGTCGAGGAGCGCGGCCGCGGCGGCCTCGGCGTCGGGGTTGTTGCGCTCGCCCCACCCCGGCTCGTCGAAGCCGGTCTGAAAGTCGACGAGGAGGAGGACGGCGTCGTCGCGGTCAGTCATCGCCGAGCCCCGAGGTGGCGGGCGCGTCGCGGTCGGCCGCGACCGCCCCGGCGAACCGCTGCCACGCGCCCGGTTCGAGGAGCGACTCGGGCGCTTTCGGGTGCTCGCGCGTCGGGTCGAGCGGGCAGGCGTCGGGGCTCTCGGCGGCGTCCTCGCGGAACAGGTACTGCTTCCACTCGCGGTCGCCCTCGGCGCCCCAGTCGCCGAGGTCGGCGTGGGGGCAGACGCCGTCGTAGTCGCCCATGCGGTCGCGGATCGCCTCGCGGGCGTGCTCGCCGGCCTCGGTGTCGGCGGTGATCCCCTCGAAGACGGCGCGCGGCTGGAAGGTGATCTCCAGCCCGACCGGCGAGTACCGGCTCTTCCGCTCGTCGTAGAACGGCGCCCGCGACGTGGGGAACAGCGGCTCGCCGCCGAAGCAGAACTCCCAGCGGGGCGTGTCCGGGTCGGTCGGGATGTCGTCGGGCCACGGCTCCGGGTCGTGGACGTGGAGGAACTCCAGCACGTGCCAGAGCCGCTCGTGGTAGTGCGCCTCGCCGCGCTCGCCGTCCGGCGGCCTGAAGAACACCGCGAGCGGCGCGCGGTCGGCGTGGTCGGGGTACGTCTCCAGGTACTCGACGAGCACGTCGCGCAGCCGAAGGAGCGCGGCGGGGTCCGTCGTCGACTCGCAGGCGGCGTACAGGAGGTCGCCCTCCCGTTCGACCTCGATGCCGAAGTAGCAGGGGAACGGCGACCCGTCGCGCTCGCCCAGCATCGACTCCCGGAACGTGCGGTAGTGCTCGCGGAGCCACGGCGGCGCGTCGTCGAGCCGATCGCGGAGCGTCGCCTGGTCCAGCAGCACGCCCTCGGTGCCGGGCTCGTTCATACCCGTATTCGGGGACAGACCGGCTTTTGACTTTCGGGGAATCCGACGCGACGAGACGGATGAGCGCGGGGATTTATCACCGATCGCACCGACGCTCACCGACGACATGTCGGCAGACGACCCGCACGACCTCGAACGCTTCCTCGACGCGCAAGAGGGCGTGATCGAGTCGGCCAAGCGGGAGCTGCGGTCGGGGCGGAAGCGCGGTCACTGGATGTGGTTCGTGTTCCCGCAGGTCGAGGGGTTAGGGAGCAGCCGGACCTCGCGGCGCTACGCGATCGGGTCCCGGGAGGAGGCGGTCGCGTACCTCGCGCACCCGACGCTCGGGGCGCGGCTGCGGGAGTGTACGGCGATCGTCAACGGGATCGACGGGCGGACCGCCCGCGAGGTGTTCGGGTCGCCGGACGACCTGAAGTTCCGGTCGTCGATGACGCTGTTCGACGCGGTCGCGGACGGGTCCGAACCCTTCGGGACCGCGCTGGACCGCTACTACGACGGGCCCGACGAGAAGACGCTCCGGTTCCTGCGAGCGGAGTGAGGTCGGCGGGCGAGAGGCCGCCCGCCCGACCGGCCGTCGATCCCGGGCTCAGTCGCCCGCCACCGCGAACCGCGAGGCGTCCTCCTCCTCGGTCGGCGCGGTGAGCAGCGAGACGCCGACGGTGAGGACGGCCGACAGCGCCATCAGCCCGAGCGCCACGTCCCAGCCGCCCGCGACGGTCCGGGGCAGCGTCGGGACGGCGCCGACGACCGCCGACAGCACGACCGCGAGGTACGCGGCCTGCGGGACCGCGACGCCGGCGAGCATGCCCGTACGCGTCGTCCGCGGCCAGTAGAGCGCGCATATCACGGGGAGCGCGAGCAGCGCGAACCCGGAGAACGCGGTGTCGCCGACCTCGACCAGCGTCCCGGGGCGGAACAGGCTGGCGACGAACGCGAGCGCCGCGAACCCGGCGACGCCGACGCGCGCGACCCACGCCTCGCGGCGCTCGGAGGCGTCGGCGTTCACCACGGGCCGGTACAGGTCCCGTGTGAAGTACGACGACCCCGACAGGAGCATCGAGTCGGACGAGGACATCATCGCGGCCATCGCGCCGGCGATAACGAGCGCCGTGAACCACGCCGGGGTGTACTCGCCGAGCACGACCGGGAGCACGTTCGCGTTCTCGGGGACCGTCACCGGCGTCCCGGCCGCCCACGCGCCGAGCATGAACGCGGGGAGGAACAGCAGGAGGACGAGCACGGGCCACAGCGCGAACGACCGCTTCAGCGTCGCGGCCGACTTCGCGACGAAGAACCGCTGGTTGATCTGCGGGAACATCGTCACGCCGAACGCGATGGTGATCGCCGTCGAGATGATGAACCCGGGCGTGTACGTCCCGCCGCCGAAGCCCCCGAACTCGGGCCTGGCGGCCAGCATCCCCTCGGTCGCGGCGCCGACGCCGCCGAGCGCCGAGACCAGCCACGCGGCGGCGATCCAGACGACGGAGAGCATGAACAGCCCCTGGAGCGTGTCGGTCCACGCCACGCCGCGCAGGCCGGCGACGGCGACGTAGAGGATCATGAACGCCGTGATCAGCGCCGCGCCGCCCCAGTAGGGCACCGCGCCGTCCGTGAGCCCCACGAGCGCCTCGCCGGCGCCCATCTGCTGGAGCATGACGTACGGGAACAGCCAGAGGAGGCTGACGCCGGCGACCAGCGCGCGCAGCCCGGTCGAGCCGAACCGGTCGCCGAGCATCTCGCCGAGCGTCACGTAGCCGTTGCGGGCGCCGATCAGCCACTGCTTGTAGCCGATCACGTACCACAGCACCGCGAACAGCACGCCGTCGAGGGTGCCCATCACGATCAGCCACTCCGGGCCGGCCGCGTACGCGAGGTTCGGCCCGCCGAAGAAGGTGAACGCCGACAGCAGGGTGGCGAACGTCGTGAACAGCAGCACGAGCGTGCCGATCGACCGGTTCGCGAGGTAGTAGTCCTCCGCCGTCGACTCCGAGACGCGGTAGGCGACCAGCCCGAGCGCGAGCGCGGCGACGAGGTACCCGACGACGACGCCGAGCGAGAGCCCCAGCGTCATCGGCGATCACCGTCGGCGGGCGCCGACGCGTCGCCGCCGGCGACGTCGCGCCCCGGTCGTCGCCCCATCCCGCGCTCCCACGCGCCGCTCCGGACGAACAGCGCGAACAGGGCCGTACACAGCCCGAGCCACGCCACGTGCCACCAGATCCACACCGGCAGCCCCGCGACGACGCGGTCGACGCCCCACAGGGGCCACGGCACCGCGAAGGCCACGAGGACCGCGAACGTCGGTATCCACACGAGATCGCTCCGTGATCGCGTCATGTGAGAGAATAGTGTTTCTATAGATACAAAGAACCATCGAACAGATTCGGATATACATTTCGTAGAGAAATTTTCTTCAATAGTCGGCGCCGGAGGAGGAGCGTGCGATAGCTATTTTCCGCGAGGAGCGCAACCATACACGGACGGGCGCTACCGCCCGACATCACCATTCACCCATCATGAAAGACACAGAGAAATACCTGATACACGCCACCATCGCGGCCGACGGCGTCGTCGAGCGGAGCGACGTCGTCGGGGCGGTGTTCGGCCAGACGGAGGGTCTGCTCGGCGACGAGTTGGACCTCCGCGACCTCCAGGAGTCCTCGCGCGTCGGCCGGATCGACGTCTCCGTCGAGTCCGAGAACGGCCAGTCGTTCGGCGAGGTCACCGTCGCGTCGAGCCTGGACAAGGTCGAGACCGCCATCCTAGCGGCCGCGCTGGAGACGATAGACCGCATCGGACCCTGTCACGCCTCCGTGGAGGTGACGAGCATCGAGGACGTGCGGGCGGCCAAGCGCCGCGAGGTCGTCGAGCGCGCCAAGGAGCTGATCGCCGGCGGCTTCGAGGAGACGAGCCTCGCGAGCAGCGACGTGTTAGACGAGGTGCGCGACGCCGCGCGCGTCGAGGGCATCGTCGACTACGAGGGGCTCCCGGCCGGGCCGCGCGTCGGCGACTCCGACGCCGTCATCATCGTCGAGGGGCGCGCCGACGTGCTCACGCTGCTCGACTGCGGGATCAAGAACGCCGTCGCGGTCGAGGGGACGAACGTCCCCGAGGCGGTCGCCGACCTGACCGCCGACCGGACCGTCACCGCGTTCCTCGACGGCGACCGCGGGGGCGAACTCATCCTCCGCGAGCTCGCGCAGGTCGGCGAGGTCGACTACGTCGCGTTCGCGCCGCCCGGCGAGTCGGTCGAGGACCTCGACCGCGACGCCGTCTTCGAGGCGCTCCGCGGGAAGGTGCCGTACGCCAGCCTCGCGGACGCCGCCGACCTCCGCGCGGCCGCCAGCGACGAGGAGGCCGGCGACGGCTCCGGCTCGGTCGCCCGCGTCGGCGACGGCGGCGCGGTGCCGGGCGACGCCGGCGGCGGCTCGACCGGCCCGTCGACCCGAACGACCCGGTCACCCGATCCGGAGGCCGAGTCGACGGACCCGGACGACGGCGACGCGGCGGCCGAGAGCCGCGACCCGTCTCCCCGCGACCCGTCCCCCTCCGACGGCGCGGGCGAGGCCACTGGGCCGGCGTCGACGCCGACAGACGATCCCGACTCGACGCCCGACGCGGACGCGGCGTCGGCCGTCGAGCCCGACGCGGCCGCCGACCCCGTGTCGGAGCCGGTCGACGACTCGGACTCCGAACCGGCTGACGAGGCGGACGACGGGGCGACCGATGAATCGGACGCCGGGTTGGCGGAGGAGTCCGACGACGGCTTGTCGGACGGAGCGGACGCCGAGTCGGCCGAAGATGCGGATCCCCGGTCGGCCGCGGAGCCGGAGTCCGACGGGAGTGACGACGGGGAAGGCGACGCGGCCGACGACGGGTCCGACGAGCCGCGGTCGATGGGGGCGCACGTCAGCGAGGTCGTCGACGGGGCGACGGGCCGCGCGCGGCTCCTCGGCGACGAGTTCGAGGTCCTCGACGAGGTCGACGCCGGCGAGGCGTTCGACGCGGTCGAGGGCGCCGAGCCCGCGCCGCACGCCGTCGTCGTCGACGGGACCGTCGACCAGCGGCTGCTCGACGTGGCGGCCCAGCGCGGCGTCGGCGACCTGGTCGGCCGCGACCTCGGCGAGTTCGTGAAGCGGCCGGCCGGGACGCGCGTCCTCGCCGCCGCGGACGTCTGGGCCGGGAACTGACGATACGGCGCGGTCGCGGTCGTGTTAACTTAAGCATCGGTTCCAGCAGACGGCGAAGGCTCGAAGCCATGATTCTGCCGCTGTCGGCTCCGCGTTTCTAAACGTATTTGAAAACGAAGAGGTTCTGCGTTTTACTTCTCTAA
>NZ_QPLV01000003.1:0-463099 GCF_003666025.1 Halorubrum sp. Atlit-8R
TCTCGTGGGGTGTCCGCTCTCGCTCCACAAAATCCAAGTCAATCCACTCAGTAGAGTCGATGAGGCGGTTGGATTCGCACATAGACACTCGAACTACCGACCGCCTCGTTCTTAACTTAACATCGCCCGCGGTCGCCCCTTTCATTTATAAATAGTTGACCGAGGATCGGCGGCGAACACCGCCAAAGCCCCAGTCGCGAGGGCTCGGTGCGCTCGCTGCGGTCCTCGGCGCTCACTCCGTTCGAGCCTGCGGTCCTTGCGTCGCGCGCCTTCACCCTCACGACTGCCCCTTTGAGTCCCGCCCCGCACAGCACCGCACCTCGCGCCTCCCCAGCCTCGCGGTTCGCTCCGGGCTCCCTTCGGTCGCCCGTCGCTCACCGCGTCCCTCGCGCGTGCGATTCGCGCCCTTCGGGCGCTCATCGGCACGCGCCACCGCATCGTCTATTTATAAGTCAAGCCGTTGCCGCCGGCTCACACCAGTCCGACCGCGCCCAGCAGCGCGAACAGCGCGTCCCCGTACGTCAGCGAGACGACGAGCCCGACGGCCATCGGGACGACGAACGGCATCCCGGGCGAGACCAGCACGCTGTCCTCGCGGGCGACGACGTCGAGGCCGTCGCGGAGCGTCGCGGCGTCGGTGCCGTACGCGCCGTGGTCGATGTCGTCGAGGAAGCGCTCCGCTGCCCAGGGGTCGGCGCCCTCCGGGTCACCGTCGGCCGCGGCGGCGGGGTCCGCGTCGGCTTCGCGTCCCCGGTCGGAGGGCACGTCGTCCACTGCGCGCCCCCCGTCAGAGGACGCGTCGTCCACTGCGCGCCCTCCATCGGTCCGCGGGCCGACGTGGGTTCCACCGTCCGTCGGGTCGAACGTCTCGTCGACGGAGGCCGGGTCCCGGAGGGCGTCGGGGTCGGCGCGCAGGTCGGCGAGCGTAAGTCCGCGCCACCGGAGGTACATCCGGAGCGCGTCCAGGTCGAGCCCGCCTCGGGTGGGCCCGTCCGGGTCCTCGAACAGGCGGCCGTGCCGGTCCGGCAGCGAGTCGGTCGCGACCGGGCGCGCGAGGAACATGCTCGAGGAGACCTCGCCGCGGACGAGGTTGAGGGCGGCGAGGCCGACGGGGTACGCGAGCCCGATCAGGACGGTGTTCGTGAGGATCGTCAGCGAGAACACGCCGAGCTGGGTGCCAACGAGCGGGAGCGTGAGCCCCCCGACCTCGTAGGCCGGGAACGTCGGGAAGATCACCGCGAGCGCGATCATCGCCTTCGCGTCGGCGCCGCCGAACGCGCCGAGGTACCAGAAGGCGTAGCCGAGCGGCGCGACGAACAGCAGGCTGATCGCGGCCCGCACGAGGAAGATCCGCCCGTCGAACCCGGCGAACGGCCACAGCGAGACGGCCTCCCAGAGCAGGAGCAGCGCGCCGAAGAGGTACAGCGGCGGCCACAGCCGGTTCGGGAGGCGCCGGGTCCGGACGTCCCGGATCGCCGCCCACGCGAAGACGGGGACGACGAGCAGTCGGAGGAGGTCCGGCAGCGTCGCGACCATGTCACCACGGCCGAGACGGGACCAATTAGGCGTTCGGGTTCGGCTATCGCGAGCGATAGCGCCCCGCGGCCCGCCGGGCGTCTCGTCCCCGTCCGGCGGGGCCCAGTCCCCCAATCTACGGGGCGTCCCGCTCCGCGATCCGCCGGCCCTTTGTGAGTCGCCCGCCGACCGGAGCGCAATGCGCCGCCGCCTCGGGACGAGCCTGTACGCCGGCCTCCTGTTCACCGTGCTCGGCCTCGTCGCGTGGGCGACCGGCCAGCCGTTCGTCTTCCCGAGCCTCGGGCCGTCGGCGTTCGGCCTCGCGTTCGACCGGCGGAGCGAACGGGAGCGGGCCGTCCGCGTGGTCGCGAGCCACCTGATCGGCGGCGTCGCCGGGCTGGCGGCGTGGACGGCGATCGCCGACGGCGCCGCGCTGACGGCGACGCCGCCCGCCCTCTCGCCCGAGGGGTTCCGGCTGACCGCGAGCGCGGTCGCCTCGCTCGTGGCGACCAGCTGGGCGATGATCGCGACCGGGACGGTCCACCCGCCGGCGTGCGCGACGACGCTCATCGTCTCGCTCGGCCTCCTTTCGACGCCGAGGGAGGTGGCGATAATCGTCGCGAGCGTGACCGTCCTCGTCGCCTTTCACGCCGCCGTCATCCTGCTCTTCAAGCGCCTCGTCGGGGGCACGCACCCGCTGTACGGCCGTGACGAGGCGGGCGACGCGGACGGCTGAGGCGAGTCAGTCGCCGGATCGCTCCGGTCCGTCCGGGCGGTCCGCCCGCCGGTCGAAGACGGCGAGTATCGGCTCCGGGTCGGCGAGCCCCGGGATCCGGTACTCGTCGTCGCGGAGCTCGATCGCGACGGTCTCGGTCCCGAGCCGCCGGTCGAGCCCGCTCCGCTCCACCCGGAGGTCCGTCTCGTCCCACGGTTCGACGCGCCAGAGCACCGCGCCGAGCAGCCGGTCGCGGGCGACGAGGGCGTCGTCGCCGGCGCGGTACTCGACGAGCCCGTGTCGGAGCTCGTGGTCGATCGCGGCGGCCCCGAGCGGGACCGCGACCGCGGCCGCGGCGAGGGCGGCGGCGGCGCCCCACTCCCCGCCGATCGCGAACAGCGCGGCGCCGAGCGCGGGGAGCGAGGCGAGGTACCACAGCCCCGGGTGGCCGAGCGGGGTCGTCAGCGCTCCCGCGATCCGCGCGCGAGGGGGCTGGCGGACCGTCTCGACCGGCTCCGCGAGCGAGCCGTCGACCGGCTCCGCCGCGGGCGGGTCGTAGGAGAAGCCCAGGTCGAGCGCGGAGGACTCGTCGAACGCGGCCAGCCGGTCGCCGTAGAGGCTCGCGAGGTCGAACGCGAACTTCACCGCGACGATCCCGAGCAGCAGCGGGAGGCCGATCGCGTCCGGGTCGAGCGCCGAGATCGGCGCGTCGCCCTCCAGCGTGCTCGCGGCGACGATCGTGACGGTGAACAGCGCGCCGAGGAAGATGGCCGCGCCGCGCGCGAACACTCCCTGGATCGCCGTCTGGGCGCTGTGGTCGCGGTACTCGCCGCGACCGAAGTACTCGACGAGCGTCGTCGCTCCCTCGCCGACGAAGACCGCGATCACCGCGAGCGTCACGGTGTCGAGCGCCCGCTGCGACAGCCCGCCGTCCGCGACGACGCCGACCGTGAGCGTGCCGACGACCCCCCAGACGACCGCGAGGATCGGGGCGGCGATCGGGAGGACGAGCAGCGACGAGACCCGGACCTCGACGCCGGTCCGCGGGATCGACAGCCCGCCGCGGCGCTGCGCGAGCGGGCCGACGATCAGGCCGTCGCGCTCGATCTCGGACGGCCGCCCGGCGAACAGCGCGCGGACGAGCGCCCAGCCGGAGGCGATCCCGAGTTCGAACCAGTACAGCGTCATCAGCGCGGCCGCGTTCCAGCCGAGCGCGACGACGCCGACGAGCGGGAGCAGGGTGGCGACGGCGACCGAGAACGCGCGCGGTCGGCGGCCGCGACCGAGCGCGCGCAGGCGGTCGGGCAAGCGGGGGGAGGGCATCCGTCGGTCGTTCCGCGTCGTCGCACATAAGCGGTCTGGAGCGGGCCGCCACAGGAGCCGGGCGAGAGAGCCGGCGCGGGCCGCCGCGGGCTCGACCGACGGCGGCGTCTCCTTACCGCGCCGGGCCGGCCTCCCGGTGGAGGTAGAGGTACGCGAGCACCGGGACGATGGTGAAAACGAGCGTCGAGAGCGCCCAGAGGGGCGCGTAGCGGCTCCCGCGGGCCTTCGCGTCGCGGTAGATCCAGACCGCCGCGGCGACGACGACGCCGTAGATCACGAGCGTGAGCGGGAGCGACCACGGGAGGACGATACCGAGGAGGGTCATGGCTCACCGGTGAGGTCCGCGCACATCACGAAGTCGGGTTCGGTCGCGACCGACACGCGGTTCGCGGCGACGTCGCTCACGTGGTCGACCGTCTCGGGGATCAGCACGCGGGCGCCGTCGGCGTTGGCCGCCGCGGCGTCGGCGGCGACGGCGGCGAACAGCGTCCCCGCCGCGTCGGCGTCGCGCCACGCGGCGACGCCGTACGTCGCCGTCCGGGTCGTCTCGCCGTCGACCTCGCGCTCCGTCACGCGCGTCCGGACCGCGAAGCCGGCGACCGCGGCCGCGTCGCCGACCGCGATCAGGCGGTCGTCGGCCGCCGCGGCCGCGAGGCGCTCGCGGGTGAGCTGCGAGCAGGCCCACGACTCGTCGGGGTCGAGCGCGAGCCCGCGCAGGTGGTCGCGCGCGTCGCTGTCGCTCCAGAACGCCCACGCCGCGTCCGGGTCCGGGTCGGCGAGGGGGGCGACGCCGGCGTCGGCCGCGCCGTCGAGCGCGGTCGCGTCCGGCTCCGGCTCGGCGAACCGGAACTCCGTCTCGGGTTCGAAGCCGACGGCGCGCGACTGGCCGAGGCCCATGGCGTTCCACGAGAACACCATGTTACGGCAGACGGTCGCGCCGCGTTCGCGGGCCCAGTCGAGGGCGGCCTCCGAGAGCGCCGTGCCGACGCCGTGGCCACGGGCCGCGGGGTCGACGCGGATCCCCTGTCCCCACGCCTCCCACTCCGACAGCGAGACGGCCTGGATACAGCCGACGACCGCCTCGGGGTCGCCGGCGTCGGCGGCGCCGGTCCCGTCGCCCTCGACGCGCGTGTCGCCCGCTTCCCGGCCGTCGAGGTCGGCGGAGGCCGCGGCCTCCGGCGGGAGGGTCGCGACGAAGGTGCCGCGGTCGGGGTCGTCGGCGGCGGCCCAGTCGGGGAACACCCGCGGGATGTAGTCCTCGTGGCGCTCGCCCCACGTGTCCCGCGTGAAGGCCGCGACCGCGTCGGCGTCGGCGGGGCGCGCCTCGCGGACGACGACCGCCGGGGCGCCGGCGGCGGACGCGCGGCCGCTCATCGCCAGGGCCGCGACTCCTCGGTCAGCTCGCCGGCGAGGTCGCGGCCCATCGCCTCGGCGGGGTCGGAGCGGTTCGCCAGCGCCCACATGAGCTTCACCTTCGCGGTGCCGGGGAGGGTGTCGCCGGCCTCGACGACGCCCGCGTCGAGCAGGTCGCGGCCGGTGTCGTACACGCGGTCGCAGACCCGGCCGGCGAGGCACTGGCTCGTCATGGCGACGACGGCGCCGCCCTCGACCAGCTCCTCGATCCGGGGGATGAGGCCGGTGTGGACGTGACCGAGCCCGGTGCCCTCGATGACGACGCCGTCCTTCCCGTCGAGGTAGTCCCAGGCCGCCGGGTCCATCCCGGGCGTGAACTTGACGAGTTCGACGTCGCCGTCGAGGTCGGACTCGACGCCGACGGTCCCCTCGTCGTCGCCCCGCGGGAGCGGCTCGCGGTTCCACTCGACGGCGGCGTCGGCCGCGTCGCCGTCGGCGCCCGCCTCGGCGGCCGCCTCGTAGTCGATGACGCCGAGGGGCGCGGCGCCGACCGTCTCGAAGGCGTCCCGACGGGAGGTGTGGTTCTTGCGGACGCGCGTCCCGCGGTGGAGCGCGCAGGCGTCGTCGGAGGGGCCGGCGTGCATGCAGACGAGCGTCTCGGCGTGGTCGGCCTTCGCGGCCTCGACGGCGCAGACCGCGTTCATCACGTTGTCGGAGGAGGGGCGGTCAGCGGAGCGCTGGCTCCCCGTGAACACGACCGGCACGGGCGAGTCGAGCATGAACGAGAGCGCGGACGCGGAGTGCTGCATCGTGTCCGTGCCGTGCATCACCACGACGCCGTCGGCGCCCGCCTCGACCTCCTCGGCGACCGCCGCGGCGAGGTCGCGCCAGATGGACGGCTCCATGTTCTCCGAGAGGATGTTCGCCACGACCCGGCCGCGGTAGTTCGCGCGGCCGGCCAGTTCGGGGACCGCGCGGAGCACGTCCTCCGCGTCGAACTGGGCCGTGACGGCGCCGGTCCGGTAGTCGACCGTGGAGGCGATGGTCCCGCCGGTGGAGATGAGCGAGACGGTGGGGAGGTCGTCGTCGAAGGTGATCTCCGAGGTGGCGTCCCCGTCGTCGTCGGTCTCGGCCGCGGGGTCGACCTCGCGGACCCCGGACTCCACCACCTCGACGTCGGCCGCCTCGCGGTCGATGCCGACGTTGTAGCCGCCGTCGAGCTTGACGACGAGGTGGTCGCGCGTCGTGGAGGGGAGCAGTACGCCCTCGTTGGTGACGCCCCCGCGTTCGACGCGGACGCGATCTCCCGGTTGCATACGCCCCGATTCCGCCGGGGCGGACTTGAATCCAACCGTTCGCGGCGCGGAGCGGTCAGGCGACGGGAAACAGGAGAGAAGACGGAGGCCGACGGCTATCGGCCGATCGCGGGAGCGGCGGACGGCCGGGTCAGTGCTCGATGTACTCGGCTTCCCAGTCGGTCCGGGCCTCTATCTCGCGGCGCCCGCGGCGAGTCAGCGTGTAGTAGTTCGTGCGGCGGTCGCGCTGGCCCTTCTCGACGAGCCCCTTCTCGACGAGCGTGTCGAGGTTCGGGTAGAGGCGGCCGTGGTGGATCTCCTTCTCGTAGTACTCTTCGAGCTCCTCTTTGATGGCCAGCCCGTGCGGCTCGTCGAGCCCCGCGATCACGTAGAGCAGGTCACGCTGAAAACCTGTGAGGTCGTACATACAACTGCCTCTACATACCTGTCGAAAATAAATAAATATACCGTTATATCAGTCCACGTACGACCGGCGAGCGGCCCCTACGTCCCCGGAACGCCGGCCTCCGTTCTGTCAACTCCGCAACCGTCGCGTGAGTCCGGACTGCGCGTTCACCGGCGGCAGTCGTTTCGCGGGAGTGATACGTGTCCTCGACCGGACCGGACGACGCGCTCGGAGGCGAGCGACGGAACTGCGCTGTGGTCCGGCGGCGCCGCTCGGTCCGGTTCCGGTATTCGCAGAGGGGAATATGACACCGCGCGCTCCGCTCAGGCGCGACGCGAGGGAGAGCCACCACTGGGCGGTCGAGTGTCGGAAGAAGGCACGCCCGACGCGGAAAAAAGCCGCGTCGGGCCTGCCGATTGGTCCCCGCTGACGCTTCGGCCCTCCAGACGAAGCGTCACCAGATCGTACAGCGTAGAGAGTGATAAACGTGTCGTACGTCGCTCACATGTGTTCCTCTTCTAACACCCAGCCGAGCGCGCGCTTGTAGTGCGCGAACAGCTCCTCGACGCCGCGGTGGTTCATCTCCTCGTCGTCCAACTGCTCGCGGAGGAACTCGTACTGCTCTCTGACCTCCTCTTCGGAGCGCATGCGAGACGGATAGGGAGCGGTCCCGGATAGTGTTTGGCCGACGGTGGCCGTTTCGCGGTCGTCCCCGGAGGGCGGTCGGCACCCAACGCGCGGCGCTCGGGGGGCGGAACGGGACCGCAGGGCTGGGACGCCGATCAGCGGTACCACGCGACCAAGACGCCGCCCACCATCGACACGCCGACGGCGGTCAGGAGTCCGCCGAGGCGGACCGACCCGTCGAGCGTCGTCATTCCGAGGAGCATCGACACGCCGATCATCGTCGCCAGGGCGCCGGCGATCAGGAACAGGGCGCCCCACACGACGTCGGGGACCAGTTCCGCTACCGCGCCGAAGAACACGTCGAATATCTCGTCGAGCATGGGGACCGGGCGTGTGCGGCGACGGCGCTCCGGAAGAAAATACTGTCGGCGGTCGCCGGCGAACGGTAACGTTGATACGTCGACCGCGGGTACGAGAGGAGACGATGGACGACCGGACCCGCGAGTACCTCCGGGGGCGGTTCGGCGACTACTACCGGTCGGTGTCGCTGTCGCTCCCGCCCGACGCGAACCTCCGCGAGTGGGGCCACATCCCGTGGACCCCCGGGTCGGGGACGACGATGGTCCGGCACCAGTCGCTGTTCGACCTCGGCGACGTGGACACGTTCTTCGCGGACAACGCCCCCCGGCACGCCTACTTCTCGGCCGCGCGCTACGACGACCCCGGCGCGGCGACGATGGGGCAGAAGGGGTGGCGGAACGCCGACCTCGTCTTCGACCTGGACGCCGACCACCTCCCCGGCGTCGACCCCGAGACCACCTCGTACCCGGAGATGCTCGCGGCGTGTAAGGACGCCCTCCTGCGGCTCTTGGACTTCATCGACGACGACTTCGCGTTCGAGGACGTGACCGTCGTCTTCTCGGGCGGGCGCGGCTACCACGTCCACGTCCGCGACGAGGGCGTGAGGGAGTTGGACAGCGACGCGCGCCGCGAGATCGTCGACTACGTGCGGGCGATCGACCTCGACACCGACGGCCTGATCCGCACCGTCTCCGACCGGGGGACGACGAAGCGCGTCCTCCGCACCGAGGGGGGGTGGGGCGCGCGCGTCCACGACGCCTTAGTCGAGTACGCCGACGACCTCCGGGAGATGGACGACGAGGCCGCGCGCGAGCGGCTGACGGAGCTCGACGGGATCGGCGAGGGGCGCGCGGAGACGATCCTCGGCGCGTTCGACCGGAACCCGACGGCGGTGCGCGAGGGCAACGTGGAGGCCGGCGGGCCCGGGGTGCGCCGGCTCGTCTCCGCGCTCGCCGCGCGCGTCGCCGCGGAGGACGCCGCGCCGATCGACGAGCCGGTGACCACCGACACGCGGCGGCTCATCCGGCTGCCGGGGACGCTCCACGGCGGCTCCGCCCTGGTCGTCACGCCGCTGGACCGGGACGAGATCGCCGACTTCGACCCGCTCCGGGACGCCGTCCCGGAGCGGTTCGTCGGCCGCGAGATCCGGATCGAGACGGACGCGGATCGGACGGTAGAATTAAACGGCGAGCGCGTCAGAGTTGAATCCGGTAGAAACACCGTGCCCGAGTTCGCGGGGGCGTTCCTGATGGCCCGCGGCGAGGCGCGGAAAGCCCCCGAACGATGACCGACGAGCAATGAACCTCGACGAACTCCGGTCCGCGCAGGCGAAGGAGCGCCGGAAGGACAGCCTCCAGCACCTGCGGGACTCGTTTTACGACGACGTGGGCGCGTACGTCGCGGACCTCCGCGCCGCGCGCGACCGCCGCGCCGAGCAGGTCGAGAACCCGTTCGCGGACGACGACGTCCGCCGGCTCTCCGACGAGGTCGAGACCGCCGAGGAGGTCGCGGAGGCCCTCTACGAGCGCCGGGTCGGCAAGGTCGTCAAGCTCGCCTCCTTCGCCGCGGCCGACATGTCCGTCGACGAGGAGGGGATGACGACCGAGGAGCGCCGGCTGTTCGACGACCTCGTCGAGCGCATCACCGCGAACAAGTCGGAGGTTCTCGACGTCCTCGCGGGTGAGTCGCCGGTCCGGGAGGGGTCGCCGATCCGAGACGAGTCCTCGACCGCTGACGGAGCGTCGGCCGCCCGCGACGCCGGGGGATCGCGCGACTCGACGCCTGCGGACGCGACGCCGAACGGCCCGGCGACCGAAGCCGAGACGCCGCCAGCCGGGACGGAACCGGACCCGGCGAGCGCCGGCGACACGGCCCCCGAGAGCGACTCCGCCGGCGCGGACGCGCTCGCCGGAGCGATGGGCGGACGCGAGGCCGAGTCGACCGCCGACGCCCCGCCCGAGCCGACCGAGGGCGACGCGGACCCCGCCGCCCGGGAGCCGACCGGCGACGCCGGGACCGCGGGCGACGGCGAGCCGACGCCGGTGCCGCCCGAGCCGGCGCCCCCGGGCGCGGTCGGGGTCGACGACGATCCGGACGGGACCTCCGCGGGCGACGCCGACGAGGAGTCGACCGCCGGCGCGACGACGGACGGCGGCGCGGTGCCCGAGGGGACGGCGGCCGGCTCGCCGCCCGCCGAGGCGGAACCATCCGCAGATCCGGAGCCGGCCGCGGGTTCTGAACCGGCCACCGACACGGAGCCGGCCGGCGGAACGGAGCGAGCGACCGTCCGGATCACCCGCGACGTCGGGGCCATCTTCGGCGTCGACGAGCGGGAGTACGAGCTCGCGAGCGAGGACGTCGTCTCCCTGCCGGTCGAGAACGCCGACCCGCTGGTCCAGCGCGACGCCGCCGAGCGCATCGACTGACCGCGGCCGATGGCCCCCTCCGCGACGGACGGTCGAGGCGGCGCCGGCGCGGAACCCGACGTCCCGGAAGTCGGACGCGTCGCGGTCGCGTGCGGCGCGGTCGCGACGCTGTCGGCGCTGGGCGGCATCGCGCTCGCGGTCCTGCTCGACCCGACCTTCTCGTGGACGACCGACGCGCTCTCCGACCTGGGGGTCCGCGACGGGAGCGCCGCCGCGTTCAACTGGGGGCTGATCGCCGGCGGGGCGGCCGGGGTCTGCTACGCGGCGGGCCTCGGACGGGCCGGGCGCCCGGTCCGGGCGCTCCTCCTCGCGCTCGCGATGGTCGCGATGGCCGGCGTCGGCGTCTTCGACCTCACAGAGCCGCTCCACGGCCCGGCCGCGATCGGGTTCTACGGACTCGTCACCGCGGTGTTCGCCGTCGACGGCTGGTTCAGGCGACGGGAGCCGACCGGCCGCGTCGCGCTCGCGTTCGCGCCGGTCCACGTCGGCGTCTGGGCGACGTTCGCCGCCGGGTGGTGGCCCGTGACCGGCCTCGCGCTCCCCGAGCTTCCGGGGGCGCTCATGCTCGCCGCGTGGGTGTGGGCGGTCGGGCCGGCGCCGGTGGTCGGGGCGCTCCGGTCCCCGCCCGGCGGCCCGACCGACGGACACTAACGCCGCGGGCGGCTACGACCCGCCGATGGAGTTGGAGTTCCTCGGCGGCGCCCGCGAGGTCGGCCGCAGCGCCCTCCTCGTCGACGACGCGCTGCTCGTGGACTACGGGCTCATGACGGTGGACCCGCCGCGGTACCCGGTCCGGGGCCCCGAGCCGGAGGCGGTCGTCGTCTCGCACGGGCACCTCGACCACGTCGGGGCGGTGCCCGCGCTGTTGAAGGGCGACCGCCGACCGCCGGTCCACTGGACGCCGCCGACGGGCGACCTCGCGCGCACGCTCGCCGAGGACACGCTGAAGCTCCACGGCAACAGCCCGCTGTGTCCGTTCGGCGCCGAGCACGTCGCCCGGCTGGGCGAGGTGGAACGCCGGCACGGCTACGGGGAGCCGTTCCCGGTCGCGGGCGGGATCGACGGCGGCGGGTACGAGGTGACGCTGTTCTCCGCGGGGCACGTTCCGGGCTCCGCGCACGTCCTCGTCGACGACGGCGACACGCGGCTGCTGTACACCGGCGACTTCCACACCGACGACCAGCGGCTGGTCGCGGGGACGACCGCGCGCCCCGACGCCGACGTCGTGGTCTGCGAGTCCACCTACGCGGACGTGACCCACGAGGAGCGCGCCGCGGTCGAGTCGGCGTGGGCCGACAGCGTCGAGCGGACGGTCTGGGAGGGCGGAACCGTCGTCGCGCCCGCGTTCGCCATCGGCCGGACGCAGGAAATGCTCCTCGTCGCGGCCGCGCACGGGCTCACCCCGTACGTCGACGGGATGGGGATCGAGGTGACCGAGACGCTCCGGCGGTACCCGTCGTTCCTGCGCGACGCGGAGGCGTTCGGCGAGGCGGTCGGGCGGGCGCGGGTCGTCACGGGCCGCGACGGGCAACGGAAGCGGATCGCGGCCGAGAACGCGCTCATCGTCACCACCTCCGGGATGCTCGCCGGCGGACCCGTCCAGACGTACCTCCCCGAGATCCGGACGAACCCGACGAACCTCGTGACGCTCACGGGGTACCAGGTGGAGGGCACGCCCGGCCGTGAGCTCCAAGACCGCGGGCAGTTGGAGCTGAACGGGCGCGTTCAGCCGGTGAGCGCGCGGGTGGAGTCGTACGACTTCTCCGCGCACGCCGACCGCGAGGGGCTGGAGTCGTTCCTGGCGTCGTACCGCGGGGCGCGCGTGCTGGTGAACCACGGCGACCGCTGCGAGGCGTTCGCGGCGGACCTGCGCGCGGACGGGTTCGAGGCGAGCGCGCCGGCGATCGGAGACCGAATCGCTCTGTGAAAATGGACGAGCACGATGCTGAACGACAATTCGGGGGCGAGAGAAGGAGGTTCGGCGAGTGCTACTCCCCGCCGTCGGTATACGCCCAGTCGTCGAGCACGCGCTCGGCGACCGCGTTCGCCTCGGCCGGCGACGGACAGGAGCCGGATACAACCTCCTCGGAGAGCTCGCCCGCGAGGTCGTACACCGCGGCCCCGTCCGCGCGTTCGGCCACGCGCTCGAAGGTAGGCCGGTAGCCGGCGGCGGCGCGCTGACCGATCTCGTCGAGCGAGGCGTCGATGGTGTACTCGAGCTGACGGACCGCTTCCTCTGGTTCCATACGCGATCCACCGGCGGCGATCCACTTAAAGGTACTCGGATTCGGAACTGAGTTAATTCCGCGGCGACGCCCGCGCCGAACCGACGTTTATACGCGGCCGGAGGTGCGACCGACGCCATGACCGACGCAGACGAGCGCGACGCCGACGCGACCGGACGCGCCGCCGAGGCCGTGCCCCCCGTCGCGGAGCGCGCTGACGACGTCGCCGAGCGCGCGGCCGTCGCGAAGCGCGCCGCGGAGGCGGGCGCGGCCGTGGCTCACGAGCACTTCCGGAGCGACATCGCGGTGGAGACGAAAGGCGAGGACGACGTGGTGACCGAGGCCGACCGCGCGGCCCAGCGCACCGTCATCGAGGCGATCCGCGAGTCGTTCCCGGACGACGCGGTCGTGGGCGAGGAGGAGGACGAGCGCAAGACCGTGCCCGAGACGGACCCCGCGTGGGTGATCGACCCCATCGACGGGACGAACAACTACGTCCGCGACGTGCGCGTGTGGGCCACCGCGGTCGCGGCCGTCGTCGACGGCGAGCCGGTCGCGGCCGCGATCGTCGCGCCCGCGCTCGGCGACACCTACACCGCCGACGCCACGGGCGCGTACCGCAACGGCGAGCCGATCGCGGTGAGCGACGTGGCCGACCCCCGCGACGCCGCCGTCGACCCGACGATCTGGTGGGACTACGACGCCCGCGACGAGTACGCCCGCGCGTGCGAGGCGATCGTCACCCGCTTCGGCGACATGCGCCGGTTCGGCGCCGCGCAGGTGGTGCTCCCGACCGTCGCCGCCGGCGGGCTGGAGGGGACGATCACGAACGTCGCCGCGAACCCCTGGGACACGGTTGCGGGGGTGTTCGTCATTCGGCAGGCCGGCGGGCGCGTGACGGACCTGAACGGAGAGCGGTGGCGGCACGACTCGACGGGCCTCGTCGCCTCGAACGGCGCCCTTCACGACGAGGTCCTCGCGGCCGCGAACGAGATCGAATCGGACTGATACGTGGAGTAAGTGTTCGGTATCGGTCGTTGCCGAGTCACTGGTTGCTGAGGCGACGATCCCTCGGAGACAACTGCCTCCAAAGCCCCAGCCGCGAGGGCTCGATGGGCTCGCTGCGGTCCTCCTCGCTCGCTTCGCTCGCTCCTGCGGTCCTTGCGTCGCCCGTCTTCGCCCTCGCGGCTGCCCCTTTGAGTCCCGCCCCGCACCGCAACCGCACCTCACGCCTCCCCAGCCTCGTCAGTCGCCTCCGCTTCGCTCCGGCGACTGACTCCCTCGCGCGTGCTCCTCGCGGCCGCCTTCGGCGGCCACTCGGAGGCACGCGCCACGGGAGTTGGTGGGGTGTTCGAGGGGGCGGCGGCGTCCCGGAGCCGAGGGTTCAAATTCGGGGGCGGCGAACTCCCTCGTATGTACGCGGTCGTCGGCTGTAACGAGTGCGCCAACATGTGGCTGGTCACGGACCCGGAGACGAGCGAGACCGCGCAGTGCTCGCGGTGCGGCAAGACTCACCGCACCGCCAAGCTCAAGCGCTTCTTCGAGTCCGAGGACCGCGCGGCCGCGCGGGAGGCCCGGTCCGCCCTGCTCGCGAAGAAGCGCGGCGACAGCGCGGCGTTCGCCGAGGTCGACCACGTCTCGGAGCTGGAGGCCGCGGTCGACGAGGCGGGCATCGACGACCGCGAGTACCTCGAAGCGTCCGGACTCGACGCCGACGCGGTCGACGAGGCCGGCGAGCGAGCCGAGGGCGGCGGGGACGGGTCGCGGAGCCGCACGGAGGTCGTCCGCGACGCGGTCGACGCCGTCGACGACCCGACCGAGGCGGCGGTCGTGGAGCGCGCCGAGCGCGACGGCGTCCCCGCCGACGCGGCCCGAGAGATCCTGACCCGCCTCGCGCGCCGCGGCGAACTCACCGAGTCGAACGGGCGGTATCGCGTCCTCTGACCCGGTTTCGCCCGGCGGCCGTCGGCAACTGGACAAAGCACTTATATCAGGCTCATAACCGGTCGCACATGGACACCCGCACGGCCCTCCTGGCGGCAGCGGCCGCGCTCCTCGTCGCGGGCGCGGTCGGCGCCGTCGCCGCCCCTGACGCCCTCGCCGACCCCCGAGCGACGGACGAGCCGCCCGGGCGGATCGACGTCGCCGGCGCGACCGTCGCCCCGGGCGAGGTGCGCGGCGAGACCGCCGAGCTCCGGCTCGGCACCGACCTCCGCCACCGCGGCGGGCCCGTCGAGAACGTCACCGTCCGCCACCGCGCGATCGGTTCCGAGTCCGGCCTCCTCGTCGACGAGACGACCGTCGAGGTCGGCGACGTCGACTTCGAGGGCGAACGCACCGTCAACGGCACCGTCACCGTCGAGCGCGAGGGCGGTTACCGCATCGAGACGGTCGTCTTCGCGGACGGCCAGCGCCGCGAGCAGCAGACCACACGCGTCGCCGGCGTCGCGGCGCTCACGCCCGACTACGCCGACACGCAGGTCGGGTTCACCGACGGGAGCGTCTGGCCGACCGTCGCCGTGAGCGTCGTCGAGGCCGACGACGAGACGGCGACGCTGTCGGCGTCGGTGTCGGTGACGAACCGCGGCGACGAGGCGAGCGACGACGTCGACCTCCGGCTGTACCTCCGGCAGGCGGAGTCGAACGTCATCGCCGCGGAGGCGACGGAGACGGTCGGCACCGTTCGCCCCGGCCGCACCGACACCGTGACGGCGACCGTCGAGGTGCCCGACGGCTACAACTACTACATCGACGCCGCGCTGTTCGACGACGACGTGCTCGTCGACGAGACGCAGGGCGTCGCGAACCTGAACCCGCGGGAGACCATCACCGCGAACGAGACGGTCCGCGACGTACAGTTCTCCGTCGAGGACTTCGAGCGCGACGACGTCGGCGGCGACGGCGGCGACGGCGCCCCCCCAGAGGGCGGCGACGCCGGCGGGGACGGTGCCAGCGCCGACGGGACGCCCGGCTTCGGCCCGCTCGCCGCGCTCGTCGCCTTGGTCGTCGCGGCGCTGGCGGCGCGGAGGCGACGATGACGGCCGACCCGCCGCGCGAGGGGCCGAGCGACGAGGAGGCGACCGGCGACCGCGATCACACGAGCGACCCACCACAGCCCATGACCGACGACACCGACGCGACCGAGCGCACGGCGACGGACGCCGACCGCACCGACCGCGAGGAACCGGACCCCGACCGCGACGAGGGGAGCTACTGGACGGAGCCGGTCGACTCCCCGGGAGGCGGCGGCCTCTCGACGGACGGCCTCCGCGGCCTGCTCGACCGGGTCGGGCTGGCGGCGCTGTCGCTGCTCGCAGTCGTCGCCGGCTGGGGGTTCTACTCCCAGTCCGGGGAGGCGATCCGCACGTGGCTGGACCCGGCCTACGAGCCGATCGCGCTCGCCGTGTTCAACCTCGCGGTCCTGTTCGTCGCGCTCGCCGGCGTCGCCCACCAGCTCCGCCGGATCCGCTCGACGGAGCCCTGACGCGACCGGCGACGGGCGTCACTCGTCGGGGAGCTGATCGGTGCTGGCCGGGATCTGCTCCACCTGCCCCGCGAGCGTCGCGGCGTCGCCGGCGACGGTGGAGGGCTCGACGCCGGCCTCGCCCGCGACCAGCCTGACGTGCGCGGCGAGCAGCGCGAGCGCGCGGAGGCCGGCGCCGTCGGGGTCGCCGTCGGTGCGCTGGGCGAACGTGGTGTCGACCTCGCCGTCGCGGACGACGCCGACGTGGACCGCGTCGATGTCGTCGCCGTCGAGGAGGTCGCGGGCGCGGGCGATCTCCGTCTCGAAGTCGTCGCCGTCGGCCGCGTCGGAAGCCGCGGATCGGTCGTCGCGGGCGGCTTCGTCGCGGGCGGCCTCGTCGGAAGCGGGGTCGTCGCTCATGTCGTCCTCTCGGGCGAGCGACGTGAAAAGCGCGGCGGGACTCTCGGTCGCGGAGCGGGAGACGGACGGAAGGCCGGAACGCGGAGGCGGAGTTACTCCTCGGGGCGAGGCCGGGCGATGAACAGCGCCTCCTCGATGGTGAACGGGTCGTACGTCGACTGGTGGCAGACGCAGTAGGTCCCGTCGGCGGCGTCGTAGCGGGCGGACTCTTCTAACACCTTGTACCCCGGGATACAGCAGAAGTGGGTACAGACGTTGAGGTACGCCATGAACCCCTGGTCGGTGGAGGCCTGGAGCCACTCGTCGTTCTGGGCCGCCTCTTCGATCTCCGGCGAGCGGATGACGATCGCGTTGAGGTTCGTGTCGGCGTCCTCGGAGCGCCACGTGACAGACGCGGGCTTGCCGACGCCCGCGCTGCCGATCCCGTTGCCCCACTCCTCGTAGTCCGAGAAGTCGTCGATGTGGATCCGGTCGCCGCCCGAGTAGGTGTTCGACTGCCAGTCGTACGGCGGGCCGCTCGCCGCGCGGAACAGGTTGTCCGACTCGAAGTTCGGCTGGACGTTCTCCTGCGACTCGACGCCGCAGTACTGGAACCACGCGCCGGAGTAGGTCACGCCGCCGAGCTCCTCTTGGGCGACCTCGATCTCCTGACCCTCCTGGGTGACGGTGGTCGTCTCGGGCCAGATGCCCTCGATGTACCCCTCGTCGGTGACCCGAACGGGGATCTGCGGGAGCCCCCGGGGCGCCGGGCCGCCGGTGTGCGCGATGGTCCTCGCGACCGTCGACCCGCCGCCGACCCCGCCGGCGGTCGTCAGGGTGTTCACGGTCGCCGACCCCATCGCACCGACCCCCGCGAGGGCCGCGCCGCCGACGACGCCCTTCACGAAGCGTCGCCGCCCGGACTCAGACGGATACTTGTCGGACGCACTCATACTCGCACCTGAGGTTGGATCGGTAAAAAGGGTGACGAACCCGTAACCGGCGCGAAAATCGACGCCGTCGCCGGTCGTCGCCGGCGTACCGAACCCGGTCCCCGCCGAACGCGCCCCCGCGGCCGCCGTCGAACAGGAACGTTCGTGATCGAATTAACTCGGAACCGAGGCAAACCTTCGTCCAGACCGCGCTTTTAACCGACCGCGACCGCAGTATGTGTGGTATGAAGTTGCATAATCGGGACGTGCGGACGGACGTTCGGGAACTCGGGGCGCTGGTGGGAGACGTCCTTGCCGCGCAGGCGTCGACGGAGGCGTACGAGACGGTCGAGACGCTTCGGAACGCGGCGATCGACTACCGGCGCGGCGACGCCGAGGACCGGGCGGCCCTCCACGAGGCGGTCGGCGACCTCTCGACGACGCGCGAGGAGGTGGTCGCCCGCGCGTTCACGACCTACTTCGAGCTCATCAACCTCGCCGAGGAGCGCGAGCGGGTCCGCGCGGTCCGGAACGCCGACGACGGGAGCGCCCTCCACGACTCCTTCGACGCGACGATCGCCGAGTTCGCCGAGGCCGGCGTCGACGCCGACGAGCTGGAGGAGCTGCTCGCCGACGTGCTCATCGAGCCGACGTTCACCGCCCACCCGACGGAGGCCCGGCGCTCGACGGTGAAGTCCAAGCTCCGCTCGATCGCGAACCACCTCGGCGAACTCGACGAGCGCAACCTCACCGACCGCGAGCGCCGCGCCGTCTGGCGCGACGTCACCGCGGAGGTGACCAGCCTGTGGGGCACGCGACAGGTCCGCCAGCGCGCGCCCGAGCCCGAAGACGAGGCGCGAAACGTCCAGTGGTACCTGGAGAACACCCTCTTCGACGTGGTCGGCGACGCCTACGAGGAGTTCGAGGAGACCATCTCGAAGGAGTACGACGACGTCGACTGCCCGAAGCTCTTCGAGTTCCGCTCGTGGGCCGGCTCCGACCGCGACGGCAACCCGTTCGTCACGCCGGAGGTGACCGACGAGACGCTCGAACGCCAGCGCGAGGTCGCCGTCGAGAAGTACCGCGACCGCTGCAAGCGGCTCTCGGCCGTGCTGAGCCAGGACGGCGAGCGCTACGCGGCGGGCGACGCGCTGGCGCGGTCGCTCGCCGCCGACGCCGAGCGGTTCCCGACCGTCGTCGAGGAGGCGCGCGAGCGCTACCCCGACGAGCCGTACCGGCAGAAGCTCCGGCTGATGCGCGAGCGGCTCGACCGCGTCAACGACGTGCGCCCGGGCGAGTACCCCGACGGCGACGCGTTCCTCGACGACCTCGACGTCATCGCCGAGTCGCTGCGCGAGGACGGCCAGGAGTCGGTCCTGGAGTCGTTCGTCGAGCCGTTCCGCCGCCAGGTGGACACGTTCGGGCTCACGCTGGCGTCGCTCGACCTCCGCGACCACCGCGAGAACCACACCGAAGCCGTCGCCGAGGCGGTCGCCGTCGAGGGCGTCGACTACGAGGGGATGAGCGAGGACGAGCGCGTCGACTTCCTCACCGAGGCGATCCTACAAGAGGAGCCGGTCGTCGACGTCGACGAGCCCGGCGACGTCTCCGAGACGACGGAGCGCGTCCTGCGGCGGTTTGCGTCGTTCGCGGAGTGGCAGGAGGAGTACGGCCAGCAGGCGATCGACACCTACTGCATCTCGATGACCGAGGAGCCGAGCCACGTGCTGGAGGTCCTCTTCTTGGCCGACCAGGTCGGCGTCGTCTCCCTCCCCGACCACTGCGCGGTCGACGTGGTCCCGCTGTTGGAGACCGAGTCCGCGCTCAACGGCGCCGAGCGCATCCTCGGCACCCTCTTCGAGAACGAGGCGTACGCGGCCGCGCTCGACGCGCGCGGCGAGGTCCAAGAAGTGATGCTCGGCTACTCCGACTCCAACAAGGAGAACGGCTTCCTCGCGGCCAACTGGGACCTCTACGAGAACCAGCGCCGGATCGCGCGCTTCTGCCGCGAGGAGGACGTGACGCTCCGGCTGTTCCACGGCCGCGGCGGCTCCATCTCTCGGGGCGGCGGCCCGATGAACGAGGCGCTGCTCGCGCTCCCGAACGAGACCGTCACCGGGCAGGTGAAGTTCACCGAGCAGGGCGAGGCCATCGCCGAGAAGTACGCCAACCCGCGGATCGCCGAGCGCGAGCTGGAGCAGATGCTCGACGCGCAGATCCGCGCCCGGAAGGAGGCGAACGAGGAGCCGGTCGAGGACGTGCCCGACCGCTGGGTCGAGGCGATGGAGACCATGGCGCCCGCGGCGCGGGAGACGTACCGCGACCTGCTGAACACGGACGGGTTCGTCTCCTACTTCGAGCAGGCGACGCCGATCAGCGTCGTCGAGGACCTCAACCTCGGGTCCCGGCCCGCCTCGCGGTCGGGCGAGCGCAGCGTCGAGGACCTGCGCGCCATCCCGTGGGTGTTCTCGTGGACCCAGACCCGGCTCATCCTCCCCGGCTGGTACGCGATCGCCTCCGGCATCGACGCCTACCTCGACGAGGTCGGCGAGGAGGAGGGGATGGAGACGCTCCGCGAGATGTTCGACGAGTGGCCGTTCTTCCGGACGACGCTCGACAACGCCTCGCTGGCGCTCGCGCGCACCGAGCCGGAGATCGCGGCCGAGTACGCCGACCTGGCCGACGACGAGCTCCGCGAGCGCTTCTTCCCCGACCTGGTCGACGAGTACGAGCGCGGGCGCGAACTGGTCTTGGAGATCAGCGGCCGCGACCAGCTGCTCCGCCGCGAGTGGCTCGAAGAGAGCCTCGACCGCCGGAACCCCTACGTCGACCCCCTGAACCTCCTCCAGGCGAACCTGCTCGGGCGTACCCACCGCACCGACGAGGAGGAGCGCACCCTGCGGCTCACGGTCAACGGCATCGCCGCCGGGATGAAGAACACCGGATAGCTCGGGTCGCGACGCCGCACCGTCCTCGGTTCTTTTCCGCCGCCGCCGAGTGCCTATCGGACGATCTCGTCGCCGACCGCGATCGTCCCCGACTCGACGATCCGGGCGTCGAGCCCGCCGCGGCCGTCGAGGGCGGTCGCCGCGTCCGCTTGCTCCGCGAGATTCGCCATGTAGCCGCACGGCTCGCAGTGGCCCGTCCCCTCGACGACCGCCTCGCCGACCCGGAACCGCTCGCCGATCAGTTCGTCGAGGGCGACGCCGCGCGTCGTGACGTTGCGCCGGTGGACGCCCGCGTCGAGGTCGACGCCGTACTCCTCGGCCGCGGCCGCGAGCGCCTCCGCCGCGATGAACGTCACGTCGCTCGGCTCCAAGTCCGCCTGCTCGTTGTAGATCCCGTCGCCGTCGAAGTAGCGGTCGCCCCTGAGGCCGCGGTCCGCGACCGCTTCGACCGCCTCCCGCGGCTCAGGTTCGCCGCCCGTTCCCGAGGCGACGTGAATCCGTTCGACCGTGCCGACGCCTGATCCCGTCATGCGCGACTCACGGACTGACTCCGGCGCGCGGGATCAAGAAGGTAGCGACGGGGTGAGAGTTGGGAACGTGGCGGGGTGAGAGTTGGGAACGTGGCGGGGTGAGAGTTGGGAACGCGGCGGGGTGAGAGTTGGGAACGCGGCGACGGGCGGCGTCCGTCCGCCACGACGCGACCGGCGCGACTGCGCGTCGGGTGTCGGACCCGCCCGATCGCGATTCGATATAGCGGCATCAGGTGTATGGTGGGTATCGGGGCCGAACTGGACGGTCGGAGCGATCGCTCGCGAGGTCGGCGCGGCGTACCCGAAATTGAACGAAAAAGCGGTGGCTAAGCGGGTTACGCGGGCAGAAACGAGAGAAACGGCTTACGCGTAGCGTTCGAGTTCCGGCCGGTCGAGGTCCTCGAAGACCTCGGTCGCGACCTCCGAGAGGAACGCCTCGCCCTCGTCGGAGAGGCGGCGGCCCTCACCGGAGGCGGTGGTGACGAGGCCCTCCTCTTCGAGCGCCTGCAGCGCCGTTCGGATGAGGTTCCGGGAGCCGCCCTCGTGTTCCGGGGGACGGACGACGTAGCGGTTCGAGCCGCGCTTCTTCGAGCCGTACTCGGTCGCGAGCCGCTCGATGCCGATCGGCTCGTTCTGGGCGACCTTCCGCAGGAGGCTCGCGGAGCGAATGTACCAGAAGTCGTCCTGCTCCGGCGGGAGCTCCTTGCCGGCGCCGGTCTTGGCGAACTCCACCCAGTCGGGCTCGTCGATGCGGTCCTCGAGTCGCGCGGCGACGGCCTCGATGAGGTCGTCGGCCGGCACGTCGTAGATGGTTACCATTGGGTCTCGATTCACGCCAGCGTCGTTTAAAACCATCGTATCGCGTACGGCCCGTGTGAGCCGTTTTCACGGTGCTGCGGGCCGCTGCGGAGGACTCGCGGATCGGAACGAGGTCGAGTGCGGGGGCCGCGCGGCGCTACTCGACGTACTCGTACTGCCGCTCGTTCATCCGGCCCCAGCCGGTGAAGACGAACTCCCCGTCGGGCTGGGTGAACTCCTCGACCTCGCGGCCGAGGTCGGCGTCGAAGTCGTGGACGTCGTGGACGTCCTCGTACTCGTCCCACGTGAGGTCGTAGCGGGCGTCGAGCTGGGCGTCGATGTCGAGCGCCTCGACCTCCGCGCGCCACCCCTCGCGGATCGTCTCGGCGTGGATCTCGGCCTGCGCGCCGGAGCCGTAGGAGGCGACGAGCAGCGTCTCGTCGACGAAGTCGCGGTCACGGGTCAGGGCGTCGCGCAGGGCGCTCACGCGGGCAATGTGGACGGAGCTGGTGTACCAGTTGCCGACCTCCCGAGAGAGCCCGAGCGTCGGCTCGACGGCCGCGTCGTACCACGACTGGTACTGCTCGGTCGTCTTCAGGTCGTCCATGTAGCCGCGGATCGCCTCCTCGTAGGCCTCGCGGTCATCGTACTCGTCCTCGCGGGGCTGACGGCCGATCTCGTCGGCCAGCGCGTCCTCGTGGTCGGTGTCGCGGATGACGTGCCGGTAGGCCAGAAGCGCCGCCTTGCGGACCATCCCGGGGAAGGGCGTGTGGAACGGGGCGTACGCGAAGTCCTCAAGTTCGATGTCGTCGGTGACAGACTCGTAGTCCTCCAGGGCCTCGCGCATCCGGGAGAGGTACACCTGGACCGAGCGCTTCCCGTCGACGCTAGGGAACTGCTGGTTCGGCTTGAGGAAGTCCGTCTCGTCTTTCGACCCGTACCCCTGGTCGGCCGAGAGCTCGACGATCGAGGGGTCCTCGTCGATCAGCATCGCGACGGCGCCGGCGCCCTGCGTCGCCTCGCCGGGGTCGCCGCGGGCGTACAGCGCCGTGTCGGTCGTGATGACGATCGCCGGTCGGTCGCGGTTTCGGCCCGCTCGGATCCAGTTGTACGCGTCGTCTATCGCCTGCGTGCCGGCGAGGCAGGCGAACTTGCGCTCGCCTTTGTTGGCGTGGGTGAAGTCGCCGTCGTACACCTGCTCGAGACAGCCCGCGATGTACGTCGACACCGGCTTCGAGTGGTCGAACGCCGACTCCGTGGCGACATCTATCCGGCCGACGTCGGCGGGTTCGAGCCCCTTCCGGTCCATCAGCCCCTTGGCGGCGTTGGCGCCCATCGTGACGATGTCCTCGTACACGTCGGGGAACGAGGAGTTGTTGAGCCCGAGCCCCTTCGTGTACTTCTCGGGGTCGTCGCCCTGCTCCGGCGCGAACGTGCCCGGCAGGTCGAGCTTGAGCTTTCCGGTCCAGATCTCGACGCCGTCGATCCCGACTGCGGTCATACACGGTCGTTCACGGGACTGGCATATGGCTTTGTCGATGCCGAGTACGTCGATCGTGGAAGTGCCGTGCCGACGCCTCACTCCCGCGGCGGGTCGAAGGAGGCGCCCTCGGTCCGGACCGTTCCGCCCGCGGTGACGGTGATCCGGCCGTCGTTCCGACCGAAGAAGCTCACGCCGACCGCCTCGAACGTCCCGTCGCGGAGGTCCGCGTCCCCGCCGGCGGTCAGTTCGATGTCGCCTGCACCGGCGGCGATCGCGGCGCTCGCGGAGGTTCGAACCGTCGCCCCGCGGGCGTCGAGGTCGCCGCCGGCCCGCAGCGACACGTCGCCGGCGCCCGCGAAGAAGAAGCCGCCCGGGTCGGTATCGATCTCGGCCCCGTCGCCGACTCTGAGGGCTTTGTCGGCCTCCAGAGCGACCGAGGCCGCCGCGATCGCGACCCCGTCCCGGACCGTGACGCGGTCCGCGGTCGCGCCGACCGGAGTCTCGACGGTGACGTCGTCGTACACGACAAGGTGGCCGTCGACGGCGCCGAGGAAGGCGAGTTCGACGGCGGTGTACGTCTCGTCCGGGTCGCCGTCTCCGTCGCGGTCGACGTACGCGACCGCGTCGGTCGCGGCGTCGAGGACTTCGACGGTCGTCGTGGCCGCGTCGTCGCCCGCGTCGACGGTCAGCGTCTCCTCGCCGACGTCGGTCGGGAGGGTCTGCCAGCGCAGCGAGACGGTCCGAGACTCGCCGGCGTCGAGCGGGAGCTCGACGGAGTCGACCCGCTCGTCGCCGACGCGCAGTTCGACGGTCTCAGTCCCCCGCTCGTCCCCGACGTTCTCGACGGTCGCGTCCACGGTGACCGGGTCGCCCGCGTCAACGCTCGCGTCGACGCCGGCGATCTCGACCGCGAACTCGGCGGGCCGGAGCGGGTCGAGCCGGAAGTCCACGGTCGCCGTCTCGTTCGGCTCGACCTCGACGGTCGTCGCCGAGACGGCGAGCCCGGGCGCGTTCGCCGACACCTCGTACTCGCCCGGTTCGAGCCCGTCGATCCGGTAGGCGCCGCCGACCCCGGTCGTCGCCTCGGCGACGCGGCCGGCGCCGTCGACGGCGACCGTCGCGCCCGAGAGCGGCACGACGGACGGCCGGAGCCCGAGCGAAGCGCCCGACGCGACCCGGGTCGCGGCCGCGCCGGGACCGACGACGGTCCCCTCGATCGACCCCGTCTCGGCCGCCGGAGGCGGTGTCGCCGTCGGCGCGAGCGTCGTCCGCGCTATCCGCTCGCCCGAGGCCTCGTGGTAGAGCGCGACCTCGTTCGTCGCGTTGGCGACGAGCGCGTCCGAGAACGCGCGGCGCTCGCCGGGCGCGAACTCCCCCGCGGGCGGCGCGAACGGGTAGCGAGTGGCGTTCCCGTCGGCCCTGACGACGACCGCGAGCTCGCCGTTCGGGAGCGCGTCGCCGCCGAGGTGGTCGACGCGGAGGTCGGTCCCGTCGGCGCTGAGCTCCGCGGAGACGACGACCTCGTCGGTGTCGGAGCCCACGCCGCCGACGTAAGCGACCCCGATGGCGCTCGCGCTCACGACGAAGACGGCGACGAGGAGGATTATCCCGACCGTCTCCGACTGTGCGCGGGCGGTTGTGGGACGGGACATGCTGGTCGTATCTCAACCGATTCGGGCGCAGTATATCAACAAACGGCCGTACCTATCAGCAGCGATAACAGTCCGGTGGACCGCTACTGCTCGACCAACCGCTGGTAGTCGATTTCGAGGTCGTCGTTCTGTCTGTCCCCCGTGTACCGGACCGTAACATCCTGCTCGGGGTCGATCGTCCCCACGTTGAGTGACACGACGGTGTTCGAATCCCCGTCGTCGAGCGTCGTCGATCCGAGGACGTTTCCGCTCTCGTCTTCGACCACGACATCGATACCGGCGGAACTGCCCTGAAGGTCGACCGTTCCGACGCCCAGTTCTAACGTGTAACTACCGCTGGGAACGGATTGGGTCGTGGTCTCGACGTCGAACGCGTTCGAACCCTGACCGTCGAAGACGGCGACCGTCCCGTCCTCGTCTTGCATGTTGGGGAAGTCGGTGATGCTACCCTGGAGTTCCGTGGAGGTGTCCGGGTACAACCTCGTCGGCGCTCCCGGCGCCACTACCTCGACGCGCAGTGTGTCCACGTCGTCGCCGGAGGTCGCGTAGAGCGTGAAGTTGTCGCCGGCGCTCGCCGAGTTGGTGTCGAACGTGCTGACCGTCGTGCGGCCGCTCGCGTCGGTCTCAGAGGGCTCGGCAACGCTCGGGACGCCGCTCACGGAGCCGATGGGAGCGAACGCCACCTCGACGGCCGCGTCGTCTATCGGTGCCCCGGATGCAGCGTCGGAGACCAAGATGTCGAGCGGCTCGCTCGTGCCCTCTTCGACCTGAACGGGATCGATCTCGTCCCACTCGACGTCGTACGTACGGTTCGTTGCGCCGCCGCCACCGCCGCCCGCGGACACGTCGAACGTCACCGACTCGTAGACGGGCCCCGCGGAGCCGTTGATGTTCGCGACGAGCGGCCCGCTCGCGGTCGGCTCGAAGAACGCACGGCCTCCGTCGCCCGTGGTTCGGTTCTCACCGCCGAACGACACCGTCGCGTCCGGCACCGGGTTGTTGTACCGGTCGCGGACCTCGACCGCGACCGTCTCGCCGACCGCGGCGCTCTCGGAGCCGACCGGCACGACGTACGCCGGCTCCGTCTCGCCGGTCGCGTCGAGCGACACCTCCGAGAGCGCCAGCCGGTAGGGGTCCGAGCCGTTCGCCAGCGTGATCCGTATCGCCTCGCCGGTCGCGTTCGGCGCCGCGGTCGCGCCCGTCGGAAGCGCCCGGTTCCAGCGGTCCGCGAGCCGCGAGGCGTTCCCGACCGCGGTCGGGAGTTCGAGGGTGACGTTCCCGCCGGTCGGTTCGAGCGGGAGCGTTGTGTCGCTCGCCGAGACCGCACGCGGGTCGACGCTCTGCGGGGCGACGCCACTCTCCGAGACCGAGCCGGTCAGCGCCGTCAGCGAGATCCGGCCGTCGGAGACGACCGTCTGTCCGGTCCGGAGCAGGACCGCGTCGTCGAACTCGGCGGCGACGACGGAGTGCTCGTAGACGAGCTCCGGGGCGCCGTCGAACTCGTTGTAGTCCGCGTCGTAGCGGAGCGAGCGCGTCGGGAACGTCGGGGTCGTGTTCCAGAACGCGGCGGCGTTCGGGTGGGCGCCGTCGCCGACCGTCGCGTTGGAGACCCGTATCGACCCCGTCGGCTCGGTCGAGAGCGACCCCGACACGGGCGGCGGGTTGATGAAGAACGTCCGGGCCGGGTACCGCGTCCCCAACCGGATCTGCGTCGACCCCGTCGACCCGGTCGATCCCGCCCTGAGAACGTCGTTCCGGAGGTCGCCGAAGTCGTCCTCGACCGCCTGGCTGTGCTCGAACTCGACGTTCGCGTTCTCCGTCGGGACGACCTGGACCTGAAAGACCCCGAGCGCGACGATCAGGAACCCGAACAGGATCACCGTCCCGACCACGACCGACTGGCCCCGACGGTCGCGACTGAGTCGCATTGTGAGAGGTCGACGCCGAGCGGGTATAAAATCCTCCGTCCGACCTCTCAGTCGCGATACTCGGGCGGGTGCGGCCGAACGCCGTCGGCGAAGGCGGTTAGTCGTCCTCCGCCCGCCGGGCCGTCAGCCACGCCGACGCGACGGCCACGGCGCCGGCGAACCCGCCGAGCAGCACCGCCTGCGTCCAGTTGAAGCCGAACAGCGTCCCGGAAACGAGCGTGACGAGGACGAACGCGACCGCCAGCGCGCCGAGCGTCGAGCCGAGGTCCGCCGAGGCGTCGGGCATACGCGAACGTCGAGCCGTCGCGCGATAAAGCGGGCGGTTCGACCGGACCCGCCGCGCTCGTTCGGGGGCGAACGGCGCCGAGATCGCGCACTAATAAATCTCATAGCGCGATATCAAATCCGCACCGCGGCGCGATCCGGGCCCGCCGACCGGTCCGTTTTTGCGCGCGGCGGCTGTTGGCGCGCCTATGGCGAAACAGCCGCATCTGCTGGTCGAGGAGGGCGACGTACACGAGGTCGCGGTCATCCCGGGCGACCCGGGGCGCGTCGACCGGATCGCGGACCTCTGTGACGACAGCGAGGTCGTCGCGCAGAACCGCGAGTACAAGGTCGTCAACGCGACCTACGAGGGCGTCGACCTCACGATCTGCTCGACAGGGATCGGCTGCCCCTCCGCCGCCATCGCCGTCGAGGAGCTCTCGCGCGTCGGCGTCGAGACGTTCGTCCGGTGTGGAACCTGCGGGGCGCTCCAGCCCGACATGGAGGTCGGCGACATGGTCGTCGCGACCGGCGCGGCGAAGGAGGAGGGGACGAGCAAGCGCTACGAGGACGAAGTGTACCCCGCGGTCCCGGACTACGACGTGCTCACGGGGCTCGTCGGGGCGGCCGAGGAGAACGGCGAGGAGATCCACGTCGGCCCCATCGTCTCCGACGACGCGTTCTACAACGAGGACGACGAGTACGTGGCCGACTGGAACGACGCGAACCTGCTCGCGATCGAGATGGAGGCGGCGACCGTCTTCTCGCTCGCGCGGCGCAAGGGGCTCGCCGCGGGCGCCATCTGTACCGTCGACGGGAACCTCGTGGCGGGGTCACAGAAGGGCGCGGACTCCGACGACGAGCTGCCGGCGAAGGCGAAGGACAACGTCGAGCGCGCGATCCGGATCACGCTGAACGCGATCACGTCGCTGTAACGCCCCGGGCGGTCAGCCCGCCCCGGCTTCTCACTCCTCCGCGCGGAACTCCACGAGCGTCAGGTCGCGGTCGAGCGCGCACGTCTCGTGGGGCGGGTCGCCGAGCACCTGGTCGATGACGCGCTCCTCGTCGAAGTCGGCGCCGTCGGGGACGCAGTAGCCGTGGCTCGGGCACTCGGTGTGCGGGCAGGGGCCGGCGAGCGACGCCTTGCTCCCGGCGTACGCGCGCTTCGCGGGGACGTTCGCGGGGACGGAGGCGGGCTCGACCTCGACCGCGCGGACGCCCGCGTCGTGGACGGCGCAGTCGAGCGTCTGCGCGTTCTCGCGGATCCCGGTCACCCGGTAGCGGGTGCCCTCGGAGAGGTTGAGGCACTGGCCGCGGTAGGGACACCCCTCGCAGTCGGCCGATTCCCCCTCGTAGACGAACTCGCGGCCCACGTCCGCGAGCCGGGTCCCGATGAGCGTGACCGTGGTCATGCCCGGAGCGACGCGCCGAGCGTCCGTAAGCCTCCCGCCTTCGCGGCCGTCTGCGGACCGGTCGGACCGCGGCGGACGGCGGCGCGGAGGGCAAGACACATCCGCTCGCCTCGGCAACGACGAGCGGAGATGATCGCGGGAGTCGCGCGCGACCTGCGCGCCGAGGCCGAGCGGACGAACGAGCGGCGCGTGCTCGTGCTCGCGGGCGACCGGGACCGCGGGGTCGACGCGGCCTACGACGCGGTCGAGTCGCCGGGGGTCGACGACGGGGACGTGACGATGGTCTCGACCCGCGAGGGGTTCCGGTTCGAGGAGACGCGACCGCGGAACGCCGACGAGCTCCTCGGCCGCACCCGCGAGGCGGTCGTGCTCGACTGCCACGAGCGGTTCGTCCCGAACGCGCTCGGCCGGGCGGTCGGCGCGGTCGACGGCGGCGGCCTCCTCGTCCTCCTGACGCCCCCGCTCGACGACTGGCCCGGGATCCGCGACCGGTTCGACGACTCGCTTGCGGTGCCGCCGTTCGGCATCGGCGACGTGACGGGGCGGTTCCGCGAGCGCCTCGTCGCGACGCTCCGCGCGCATCCCGGGGTCGCGGTCGTCGCGCTCGGCGACTCCGCGGCCGCCGACGCGGTGGAGCGCGACGGGCTGACGGGCGCCGACGGCGGCGAGGGCGGCGGCGGGCGCGACAGCCCCGACGCGGTCGGCGGACCCGACGAGCGGAGCGCGCCGCCGGGCGCGACGTTCCCCGCGGCCGCCTACGGGGCGTGTCTCACGGCCGACCAGGCGCGGGCGCTGCGCGCGTTCGAGTCCCTCGCCGACCCCGGGGCCGCGGTCGTGGTCGAGTCGGACCGGGGGCGCGGGAAGTCGAGCGCGGCCGGGCTCGCGGCCGGCGCGCTCGCCACCGCGGGCCGCGACGTGCTCGTCACCGCGCCCGCGTTCCGGAACGCCGCGGAGGTGTTCGCGCGAGCGCGGGAGCTGATCGGGGGCGAGGTCGACGGCGACGGCGCCGACAGTGATGCGGACGAGCGCGAGATCCGAACTCCGGCCGGCGGTCGCGTCCGGTTCCTCCCGCCCGCGGCCGCGGCGGACGTCGCCGGCGAGGCGGACGCGGCGGTCGTCGACGAGGCGGCGGCGCTCCCGGTGCGGCTGCTGGAGGGGTTCCTCGACGCGCCGGCGGTCGCGTTCTGTACGACGGTCCACGGCTACGAGGGGGCCGGCCGCGGGTTCGCGGTCCGGTTCCGCGAGCGCCTGCTCGACTCCCGGTTCGCGGTCCGGGACGTGCGGCTCGACGAGCCGATCCGGTACGCGCGGGACGACCCCGTCGAGGCGTGGGCGTCGCGCGCGCTCCTCCTCGACGCTCGGCCCGCGGTCGACGCGGCGGTCGACGATGCGGCGGTCGGCGACGCGACCTACCGCGCGCTCGACCCGGACGACCTGTGCGCCGACGAGACGCTGCTCGGCGAGGCGTTCGGCCTGCTCGTCGCCGCCCACTACCGGACGGAGCCGAACGACCTCGCGCGGCTGCTCGACGCGCCGAACCTCGTCGCCCGGGCGCTCGTCGCGGACGGGCGCGTGGTCGCGGTCGCCCTGCTCGCGCGCGAGGGCGGGCTCGACGCCGCGACGCGCCGCGGGATGTACGAGGGCGAGCGCGTCCGCGGCAACATGGTGCCGGACGTGCTCACGAGCCAGCTGCGCGACGAGGCGGCCGCCGCGCCGCGGGGGCTTCGGACGGTCCGGATCGCGACCCACCACGCGCTCCGGGACGCGGGGTTCGGCACGCGGCTGCTCGACGAGGTCCACGCGGAGTTCGCGGGCGACCTCGACTACTTCTCGGTCGGCTACGGCGCGACGCCGCGGCTGCTCCGCTTCTGGCGGCGGGCGGGCTACCGGACCGTCCACCTCTCAACGAGCCGCAACGACGCCTCGGGCGAGTACTCCGCCGTGATGCTGCGTCCGGAGACCGCGGCCGGCCGCGACCTGCTGGACCGGCACGCGGTCGCCTTCCGGGACCGGGAGCGCGACGGACTCTCGGACGCGCACCGCGACGTGGACCCGGACGTGGTCCGCGGGGCGCTCCGCGCGTGCCCCGCGCCCGCACCGGTCGACCTCACCGAGACCGAGTGGCGCTCCGTCGTCGGCGCGTCGGTCGGGCCGGGGATGTACGACACCGCGCCCGGCGCGTTCCGGGACCTCGCGCTCGCGGCGCTGATCGACGGGGAACCGGCGCTCGACGACCGAGAGGAGCGCCTGCTCGTCCGGAAGGTCCTCCAGGGCCGACCGTGGGAGGGGGTCGCCGACGAACTCGGCTACGTCTCGACGAGCGCGTGTATGCGCGCGCTCGGCGACGCGTACGTCCCCATCGTGGAGCGGTACGGGACCGAGTTCGCGCTCGCGGAACGGGAGCGATTTACGAGCGAGTGAGCGGGCAGGCGGCGGCTATTGATAAATAGGTCTGCGGTGGCGCGTGCCGGCGAGCGGCCGGAGCGAAGCGACGGCCGCGAGTCGCACGCGCGAGGGAGTCGGTCGCCGAGCGAAGCGACGGCGACCGACGAGGCTGGGGAGGCGTGAGGTGCGGGGCTGTGCGGTCGGGTGGAACTCAAAGGGGCAGCCGTGAGGCGGGCGCAGACGACGTAAGCACCGCAACGAGGGAGCGGCAGCGACCGAGTGAGGAGCGCAGCGAGTGTGCGCCCGCCTCACGGCTGGGGCTTTGCCGGTGTTCGCCGTCGCTCCGCAGGTAACTAATTATGGACAGGCGACGCGGACGACGAAATCCGCCACCGCGCTACCGACAGCAGCAACGTCAGATTAGATCCGGTTCTCGCGCCCGGGGTCGACGTCGATGGCGTCGACCGGACACACGTCCACACAGAGCATACAGTCGATACACTGGTCCTCGTCGGCGGGGTTCGCCTTCCGCTCGGACTCGGGGTGGCCGGGCGTGTCGACCCACTCGAACACGTCGACCGGGCAGTCCTCCAGACACGCGCCGTCAGCGAGACAGATGTCGAAGTCGACCGCGACGTGGGTGCCGCGGATCCCCTGCTTCTCGGGCGGTTCGACCGGGCCCCACACGGCGACGCCGTCCTCCTCGCCGACCCGCTCGCGGTTCGCTTCGAAGTTCGAGTCGATGGCCATCGTTGCCCTCGCTTCGCCGGTCGCGGGTTTAAACTCCGCGACGAACGGATTCGGTCGGCCGAGCGAGGGCGGCCGATCTCCCGGCGGCCGATCTACGGGTGCGCGTAGTACGCCAGCGCGTCCTCGGTGCCGTCCGGCCCGTCGTCCTCGTCGGTCGCCGCGGGGTCGAACCCGTCGATCCGGGCGAAGCCGACGCGCACGAACTGGACCACGGTGTCGGGCTCGACGTCGGCGAGGGCGGGCTCGGCGACGCCGCGAACGTCGCCGTCGACCGTGCGGAGGAGCGTGTCGAGGCCCTCGTCGGCCGGCGCCCAGTGGATCACGTCCACGTCGCCCTCGCGGACGACGTCGATGTCGGCGTCGAGGAAGGCCAGTTCGTCGCCGTCGTAGCGGACGCAGCCGTACCCCTTCAGCCAGACGCGCTCGCCCTCGGGCGGGAGGTCCGGCGACTCGACGACGACCGTCCCGGCGGGCACCTCGCGGTCGCCGCGGTCCGGGTGGTCAGGGTGGAGCGACGGGTGCCCGGCGTCGGGCGCGGGCGCGTCGCCGTCGACGACCGGGAGCTCGACCGCCGGGGCCTCGTCGCGGTCGCGGACGAAGAAGTAGCGGTTCGCCGCGTCGTCGACCAGGTCGCGGTTGTTCGCGTAGACCGAGGACATCGCGAGGTCGACGTCGGAGGTGGACATGCCGAGCTCCGTCATCGAGTCGACGAGCGCCTGACCCTGGATGCCGCGGCGGCGCATCGACTGGATGGTCGGGGCGCGCGGGTCGTCCCAGCCCGTCAGTTCGCCGTCCGCGATCAGCTGCTTGATCGTCGACGTGGACAGCTTCACGTCGTACTCGTCGACCTGGACATGGCCCCAGTGGAGCACCTCGGGGTACTCCCAGCCGAAGTAGTCGTAGACGAACCGCTGGCGCTTCGCGGAGTCCTGGAGGTCGATGCCGCGGATGATGTGGGTGACGCCCGTGAGGTGGTCGTCGACGCCGGACTGGAAGTCGAGCATGGGCCAGCAGCGGTACTCGCTGGCCGCCTCGCGCGGGTGCGGCGTGTCGATCATCCGGAAGGCGACCCAGTCGCGGAGGGCGGGGTTCTTGTGCTCAATGTCGGTCTTCACGCGGAGCACCATCTCGCCGGAGCCGTACTCGCCGTCGACCATGGCGTCGAACTCCTCGTGAACCGTCTCGGCGTCCTTCCCGCGGTGCGGACACGCCTCGCCCGCGTTCTTCAGCTCCGAGAAGTCGTCGCCGGAACACGAGCAGGTGTAGGCGCCGCCGGCGTCGATCAGGTCGCGGGCGTGGTCGTAGTACGTCTCCAGCCGGTCGGACGCGCGGAGCACGCGGTCCGGCTCGAAGCCGAGGTACTCGATGTCGTCGAGGATGGCGTCGTACGCGTCGAGGTCGGGGCGCTTCGTCTCCGGGTCCGTGTCGTCGAACCGGCAGATGAACTCGCCGTCGTAGCGCTCCTTGTACGTCCCGATGACGGCGGGCATCCGCGCGTGACCGACGTGCCACGGGCCGTTCGGGTTCGGCGCGGCACGCATCACGACCTCGCCGTCCTCGGCGTTCGGGAGGTCGGGGAGGACGCGCTCGTCCTCCTCCTCGTCGGCCTCGAGCTCCGCGAGCCGCTCGGGGGCGAGCTCGCCGAGCCGCTCCCGGCGCGCCGCCTCGTCCATCTCGCCGACCTCGTCGACGACCGGCGCGAGGACGCCCGGGATCTCGTCGCCGTGCGGGCGGAACTCGGGGTTCTCGCCCATGATCGGGCCCATGATCGCACCCACGTCCGGGTCGCTGCCGTGCTTGAGCGCGTTGTAGAGCGCCGCGGCCTCGCCGGCCGCCGCGACGCGCTCGCGGAGTTCGTCGTCCATGGGCGTCGCTTGTCGGGGTCGGGTCAAAAACGCCGCGAAACGGCGGGGAGGGGCGGATCCCGAGGGACCGCCGGGGCGGCGGGCGCCGGTGGCGGCCCGGGAGCGGGTAGGGGCACTCGGAACCAGCGGTCGGACGGGCTTAAACGGCCCAGACCGTTCACGCCGGCGACGGCCCGCGACCGTCGTGAACGGTCGAGACGCTTTTCACCGATCGCGTCCGATCGGCGTGGTCGGTCGCCGCGTCGACCGGGCGTCGCGCCGGGCGGACCGAACTGGTTCGTCGCCTTGATGGTCGCCGGGAGCGTGGGTGACGCATGAGCGTCGCGTCGGTCGCCGTCGGAACGCGGGGGGGATCGCGGTGGTAGGACCAATCTCCGAGGCGGAGCGAGACGCCGGCAACCGGAAGATCAGGCTCGTGCTGCTCGCGATCGTCACGGCCACGCCGCCGCTTATCGCCCTCCAGTTGGACCCGACGCCGGTCGAGCTGCTGGCGGCGGCCGGGGCCGGGTTCGGCCTCGGCCTCGTGGTCGTGTGGTACCTCGGTCGCCTCGCGGCGGAGTTCGCCGGGAGCGGGCGTCGGCGCCCCCGGCGCTGAGGTCGGGCAATCCCCCGTTTCTGTCGCGCCAGCTTCCCGCCCGAGCGGCGCGACCGGTCAGTCGGCGCCCGTCTCGGCGCCCGGAGCGGGGTCGACGAGCTCGCCCGTCCGCTCGCCCGCGACGGACCGGGAGCTCGACAGCGGCGAGATGCTCACCTCGCCCTCGACGGCCGCGCGCCGGTCGGAGCCGGGGTCGTCCTGAACGTTCCCCCGCAGGAACTCGCGCCAGAAGCGGTCGCGGAGCTCCATCCCCATCTCGCCGCGGCGCTCGCCGAACTCCCATCCCTCCGGGACGTTCTCCTCGTCGGGGCCCTCCTCGCCCGGACGGAACTCGATGACGTCGAAGCCGCGCGCGGGCTCGGTCAGCCGGTAGGTCGGGTCCGCCGCCGCCTCGTCGTCGGCGGCCGGGACGTTCACGTTCAGCACGTCGGCGCCGAACGGGAGTTCGAGCCCACCGCCGCTGCCGACCGCGGCGCGGTCGATCAGGTCGGCGACGACCGAGCCGGCGACGGCGAAGTCGCCGTTGTCGAGCGTCGGCGGCACGGGGAGGTTGCCGCGGTCGTACAGCGAGACCGCAATGGCGGGCGTGCCGAGGAAGGAGGCCTCCATCGCGGCCCCGACCGTGCCGGACTGCCCGAGGATGTGCGCGCCGATGTTCGGGCCGTGGTTACAGCCGGAGACGACGACGTCGGGGTCGAGTTCGAGCGCCACGTCCGCGACCGCGACGCAGTCCGCGGGGGTCCCCTCGACCGCGTAGCCGCGGTCGGTCTCGGTGTAGTCGACCGTCGTGTCCCACCACGAGCGCGCGCCGCCGACGCCGGACTGGTTCGTCGCGGGCGCGATGACCGTCACGTCGTAGTCGCGGGAGAGCGCGTCCGCCAGCGCCCGGAGGCCGACGGCGTCGATCCCGTCGTCGTTGGTGAGCAGGATCTCGGTTGGCATACGACACCGTCCGCGGGGACGGGAGAAAACGTCGCCGGTCCGGGGCGAGGAGCGAGGCGAGAGGAAATGAGGAACGAACGCGAGAGGGAAGCGAGCGCGAGGGGAACGAACGTCGCGGGCGTCGGCCGGGTGGTACTCCGTGTGGTCAGCGGAGGGCGTCGAGACCGCCGAAAACGGGGCGTTCGGACCGTCGGGTCAGTCGGCCGCCACTCGACGCGACGAGGACGCGAGGTCCAGCACCTCGTCGAAGAAGCCGAGCGAGTCGTGCGGGCCGGGGTTCGCCTCGGGGTGGTACTGGCGCGTGATGACGTCGAGCTCCTCGCTGTCGAGCCCCTCGACGGTGTCGTCGTTGACGTTCACCTGCGTCACCTCCAGCGGGCCGGTGTCGTCGACCGTGTAGCCGTGGTTCTGCGTGGTCATCACGACCTTGTCGGTGCGGAGGTCCTTGACGGGCTGGTTGACGCCGCGGTGGCCGAACGCCATCTTCTCCGTCGAGCCGCCGAGCGCGCTCGTGATCACCTGCTGGCCGAGGCAGATGCCCGCGAGGGGGAGCTCGCCCGCGAACTCGTCGACCACGTCCTGCGCGGCGACGAAGTTCTCCGGGTCGCCCGGGCCGTTCGAGACGAAGAGCACGTCGGGCTCGACGGCGGCCACGTCCTCGGGGGTCGCGTCGTACGGGAGGACGTGGACGTCCGCGCCGCGGTCGGTGAGCGAGGAGATGATGGAGCCCTTCGCGCCGCAGTCGAGCAGGGCCACGTCCACGTCGCCGCCGCCCTCGTGGACGGTCGGCTCGGTCACCGACACCTGCGCGCCGATGTCGACGTGGTCGCTCATCGGCTTACACGCCTCCATCTCGTCGACCGCGTCCTCGGGGGTCGCGTCCGGGCCGGCGGCGATCCCGCAGGCCATCGCGCCCTCTTCGCGGACGGTGGTGACGATCTCGCGGGTGTCGACGTGGTCGACGGCCGGCACGCCCTCGCCGGCGAGCCAGTCGGCGACGTCGTCGGTCAGCTCGCGGGCGATCGCCGCGCGGGGCTGAACCGACTCGGACTCGAACCGCTCGGTTCGGACGCCGTAGTTCCCGATGAGGGGGTACGAGAAGGTGAGGATCTGTTCGGCGTAGGAGGGGTCGGTGAGCGACTCCTCGTAGCCGGTGTACGCGGTCGTGAACACCAGTTCGCCGCGAGTGCGCCCCGGCGCACGGGCGCGCGCTTCGAGCACGCGGCCGTCGGCCAGCGCGATGTAGGCGTCCGACATTACGAGAAACGTACGCGCAATGGATAATAAATGCGTCGTTCGAAGGTTCGTTACGATATTCGTAACGGGTAAGGCGACGGGGAGAAAGGCAGTGGTATGGACGACCTCGACCGACGGATCCTCTCGATCCTGCGACGGGACGCGCGGACCCCGTACACGGAGATCGCGGACCGGGTGGGGACCTCCGAGGGCACCGTGCGCAACCGCGTCGACCGCATGACCGAGGAGGGCGTGATCGAGCGGTTCACCGTCACGACCCGCACCGGGAACGTGAAGGCGATGATCGAGATATCGGTGGAGATGAACGTCAACACCGACGCGGTCGGCCAGCGGATGGTCGAGTGGGAGGAGGTCGACTTCGTCTGGCAGGTGTCGGGCGAGGAGGACGTCGTCCTCGTCGTCGACGCGGTCGACACGCGCGCGGTCAACGAACTGATCACGAAGGCCCGGGAGATGGACGAGGTCAAGTCGACGAAGACGCGGCTTATCCTCGACGAGCGGTTGGGGTAGGCGGGCGGCAGCTACTTATAAATGAATTCGCGGTGGCGCGTGCCGACGAGCGCCCGCAGGGCGCGAGTCGCACGCGCGAGGGAGCGGTGAGCGCTCGGAGAGCGCGAACCGCGAGACTGGGGAGGAGTGAGGCGCGGGGCGGTGCGGTACGGGGCGGGACTCAAAGGGGCAACTGCGAGGCGGGCGCAGGTGACGCAAGCACCGCAGCGAAGAAGCGGAGCGACTGAGCGAGGAGCACAGCGAACGTGCGCCCGCCTCGCAGTTGGGGCTTTGGCGGTGTACGTCGCCGATCCGCGGTCGTCAAGTGCTAATAAATAGAGACGCCGCTCACGCTCGCAGGCAGAGAGAGAGAGAACACGAGAGCCGTCGACCGCGAGGTCGACGCCGCCGAACCGGCCTACGCCAGCTCGTCGATCTTGTCGACGACGGCGTCTGCGAACTCGCTGGTGGCGAGCTTCTCGCCGCCCTCGATCTGCCGGTGGAGGTCGTAGGTGACCTTCCCGGAGGCGATGGTCTCCTCGACGGCGTCGCGCACGAGGTCGGCGGCGTCGGACCAGCCGAGGTAATCGAGCATCTCGCGGCCGGAGAGGATCATCGCGGTGGGGTTCACCTTGTCCTCGCCGGCGTACTTGGGCGCGGAGCCGTGGACCGGCTCGGCGAGACAGCGGCCGTGACCGAAGTTAGCGCCGGGCGCGATGCCGAGGCCGCCGATCTGCGCGCCGGCGGCGTCGGACATGTAGTCGCCGTTGAGGTTCATCGTCGCGATGACTCCGTACTCCTCGGTGCGGGTCAGGAGCTGCTGGAGCATGTTGTCCGCGATGCGGTCCTTGACGACGAGGGTGCCCTCGGGCTGCTCGCCGTCGTGGTCCTCCCAGAGCTGGTCTTCGGTGATCACGTCCTCGCCGTACTCCTCCTCGGCGACCTCGTAGCCCCAGTCGCGGAAGGCGCCCTCGGTGAACTTCATGATGTTCCCCTTGTGGACGAGGGTGACCGAGTCGCGATCGTTGGCGAGCGCGTAGTCGATGGCCTCGCGGACGAGGCGCTTCGAGCCGAACTCGGAGATTGGCTTGACGCCGATGCCGACCGGGCCGTCGTGGATGACGTCCGCGATGCCCATGTCGTCTTCGAGGAAGTCGCGTACCTCCTCGACCTCGTCGGTGCCGGCCTCCCACTCGACGCCGGCGTACACGTCCTCGGTGTTCTCGCGGAACGTGACCATGTCCATCTTCTCGGGGCTCTTGACGGGCGACGGGACGCCTTCGAGGTGGTAGGTGGGGCGGACGTTCGCGTACAGGTCGAGCGTCTGACGAAGCGCGACGTTCAGCGAGCGGAACCCGGCGCCGACGGGGGTCGTCAGCGGGCCTTTGATCGCGACGCGGTGGTCGCGGATGGCCGAGACGGTGTCCTCGGGGAGGTTCTCGTCGTACTTCTCGCGGGCGCTGGCGCCGGCGTAGACGCGCATCCAGGCGATGGAGCGGCCCGTCGCCTCGGCGGCGGCGTCGAGCACCTGCTGTGCGGCCGGCCCGACGTCGGTCCCGATTCCGTCGCCGTGGATGATCGGGATGATCGGGTTCGAGGGAACGTTCAGCTCGCCGGTCTCCTCGTCGGCGAGGGTGATGGCTTCGCCGTCGTCGGGGACGTCGACCTTGTCGTAGCTCATGAACGTTCGAGGATTTTTGTGCCCCCCTAAAGTGCCTGCCGTTTTCGGCGTGAGCGTCGCGCTCGCAGCGTTTGCCGGTTTTCGCCCCCGGCGCCGCGGGCGTCGTTCGGCCGGCGCCCCGCGGCCGTCCGGGGGTCAGACCGGTTCGACCTCGACGTCGAACATCGACCGCCAGCGGTAGCGGCGACCGCCCCACACGAAGGTCCGCCGGGCGAACGCGTACGCCATCAGCGGCGGGGCGATCAGCACGCCGGGCGCCGCGAGCAGGAACGTCGCGCGAGCGATTCCGAACCGGGCGTACGCGGCCCCCGCGAGCGCGGTGACGAGGGGCACCCCAACGAACGGCGCGAACAGGCACAGCGCGGCCATCGCGACGCCGAAGGCCGCGTTGAACGCGGTCGCCCCCGGCGCGTGGTACCGGGTGATCGTCAGGAAGCGGACGAACCGCTCCAGCGAGCCCCGGAGCGACCCGCCGGCGCGGACGTAGCGCGTCCGGTCGACCGCCGACACGTCGAGGTGCTCGGTGAGCGTCCCGTCGTCGCTGACGGTGCGCCGGAGGTCCCGGCGGAACGCCGCCTCCCCGTCGCGGAGGTCGTCGCGCTCGAATATCACCGCGCCGCCCCACGCGACGCCGGCCGCGAACACCGCGAGCGTCCCGCCGATGACGTACGCCGGCTCGAACAGCCGGGCGAGGGGGTCCTCGCCGACGAACACCGGCACCTCCGTGGTCGGGCCGCGGCGGTCGTAGTCGGCGTCGAGCGTCGCCAGCCAGTCCGGCGGGTGCCGGAAGTCGTCGTCGGTCCACGCGATCCGGTCGTTCGCCGCCGCCTCCATCCCGGCCGCGATGGCGTTCGCCTTCCCGGAGCACCCCTCCGGCTCGCCGGCGACGAGGATCCGGACGCGGTCCGGGAGGTCGCCGCGGCGCGCCGCGACGGGGTCGTCCGGCGAGTCGCAGATCACGAGGAGCTCGTCGGCGGCGCGGTCGCCCCCGCGCCCGCCCTCGTCCCCGCCGGCGAACGCCGACGGGCCGCGGAGCTGGTCCGCCACCTCGTCGCACGCCTCGGTCCAGCGGACGGTCGGGAGCAGGACCGACACCGGCGTCGGACGCCCCGGCCCCGCGGTCGGCTCCGAATCGGTCACGTCGGTCGCTTCGGGCGGCGGGGAGTAAACGCCGGCGGTCACGGGGTCGGGCGCGAGCGCGTCCCGCGCCCGTCGGCCTCGGCCTTCCGGTCTCGCGGTGCGCGTGCGAACGCCCGAGCAGGCCGCCGCCTTCCGGGCGCTTATGTGGCCGCCGCGGGTGCCCCCGGTATGCGAGTCATCGTTCACGGCGGCGCCGGCGGCGCCCCGGACGACCCGGAGCCCAGACAGGCGGTCCTCGACGAGGCGGCCGCGCGCGGCGCCGCGGGCGCGACGCCGCTCGACGCGGTCGAGTCGGCGGTCGGCGTCCTCGAATCGGACCCGCGGTTCAACGCGGGCGTCGGCGGCGCGGTCCAGTCGGACGGCGTCGTCCGCACCGACGCCGGCATGATGACCGCGGACCGCGAGGTCGGTGCGGCCTGCTCGATGCCGGGCGTCGAGCACGCCGCGAGCGTCGCCCGCGTCGTCCACTCCGAGACGCCGCACGGCTTCGTCTCGGGCGAGCACGCCGTCGACCTCGCGGCCGACTTCGGGGTCGAGACCGATGCCGACCTGCTCACCGACGAGACGCGCGAGCGGTACGAGGCCGAGGACCCGCCGCGGGGGTCGCCGCGCGACCACCTCGACTGGCTCGCCTCGCGGTTCGGGTCGGGCGACGACCAGGCGGGCGGGGCGGGAGACGGCGAGGGCGACGGCTGGGAGGCGGCGGAGAGAGACGGCGAGGAAGCGGGAGCGGCCGAGTCGGGCCGCGCACCCGATCACGACACGGTCGGCGCCGTCGCGACCGACGGCGAGCGCGTCGCCGCGGTCACCTCCACCGGCGGGCGGTCGTTCGCGCTCGCGGGGCGCGTCGGCGACGTGCCGCAGGTCGGCTCGGGCTTCTTCTGCACCGAGGCGGGCGGCGCGAGCGCGACCGGCGCGGGCGAGGACATCGCGCGCGTCACGCTCTCGCGGCGCGCGGTCGACTTCCTCGACGAGGGGCTCGGCGCGCAGGCCGCGGCCGACCGCGCGATCGAGGAGTTCGAGGCGGTCACCGGCTCGGGCGCGGGCGTCATCGTCCTCGACCCGACGGCGACCGGCGCGGAGGCCGCCGGGAGCGCGTTCAACACCGAGGGGATGCAGACGAGCGTCGCGCTCGGCGAGTGAGGCGGACAGGTCCGTCGCCGCCCGGCGCGGCTCACCGGCTCGCCCCGCCGGCGCCTACCCGCGGAAGAGGTTCAGTACCTCGTCGACGACGGAGGGCTCGACCGCGACGAGGTACGACTCCCCCGCGTGAAGCACCGTCTCCGGGCCGGCGAGGGTGTCGCCCGCGGCGTCGGAGACGATCAGGCTCCCGCGCGGCAGCGCCACCTCGTCGAGCGAGCGCCCGGCGACGGGCGCGCCGTCGGCGACGTGGACCTCCAGGATGTCGAGCGTCCCGGTGACATCTTCGAGCGTGCTCACGTCGGGTTCGATCGCGTTCACTGCGGCGCGCGCGCCGGCGCGCTCCGGGAAGATCACCTCGTCGACGAAGCGGTCGAACTCCGCGCCCGGCTCGCTCTCGGTCCGGACGACCGTCTGCGTGTCCGGGGCGAGCTCGCGGGTCAGCAGGCAGACCGCCAGGTTCGTCCCGGTCTGACTCGTCAGCGCGGCGACCACGTCGGCGCGCTCTAACCCCGCCTGTTCGAGGACGCCCGGGCGCGTGGCGTCGCCCTCGATCACCGTGGCGACGTAGTCGTCCGAGAGCGCCTCCGCCCGCTCTGAGTCCCGCTCGACGACGGTCACGTCGTGGCCCCTGTCGTCGAGGATGTGGGCGACCCGGTTCCCGACGCGGCCGCCGCCGGCGATCACGATCCGGAAGTTCCCGTCCATGTGTCAGCCGTCGCCGGCCTCCGCATTAGAACTGTCCGTGCTCGCCGGGGGCGCGCCCTCGCCGCGGCCGCGCAGGGCGTAGTACGCGGCGACGCCCGCGAGGATCCAGCCGACGCTCAGCGCCAGCGCGAGGGGGTCGGTCCGGACGAGGTACACCACGAGGACGCCGGTGAGCAGGAGGTTCAACGCGATCCCGAGCACCGCCGGGATGGGGTAGTACGGCATCTCGTACGGGCGGCGCATGTTCGGGCGGTCGCGGCGGAGCTTGATCACGGCCGCGTTGACGACGATGAACGAGAGCAGGAAGAAGAGGCTGGAGACGTTCCCGGCGCTCTCGGTCGGCAGGACGACGGACCCGAGCATCACGACCGCGCTGAGCAGGATCGCGAAGAACGGGGTGCCGTACCGGTGGTGGATGCGGCCGATCCGCGGGAGCAGCTGCCCCTCCCGCCCCATCGAGAAGGCGACCCGCGAGGAGGCGATGACGACCGCGTTCAGCGCCGTCAGCGTCGAGAACACCGCGCCGAAGACGATGAGGGCGCCGCCGTTCCGGATGATCGGGAGCCCCGTCGGCATGAACGAGGTGGCGGCCTGCGCGATCCCCGCCTCGCCGGCGTCGGCGAGCCCCTGCGCGCCGAGGGTACCGATGGCGACGACGACCACCAGCGCGTAGACGACCACGGTGGCGCCGAGGCTGTAGAAGATCGCTCGCGGGATGTTCTCGCGCGGGTTCTCGACCTCCTCGGTGACGGTCGTGATGAGGTCGTACCCCTCGAAGGCGATGAACGTCAGGCCCATCGCCGGGAGGATCGAGAACGCGGAGTTCCCGGCGGGGAACAGCGGGTCGAACTGCTGGAAGGTGAAGCTCGTCTCCCCGCCGCCGCCGGCCGAGAGGAACCCGAAGGCGACGAAGACGACGAGGATGGCGACCTTGACGGCCGTGAACAGCGTCTCCGCGCTGCCGCTCGCGGCCGTCGAGAGGGCGTTGACCGTCACGAGGAGCGCGACCGCGACGAGCGCGAGTCCGACCGCGGCCGGGACCGACACCGGGAGGAGCGGCACCGCGATCGCGCCGACCTGTCCCGGGGCGGCCGTGACCCCGTAGACGTGGAGCAGCTCCAGGAAGTTCGGCGCGAACCCGAGCGCGTAGAGCCCGCCCGCGATCATGTACGCGAACCAGAGCATCCACCCCATCAGGAACGAGGGGAGGTCGTCGAACGTCTCGCGGACGAAGGCGTACCCGCCGCCGGACTTCGGGATCGAGGCGGCGAGCTCGGCGTACGAGAGCCCCGTGAACGCCGTGACGATCCCGTTGAACACGAAGACGAGGATCGCGGCGGGCCCGGCGATCTCCGCCGCGAGCCCGGTCAACACGAATATTCCGGCGCCGATCATCGCCCCCATCCCGATCATCGTCGCGTCCAGCAGCCCGAGTTCGGCGGCTGGCGCGCGCTCACCGGCACTCATCGTCGTGTCCCACCGTCCCCACGTGAATAGTTGTTTGGCCGTCGGGGCCGCCGCGCGAGGCGAGGATACAAATCCGGGCGTCGCCTTGCGCCGGTATGGTAACCTTCCTCGCCGGGGGAACGGGCACGCCGAAGCTCCTCGACGGCGCGGCCCGGGTGTGGGAGCCCGCCGAGACGGCGGTCGTCGCCAACACCGGCGACGACGTCGAGCTGGGCGGCCACCTCGTCTGCCCGGACGTCGACACCGTGCTGTTCGCGGGCGGCGGCGTCCTCGACCGCGAGACGTGGTGGGGGATCGACGGCGACACGACCGCGACCCACGAGGAGCTCGGCCGGCTCGCCGAGGCGGCCGGACTCGAAGCGGGCCCCCGGTACCTCGACGCCGACGCGCAGACCGCGGGCCGGGAGATCGCCCGGTGGCGGCGGTTCTCGGCGGTCGCCGAGTTCATGGAGATCGGCGACCGCGACCGCGCGGTCCACCTCACGCGGACGGGCCTGCTCGACGAGGGGCACACGCTCACGGCCGCGGTCCGGACGCTCGCGGACGCCTTCGGTCTCGACGTCGACCTCCTCCCGATGTCCGACGACCCGGTCGCGACGCTGGTCCACACCGAGGCCGGCGAGACGCTCCACTTCCAGGAGTACTGGGTCGCGCGGCGCGGCGAGCCCGCGGTCGCCGACGTGGAGTTCCGGGGCGCGGACGACGCCGAGCCGACCGACGCCGTGCTGGCGGCGCTCGACGGCTCAGTCGTGATCGGCCCCTCGAACCCGGTGACGAGCATCGGACCGATGCTGGCGCTCCCCGGGTTCGAGCGCGCGCTCCGGGAGACGCCCGTCGTCGCCGTCTCGCCGTTCGTCGGCGACGAGGTGTTCTCCGGACCGGCCGCGGACCTGATGGCCGGCGTCGGTCGCGAACCCTCGACCGCGGGCGTGGCGGCGGCGTACCCGTTCGCGGACGCGTTCGTCCTCGACGACGCGGACCCGACCGAACTCGACCGACACGTCGAGCGCACCGACACCGAAATCGACGACGCGGACGACGCCGAGCGCGTCGCCCGGGCCTGCGAGCGCGCGCTGGCGGCGGTCGACGACGACGCGGCGGACGCGCCGCCGCCGCGGGAGGGCGCGGAGTGACCCGGAGCGGGAGCGAGCGGGAAGCGTCAGCCGAGGGCGATGACGACGGGAGCGGCGCGCCGGCCGACGGCGATCCGTTCCTCGTCGCCGCGAGCCTCAGCGGCGCCGCCGACGCCGCGTGGGCCCGGGCCGCGGCCCCGCACGTCGACGCCGCGCTCCTCGGCGGGGTCGCGCTCGACCCGGCCAGCCGGGCGGCCGCCCGCGACCTCGTCGCGCGCGGCCGCTCCGAGTTCCTCCCCGCCGACCCGGTCGCGTTCGTCGCCGACCAGCTCGACGCGGTCGCCGACGCGCCGGTCCGCCCCGGGGTCAACGTCCGGAGCGCGGCGCCGGGACCGGTCCGGGATGTCGCGCGCGTCTGCGCCGACCGCGGCGCCGTCTGCGAGGTCAACGCCCACTGCCGGCAGCCGGAGCTGCGCGCGGTCGGCTGCGGCGAGTCGCTGCTCCGCGAGCCGGACCGCCTCGCGCGGTACGTCGCCGCCGCGGCCGAGGCGGGCGCGACGACGAGCGTGAAGGTCCGCGCCGAGGTGCCGGGCGTCGACCTCGTCGCGGTCGCGGAGCGGGTCGCGGCCGCGGGCGCGGACTGGCTCCACGTCGACGCGATGGACTCGGAGGCGGTGATCGCGGACCTCGCGGCCGCGGTCGACGCGGCGGCGCGGGACGGCGAGACCGCGCTCGCCGACCTGACGCTCGTCGCCAACAACGGCGTCCGCGGCCGGGAGACGGTCGCCGAGTACGCGGAGCACGGCGCCGACGCGGTGAGCGTCGGGCGGCCGACCGAGGACCCGCCGGTGCTCGCGCGCGTCGCGGACGCTGTCGAGGCGTGGCGGAGCGGGGGGCTCCCGCGCGGGGCCCGCGGGCCTGAGCCCGGGCCGGGGGCGTCGCCGTGACCGACCCCGTCGACGACGCGACGCTCGCGCTCCTCGTCGAGGTGGCCGGGACGCCGAAGCCCGGGAACGTCGACCGGCGCCGCGACCTCGACGACCTGCGGTTCGAGGCGTTCCTCGGCGGCGCAGTCGGCGCGCGCCCGGGGCTCGAACGGGCCGCGAGGGGAACCGCCGGGGGCGCGGGCCCCGCGGTCGGCGACGCCTTCGAGCGCGCGGTGCGGGGGATGGCCGACCGGGCCGGGACGAACACGCAGTTCGGCTGCCTGCTGCTCCTGGTCCCGCTGGTGCGGGCGGCCGCCGACCCGGACCGGGACCTCTCGCCCGCCGGCCTCGACGCGCTCTGTCGGGCGACGACCGTCGAGGACGCGGTCGCCTTCTACCGCGCGTTCGAGGCCGTCGACGTCGCGGTCGACGACCCGCCGCCGGGCGCGGACGACCTCGACGTGCGCCGCGGGAGCGACGCGGAGCCCGCGATCCGCGACCGCGGCGCGACCCTGCGGGACGTGCTGGCGCTCTCGGCCGACCCCGCGGGCGGGGCCGACGACGGCGAGGGAGCCGGCGACCGCGCCCCCGACCGCAACGCCGCCGAGTGGACCGAGGGGTTCCCCCGGACGTTCCGCGCGGCCGAGTGGATCCTGACCGACGAGGGACCGCTCGCGGACCGGGCGGCGCGGGCGTTCCTGGGGCTGCTCGCCGCCGAGCCGGACACCCTGGTCGCGTCGACGCAGGGGGCCGAGACCGCCCGCGAGGCGAGCGAGCGGGCGAGAGCGATTCTGGAGCCTGATTCGACCGACCCGAGCGGTCCGGTGGGAGACGTTTCCGGAATCGACGCCGACGCCGTCCACGGCGCCGACCTCGACGCCGCGGAGTCGCTGGCGGACGAGTTCGTCGACGAGGGGATCAACCCCGGGACGACCGCCGACCTCACGTGCGCGGCGCTGTTCGTCGCGCTCCGGCGCGGCGCGGAGGTGGCGCCGTGAGCGACGGCGGTCGGAGGGGTCGGGACGGCGTCGCCCCCGACGGCTGGCCGGTCGCGCTCCGCGGGGTCACCGAGTCCGTGGTGACGACGCTGGGGCCGAACGACCGGTGGAACGTCGCGGCGCTGGGGCTCCACGCGCCCGAGACCGGCGCGGACGGCGAGCCCGACGGGCCCGTCATCGCGCGCACCTACGGGCGCACCCGCACGTGGCGGAACTTCAGCGAGCGCGGCGGCGGCGTGGTCCAGTTCACGGTCGACCCGCGGACGTTCGTCGACGCGGCGCTCACGGTCCGCGAGGCCGACGACCCCGTCCTCCCGAGCGCCGACGCGTGGGTCGAGGTCGAGGCCGAGGCGGTCGCGGCCGAGAGCGAGGGCGACACGACGGTACGGACCTGGGAGCTGTCGCCGGTCGAGTCGGCGGTCGTGAGCGAGCGCGTGCCGACGGTGAACCGCGGGTTCGGCGCGGTCGTCGACGCCACGGTGGCCGCCTCGCGGCTCGACGTGCCGGCGTTCGACACCGGCGAACTGCTCGACCGCCTCCGGTACTTCGCCGACGTGGTCGAGCGCTGCGGCGGGCCCGCCGAGCGCGAGGCGTTCGCGCGGATCGACGAGGCGACCGGGTGGCGCGAGCGCGCCGGCGAATCGTAAGGAACCCGCCGCGACTCCGGCTCGCGGCCGCTCGCGGCGGAACGAACCCTTTTAGTTCGCCCCTCCGGTACCGCTCGGTATGGCCATCAAACCCAAGTACATCAAACAGCTCGGGAACGCCCTCCTGGAGCGGTATCCCGACTCGTTCAACACGGACTTCGAGACGAACAAGGAGAGCGTCACGGCGCTGACGACCGTCGAGTCGAAGGGCGTCCGCAACCGCATCGCCGGCTACGTCACCCAGAAGAAGTCGCAGGCCGCGCAGAACGCGTAACCGCTCGGTTCGACTCGCACTGATTCTGCGACCCGTCGCGCCGCCCCACAGCTTAAGCCCGGAGCCGCGGCCATCCCGCCTCGATGGACGCGCTCGTGCGGCCGGTGGTCGACCCGACGTTCGCGGCGGGCGCGCTCGCGTTCCTGCTCGGCGGCGTCGCGCTCGGGACCGCGAGCGGGCTGGTGCCGGGGCTCCACGCCAACAACTTCGCGCTGCTCCTCGCCGGCCTCGCCCCGTCGGTGCCGGCCGACCCGCTGTTCGTCGGCGTCGCGATGCTCGGCGCCGGCGTCGTCCACTCGTTCCTCGACATCGTCCCCGCGCTCGCGCTCGGCGTGCCCGACGCCGCGACCGCGGTGGCGGCGCTGCCCGGCCACAGGCTGGTGATCGCGGGGCGGGGTCGGGAGGCGGTCCGGCTCTCCGCGCTCGGCTCCGGGCTGGCGGTCGCGCTCGCGGTGCCGCTGGCGGTCCCGGTCACGTGGCTGATGGTGCGGTGGTACCCGGCGCTGCGCGCGCACCTGCCGCTGCTGCTCGGGGGCGTCGTCGCGCTGCTCGTCCTCACCGAGTCGTCGCGACGGGCGGCGGTCGGCGGGGTCGTCGCCTTCCTCGCGAGCGCCGCGCTCGGGTTCGCGACGCTCGACGCCGACCCCGCCGCGCCGCTGTCGACCGGCGGGGTCCTCGCGCCGCTGTTCGCCGGGCTCTTCGGCGTCCCGGTCCTCGTGGAGGCGCTCGGCGGCGAGGGGGTCCCGCCGCAGGCGGACCCGCGGATCGCGATGCGAGCGCGCGACCTCGGCACGAGCGCGGGGGCGGGGTCGCTCGCCGGCGCGGTGGTGGGGTACGTCCCGGGCGTGTCGGCCGCCATCGCCGCCGTGGCCGCGATGCCCGCGGTGCCGCGCGCGTCGGCGGACCGCGGGTTCGTCGTGGCGACGAGCGGCGCGAACACGGCGAACACCGTCTTCGCGCTGTTCGCGCTGGTTGCGCTCGGGACGCCGCGCACGGGCGTGACCGTCGCGATCGATCGGGCCGGCGTGCCGTTCGCGCTGCCGATGCTTCTCGTCGCCGCCGCGACCGCCGCGTGCTTCGGGTTCGCGCTCGTCGTGCTCGTCGGCGACCCGTACCTCCGGGTCGTCGGCAACGCCGACTACACCCGGCTCTCGGTCGGCGTGTTGGGACTGCTCGCGGCCGTCTCGTACGCGTTCGCCGGCGCGTACGGCGTCGGCGTTCTCCTCGTCGCCGGGGCGTTGGGACTCGTGCCGCCGCGGGTCGGCGCCCGGCGTGTCCACCTGATGGGCGTCCTCATCGGCCCGCTGATCGTCGGGTGACGGCCCCGTTCGGTCTCCGCGACCCGCAGACCCGCCTTCCGCCGAGAGGGACGGTACCGGTCCGCACGGTCCGTTCCGGCGAAAAGAACAACGGTTAAAAGTCGCCGCCGGTGAGTACGTGTATGAGCCAGAGCGACTCTCAATCGACTCCGCAGTGCGTCTCCTGTGGAATTCAGGTGTCCGGCATGAACGCCGCGCAGTTCTCCTGTCCGGACTGCGGCGCCACCATCTACCGGTGCGCCAAGTGCCGGAAGCAGAGCAACCTCTACGAGTGCCACGACTGCGGGTTCCGGGGGCCGTAAGATGGGCGACGTCGCCGCCAAGATCAAGGTCATGCCGAACAGCCCCGAAGTCGACCTCGACGACCTCCAGGACCGCCTGGAGGAGGAGCTCCCCGAGGGCGCGAAGATCCGCGGCTTCGAGCGCGACGACGTCGCGTTCGGGCTGGTCGCGCTCCTCCCGACCGTCATCGTCCCCGACGGCGCGGGCGGCACCGAGGCCGTCGAAGAGGCGTTCTCGCAGGTCGAGGACGTCGAGTCCGTCACGGTCGAGAACGTCGGTCGCCTGTAAGGCCCCGACCCGTCCGCCGCGAGCGCCGGCACCGGCGTTCGCGGTTCGATTCTGCGGCTCCGCTCGTTTCGGAAAGCGGCCGCTCCGCGGTTCGCGTTCGGCGCGTCGGCGAGCGCCGCCGCGGTCGGCCTATCGGCCCGACTCGTAGAACTCCTCGCGGTACACGCGCCCGAAGGCGTTGCGCCGGAGGGTGCTGGCGGCCGCGTCCGGCTCCTCCTGGTACGTCGCCGCGATCACCGCGTCCGCGAATGGGATCGGGTGCCAGACGACGTTGTCGACGTTGTCGGAGCCGATCTGCGTCACGGCCGCGTCGTCGAACTCGCTGTCCGCGAGCCACGCGTCGAACTCGTCGCGGTCGCCGACGTGGACCGCGAGCAGCTCGGCGAACGTCGCGTCGCGGGCGGTCCGGATCACCTCGGGCGTGACGCGCTCGTCGTACTCGTCGGCGTCGAACGACATCGCCTTGGTCGCCTCGCGGACGACGACCTGCGCGACGGGGCCGACCTCCTCGTACCGTTCGAGCGCCTCGGCGCGCGTCTCGGGGGCGAACGTGCCTCTGGTCTCCATACGCGCGGTTGGCCGGGGGCGGGGAAGGGCGTTCCGCTACGCGTCGCTTTCGTCGTCGGTCGAGGGGTGGTCGTCCTCGTCGGCCGCGGCCTTCCGGGTCATCTCGCGGGCCTCGCGCAGCGCCTCGGCGACCTCGGGGTCGTCGACCTGCTCGGGGGCGGGAACGCCGGCGTCCGCGGGGGCGCCGTGTTCGTGGCCGGCGTGATCGTGGCCGGCGTGACCGTGACCCGACGCACTCCCGCCCGACCCCATCCCGACGTCCGGGCGCCCGCGGGGGACCGTGTCCTCGAACACCTCGTCGTACTCGGCGTCCTCGGCGTGCGGGGTCACCTCGGCGGCGAGTTCGGCCGGTTCCCGGTCGCTCCAGTCGTCGACGCGCTCGTCGAGCCACGACTCGTGGTCGCCGCCGTGGAGCATCGCCGTGAACGCGAGGTGGTGCGCGAGGTGTTCGCCGTCGCGCTGCGGCGTGTCGCAGACGGGGCACGCGTATCCCATTACGCGTCCGCGTTACCGCGTGAGGCGTAAATCGGCGTCGAAGGACGCCGGCGCCGACGGCGCTCGTTCGCGACCCTGGTGTCGGGTCACGTGGTGAACGGCGAGACCGCGACCGTCGCGGCCCCGAACCGGACGGAGTCGGACGGTCGCCGTCGGCTCGCCCGCGGGCGTCTCTCGCACCTATAACAGCAACTTTATCACTCGCACGGGGCGAAATTCGCATAAGACTACTCCGTTAGGAGGTCCAACAGTGACTGAAGCCAACACACAACCGGAGGTGAACATCGGTCTCGTCGGTCACGTCGACCACGGGAAGACGACGCTGGTACAGGCGTTGTCCGGCTCGTGGACCGACCAGCACAGCGAGGAGATGAAACGCGGTATCTCGATCCGGCTGGGGTACGCGGACGCGACGTTCCGACGCTGCCCCGGTGTCGACGAGCCCGAGTGTTACACCGTCGACGAGGAGTGCGACGACGGCTCCGAGAGCGAGCCGATACGGACGGTGTCGTTCGTCGACGCGCCGGGTCACGAGACGCTGATGGCGACGATGCTCTCGGGCGCCTCGATCATGGACGGGGCGGTCCTGGTCGTGAGCGCGACGGAGGACGTCCCGCAGGCCCAGACGGAAGAGCACCTGATGGCGCTCGATCTCATCGGGATCGAGAACATCGTCATCGCGCAGAACAAGGTCGACCTGGTCGGCCGCGACCGCGCCGTCGACAACTACGAGCAGATCCGGGAGTTCGTCGAGGGGACCGTCGCGGAGGACGCGCCGATCGTCCCCGTCTCGGCCCAGCAGGAGGTCAACCTCGACCTCCTCATCGACGCCATCGAGTCCGAGATCCCGACGCCGGAGCGCGACCCGGGCGAGAGCGCCCGGATGTACGCGGCCCGCTCGTTCGACATCAACCGACCGGGCGCGAGCGCCGAGGACCTCAAGGGCGGCGTCGTCGGCGGCTCGCTCGTCAGCGGCGAGCTGTCCGTCGGCGACGGCTTAGAGATCCGGCCGGGCCGCGAGGTCGACGAGGAGGGACAGACCGAGTGGCGACCGCTGGAGACGACCGTCCGGTCGCTCCAGGCCGGTAACCGCGACGTCGACACCGCCCACCCCGGCGGCCTCCTCGGCGTCGGCACCGGGCTCGACCCCAGCCTGACGAAGGGCGACGCCCTCGCCGGGCAGGTCGCCGGCGAGCCGGGGACGCTCCCGCCGACCCGCGAGGAGTTCGAGATGACGGTCGACCTCCTCGACCGCGTCGTCGGCAAGGAGGACGACGAGAGCGGCGAGAGCGACATCGAGGAGATCAGCACCGGCGAGCCGCTGATGCTCACGGTCGGCACGGCGACGACGGTCGGCGCCGTCACGAGCGCGCGAGACGGCGAGTGCGAGGTGAGCCTCAAGCGCCCCGTCTGCGCCGAGTCGGGCGCCCAGATCGCGATCAACCGGCGCGTCGGCGCGCGCTGGCGACTCATCGGCGTCGGGACGCTGGCGTAGCGTGGCCGACGACGCCCGCGCGGACGGTCCGGAGACCTCGGCCGCGGGCGACGCCCGAACCGAGGCCCTCGGCGGCGCGCCCGTCGTCGCGCTCGACACGAGCGCGCTGATGGCGCCGGTCGAGGCCGACCTCCGGCTGTTCGAGGAGCTGGACCGGGTCCTCGGCGGCTACGAGGCCGTGGTGCCGACGGCGGTGCTCGCGGAGCTCGACGGCCTCCAGGGCGGCAACGGCGCGGAGGCGACCGCCGCGAGCGTCGGGGCGGACCTCGCGGAGCGGGCGGAGGCGGTGGAAACTGACGAATCGTACGCCGACGACGCGCTCGTCGCCCTGGCCGCGGCCGGCCGGGTCGACGCCGTCGTCACGGTCGACGGACCCCTCGCGAACCGGGTGCTGGCCGCGGACGCACCAGTAATCGGTTTAAGGGGTCGGAACACACTGGCGATAACGGAACCCTAGCGGCCGCGGACAACCAACAACATGTACAAACGAGTTCGACTCAAGGACACGGTCGAGGTCCCGCCGAAGCACCTGGCGGACGTCACCGACGAGCGGGTGAAGGCCCTGCTCCAAGACAAGCTGGAAGGACGGATGGACGAGGACGTCGGCAGCGTCGTGAGCGTCATCGAGGTTCACGACATCGGCGAGGGCGCGGTGTTACACAACCGCCCCGGCGTCTACTACGAGGCGGAGTTCGACGCGCTCACCTACGACCCCGACATGCAGGAGGTCGCCGACGGCACCGTCGTGGAGACGGTCGAGTTCGGCGCCTTCGTCGGGATCGGCCCGGTGGACGGGCTGCTCCACGTCTCGCAGATCACCGACGAGTACCTCACGTTCGACGGCGCGAACCAGCAGCTCGCCTCGTCGGACTCCGACAAGACGCTCGGCGTCGACGACGCCGTCCGCGTCCGCGTCGTGACGAAGAGCATCGACGAGCGCAACCCCCGCGACTCGAAGATCGGGCTCACCGCGAAACAGCCCGGCCTCGGCAAACACGAGTGGCTGGAGGGCCAGCGGAAACACCGCGAACAGACCGGTGAGGAGGCCGACTGATGGCCGAGGACCGCCTGGCGTGCCGGGAGTGCCACCACGTCAACGACCCGGACGCCCAGACCTGCGCGCTCTGCGGGTCCTCGTCGCTGACGGAGGACTGGGCGGGCTACGTCATCGTCACCGACCCCGCGGACAGCCAGATCGCGGAGGAGATGAACGTCTCCGACGCGGGCGCGTACGCGCTGAAGGTCCGGTAACCACCCGCTCCGAGGCCGACGGCCGATGAGCGACGCATCCGACCCGCTTCTCACGCTGCCCGAATCGCTGCGCGACGCGTTCAAGGAGCCGCTGGGCCCGGTGACGACGGACGCGGACGCCCTCCTTGCGGCCGCCGACGAGACCCGCGAGCGACACGCCTCGCCCGCGGAGGGGCCCCCGCGGCTGATCGCGGTCGGCGACGTTGTCACCTATCACCTCCGCGAGGCGGGCCGCGTCCCGGACGCCGCGCTGGTCGACGGGAAGACGGAGCGCGAGGCGGTCCGCGAGGAGATAGCGACCGCGCTCGCGGCGACGGACGAGCGGCGGGTTCCCGTCGAGAATCCGGCCGCTGCGCTGTCGGCGGCGCTGCTCGACGCGCTCGCCGAGGCGCTCGCGGCCGACGAGCCGGTGACGATCGAGGTGACCGGCGAGGAGGACCTGGCGGCGCTGCCGGCGATGCTCGCGGCGCCGCTCGGGTCGACCGTCGTCTACGGCCAGCCCGGCGAGGGGATGGTCCGCGTCGCGGTCACGCCCGAGACGCGGCGGCGGGCCCGGGAGCTGTTCGAGGGCCTGGCGGGCGACGTCGCGGCCGCGTACGATATCCTCGACGTCGACCCGGACGGGTTCGACGGCACCGACGCGGCGTGAGTCCGAGCCGGCCGGTCGGCGTCACTCGCGGTCGACGACGACGGAGGCCCCGAGGACGGCGAGCCCGGCGGCCAGCGCGACGGCGGTCACCAGCCGCGGCGTGACCGGGACCGTCGAGACCGAGAGGTACGGCTCGACGCCGTTGCGCCGGAGCCCGGCGAGCGCCTCGACGCCCCAGTGACCGCTCGCCAGCAGCGTGAGGCCGACGCCGACCCCGAGCCCGCCGGTGACGAAGCCGATCCCCGTGAGCGCGTCCTCGACCGCGAGGAACGACCAGACCGCGTCGTCCGTGGGTTCGGGACCGCGCGCGAGGCGCCGCTGGAGCGCGACCAGGCCGAGGCCGGCCCCGCCGGCCGCGACGGTGCCGGCCAACGCGACGGCCGCGACGCCGAGGGGGGTCGCGGCCGGCGGGCCGGAGAAGTTCGCCTCCCGGACGGCCGCGGGCAGGGTCGCGACGAGGGGGGCGGCGAGCGAGCCGAGGAGCGCCAGCGCGCCGCAGATCCGGGCCTTCCGAAGGGGCGACATCGGGACGATGATGTTGGCCGACCTGGTGAGTTCGTACTCGGAGCGCTCGGTCGGGTCGAATCGGGCGTCGTCTGGCATTCGCGTGCTAACGAAACCCACGGCCCGGAGGACTGAAATCCTGACGCCGAACGGGGCGCTCGGTCGACGGTCGGCCGGGAGTTCGACGGCGACACCCCCGCTTCGAAATCCTTTTACAGCTTTCGAGGGGATATACGCCCAACTGAACCATGGACGTCGATATCATCTCCGAGGAGGAGAACCCGATGCTGCACCGCACGGACATCCGTTTCGAGACGACCCACGAGGAGGCCACCCCCTCGCGGCTGTCGGTCCGCGACTCGCTGGCCGCCAAGCTCGACAAGGACTCCGAGGAGGTCGTCGTCCACGAGCTCGACACGAAGTTCGGCATGCGCAAGACGATCGGCTACGCGAAGGTGTACGACTCCGCGGCCGACGCCCTGGAGGTCGAACAGGACCACATGCTCGAACGCAACAAGATCGGCGGCGAAGAGGCGGACGCCGAGGAAGCGTAACCCCGCCGGATGCGCGTTCTCGGCATCGAGGGTACCGCGTGGTGCGCGAGCGCCGCGCTGTACGACGCCGAGACCGACTCAGTTCTCATCGAGTCCGACCCCTACGAGCCCGACAGCGGCGGCATTCACCCGCGCGAGGCCGCCGAGCACATGTCGGAGGCGATCCCCGAGGTCGTCGACCGGGTGTTGACCGCGGCCGAGGCGGAACACGGACCGGACGCGATTGACGCCGTCGCCTTCTCTCGCGGCCCCGGGCTCGGCCCCTGCCTCCGGATCGTCGGGACCGCCGCGCGGTCGCTCGCCGGGACGCTCGGCGTGCCCCTCGTCGGCGTCAATCACATGGTGGCGCACCTGGAGATCGGTCGGCACCGCTCCGGGTTCGACAACCCCGTCTGTCTGAACGCCTCGGGCGCGAACGCGCACCTGCTCGGCTACCACGACGGGCGGTACCGGGTGCTCGGCGAGACGATGGACGCCGGCGTCGGCAACGCGATCGACAAGTTCACGCGCCACGTCGGCTGGAGCCATCCCGGCGGCCCGAAGGTCGAGGCGGCGGCCGCCGAGTTCGCCGAAGACGGTGACGACTCAGCGCCCGACCTCCTCGACCTGCCGTACGTCGTCAAGGGGATGGACTTCTCGTTTTCGGGGATCAGCTCGGCCGCCAACGCCGCCGCCGACGACGGGGTCCCGGTCGAGGAGATCTGCTTTTCGCTCCAGGAGCACGTGTTCGCGATGCTCACCGAGGTGTCCGAGCGCGCGCTGTCGCTGACCGGCGCCGACGAGCTCGTGCTGGGCGGCGGCGTCGCCCAGAACGACCGCCTCCGCGAGATGCTGGCTGCGATGTGCGAGGCGCGCGGCGCCGACTTCCACGCGCCCGAGCCCCGCTTCCTCCGCGACAACGCGGGGATGATCGCCGTTTTGGGCGCGAAGATGGCGGCCGCGGGTGACACGATTCCGGTCCCGGAGTCCGCGGTCGACCCGAACTTCCGACCGGACCAGGTGCCGGTGACGTGGCGGGACGGGGAGTCGGTCGCGCGGGGAGCCGCGGGCGGCGCGTCGGCCGGGACGGCGCGCGACCCGGACGCGGACCGCCGCGGCGCGGAGGCGACGGTGACGGTCGGGGGGGCTGGCGACGACCGCCGGGTGGTCAAGCGGCGGGTCGAGAAGTCGTACCGGCACCCCGAGCTCGACCGGACGCTCAGGCGCGACCGGACGGTCGCGGAGGCGCGGCTGACGAGCGAGGCTCGCCGCGCGGGCGTCCCGACGCCGCTCGTGTACGACGTCGACCTCGCGGACGCGACGCTGACGCTCCAGTACGTCGGCGAGCGCGACCTCGCGACCGCGCTCGGCGAGCGCTCGACCGAGGCGGTCGGTCGCCACCTCGCCCGGCTCCACGGCGCGGGGATCGTCCACGGCGACCCGACGACGCGGAACGTACGCGTGTCGCCCGACGAGGCTGGGGGCGCGGCCGCGGACGGCGAGCCCGCCCCGGTGCCGTCGACGTACCTCATCGACTTCGGGCTCGGCTTCCACACCGGCCACGTCGAGGACCACGCGATGGACCTCCACGTGTTCGAGGGGTCGATCCGGGCGACCGCGACCGATCCCGACCCCCTGATAGCGGCGTTCGAGGCGGGGTACGAGGCGGTCGGCGACGGCGAGGTCCTCGACCGGCTCCGGGACGTGGCGGACCGCGGCCGCTACCGCTGACGGCGCGGCTCGCCCGCCCGCCGCCGGCCGCCCCGTCGCGGCCGGCGATCGATGGCGCCACGATTTATAGTGCCAGCGGACAGACGGAGTGGTATGGGAGACAAACCGTCGTCGGGAGAGATTCTCGGTATTCCGTACAACTTCGAGCGTCCGAGCCTCGGGCGCCTGCTGTCGTCGTACTGGCAGCCCGGCAAGGGGATGCTCGTCGAGAAGCCGTTCGGCATCGGCTACACCCTGAACCTCGCCAACTGGCGCTCGTGGATCGTCCTCGCGGTCGCCGGCGGGCTCTACTACCAGCAACAGTCGGCCGGCGTCGACGCGTCCGGCGGGTCTGACGAGGACGCCGCGGACGACGGCGACGGGCCGGTCGAAGTGATCGTCGACGACGACTGAGGCCGACCGCGGTCCCCGACCGTGCGGCGTGGTACCGCGATCGGCGGTTTTCACCGTTGATTCCGCATCGGTTTCATTTAAATATCAGAAGGACGGTGTTACGGTAATGAAAGTCCAGTTCGAGTGCTCGTGTTCGGAGGAGATCTCCGAGTTCACCCGCGGCGAGGCCAGCCGCGGCGTCCACGTCGAGTGCGGGAACTGCGGCGCCGTCTACGCAGTGACGATCACCGAACTGGAGTAGCGGGCGGCGCCGCGGACTCGAACCGGAGCCGGACCGTGGTCCCGTCGTCCGTCGCGTCGAACCGGACGGTGCCGCCCTGCGTCTCGCACATCCACTTGACGAGCCACAGGCCGATGCTGCTCGCGTGCGAGAGCGGCGTCTCCTCTTCGGCCTGTAACACCGCGCGCTCGTCCGGAGGGATCCCCGGGCCGTTGTCGGTCACCTCCAGACAGGTGGTCGTTCCGTTCTCGCGGATCGTGGCCGCGACGCGGCGCGTCGCCCCGTCGTTGTGGGTGACCGCGTTCTCGAACACCTCGCGGATCGGGAACGCGACCGAGTCGTCGGCGCGGATCCACGCCTCGGAGGGCGTCTCGACGGTGACGGCGGCGCCGTCGGCGTCGACGACCTCGACCGCCTCGTGGACCGCGTCGACGAGGTCGACGCGGCCGTCCGGCGGCTCGGACGAGGCGTCCTCGACGACCCGGAGCTTCTCGCTGATCTCGACGACGTCGTCGGTCGTCTGTCGGATCGTCTCCAGGCACTCCCGGCTCCGCTCGTCGTCGATCCGGTCGGCGAGCAGATCGGTGTACCCCTGGATCACGTTGAGGTCGTTGCGCACGTTGTGTCGGAACACGCGGCTCAGCACCTGTAGCTGCTGGTTGGAGGTTTCGAGGTCCCGGCGGGCGGTCTCCGCCCGGCGGCGGTGGTGCGTGACCGCGCCGTACAGGAGGCCGCCGGACCCGACGACGAGCAGCAGGTCGCCGACGAGGCGCGTCGGCGTCCAGCCGGCGACGGATCCGGCCGCGGACGCGGTCGCGAGGTCGACCGCGACCGCGAACGCCGCCGCGACGCAGAGGTACGCCGCCGTGAGCGCCGTCGCCGACCGCCCGTAGAGTAGTTCCGGATTATATTTCATTTATATTTAATTTTACCCCCAGTGAATTTTCTTCGTACGAAACACCTTGACGGCCGACGGCTTAAGCTTTGACCGGCCGGTAAGCCGGTCACCACGACGCGCAGTCGGCACAGACGAAGGCGTCCGCCTCACGCCAGCGGCGCTCGACCCGCTCGCCGCACCGGTCGCACTCGGTGCCGTCCGCGTGCCACGTCGAGGTGGCGACGGCGGGGTCGACGTCGGACCGATCGTCGACGTCGGGTGCGTCCGCAGCGTCGACCGCGTCGTCAGCGTCGGCCGGGTCCTCCTCGGGGTCGCTCTCCGCGTCGTCGGTCCCGGATTCCGCGGACTCGTCGGCGTCGCCGTCCGCCGCGGCGAAGTCGTCGAGCGAGCGGTCCTCGGCCATCTACGCCTCCCGTCGGAGCCGGTCGACGACGTAGTCGCGCTCCAGTTCGCCGAGGAACTCGCCGAGCCGCGGCCCCTGCGTGTCGTCGAAGAAGAGGCGGTAGCCCGCCGCGAAGAAGTCGCTGACCTCGACGCCGTGGTCGCGCGCGGTCTCGTACATCGCTCCCTGGATCTCCTCGCCGTCGTGGCCGGCCGCGACGAAGTCGGCGAGGTCGTCGAGCGCGGCCGCCACGTCCTCGTCGAACTCGACCGCGGGGAGGTCGGTCTGGAGCCGGTAGTCGTACTCGTTGCCGGTCCGTTCGGCCCAGTTTCGCGCCTGCTCCACGCGGGCGAGCGCGGCGTCGACCGCGTCGTCGTCGGCGTCGTCCGGGATGTGCCCCTCGTCGCGGGCGAGGCGCTCGCGGAAGTCCGGGTCGTCGACCATCCCGAGGACGGCCGCGAAGGTGTACGGGAGCCGGATCGGCCGCTCCGTCGGCGGGTCGTCGGGTCGCCCGACGACGAACGGATAGGCGCGCTCGGCGAAGGCGGTGAGGTCCTCGTCGTCCACCTCGCCGAAGTAGGCGCGCTCGAACCGGTCGAACCGGTCGACCAGCTGGTCGAGCCGCTCGACGTCGAGGTCGCGGGCCTTCTTCGGGTGGAGCGCGAAGAAGAACCGGAGCACCTCGGGCTCGATCAGGTCGAGCAGCTCCTGGACCGTGACGACGTTCCCCTCCGAGGAGGAGAACGCCTCGCCGTTGAGCGTGAACCACTCGTACACCATCGGTACGGGCGGCTCCTCGCCGAAGACGTTCCGCGCGACGTCGACGCCGGAGGGCCACGACCCCTCCGCGTGGTCCTTCCCGAACGGCTCGAAGTCGACGCCGAGGACGCCCCACTGGGCGGGCCACTCCAGCCGCCACGGGAGCTTCCCCTCGCGGAACGTCGCGGTGCCCTCGTGGCCACAGCCCTCGATGGTGTTGCCGCCGGCGTCCATGTCGGTACAGACGTACTCGACGGTCTCGCGTTCGAGGTCGATCCCCGTCACCGTCTCCGTGACCTTCCCGCACGCCTCGCAGACGGGGTTGAACGGGACGTACTCGTCGTCGACCTTGTCCTGGTACGGCGAGAGCACCTCGCGGACCCGCTCGACATCGCCGAGGACCGTCCGGACCGCGTCGTCGAACGTCCCGTCGGCGTACAGGTCGGTGTTCGACAGCATCTCGACGGGGACGTTCAGGCGGTCGGCGTCGGCCTTCAGCAGGCCGGCGAAGTGGGCCGCGTACGACTCGGCCTCGCCGAACGGGTCCGGAATCTCAGTGTACGGCTTGCCGAGGTTGCGGCCGAGCGCGCCCGCGTCGACCTCGCCGAGCCCGACGATGTCACCGTCCGCGTTCGCCAGCTTGCGCGGCACCTTCCGCAGCGGGTCCTTGTCGTCGGAGGTGAACACCTGCCGGACCTCGCGGCCGCGGTCGCGCAGCACCTCGGCGACGAAGTAGCCGCGCATGATCTCGTTGAAATTGCCGAGGTGCGCGACGCCGGACGGGGAGACGCCCCCCTTGATCACGATCGGCTCGTCGGGGTCGCGCGCCTCGATCTCGTCGGCGACCACGTCGGCCCAGAACGCGTGGAAGGCCTCGCCGGACTCCTCCGCCGCGCCGTCGCCCTCGTCGGCGGCCCCCTCGTCGAGCGCGGCCCGCTCCGAGAGGATGTGCGGGGAGTCGTCGGGCGCGGGGCTCCCCGCGTCCGCCGCTCCGTCCGCCGCGTCGTCCGCGCTCATCGCTCCCCCGTCCAGAAGCTCGGTTCCTCGCCATCAACGGGGACCACGTCGGTCCCGGTGTGGTCGCCGTACAGCGCGGCGTCGACGACGGCGCTCGGGTCGGTGCCGTCGAGCACGATCGACCGGATGCCGGCCCGGTCGATCAGCTTTGCCGCGAGCAGGTCGACGGGCGCGGAGGCGCCGGCGTCCCGGCTCATCGGGAGGACGACCTCCACGAGCTCCGCGGGCGACAGCTCCGCGTACTGGGTCGCGTCGGGGTCGGCGTTGGGGTCGGCGTCGTACACGCCGTCGGCGCTCGTGGCGTACACGAGCAGGTCGGCGTCGACGGACTCGGCGAGGGCGGCGGCGACCGCGTCGGTGGTCTGTCCCGGGGTGACGCCGCCCATCACCGCGACCTCGTCGCGGCGGAGGGCCGCGCCCGCCTCCTCGTAGTCGGTCGCGGGCGCGAGGCTCGCGCGGTCGCCGAGCGCGGCGATCAGCAGCCGGGCGTTGAGCCGGGTCGTCCCGATCCCGAGCCGGTCGAGTTCGACCTCGTTGGCCCCGATCTCGCGGGCCGTCTCGATGTACTCGCGGGCGACGCCGCCCCCGCCGACGACGACCCCGACCTCGCAGCCGTCGGCCACCAGCCGTTCGATCGCCTCGGCGTACGCGGCGACGCGCTCGGGGTCGAGGTCCGGCGCGAGCACGCTCCCGCCGACAGAAACGACGACTCTCATTGGCGACGAGTATCCCTGTCGCGGTCTTAAGGATTGCCAAGCCCGGACGCGCCGGAAGCGCCCCACGGTCGCGGGTCCGGGGCGACCGGGAAACGCCTAAGCCGGTCGCGGCCCGCTCTCGGGTATGCGACCGATATCGATCGTCGGCGACGGGGCCCCGGCGCTGGCGCGGCGGCTCGCGGCGCGGCTCGACGGGCGGGTCGCCGTCGTGGAACGCGACGACCTCGACGGAGCGCGCCCGCGCGGATCGGACCCGAGCGACCGGGCGGCCGACGGCGGAGCGGTCGAGGGCGGGGTCACCGACCCCGCCGGGCGCCCCGACGCGGACACCGAGATCGCGTTCGACGCGGACGGGAACTGGAGCGGTCGGGGGCGAGTCGAGGGGTTCGACGACCTGCTCGACGGGCTCGCCCCCGACCACGACTACCTCGTGGCGGTCGGCGAGTCGCGGCTGCGCGTGCCGGCGGTCCTCCTCGGCGCCGACCCGGACCCCGAGAGCGTGCCGGGGACGGTCCTCGCGACCGCGGCGACGGCCGAGGCGGTCGACCTCGATCGGCTCGTCGCCGACCTCGACGCGGCCGAGCCGTGGATCACCCGCGAGACGCTGGTGGACCGCCTCGAGGCGTCCGCGGACGCCGAGCGGTCGGGCGCGATCGCCACGTTCACCGGCCGCGTGCGGGCCCGCGACGCCCCAGACGACGACCGGACGACCCACCTCGCGTTCGAGAAGTACGAAGGGGTCGCCGCGGAGCGGATGGACGCCATCGCGGACGAGCTCGCGGAGCGCGACGGCGTCTTCGACGTGCGGATGCACCACCGCACCGGCGTGATCGAGGCGGGCGAGGACATCGTGTTCGTCGTCGTCCTCGCCGGGCACCGCCGGGAGGCGTTCCGGACCGTCGAGGACGGGATCGACCGCCTGAAAGACGAGGTGCCGATATTCAAGAAGGAGGCGACGGAGTCGGAGACGTTCTGGGTCCACCGGCGGGACTGAACGGCCCGCGAGGGGAGTTCGAGTCGGCGCGCCGAGGGGATTCGGCCTCCGGATCGCGACCGCGGACGGCCCGAGCGAGGGGCGCACAGAGGACGCACGGCGGGCGCGCGAGGAGCGCGCCGGCGCTCCGAGGCGGATCAAACCGGCCCATTTTGCCGCTTATTCGCCCGGCGAACGCGGAGACAGAGGTGACTCGCTTACCGAGTTGTCAGCGTCGGAAACGCCCTCAGAACCGATTATAAAATTTCTGCGCCGTTCTGGAACCGTTGTAAAGAGTCCGTCAGACACGTTTTACCTCGGAGCGAGCGGTGAAACGCCCTGAAACCCCCTGAACGTCGCCCAACGGTGTTACCTTTATAACACCCTCCGGCGGCAAGCGTGGGGTGTACCATGAGCGCGACAGCGAACCCCTCCACGAACGCGAGCGCGAACGACGACCGCAGCAAGGAAGAGCGGCTGAAGGAGTACCTGCTCGACCGCGCCCAGGACGGCGAGATGTACTTCAAGGGGAAGTTCATCTCCGAGGACGTCGACCTCTCCCCGAAGGAGATCGGCGCCCTGATGGTGAAGCTCCGCGACTCCGCGACGGAGCTCACCGTCGAGAAGTGGTCGTACACGGGCGCGACGACCTGGCGCGTCGAGCCCGCCTGACGCCCGCGGTCCGCCGACCGACGCTCGCAGCACCGCCCCCGACGCACACCGCCGCACCGGATCCCGCGGCTCGGTCCCCGACTCGCGCTTTCTGACCCCGCACGCGTCCGCCGCCCCCGGCGCGCGGACGACCGGTCCCTCGTCTCCGGCTCGCTCGCCCGCCGACGCGGGGTTTATACTCGCCGACCAGTTACGACGTGACGATGCCAGAACACGAGGACGCGGCGGCGGCCGGCGACGGCGCCCCGCGTCCGGAGCCCCTCCGGACGTTCTTTCGGATCGACGAGATCCGCCGCGAGGACGGCCGCGTGCGGTACCGCGGCGAGTCGTACGTCCCGGAGCGGACGCTGTTGCGGAAGCTGACCCCCCACTTCCGGGAGGCGGGCTACGAGGTCGACGTGGAGGCCGTCGACGACGGGCACGTCGTCGTGGCGACCCCGTTCGACCGCGGCCGCGACGGGATCCCCTGGGTGAACGTCGCCATGTTCGCGGCCACCGTGCTGTCGACGCTGTTCGTCGGCGCCTACGGCTGGTACTACGTCCCGCTCGCCGAGATACAGTCGAACCCCCTCACCCTGCTCCAGGCGTGGCCGTTCACCGCCGCCGTCCTCGGCGTGCTGATGACCCACGAGCTCGGCCACTACGCCGCCGGCCGGTACCACGGCGTTCCCGTCTCGCTGCCGTACGTGATCCCCTTCATCTTCCCGTTCGGGACCCTCGGCGCGGTGATCCGGATCCGCGGGCGGATGCCCTCGCGGAAGGTCCTCTTCGACATCGGCGCCGCCGGACCGATCGCCGGGCTGGTCGCGACGGTCGCCGTGACCGCTGTCGGGCTCTCGCTCGACCCGATCGGGGTGCCGGCGGAGCTCGCGAACTCCTCGGGGCCGGTGATCCGCTTCAACAACCCGCCGCTTTTAGACCTCATCGCCGGCGTCCTCGGCCAGCCGACGAGCTACGGCGACCCGCGGCTGAGCGCCCACCCGGTCGTGATCGGCGGCTGGGTCGGGATGTTCTTCACGCTCCTGAACCTCCTCCCGGTGGGCCAGCTCGACGGCGGCCACATGGTCCGGGCGATGCTCGGGCCGCGACAGGAGACGGTGGCGGCGCTCGTCCCCGGCGCGCTGTTCGGGATCGCCGCGTACCTCCACTTCTGGCGGGGGCTCGGCCTGAACGAGTCGGTCGGCTTGTGGGCGTTCTGGGGCGTGTTCGCGACGGTGATCGCGTTCAACGGCCCGGCGAACCCGGCCGACGAGGACGGCGTGGGGCTGCCGCGGCTCGCGGTCGGCCTCGCCACGTTCGCCGTCGGCGCGCTCTGTTTCCTCCTCGTCCCGATCCAGGTCGTCGGGGCGTGACGCCGCGATGAGCCGGGCCCTCTCGTCGCTGCGCGCCCGGGTCGAGCGGCTCGGCTTCCGGACGCTGTACCGGCTCGCCGACCTGACGTACGCGCTCGGCGTCGCGACCCCGAAGCGGACGGTCGCGGGCACCTACTGGAGCCACGAGCCGACGAACCCGCACGGCGACGACGCCGGGCTCGCCGCCCTCGATCGGCTGCCGACCGACGCGGTGGTCCTCGACGTGGGCGCGCACGTCGGCGAGCACGCCATCCCGCTGGCGCTGGGCACCGACCGCCGGGTGGTCGCGTTCGAACCGAACGGCGAGAGCGCGGACCGGCTGGCGCGGAACGCCGACCGGAACGGGCTCGGCGGCGGAAGCGGGGCCGGCGGCGGAGACGGGGACCGCGGCGGGATCGACCTCAGACGCGCCGGCCTCGGGGACGCGAACGCGACGCTCACGTTCTACCGCTCGACGTTCTCGAAGTGTTCCGCGTTCGACCGCGAGTCGGCGACCAGGTGGGGCGCGAGCGTCGCGGGCACGGAGTCGGTCCCCGTCCGCCGGCTCGACGACCTCGTCGAGGGCGTCGGCGACGAGGGGGAAGATGGGGTTGGCGCCGTCCCCCCGCCGGACGCGATCAAGGTCGACGTCGAGGGCCACGAGGCCGCGGTCCTCCGGGGCGCGACGGCGACGCTCGCGACCCACCGCCCGCTGCTCGTCGTGGAGGTCCACGAGACCGCCGAGGCGGCGGCCGAGGACGCGAAGGGGGGTGCGGAGGAGGCGGCGGCCGAGTCCGGCGCCGCCGCCCTCCGCGAGTGGCTGGCGGCGCGAGACTACGCGGTCGAGGAGGCGGAAGACGTGTGGATCTGTCGGCCGGAAGAGGCCTGAATCACCCGTTTCCGGGAGGGAACGGGTCAGTCGTCGCGCCGCTGCTTCATGCCCTGCCTGGTGAACTGCGGGGTGGCGCGGAGGCCGCGCTTCTTCCGGAACGACCGGTACAGGGCGATCGCGAGCGGCGCCGCCAGCGCGAGGACGACGACCGCGAGCCGCCAGTTCTCGGCGAACGAGTAGAGGATCGTCGCCGAGAGGACGCCGACGGCGAGCAGCACGGAGTAGGCGATCCGCATCGCCAGCTTCTCTAACACCTTCGTGTCGTCCTCCAACACGACGTTGACCGTCAGGTCGTCGCGGTTGGCGCGGTCGAGGAACTCGTCGGCCTTCGGCGGCACCGTGAACAGCGCCTCGGTGGTGCGCTGGACCTGCCGGCCGGCGTCCTCGGCGAGGTCGCGGGCGGTCTGCTCGTAGTACCCCTCCTCGCGGAGGTAGTCGGTCGCCGTCGAGATGAAGTCGAACTCGGGGTCGAGCGTGACGCAGACGCCCTCGACGACGGTGGCGACCCGGAGGACCAACGCGAGGTTCGGCGGGAGCCGCAGCGGGAACTCGTAGATGGTCGACTCCACCTGCTCGATGATCTGGTTCACCTGGTACTGCTCGATGTCCTCGCCGCTGGCGTCCGCGATGGCCAGCTCCATCACGTTGCCCATCACCTCGCGGTCGGCCTCCGGCGAGAGCGTCCCCATCGAGATGAGCGTGTCGAGGATGTCGTCGATGTCCTGGCGCGCGACCGCGACGTAGAACTCGACGATCTTCTCCTGGATGAACGGGTCCACCCGGCCGGCCATCCCGAAGTCGTAGAAGATCACGGCGCCGTCGTCCGCGACCGCGAGGTTCCCCGGGTGCGGGTCGGCGTGGAACACGCCGTCCTCGATGATCATCTGGAGGTACACCTCCTGGAGCGTCTCCGCGACCTCCGTCCGGTCGTGGCCGGCCTCGTCGAGCGCGTCGATGTCGCTGATCTTCGTGCCCGGAACGTACTCCATCGTGAGCACGCGCGGGCCGGAGACCGGCTCGTACGTCTCGGGGATCCGGATCCGGTCCTCGTCGGCGAAGTTGCTCCGGATCTCTTCGAGCATGGTCCGCTCGCGGGCGTAGTCCATCTCCTCGCGGATCGTCTTGGCGAACTCGTCGGCGAGGTTCTCCAAGGAGAACGCCCGGCCGGCGCCGGTGAACCGCTTGATGAGGGGGATCGACCAGCGGATCGTCCGGAGGTCGGCCTCGACAAGCGACTCGATGCCGGGGCGGCGGACCTTCACGGCGACGTCGTCGCCGTCGTAGGTGGCGGTGTACACCTGTCCGAGGCTGGCGCCGCTTATCGGGTCGCGGTCGAACTCGTCGAAGACGTCGTCGACCGGGCCGAACTCGTCTTCGAGGACGACCTTCGACTCCTCCCACGGCGCGGGCGGCACGTCGTCTTGGAGTCCCTCCAGCACCTCGATGTACGCCGGCGGGAGGATGTCCGGGCGCGTCGAGAGGATCTGGCCGAGCTTGATGAACGTCGGACCGAGGGTGAGCAGGATGTCGAGCAGCACCGCGGCGCGCTCGCGCTGGGTCTCGGCGTCGACCTCGCGGCTCCCGCCGAACAGGAAGTACCGCCGGCGGTCACGCCAGTAGGCGATGATGAGCGGCGAGAACCGCCGCAGAACGACGACGAACCGCCAGTAGGCGCGAAGGTTGACCAGCGTGACCACCCGTCAGGCGTCGCCCTCGTCGTCGGCGTCGTCGACGGGGATGGTCCGGGAGACGTCCCGCTCCCGCTTGGGGACCGATATCTCGAGGACGCCGCGGTCGATCTCGGCGTCGGCGCCGGCGCCGTCGGCGTCGGTCGGGAGGGGGAGTTCCGCGTCGAGGAACAGCGGGCGGTCCTCGCGGACGTACTCGAACCCGTCGGGGACGGCCTTCTCGCGGCGGCCCTCGATCTCGATGCGCCCGTCCTCGACGAGCACCTCGGTCGTCTCGGCGGCCGCGCCTGGGAGGTCGACGACGAGGACGTACCCGTCGTCCGACTCGAGTAAGTCCGCAAACACCGCGTCCGGGAGGTCCCGGAGCGCGTCGCGTAGCGCTGACATGAACACGGGTAGGGTCGCCGCGGCGAAAAAGCTGTGGAAAGTCGGGATCCGCCCCCGGGCCGGATTCGGTCAGACCGCCCGGACTCCGTGCGGCGACCGCCGACCGCTCCGCCGCGCGCGGCCGCGCCGGGTCACTCGGTGTCGCCGATGTCGAGGTCGAACTTCCCGAGGTCCTCGCCCTGGGACTCGCCGGGGAGGATGTCGCCGAGCCCCGCGCCGAACGCCGCGGCGGCCCAGACGACGGCGATCCGCCCGGCCCGTTCGAGCGCGGTCGGGTCGCCCTCGTGGAGCCGGCCCCAGAACAGCAGCATGCTGGCCGACGTGGCCAGCGAGACGACGAGGACGCCCGCGTAGCGGCGGGGGATGAGTCCGAAGATCGGGTGCCGGATCGTGATCTGCCGGAAGTCGGCGAAGTAGAGGAGGCCGGCGACCGCGACGAGGATGAACCCCACGTGGCCGATCAGCAGGACCGGGACGCCCGCGACGGTCGTCGCCGCGAACCAGGCCGCGATCTCGAAGACGCCGCCCTCGACGAGCAGGGGGAGCGCGAAGAGCACCGCGCCGACGAACGACTCGGCGAGGTCCCGGGAGGTGTACTTGGTGATCCGCTCGGCGAGCGCGCCGGTCCCGGGCATCCGCTCGACGAGCGAGATGGTCTGCCTGACCTTCTCGCGCTCGTGGCCCTCGTCGACGGTGTCGCTCAGGGCGTCGAGCTTCGCGAGCAGGTCCTCGATGTCGGGCTCGGCGGGGGCGCCCGCGGCGTCCGCCCGCTCCCCGGATCCGTCCGCGCGGCCCGTGTCCGGCTCCCGTTCGTCGCTGTCGACCATGTGGCCCCGCGACGCGCGGGCGACCTAAAAGGGTGCCTCCGAGTTGTAGGCGTGCGCGCTGTGACCGGTCCCCCGGTCCGCACGGCCGCGGTGACTACAGGCGGCCGAGGAACTCCGCGAGCGCGTCGTTGAACGCCGCCGGCCGTTCGAGCATCGCGAGGTGGGCGGCGTCGGGGACCTCGCTCCACTCGCCCTCGGGGATCTCCGCCGCGAGGTACTCGTGGTACGCCGGCGGCGTGAGCCCATCGTGGGCTCCGACGACCGCAAGCGCCGGGACCGCGATCTCGTCGAGCCGGTCCCGAACGTCGAATCGGTGGCACGTCAGGAAGTCGCGCTCGGTGACGGCGCGCCCGCAGGCGCGCATGGCCGCCTCGGAGAGCTCGACGTACTCCGCGGGCGCGTCGTGGAAGAGCCGGTCCGGCTCGTGGAGGAGCGAGACCGCCCGCTCGAAGTCGTCGGCGAGCGCGTCGCGGAGCGGTTCGGCCACCGCGAGCTTCGCGCCCGTGCCGGCGAGGACGAGGCCGTCGAGCGCGAGGTCCCGCTCTAAGGCGACCCACAGCGCGACCGCGCCGCCGAGCGAGTTCCCGCAGAGGACGGTCGCGTCCGTCGCCTCGGCGACCGCGACGACGTCGTTAGCGTACGCGTCGAGCGCCTCGCGGCCGGCGGACGCCGTCGCGTCGCCGCTGTCGCCGTGCCCGGAGAGGTCGACCGCGACCGCGGGGAAGCGGTCCGCGAGCCGCGCCTGCGACTTCCAGACGTCCTTCGTGCCGCCGCTGCCGTGGACGAGACAGACCGTCGGTCCGTCGCCGCCGCGGTCGAACCGGCGGTACGCCGTCTCGCGGCCGTCGTGGGTGACCCGTTCCATGTCCGGGCGGTTCGGCGGCGAACGGTATAAACGCCGGAGGGGCCCGGCCCGGGGATCGGCGGCCCGAACCGGTCGCGGATCCGATCGCTCGACGGCGGCCGATCCCCGGGCGATCCGGTCCGAACCGCTATACTACCGATACGATCGGAAACACTCACGTCATGCGATTTTGAGCGACAAGTTTATATACTTATGCGACTAACTCGTAGTTAGGATGAATCACATACAGACCCGATCGACCGGCGACGGCGCGCTGCTGCGCCGGTACGAGTACGACGACCGGTGGATCGTCGCCGCCGACCTCGGGGTCGACGACGATTCGGTCACCGTCGACACCGTCGGCGAGACGGCGATCGTCGTCGTGGAGGGACCGGACGGCCCGGTCGAATCGGAGTTCGAGCTGCCGGGGACGGCCGTCGACGCGGCCGTGAACAACGGCGTGCTCACCGTGGAGGGCGAGCGATGAAGCTGACCGTCAAGCCGCTGAAACAGAAGGACGCCGGTCGCCGCCTCGCGGCGATCGACCGCGTCGCGGCCGAGGAGCTCGGGCTCTCCGGCGGGGACATCGTCCGCGTCGAGGGCGGCGACGGGGCCGCGATCGCCCGCGTCTGGCCCGGCTACCCCGAGGACGACGGCACCGGCGTGATCCGCATCGACGGCCGCCTCCGCCAGGAGGCCGACGTGGGGATCGACGACCGCGTCACCGTCGAGGACGTCGACGTCTCGCGGGCTGACGCGGTGACGATCGCCTTCCCGAGCCAGCTGCGGGTGCGGGGACAGATCGCCCCGTTCATCCGCGACAAGCTCTCCGGACAGCCCGTCACCGAGGGGCAGACGATCCGGACCTCCCTCGGCTTCGGGCTGATGGGCGGCCAGTCGCAGGCGGTCCCGATGAAGATCGCCGAGACGAGCCCCGGCGGCACGGTCGTCATCACCGACGAGACCGACATCTCGATCTCGGAGATATCCGCCGAGGAGATCGCCGACCGCGGCGACACCGCCGGCGGCACCGGCGAGGGCCCCGACGTCACCTACGAGGACATCGGCGGGCTCGACGACGAGCTCGAACAGGTCCGCGAGATGATCGAGCTGCCCATGCGGCACCCGGAGCTGTTCAAGCGCCTCGGCATCGACCCGCCGAAGGGCGTCCTGCTCCACGGCCCGCCGGGCACCGGGAAGACGCTGATCGCGAAGGCGGTCGCCAACGAGATCGACGCGGACTTCCACACGATCTCCGGCCCGGAGATCATGTCGAAGTACTACGGCGAGAGCGAAGAGCAGCTCCGCGAGGTGTTCGAGGAGGCGTCCGAGGAGTCGCCGGCGATCATCTTCATGGACGAGCTGGACTCCATCGCGCCCAAGCGCGAGGAGGCCGGCGGCGACGTGGAGCGCCGCGTCGTGGCCCAGCTCCTCTCGCTGATGGACGGGCTCGAGGAGCGCGGCGAGGTCGTCGTCATCGGGGCGACGAACCGCGTCGACGCCATCGACCAGGCGCTCCGCCGGGGCGGCCGCTTCGACCGCGAGATCGAGGTCGGCGTCCCCGACCGCGACGGCCGCAAGGAGATCCTCCAGGTCCACACGCGGAACATGCCGCTGACCGACGGGGTCGACTTAGACGAGTACGCCGAGAACACCCACGGCTTCGTCGGGGCCGACTTAGAGTCGCTCGCGAAGGAGTCCGCGATGCACGCGCTGCGGCGCATCCGCCCGGAGATCGACCTCGAGAGCGACGAGATCGACGCCGACGTGCTGAACAACATCCAGGTGACCGAGGCGGACTTCAAGGAGGCGATGAAGGGCATCGAGCCCTCCGCGCTCCGCGAGGTGTTCGTCGAGGTCCCGGACGTCAGTTGGGACCAGGTCGGCGGGCTCGAAGACACCAAAGAGCGGCTCCGCGAGACGATCCAGTGGCCGCTGGAGTACCCCGAGGTGTTCGAGGAGCTTGACATGGAGGCCGCCAAGGGCGTCCTGATGTACGGCCCGCCGGGCACGGGGAAGACCCTGCTGGCGAAGGCGGTCGCCAACGAGAGCGAGTCGAACTTCATCTCGATCAAGGGGCCGGAGCTGCTGAACAAGTACGTGGGCGAGTCCGAGAAGGGCGTCCGCGAGGTGTTCAGCAAGGCCCGGGAGAACGCGCCGACGATCGTGTTCTTCGACGAGATCGACTCGATCGCCACCGAGCGCGGGCAGAACTCCGGCGACTCCGGCGTCGGCGAGCGCGTCGTCTCCCAGCTGCTGACGGAGCTCGACGGGCTCGAATCGCTGGAGGACGTGGTCGTCATCGCGACGACGAACCGCCCGGACCTCATCGACTCGGCGCTGCTGCGCCCCGGACGCTTGGACCGGCACGTCCACGTGCCCGTCCCCGACGAGACGGCGCGCCGCCGGATCTTCGAGGTCCACACGCGGAACAAGCCGCTGGCGGACGACGTGGACCTCGACGCGCTGGCGCGCAAGACCGAGGGCTACGTGGGCGCCGACATCGAGGCGGTCGCCCGCGAGGCGTCGATGAACGCCTCCCGGGAGTTCATCGGCAGCGTCACCCCGGAGGAGGTCGGCGAGTCCGTCGGTAACGTCCGCGTGACGATGGCCCACTTCGAGGACGCGCTGAACGAGGTGAACCCGAGCGTCACCCCCGAGACGCGCGAGCGCTACGAGGAGATAGAACAGCGGTTCAAGCGGTCGGAGGTCGACCGCGACGAGGCCGAGCCGGGCGCCGCGTTCCAGTAAGCCGAGCGCCCGTCCGCCGTTCCGCGCCGATCGCGGGACGGCTCCCCCGTCGATTCCTTAGACGACGCCCAGCGTCGACAGCAGGTAGAACGCGGCGACGACGACGATACCGATCGTGACGAGCCGCCACGCGAGCTTTAACACGAACTTGCCGACGACGATGATCAGCGCGACGGCGACTAAGGCGACCAGCAGCTGGCCGACCTGACTGCCGAGCAGCGCGGCCTGTGCCGGCGCGACGAGTCCCGCGAGCGCGAGCGACGGTGCGGTCATGTCCGGGGTCACGGCGAGGCCGGGCATAAGCTTGTGGGACGAGGGCGGACCCAGTTGTCGATCGTTGATATATCGGCGGCAAGAACTGCGTCGAGCCCGGCGCGCGCTCCGCCCGACGACGGACGCAGAGGGACAAGCGGCCGTCGTTACCGGGAGAATCACCGCCCAGCAACCCCCCTTTTGTTCCGGTGGGAAGACGCTTCTGTCGCACGGTTTGGTCGTTCGAAGACCAGTTTCACTCCGGTCTACCCATGCTTATGTGTACGGAGTCCGTTCCTTGCCGACGTACCGTAGTCAGCGTCAGACGCGCCGGACCGACGTTACATACCGAATCGGACATGTAGATGCCGCGCGGGTCCGAACATCCGAACCTACAAGGGCCCGCCTCGCCAGTACACCAACACTACAGATGACCCATATCCCACGCCAAGCCAGCGGGGTGGCCGCCGAATGAGCAGCAACGGCGTCACCGCGGACGGAGTCGAGCTACCGATCAAACGCACCACCGGGGACACAATGGAGGAGCGGCTCACGGGCAACGCCTACCACAATATCCTGCCCGCGCGCTACCTTCGGAAGAACGCGGACGGCGAGCCGGCGGAAGACCAGGAGGAGCTGTTCGACCGCGTCGCGCGCAACGTCGCGCTCGCGGAGGCCGTCTTCGAGGCCGAGAAGCAGGGCGTCGAGGTCACCGTCACGCCCGACCAGCTGAAGCCCGACCACCCGCGACGCGACGAGCTCGCCGAGGAGGTCTTCGGCGCGGGCACGACCGCGGCGGACGACGCGGAGACGACGCTCACCGCACACAACGTCAATAAGTTCGCGTACGAGACGGTCGTCCCCGAGCTGCCCGAGAGCGTGCGCGACCACGTCGAGGCGACGGCGGAGACGTTCCGGGAGGGAATGGAGTCGCTCTCGTTCATGCCGAACTCCCCCACCCTGATGAACGCGGGCGACGAGCTCCAGCAGCTCTCCGCCTGCTTCGTCGACTCGCCCGGCGACGACATCACCGACATCCACCAGACCGCCAAGGAGGCGGCCGAGGTGTTCCAGTCCGGCGGCGGCATGGGGTACGCGTTCTGGCAGCTCCGCCCGTACGGCGACTCCGTCGGATCCACCGGCGGCATCGCGTCCGGGCCGATCACGTTCATGCGGACGTTCGACCAGATGTGCGAGACCATCGCGCAGGGCGGCGCGCGCCGCGGCGCCCAGATGGGCGTCATGCGCATCTCGCACCCGGACGTGATCCAGTTCATCCACGCGAAGAACAAGGACGTCTCGCTGGCCCACTCGCTGCGCCTGAACGACCCCGACGACTTCACCCACAACTCCTTCGCGGACGCCTTAGAGGAGGCCCGCGACCTCATCGACGAGGACGGGAAGGTGCCCGAGCACCTCCGGAACGCCGTCGAGGGACACCTCTCGAACTTCAACATCAGCGTCGGCGTCACGGACGACTTCATGGAGGCGCTGGAGAACGACGAGGAGTTCACCTTCACCAACCCGCGCACGGAGGAGCCCCACGTCGCGACGCCGGAGACGAAGGAGCTGTACGACATGTTCGGCCTCGGCGAGCACGTCGAGGTCGGCGAGGAGCTCTCCGTCCCGGCGGCCGAGATCTGGGACCACATGATCGAGGGCGCCCACGAGAACGGGGAGCCGGGCGTCGTCTACCTCGAGCGGATCAACAAGGAGCACTCCTTCGACGTCGAGGAGCACCCGGAACACCGGATCCTCGCGACGAACCCCTGCGGCGAGCAGCCCCTCGAGGAGTACGAGGCCTGTAACCTCGGCCACATCAACCTCTCGACGCTCGCCGACCTCGACGCGCCGGACTGGCGCGTCTGGTCCGACGAGCACGCCGACGAGTACGACTCCGAGGCGGCCGCGGTCGAGGCGTTCTTGGACGAGGCGATCGACTTCGAGGAGTTCGACGAGCGGATCGCGTACGGCACCCGCTTCCTCGAGAACGTCGTCACGATGTCCGACTTCCCCGTCCCGGAAATCGAACAGAAGGTCCGGGACATGCGGAAGATCGGGCTGGGCATCATGGGGCTCGCACAGCTGTACGTCCAGCTCGGCGTCCGCTACGGCTCCGAGTCGGGCAACGAGATCGCCCGGCAGCTGATGACCCACATCAACCACGAGTCGAAGCTCGCCTCCCACGAACTCGCCGAGGAGCGCGGGACGTTCAACGACTGGGCGGACTCGAAGTACGCGAACCCGACCGAACACCGCGACTGGTTCGAGCACTACACCGGGCTCGACGCCGACGAGTGGGAAGACGGCTTCCCGATCCGCAACCACAACACGACGACGATCGCCCCGACGGGCACGACGTCGATGATCGGCAACACGACTGGCGGCTGCGAGCCCATCTACAACGTCGCCTACTACAAGAACGTCTCCGACGACGTCCAGGGCGACGAGATGCTCGTCGAGTTCGACGACTACTTCCTGCGCACCTTAGAGGCCAACGACGTCGATGTCGACGCGGTCAAACAGGAGGCCCAAGAGCAGATGGCCGAGAACGCGTTCGACGGCGTCGAGGGGTTAGAGACGGTGCCGGACGCGATCGGCGAGCTGTTCGTCGTCACCGGCGACCTCTCCGCGAAGGACCACGCCGGCGTCCAGGTCGCCTGTCAGAAGGGCGTCGACTCCGCCATCTCGAAGACGGTGAACGCGCCGAACGACTCCACGCTCGGCGACGCCAAGGAGGTCTTCGAGTACATCTACGAGAACGGCGGGAAGGGCGTCACCTACTACCGCGACGGCACCCGCTCGAAGCAAGTGCTCACGACCCGCGCGCAGAACACCGAGTTCGCCGACGAGACCGAGGCCGCCGAGACCATCGTCGAGCAGATCAACGACGTGTTCGGCGGCGTCGAGGCGTTCCTCGACAACGAGGACGTCCGCGCGGCGATCGACGCCGAGGTCGCCGACCTCCTCGAAGCGACGGAGCAGCCCCGGATCGACTACAGCGAGCGCAGCCCGCGCCCCGACTCCCTGAACGGCGTCACGCAGCGCGTCGAGACGGGCTACGGCAAGCTGTACGTCACCATCAACGAGGACGAGAACGGGCTACCGTTCGAGCTGTTCGCGAACATCGGCCACTCCGGCGGCTACACCAACTCCTTCACGGAGGCGCTCGCGAAGGTCATCTCGACGGCGCTGCGCTCCGGCGTCGACCCCGAGGAGATCGTCGACGAGCTTCAGGGCACCCGGAGCCCGAAGGTCGCCTGGGACAAAGGCGAGCAGATCCAGTCGATCCCGGACGCCATCGGCACCGCGCTGCGGCGCTACCTCGACGACGACGTCGACAAGGGGATCCCCCAGCAACAGAGCCTCGACGACGTCGAGGAGGCCGCGTCGGGCGCCGGTCGGCCGAGTCAGACCGACGGCGGCGCGGTCGACGCCGGCACGGCGACCGACGCTCCGAGCGGGCCCGGGCCGGCGGCGGACGACGACGCCGCGGGCGCGGACGACTCGACGCAGGAGCTCATCGCGGCGGGCGAGTCGCCCGAGTGCCCCGAGTGCGGCGGCATGAACCTCTACTACTCCGAGGGCTGCAAGACGTGCGAGTCGTGCGGCTGGTCGGAGTGTTAAGCTAACACACCCCTTCTCTCGTGTTTTATGACGAATAGTTCGACGCTTGAACACCGGCACGCTCATCCAGACGCCGATTACTCGGTTCCGGTGAAGTACGGACGCTCCCGAGTCAACGTGGAGATAGGTATTACCGACGGAAGCGTCGACTGGTTTCTCGTTCAACTGGAACAGAACATCGGGGAACAGTACGGAGAGCGTGACTGGCGACAAGTGGCTCGGTTCGACCACCACCCTGATTCAGCGTGGGGGCACGACATCGAGTCGGAGCGTCTCCACCTTGACCTATATCGAGACGGAAAGAAAGTTGACGTTCAGCGTGGATTCCCAGCAGTAACGGCGGAGAACGCGCCAGCGTACTGTGAGCGATTCCTCACAGAACGTGCTGACGACCTTCTCGAACGATACGGTCCGCAAAAGGGCTAATACCTACCGCTCTTCTTCTGGAACCGATTCCAAGTCGTCGAGTTCTGGAATCGGTTTATCGTCCGCAGAGAACTTATCTACTGGTTCATCCGTTTTTTCGGATAAAACTGCCTCCGCGGATTTTGTTTCGTGTGTAGGCATGTTTTCGTACGCTGGAATTGTTTCCCTTAGACAAATAGCTTGTTACTGATTTTCGTGGAGTTCGATCTAAACGCTGTATCGTACTGAGTGGAATAAAAGAGGCGACGGCTCGCGTTTAGTCGTCTTCGAGCGCCTGCGCGATGCGCTGGAGCTGGCGGGTCGCGTCGCGGACCTCGTCGCGGAGCTGGCGCACCTCGCGGACGAGCTCCTCGTTGCCGCCGTCGTCGCCGCGGGGGGCCTGCTCGCCCTGCGCGCCGGGGCCGCCGCCCATGCCGGGCGGGCCGCCCGCGCCGCCGGGACCGCCGCCGCCCATCATGCCGGACATCATCTGCGCGAAGGGGTTGCCGCCGCCGCCACCGCCCATCCCCGGCGGGCCGCCGCCGCCCATCATCTCCTCGGGGTCGGGGCGGTCGCCCTCCTCGCGCTCCTGCTCGCGTCGCTCGCGGATCTCCTCGACGCGCTCGCGGAAGGACTTCTCCTCGCCGTCGTCGCCGTCGGCGGCGTCGTCCTGTTCGCCGGCCTCGCCGTTCTCGGGGTCGGTGGCGTCGTCGTCTGCCATGCGCCACGGTTCGGCGGCGCCGCCGAAAAGGGTTGCCGTGGCGTCCGCGACGGTGTATTTATACGTCGTCGTCGAGCGACCTCGCCGGTCGTCAGGTCCGGACCATGCGGTGACAGTTCGGACACTCCGTCGCCCCCGTGGTCCCGCCGGCCGCGGGCACGCGGTCGCCGCAGTTCGGACACCGCCTCCGGGCGCGGGCGTACTCCGTGCTCGACCGGACCGCGGAGCGGTCGCCGTCGTCGCTCACAGGCGTGTGCTATTGTTTACCACACAAATAGCTTGCCGACATATCCCTAAAACACCATTTAGGCCGTCGAGCGCGGGCCGTCCGCGCCTGTCGCCCTCACTCGTGGCCGGAGACGCGAACCGGCTCGTACGGCGCTTCGAGCCACTCCACGTCCGAGTCGGAGAGGTCGATGTCGAGCGCCTCGACCGCGTCTTCGAGGTGTTCGACGCTGGTCGTCCCGACGATGGGCGTGTCGACCCACTCCTTGTGGAACAGCCACGCTAAGGCGAGCTGCGCCATCTTCACGCCCTTCTCGGCGGCGAGCTCCTCGACGCGCTCGTTGACCTCGCGGCCGCCGCCCTCGCGGTACGGGTGCGCGTAGAGGTGCTCTTCGGTCTCGCCGCGGAGGGTGGCGTCCACCTCCTCGTGGGGGCGCGTCAGGTAGCCGCGCGCGAGCGGGATCCACGGCATCACGCCGACGTTCTTCTTTTCGCAGAGCGGGAGCATCTCGCGTTCCTCCTCGCGGTACGCGAGGTTGTAGTGGTTCTGCATCGTGGCGAACCGCTCGTACCCCTCGCGCTCGCTGACGCGGAGCGACTCCGCGAACTGGTGGGCCCACATCGAGGAGGCGCCGACGTACCGCACGTCGCCGCGCCGCACCGCGTCGTCGAGCGCGGCCAGCGTCTCCTCGATCGGGGTGTCGTAGTCCCAGCGGTGGATCTGATAGAGGTCGATCGTGTCGGTGCCGAGCCGGTCGAGAGAGTTCGACAGCTCCTGTTCGATCGCCTTCCGGGAGAGGCCGCCCGAGTTCGGGTTCGACTCGTCCATCTGGAAGTACCCCTTCGTCGCCACGACGAACTCGTCGCGGTCGTAGCCGTCGAGCGCCTCGCCGAGCACGCGCTCGCTCGCGCCGTTCGAGTACATGTTGGCGGTGTCGAAGAAGTTCACGCCGAGGTCGATCGCGCGCTCGACCAGCTCCTTTCCTTCCTCCTCGTCGAGGACCCACTCGCGCCAGTCGGGGTCGCCGAAGCTCATACAGCCGAGACAGATCTTCGAGACGGTCGTCCCCGTGTTCCCGAGCGTCGTGTACTCCATGCCTCGATCAGTGCGAGCCGCGGCAAAAAGCTACGCGCGGCGGCGGAGGGGGCCGGGAGTCGATCGGACCGCCGGCGGGCGTCGGCGCGTCAGTTGCGGAACGACGCGGTGTACACGAGGAACGCGCCGGTGAGGATGACGAACGCGAGGAACGTCACGAGCGCGAGCACGTTCGCGATCGGCGAGAGGGGGTCGAGGAACGACTGGCCGGTCGAGTCGAGTACCAGGACGGCGAGGAGGGCGGCGATCAGACCGAGCAGCCAGTTCGTGAGGATCTCGTCCATGACCCGCCCGACACGCGGGGGCGACAAAAAGCCGCGGATGCCGCGGCGGTGCTGGACGCTCGGCGATCGGGGAAATCCGCGGCGCCGCCGGAGCTATGTCGGTGGCGCCCGTGGATCGGTACCGTGAGCGACCGGACGACCTGCTGGCTGCTCGGCGACCAGCTCAACCCCGACCTCGACGTCCTCGACGCGGCCGACGACGTGCTGCTGATCGAGGCCCACGGGTTCGCCGACCGGAAGCCGTACCACGCCCACAAGCTGACGCTCGTGTTCTCGGCGATGCGGCACTTCCGCGACGACCTCCGCGAGCGCGGCCACGACGTGACCTACGTGCGGGCCGAGTCGTTCGGCGAGGGGCTCGACGAGTTCTTCGCGGAGCGGGACGCGAGCGGCGGCGACGGCCCGCGACTGCAGCTCATGCGCCCCGCGAGCCACGGCGCCGGCGAGCGGCTCCGCGAGCTCGTCGCCGAGCGCGGCGGGACCCTCGATCTCGTCGACAACGAGCTGTTCTGGACGACGCCGGCCGACTGGCGCGAGTGGGCGGGCGACGGCGACGGACCGCTCGTCGGCGACGACGGCGCCGCCGAGCGCACCTTCCGGCAGGAGAACTGGTACCGGCACGTCCGCCGCGAGACCGGCGTGTTGATGGACGACGGCGACCCGGTCGGCGGCGAGTGGAACTACGACGACCTGAACCAAGAGACGCCGCCCGACGGCTGGGAGCCGCCGGCGCGACCGGCGTTCGAGCCGGACGAGCTGACCCGCGAGACCCACGCGTGGGTGTGCGAGCGGTTCGACACGTGGGGCAACGACTCGCTCGACGAGTTCGCGTGGCCGGTGACCCGCGACGAGGCGCGCGAGGCGCTCGACCGCTTCGTCCGCGACGGGCTCCCCGCGTTCGGTCGGTACCAGGACGCGATGGTCGGCGGCGAGCCGTTCTGCTCGCACTCGCTGCTCTCGCCGGCGATCAACCTCGGGCTGCTCGACCCGCGCGAGCCGGTCCGGGCGGTCGAGCGCGCCTACGCGGAGCGCGGCGCCGAGCCGGGCGGGTACGACCCGGCGGAGCACGGCGCGTCGGGCGGGGCGACGGCGTCGCTCGACGACTTCGGCGACGGCGCGGACGGCGCGAACGAGGCCGACGGCGCGGAGTCGGCGGAGTCGACGGACCCGGCGCCCGTCCCGCTCAACGCCGCGGAGGGGTTCGTCAGGCAGGTGATCGGCTGGCGGGAGTTCGTGCGCCACGTCTACCGCGAGGCGATGCCGGAGCTGGCCGACGCGAATCAGTTGGGACAGGACCGGGACCTGCCGCCCGCCTACTGGGACGGCGACACCGACATGCGGTGCCTCTCCGAGGCGGTCGACCACGTCCGCGAGTACGGCTACGCCCACCACATCGAGCGCCTGATGGTGCTGTCGAACTTCGCGCTGGTGTACGGCGCCGACCCGGGCGAACTGAACGAGTGGTTCCACCTCGGGTTCGTCGACGCGTACCACTGGGTGACGACGCCGAACGTCGTCGCGATGGGGTCGTTCGGCACGGACGTGCTCTCCTCGAAGCCGTACGCCTCCTCGGGGAGCTACGTCAACCGCATGAGCGACCACTGCGCGGACTGCCCATACGCCGTCTCGCGGACCACGGGCGAGGGCGCCTGCCCGTTCAACGCGCTCTACTGGGACTTCCTGAAGGAGAACGAGGAGACGCTGCGCGGCACCGGGCGGATGGGGCTGATGTACTCGCACGTCGACGACAAGGACGACGCGGAGTGGGAGTCGATCCGCGAGCGCGCGGCCCGGGTGCGCGAGCTGGCGGCCGACGGAGAGCTGTGAGCGTTCGGGGAGCGTGCGGGACCGAGGGGAGAAGTGGGCCCTACTCGCCGCTCGCGAGCCGGCGCAGCCGCGGGAGCGCCTGCTCGTAGCCGAGGCCGACGAGTCCGACGTACAGCGCGATCAGTCCCATGCCGACGGCCCACGCGCCGAGCACGAGGTCGCCGCCCGAGACCGCGGAGAGCCCGAACCGTTCGAGCACGACGCCGACCGCGGCGGCCGCGCCGGCGCCGACGGTGACGGCGAGAAGTTCGACGAGTTCGACCGCGACGGCGGGTACTTCGACCATACCGGAGGGGAACGGCCGGCGATTATGACTCTTTCGGGACGCCGGGATTCCGCGCTCAGGGCGACCGCGGCGGCGTCACTTCAGTCCGAACGACCGCATGGCGGTGTCGACGAGCCCCTTCGCGATCAGCGCGAGGCCGGCGAGCAGCACCATCACGGCGCCGGCGATGACCGGATCGCGGACGGCGATGATACCGACGGCGGCGACGACGGCGACGAGGCCGGCGATGCCTTCGAGTCCGAGCGTGTCACGCATGTCGTCGGGTGGTCGACGGTCGTGCTTAAAAGGGGCGGATGCGCGCTCCGGCGGAGAGCGGCCCTTTTATTTCGACGAGCGCGTATCACCGCGTACGCATGAGCAACGGAGACGGCGGCGGTCGGAACGACCTCCGGATGCCCGACGACGACGAGGTGTTTGCGGAGGTCGTCGAGATGCTCGGCGCGAACCGGGTCAAGGTGCGCTGCGCGGACGGGAAACAGCGAACCGCCCGCATCCCCGGTCGCATGCAGAAGCGCGTGTGGATCCGCGAAGACGACATCGTCCTCGTCGAGCCGTGGGACTGGCAGGACGAGAAGGCCGACATCTCGTGGCGCTACGAGAAGAGCGAGGCGGAACAGCTCCGCGAGGAAGGCCACTTACAGTAAGTCGTTTCTCGGGGTCGGCGGCAAAGACCTCCAAAGCCCGCACAGCACCCCTCACGCCTCCCCAGCCTCGTCGCTGGCACCCTCCGCTTCGCTTCGGGGGTCAGCGACTCCAGCGAGGATCGGAGATTCTCTGACAGCCGGCGCTACGCGCCGGCGACCTCGCGCCTACCGTAACGTGTCGGTGTCGCCGTCGTCGCGCTCGCACCGCGCTTAAGTCCGAACGGGCCTCAGCGAGCGTATGCTCCGGCTCGCGATGACCACCGACGCGGAGACGTTCGAGCGGGTGCGCGAGCCGCTCGCGGACCGCGGCATCGACGTGGGCCACGTTCAGGCGAAAGAGCGGACGCTGCGGGTCTCGGAGGGCGAAACCGGCGAGTGGATCCCGGCCGAGCCCGACGAATTCGAGGGGTTCGACGTGGGGCTCGTCTACCCCACCCGCCTCATGGAGGGCGCGGTCGTCGACGAGCGCCTCGGCGTCCCGTGGGTGAACGGCCGGGACGCGGTCGTGACCTCGCGGAACAAGGCGGGCGTGCTGGTCGCGCTGTCGGCTGCGGGGCTGCCCACGCCGAAGACGACGCTCGTGTCGAACCCCGTCGACGAGTCGGCCGTCGTCGACGCCGCCGCGGAGTTCTCCTATCCCGTCGTCGTGAAGCCGAACTCCGCGACCCGGGGCGTCGGCGTCGCGACCGCGACCGACCTCGACTCCCTGCTCGGCGTCGTCGACTACCTGAACCTGATCCACGACTACCGCGCCACCGGCGACAAGTCGTTCCTGATCCAGGAGTACCTCCCCGACGCGCGCGACTACCGCGCGATGGTCGTCGACGGCGCGTACGCCGGGGCGGTGGAGCGCGTCCTCGACGACGACGCGCTCGCGGCCGGCCGGTGGAAGCACAACGTCCACCGCGGCGCGACCGCCCGCGGCGTCGACCTCGACCCCGAGGCGCGCGACCTCGCCGAGCGCGCGGCCGCGGCGCTCGGGATCGACTACCTCGGCGTCGACCTGCTCGCGACGGGCGACCGGCTCGTCGTCAACGAGACGAACGCGCGGCCGACCGTCGACGCCGCGACGAAGTACGAGGACGATTTCTACGACCGGTTCGCGGCGCTGATCCGACGGACCGCCGAGGACGGGTGAAGCGGGGGGCGCCGGGCGAGCGGGGGCCCGACCGGCTCAGGCCAGGTCGATCGACGCGCTGTCGTCGTCGCGGTCGAACGAGACCTCGAGGACGCCGTTGTTGAACGTCGCGTCCGCGGAGTGCTCGTCGACGGGGGCGGGGAGCTCGACCGTCTCGTCGTACTCGCGCCGGTCGGAGACCGCGGAGATGGTGAGCGCGTCGCCGTCGCAGCGCAGCGAGAGGTCCTCCTTCGAGACGGCGGGGAGGTCGGCGACGAGACGCACCGACTCCTCGGTGGTGTACGCGTCGACGTGGGTGTCGGAGCCGAACCCGGCGTCGTCGGCCGACGGGGCGTCCGCGTTGGCCATCTCGTTCATCATCCGCTCGATCTCCTCGAAGAAGTCTCCGAACGGATCGTCGCGGTCGTCTCTGTCCATACCTTCCGTGAAGTCGGTGACCCCGATAAGCCTTCTGTCGGTCGCCGTATCGGCCGCTATCCGCCTCGCGCCGGGGGACCGACGGCGGGCGTCGGGCGACGGTGCTCGGCCGACCGCACCGGCGATCGGCGACACCGAGCGTAACAAATTCCAACGATTATGACGGTCTCGGCGCGACTGGGCCGGATTTAAGTAGTTGCGTCTCGGCTTTTTCGAACATGAGTAAATCGTATCTGTCGGCCGGTGACGACGTGAGCGGCGACGAGGTCGTGCGGGTGGGGCTCAACGGCTTCGGTCGCATCGGGCGCAACGTGTTCCGCGCGGTGGTGGAGCACCCGCGGATCGAGCTCGTCGGGATCAACGACGTGATGGACTTCGACGACATGGGGTACCTCGCGAAGTACGACACCGTCATGGGCCGGCTCGACGGCGTCGAGCGCGACGGCGACGAGCTGACGGTCGGCGGCACGTCTGTCCCGCTGTTCAACGTCCAGGACCCCGCGGACCTCCCCTGGGACGAGCTCGACGTCGACGTCGCCTTGGAGTGTACCGGGGTCTTCCGCACCCGCGACGACGCGAGCGCGCACCTCGACGGCGGCGCCGACACCGTGATCATCTCGGCGCCCCCGAAGGGCGAGAAGCCGGTCAAACAGCTCGTCTACGGCGTCAACCACGACGAGTACGACGGCGACGACGTGATCTCGAACGCCTCCTGTACCACGAACTCCATCACGCCGGTCGCGAAGGTGCTCGACGCTGAGTTCGGCATCGACGCCGGCACCCTCACCACCGTCCACGCCTACACCGGCTCGCAGAGCCTCATCGACGGCCCGATGAGCAAGCGGCGCCGCGGGCGCGCCGCCGCGGAGAACATCGTCCCCACCTCGACGGGCGCCGCGGGCGCCGCGCAGAAGGTCCTCCCGCAGCTCGAGGGCAAGATCGACGGGATGGCGATGCGCGTCCCGGTCCCCACCGGCTCGATCACCGAGTTCGTCGTCAGCCTCGACGAGACGGTCACCGAAGAGGAGGTCAACGCGGCCTTCCGCGACGCCGCGGACTCCGGCCCGCTCGCGGGCGTCCTCGGCTACACCGACGAGGAGGTCGTCTCCTCCGACATCGTCGGCCTCCCCTTCTCCAGCTACGTCGACCTCCAGTCGACGAACGTCGTCGCCGGCGGGAAGCTGCTGAAGATCCTCACCTGGTACGACAACGAGTACGGCTTCTCGAACCGGATGCTCGACATGGCCGCGTACGTCCACGACGAGGCGTAAGCGCGACCTTTCGCCCGGGCCCGAACCGCTTCCCGACGGCACCGCGCCCCGGAGCGCCACCGCTTAAGTGACCCATCGACGACCGTTCATCCATGCCCGCCTTCGACACCATCGACGACCTCCCGGCAGACAGTCGCGTCCTCGTCCGACTGGATCTTAACTCCCCCATCGAGGACGGCGAACCGCAGGACAACCGCCGGTTCGAGCGCCACGCCGAGACCGTCCGCGAGCTGGCCGACGCCGGCCACCGCGTCGTCCTCATGGCCCACCAGGGGCGGCCCGGCCGCGACGACTTCACGTCGCTCGCCGGTCACGCCGACATCCTCGCCGACCACGTCGGCCGCGACGTGGCGTTCGTGGCCGACACGTACGGCGAGGCGGCGCTGGACGCCATCGACGCGCTCGGCCCGGGCGAGGTCCTCTTACTGGAGAACACCCGGATGTGCGACGACGAGCTCCCGGAGGCGTCGCCCGGGGAGAAGGCCGAGACGGAGTTCGTTGAGACCCTTGCTCCGCGCTTCGACGCGTACGTCAACGACGCCTACTCGGCGGCGCATCGGAAACACGCCTCGCTCGTGGGGTTCCCGCTGGCCCTCCCCGCGTACGCGGGCCGCGTGATGGAGACCGAGTACGAGGCCAACACCGCCATCGCCACCCGCGAGTTCGACGGCCCCGTCACGATGGTCGTCGGCGGGACGAAGGCGACGGACGTGATCGGGGTGATGGACGCCTTAGACGACCGTGTCGACCGCTTCCTCCTCGGCGGCGTCGCCGGCGAGCTCTTCTTGCGCGCCGCGGGGCACCCCGTCGGGCGCGACGTGGGGGAGATGGACCTGTTCGACGAGCAGTGGGAGGGGAACCGCGAGCTGATCGAGTCGGTCCTCGAAGAGCGCGGCGACGCGGTCCGGCTCGCGAGCGACCTCGCGTACGAGGGGGCCGACGGCGACCGCGCCGAGGTCGCCGTCGACGACATCGAGGAGAAGCGGGAGGCGTTCCTCGACGTGGGCGCCGCGACGGTCGCCGACTACGAGCCGGCGATCCGCGAGTCCGACGCCGTCTTCGTGAAGGGCGCGCTCGGCGTCTTCGAGGACGAGCGGTTCGCCGACGGCACCGTCGGCGTCCTCGAGGCCATCGCCGAGACTGACTGCTTCTCGGTCGTCGGCGGCGGCGACACCTCGCGGGCCATCGAGATGTACGGCCTGAGCGAGGACGACTTCTCGCACGTCTCCATCGCGGGCGGCGCGTACATCCGCGCGCTGACGGGCGAGCCGCTCCCGGCGGTGGAGGTCTTAGAGGCGGCGGCGGAGCGGTAGGCGGGGAATCGGTCGGGAGACGGGGCGAATTACTCCTCGACGTCGAGGTCGAACTGCTCGTTTTCCGTGACCGCGTTGAGGACGACGCTCGTGTTCGACTCGCGGATGTCCGCGTCCGTGAGGATCGACTTGATCTGGTCGTTCATGCCGTCCGTGTCGGTGAACTTCCCGATGGCGATCACGTCGTAGTCACCGGTGACCTCGTAGACGCTCACCATCTGCTTCTCCTGGCGCAGCTTCTCGGTGACGTCCGGCAGCGCGCTCCCCTCGACTTTGAGCTGGAGCACCGCAGTCACGTCGTAGCCGAGCTTGTCGTAGTCGACGACGGGCGTGTACCCGCGGATCACGCCCTCCTCCTCGAGGTCGCGGAGGTGGTTCGAGACGGTCGTCACGGACACGTCGAGCTCGTCGCCCAGGCTCCGGAGGCTCGCGCGGCCGTTGCTGAGCAGCGAGTTAATGAGCTTCGCGTCGAGGTTTTCGTACGTCATCACACCCAACCACGCTTTCGGGGGTTTAGAATTTTACGAACGTCCAGCAGTTTTGCCTGTCCGGCGGTTCATGCGCCAAGCGATAAGGCCTTTATACTGGCAGATAACGAATCAAACGTCCAGAACATGACGGACGAACAAGCGAAACCGGACGGCGGCCTCACGGCCGAGGAACAGGCTGTACTCGACGAAATCGAAGAGAAGAACGTCGACTTCCTGCGGCTACAGTTCACCGACATCCTCGGCGTCGTGAAGAACGTCTCCGTGCCCGCCCACCAGGCGGAGAAGGCGTTCACCGAAGGCATCTACTTCGACGGCTCCTCCATCGAGGGGTTCGTGCGTATCCAGGAGTCGGACATGCGGCTCGTCCCCGACCCCGACACGTTCGCGGTGCTCCCGTGGCGCAGCGACGGCGACGGCGACAGCGGCGCCGCGCGGCTCATCTGTGACATCGTCGACACCGACGGCGAGCCGTTCGCCGGCGGTCCGCGGCAGGTGCTCAAGAGCGTCCTCGCGGAGGCCGAGGAGATGGGCTACTCCGTCTCGATCGGTCCGGAGCCGGAGTTCTTCCTGTTCGAGAAGGACGAGGACGGCAACGCGACCACGATCCCGCACGACAACGGCGGCTACTTCGACCTCGCCCCGAAGGACCTCGCGTCCGACGTGCGCAAGGAGATCATCTTCACGTTAGAGGAGATGGGCTTCGAGATCGAGGCCTCCCACCACGAGGTCGCCGAGGGGCAACACGAGATCAACTTCAAGTACGACGACGCGCTCTCGACCGCGGACAACATCGCGACGTTCCGCGCCGTCGTCCGCGCCGTCGCCGAGCAGCACGACCTCCACGCGACGTTCATGCCCAAGCCCATCGCCGACATCAACGGCTCGGGCATGCACAGCCACATCTCGCTGTTCGACGAGGACGGCAACGCCTTCGCCGACGACTCGGACGAGTTCAACCTCAGCGAGACCGCCTACCAGTTCATGGGCGGCATCTTAGAGCACGCGCCCGCGTTCACGGCCGTGACGAACCCCACCGTGAACTCCTACAAGCGGCTGGTGCCCGGCTACGAGGCGCCGATCTACGTCGCCTGGTCCGACACGAACCGCTCGGCGCTCGTCCGCGTCCCCGACGCCGCGGGCGTCTCCGCGCGCTTCGAGGTCCGCAGCCCCGACCCGTCCTGTAACCCCTACCTCGGGATGGCGTCGCTCATCGCCGCCGGCCTCGACGGGATCAAGACCGGCGCCGACCCCGGCGACCCGGTCCGCGAGGACATCTACGAGTTCGACGACGAGAAGCGCCAGGAGTACGGCATCGAGACGCTGCCGCCGAACCTCGGCGCCGCCGTCGAGGAGCTGGAGGCCGACGAGGTGCTCCAGGAGGCGCTCGGGCCCCACACCTCCGAGAAGTTCGCCGAGGCGAAGTCCCAGGAGTTCAGCGAGTACCTCACCCAGGTGTCGCAGTGGGAGGAGGACCGCTACCTGGAGACCTTCTGAGGCGACGGCCCGGCCGCTCGGCGCACAGCACTCGTTCGACTCGCTTTCGATTTTTCGCGGTTCGCCGTCACGCTCCCAGACGGACCTCGGTACGTCCGGCTGGACCGCCACGGCGCGTGAGAGAACGATCGCGACCGATCAGGCCGTCCGCCCCGCGTATCGGGGCAGCGCCGGCAGCGCGACGACGGCGACCACGGCGGCGGTGGTCGCGACCAGCGTCACGGGAAGCGTCCCCGCGAGCGCGTAGGCGCCGACCCAGAGCCCGCCCGTGACCGCCAGCGCCGGGACCGCGACCCGGACCGGGATCGCGGGCTCGTCGCCCTCAACGAGTCGCCAGCCGACCGCGCCGCCGGCGCCGGTGGCGATCCCGATCCCGGCCTCGACGACCTCGCCGGTGTACCCGCCGGCGACGGCGACGGCCAGCGCGCCGGCCGAGACGACCGCCGCGAGGAGGAACGCCGGCGCAGGGTTCAGGTCGGCGGTGGGGCCGGCGGCCGTCTCCGCGCTCGCCGAGCGGCGGACCCGCGGGTCGCCGGCCAGCCACAGCGCGACGGCGACCGTCCCCGCGCCGACTGCGAGCCCGGCGAGCACGTCGACGAGGAAGTGCACCTCGATGACCACCCGCGAGGCCGCGACGGCGACCGCGACCGCCCCGGCGGCGACGTAGCGGGCGCGGTCCGTCCAGAATCGGTCGTACAGCAGCGCCAATGCGAGGTACGCGGCCGCGCCGCCGGTGGCGTGACCGCTCGGGAAGCCGAACCCGTCCGAGAGCACCTGCGCCTCGTACCACCCGGTCAGCAGCGCGGGGAGCCACGTCGGCACGTCGGCGGGCGGCATCGCGCCGGGCGGCCGGGGGACCGCGAACCACGCCTTCCCGAGCGCCGTCGCGGCGTACGCGCAGGTGACGGCCGCGATGGCCGTCGCGCCGGCGCGGCGCGGCGACCCCGCGACCCCCTCGCTCGCGAACCAGTAGCCGACCGCGAGCAGCGCGAAGAGGAACCACGGGTCCGCGAGGTGGGTGACGGCCGCGAAGAGGACGACGACGAACTCGGGGAGGGCGTCGACGACCGCGGTCTCGCCGAGCCCGCGGTCGGCGGCGACAATTCCGGTCACGGGTCGGTCACTCCGGGAGCCGTCGCCGGCGCGGCGGTCGCCGCGTCAGTCATCGCCGCGGCGGCGGGCGTAGTCGAGCGCCTTGCCGGGCGTCTCGATCAGGTTGAGGCCGATGCCGACGACGACGAATATCGTGTACAGCCCGAGCGTCGACAGCCCGAGGACGACGATGGCGCCGACCGCGTAGATCCCCTGAAGCGAGGTCAGCGCCGCGAGCGTCAGCACGGTGCCGTACAGCAGCACGAGGTACGGCCCCCAGCCGCGGGCGTGACCGCGCCGCATCCGCGAGCGGACGTACCGCTTCAGCTCCGACTCGACCTCCGGTTTGTCGACCGTGCGGCGTTCCACGTCGTCCTCGAACTCGTCGAGCTGCGACCGCAGCTCGCGGACCTCCGCTTCGAGGGCGGCGACGTCCGGCGCGCCGCGCGGCCGTTCGCCGTCGTCCCCGTCGGGGTCCGACTCGCCGTTCATACCCGTGGGTCGGTCGCGGTCCTGTTGTAACTGCCGGTCCGCGGCGTCGTTCGGGAGGCCGGCGGGCCCGGCGCCCCGGTCGGGCGGGCGGCCCTCACCGCCGTCGCCGCGGTCGGCGAGCACGACGTTGACCACGCCGCCGAGGACGACGACGACCGCCGCGAGGTACAGCCAGGTGACGAGGAGGAGGATCCCGCCGATGACGCCGTACACCTGGTACTGCGCGGCGCCCGCGGCGTACACCTGGAATCCGGCCTGGAGCAGCGTCCAGCCGACGGCCGCGAACGCCGCGCCCGGTAGCGCCTCGCGGACGCCGACCGCCGGCTGCGGGAGGAGGTAGTACATCGGGAGGAACACGACCGCGAGGAGGACGGGGAGCGCGAGGACGCTCGCGGTCTCGACCAAGGGGAGCGCGTCCGCGGCCGCGACGAACGCGCCGACCGCGACCATCGCGCCGAGGCCGACGCCGACGCCGACGACGACCGAGGCGGCGTCGGCGACCTGCTTGAGGAACCCGGGCGTCTGGTCGCCGCCGTACAGCGAGACGAACGCCGTGTCGAGCCCGCGGAACACCTTCAGCGTCGACCAGAGCAGCACGCCGACGCCGAGCAGGCTCGCGCCGGTCCGGCCGCCGGCCGAGGAGACCGCGAGGACGACCGCCTCCTCCCCGGCCGGCGTGAGGAAGTCACCGGTCGCCGCGACCAGCTGCGCGGCGATGGTCTCGCCGAAGACCGCGGTGGCGACGACGACGAGCAGCAGGAGCGCGGGGACGAGCGAGACGAACGCGTAGTAGGCGATGGCGGCCGCGAGGAACGTCACCTGCCGGTCGATCGCGAGGTCGGCGACGCGCCGGACCGTGCCGAACGCGGTGCGCGAGTGTCGGGACACGCCCCGCCCTTCGGCCGACCGCGACAAAAGCGAGAGGGTGGCGGCCGCGCGACGAGGCCCACGCCGGGGGCGGCGCCGTCAGTCCGCGTCGTCGCCGAGGACCGCCTCGCGCATCTCGGGGATGGAGGCCGTGCTCTTGACCGCCGTGCCGCGGTAGTGCGCGCGGCTCGCCCCGTGGCCGGCCGCGCGCAGGCGCTCGACGAACTCGTCCATCCCGATGGCGGGCTCGCCCCACTGCTTGTACAGCCGGTGTTGGTCGTAGTGCGTGGGGGTGTCGAGCTCGCGTTCGACGGTGCCCAAGAGCTTGCGCGCGCGCTTCGCCTCGCCCATGTCGTCGGTCACCTCGCGGCGGACGGCGCGCGCGAAGTCGGGGTCGGCGACCGGCCCGAGCCAGATGGGACCGGCCGTGAGGACGCGGTCGCCCCCGCACTCCGGGCAGGCGTCGACCGGGTCGGCGACGTGCCCCGGCGTCGCCGCGCGCCAGAGGCAGTCCTCGCAGTGGTCGACGTACCCGACGCCATCGAGGCAGTCGTCCGCCGCGCGGGCGCCCGACTCCAGTTCGAGGTAGGTCCGCGCGTAGTGCCGGGAGACGTGCGAGAGGATCGGCGTCGCCGCCTTGTCGTAGCGCGCGGCGGTCCGGACCAAGGCGGAGATCAGCGTCCGGAGCCCCATCTCCGGGTGGTAGTCGGTGTTCCGCGGGACCGCGCCGTACTTGCGAATCCCGCTCTGGAGGTGGGCGCCGCACAGCGGCGCGGTGTCGGTGGCGGTGACGCAGACCAGGTTGCGCCCGTTCGCGAACGCCGCGTCCGCGAAGGGAATCGGCGTGCCGTAGGGGTCGAGGTCGACGACGTCGAAGGGCCCCTCGTCGTACAGCAGGGCGTTGACGTCGCGGTGGACCGCCTCGCCGTCGAGGTCGTTGGCGTCGAGGTTCGCGGCGGCGAGCTCGACCGCCTCCTCGTCGACGTCGGCGCAGGTGACCCGGTACCCCTCGGCGGCCGCGCGGACGCCCCGGATCCCCGAGGCGGCCATCGCGTCGAGGTACGAGGCCGCGCGCGGCTCGCGGTCGCGGTAGGCGCGCAGCGTCGCGACCGTCACGTCGCGGTTCAGTTCCTGAGTCGGGTTGAAGAAGACGCCGCCGCCGGTGCCCTCGCTGGCGCCGTCGCGGGCCTCCGGGACGGAGACGGTGAGTCCGCCCTCTTCGATGTCCATACCGTCGGTTCGGCCATCCGGGCTAAAAGCGCCCCGCTCCGGGACCGGCGGGCCGCCGAAGCGCCGAACGGCGCCCGGGGACGGGGACAATGAGTGGCTTTTACGCCGTCGGCGCGGAAGGTGAACGTATGAACGGAGACGCCGCGCGGGGACGGCCCGCCGCAGTCGACGACGGAACGGAGGGGCGAAGATGGTAAGTCCGGCGCGGGTGGACGCGATAACCGACATCGCGTACGGCGCGCTGATCGTCTTATCGATCGTGTTGATCGCGACGACGCAGATGAACAACGTCGCGATCGCGTTCGGGATCGGGGTGTTCGCCTCCTACGTGATCCACGTCGTCTGGAAGATGGCCCGGTTCGACCCGGACTGGATGACCCGCGAAGTGGCCGACCAGGTCGGCAAGAAGGTCGAGGAGAGCGTCGGCGAGACCGTCGACAAGGAGGTCGAGAAGACCGTCGGCGAGACCGTCGAGAAAACCGTCGGCGAAACGGTCAACAAGGAGGTCGAAAAGACCGTGGGCGAGACGGTGAGCAAGGAGGTCGAGAAAACCGTCGAGGAGACCGTCGGCGAGAAGGTCGAGGAAACCGTCGGCGAGAAGGTCGAGGAGACGGTGAGCAAGGAGGTCGAGAAGAGCGTCGGGGAAACCGTCGAGAAGACCGTCGGCGAGACCGTCAACAAGGAGGTCAGCGAGGTCGCCGACGACGTGAGCGACACCGTCAGCGAGGAGGTCACGGGGAAAGTCGAGGAGACCGTCGGCGAGACGGTAGAAAAGACCGTCGAGGAGAAAGTTGGAGAGACGGTCGAGGAGAAGGTCGGCGAGACGGTGGAGAAGACCGTCGAGGAAACGGTCGAGGAGACGGTCGGCGAGAAGGTCGAAGAAACCGTCGAGAAGACCGTCGAGGAGACAGTCGGCGAGAAGGTCGAAGAAACCGTCGAGAAGACCGTCGAGGAAACAGTCGGCGAGAAGGTCGAAGAGAGCGACGACGAGGAATCCGAGCGGCGCGGCGAGTCGTAGATCTTCTCGGGCGGCGACGTCCGACCTCCGTGTCGGTGACGTTACGCGACCCGGTGTCCCGTCGGCCGCGCGTCAGAGGGACCGACGCGACGGCGTCGGCGGGCGTCAGTAGTCGCGGTCGACGACGATCACCGGGTCGTCGGTCTCGTTCGCGATGCGGTCGGCGAGCGTTCCGAAGACGTGATCGCCGAGGGTGGACTCCGGTTCGTACATCACGACCGCGTCGTAGTCGGCCGCCACCCGGAGGATCTCCTCGTCGTGTTCGTCGCCCTCGACGACCAGCGTGTCGAGCGCCGCGACGTCGAACCCGTCTTCGATCAGCCGGTCGCGCGTCTCGGAGACGATCTCCTCGCCGCGCTCGCGGGGCTCCCCGCCCTCGACGACGTGGAACAGCGTGATCCGCTGGGTCGAGTCCTCGCTCAACACGCGGATGAACCGTGGGAGGCGTTCGAACTCCGCCACGTCGGGGAGCGGCACGAGGATGCGCCGCACGCCGTCTGTCGGCGCGGGGTCGAGTTCGGCGGCGCACCCCTCGTCGGCCGCGACCTGCTGGATCGCGGCCGCCCGGTCTTTCCCGAACACCAGCCGCGTCCGGACGGACGCCCCCGCGTCGGCGAACGCGTCGGCGACCTCGTCGAGCGTCGCCCGCGCCGCCTCGCCGAACTGCTCGCGGGCGGAGCTGGCCGGCGTCTGCTCCGGGAGGGCGTAGTGCCCGAGCACCACGACGTCCAGCGACGAGAGGTCCTCGATGAGCACCGGCGACAGCGGCTCGGGGTCCGGGAGTTCGAGCGGCACGAGGATCGTGTCTGCCATGCCGCACGATTGGTCGGCCGGGACAATAAACGCGGAGATCCCCGGTCGAGCGGACGAACCGACGGCTGGGAGGGGCGGTGCTCGACGCGAAAAGGTGGGTGTCGCGGGGCGCTACTCGTTGCCGAACATCTGGCGCATCATCGGGTGCATTTCCATCAGCTGCTCTTCCGCGATCTCCTCGTACAGCTTGTACGTGATAGAGACCGCGAGCAGCAGCCCGGTTCCGGAGACCTGACCGATGGTGCCGAGCAGGTTCGCCATCACGGCGAGCAGCCCGACGAGGGCGCCGCCGATGACCGTCACCTGCGGGATGTACCGCTCCATGACCTTCTCGACGACCTGCGGGTTCCGGCGGAACCCGGGGATCTGCATCCCGGAGTTCTGGATCTGCTTCGCGGTCGCCTCCGGCCCCATGCCGGTGGTCTCGACCCAGAAGATCGCGAAGATGGCGCCGCCGACGATCATGAACGTCAGGTCGACGGCGAGCCGGACCGCGATCATCCACGGCTCCACGGAGGCCGGGATCTCGCCGAGGAACCACATCCACTGTCCGCGGCTCTGGATGGGGTTCAGGTAGTAGAACAGCCCGGAGATGGGCTGTCCGGCGTCGCTGTACTCACCGAGGAACGCCGGCATCCCCGCCCACTGCGAGGAGAGGATCTGGCCGAGGAACTGGATGTTCGCCTGCAGCGCGCGAACGAGGATCATCGGCAGGACGGACGCGTAGATGAGCTTCACCGGGAAGCGTCCGCGGGCGCCCTTCACGCGGGCGTGCGACAGCGGGATCTCGACGCGGACCGACTCCGCGTACACGACGATCCCGAAGATGAACACCGTGGTGAAAAGCGCCAAGATGTTCCCGGGGTCGAAGAGGAGGTTCTGGAGCCCCTCGGCGGTGAACGGCGACATCGACACCGGCACGTCGCCGAAGATGACGCCGTACCAGCTCGCGAAGAAGCCGGACGCGCCGAGCGCCGAGAAGCTGAAGAAGCCGCCGACGATCTGCTGGCTCACGGACGCGATGATGAACAGGCCGACGCCGGAGCCGACGCCCCACTTGCTCACGATCTCGTCCATGAACAGGATGAGGATGCCGCCGACGAAGATCTGCGCGAAGATCAGCAGCTGCACGCCGAACGTGCCGATGCCGAGCGCGCTCGCGACCGCGTCGTCGGCCGGGAGGAAGCTCCCGGTGAACACCATCGGCGCCGCCGTCAGTGCCGAGACGATGATCACGAGCAGCTTCTGGAGGCCCTGATAGAGGACCTGGTCACGCGGGTCGTTCTCCGTGTCGAGCCCGAGGAGGTTCGCACCGCCCAGCAGCTGGAGGACGATGGACGCCGTGACGATCGGTCCGATACCGACCTGCAGCAGCGACCCGGACGATCCGGCCAGCACCGACCGGAACTGCCCGAAGAAGTCCGACCCCTGCCCGACCGCCAACCCGAACGGGTTGATGTTGGTCAGGAAGAAGTAGACGATCAGGATTCCGGCCGTCCACGTGAGCTTCCGCTTGAACGGGACGTGCCCCGCGGGCCGCTCCACGACGGGCATCCGCGAGAGCACCGGTTCGGCGGCCTCCTTCCAGCTCATGTTACGCCTCGTCGTTCTCGTCGTCGGAAGTGTTTTCCGGTTCGTCAGCGGGTTCTTCGGCGCGCTCCGAGAGCGTCGCCTCGCCGCCGGCCTCCTCGATGAGCTCGACCGCACCGGCCGTGAACGCGTCGGCCGTGACGCGGAGCTCGCGCCGGACCTGCCCGCCGCCGAGCACCTTCACGACGTCCGCCTCGTGGCCGTCCTCGACGACGTCGCGCGCGTCGAAGACGTACGCGTCGCCGTCCTCCTCGGCGAGGCCGTCCGCGGCGTACAGCGCCGCGTCCTCGTCGAGCTTCTGGATCTTCACTTCGAGGACCTCCGTCTGGGCGTCCTCGGGCCGCTTGAACCCGTGCTTGCCGAGCGGGCCGTAGTTGTGGTACTCGTGTTTCGCGCGACCGGCCGCGCCGCGGCCGCCGCGGTGACCGGCGCCGCGCCGGTTCTTGTGCGTGCCGCCGCCGTGCGTGCGAGAGCCGCGCTGTCGTCGTTTCTTGCTCGTCATCGCATCGCCTCCAGGAGACTGTCGATCTCCTCGGTGGTGTGTTTCCCGAGCTCGCCGCCCTCGATCACGGGGTGTTTGATGCCCTCGTGACCGCCGCGGGGCGCGTGGAGCCGGAGCGTCGGCGAGAGGCCCTGCTCGCGCAGGGTCGTCTCCTCGTCGACGAGCGCTTCGGCCAGCGCCTCGAGGTCGGCGTAGTCGGTGTTCGAATCGATCCACTCGTCGTCGACGTCGGCCGAGCCCTCGAGGGGCTCGCCGCGCCGCGCGACGGTCCGCGCGACGGCCTCGACGCTCGGTTCCCCGAACGCGACGACGTCGTTGACCTTCGTGATCATGCCGCGGTACGAGTCCGTCTCGGGGACGAACGTCGCGTGGTTGACGCGCCCGACGTTCAGCATGTCGAGCGTGTCCTCGACGTCGTAGTCCAGGTTGACGTCGCCGCGGAGCTGAACGATCGCCTGCATCACTCGCTCACCTCGTCGTAGTGGACCTCGCGCGCGTGCTGCGGAGTGCGGGACTGCGCCGCGTTCTCCAGGGCGTTGAACGTCGCCTTCGCGAGGTTCACCGTCGTGCGCGTGTTGCCGTCGGAGTTCGTCCAGGCGTCCTCGACGCCGGCGAGCTCTAAGATGTTGCGGACCGTCTCCGCGGCCGCGAGGCCCAGCCCCTGCGGGGCGGGCTTGATCTCGACGGTGACGGAGCCGGCCTTCCCCTTCGCCGTGCGGGTCAGGGAGTTGGTGCCGCCGGGCTGGTCCTCCCAGGACCCGGAGCCGCGGTCGACCGAGATGATGTTCAGCTTCGCGACGTCGATCGCCTTCTGGATCGCGCCGCCGACCTGGTCGTCGCGGGCCTGCGCGTAGCCGAGGTAGCCGTCGCGGTTGCCCACGGCGACGACGCAGCGGAACTTCACGCGGCGGCCGGAGTCGGTCATGCGCTGGACCATGTTGATGTCCAGCACCTCGTCTTCGAGCCCCGGGAGGAGCTGGTCGACGATCTCCGCCTCCTTCAGCGGGAGGCCGGAGTCGAGCGCCTGTTCCATCGACGTGATGTCGCCGTCCTGTACCTTGCGGCCGAGTCGCGTCCGCGGTTCCCAGCCGTCGTTGTGTCTACTCATGGTCCTCCTGGATTGTCGCGAGCACGTCGTCGAAGTGCTCGGGTAGCTCGCTGGCGTCGAACTCGCCGCTGTACAGCGGCTCGTCGAGCTGCTCGGCGTAGTCGGCGATGTGTTCGCCGCGCGTGCGCGACCAGTCGGCCAGCACGTCGTCGTTGTGCGGGATCTCGAGGCCCGCGTCGATCGCTCCTTCCTGTACCGCGAACGTCTTGTTGCCGGGCGTCGCCGTGTTGAGCCCGATGTCGAGGACGGCCTCGTCGAGGCCGGCGTCGACGGCGCGGGCGCCCGCGAGGAAGCCGGTGAGGTACGCGCTGGGGAGGTTGCCCGTGGGGGCGTCCCAGCCGTACTCGCCGAGCTCCTCGCTGGAGGCGGCCGCGTGGGTCTCGTCGCCGTCGGGTCCGGGGGTCACCAGCTGCGCCCTGACGTGAGCGTTGCTCACCCGGGCGACCAGGCGAGGCTTGCCCGATTTCAGCAGGCGCAACCTCTGATGGTAATCCGTCCGGACCTCGCGGCGGCGCCGCATCGGCACCTTGTATCGTGGTCCTGTCGCCATTAGTCCGTCACCTCGTAACCGTACTGCGTCTCGATGAACGCCTCGAGACGGGCGACGTCCTCGAAGTCTCCCCCGCTCGCCTTGTTGTAGAGCGTGCGGTACTCGGAGGCGTCGAGCACGTCTTCCTCGTCGCGAAGCTCCTTCAGGCGGGCCCGCTGTGCGCGGATGCGCGCCTTCCAGTCGTCTTTCGTGTTCTGCCGCGCGCCGGAGCGCCCCTTGCGGGAGCCGGCGCCGGACTGGTGTCCGTACGAGCGCTTGTCGGCGCGCTCGCGGGCGCGACCGCGCGAGTTCGTCTTCGCGTCCTTCGCGCGGATCGTTCCCTGGTCGATGAGCTCGCGGACGTCCTCGCGGGTGATCGCGTCCGCGATCTCCTCCTGTGCGTCGGGGTCGAGCCAGACGCGGCCCTTGCCAACGTCGAGCTCGTCCGCTGCGAGCCGTTTCTGCGCCTTCAGATCACTCATCGTTGACCTCCACTTCGACGTAGGTCGGGTTCAGCACGCGGATGCCGCGCTCCTCCGCCTCGTCTTCGATCAGTTCGCGCTTGCGACCGCCGACCTTCGAGGCGATCCGCACCGCCTGCGTGTCGCCGTCGACGCCCTCGAGGTCGTCCGTGTTGTGAACGCGGACCTCCTCGAAGCCGCTCGGGTGTAGGTCGCGCGACGCCTTGGGCGAGCGGAAGCCGGCCTCGACGACCGGCCCCTTCGACTTCATGCGGCGGCGCTGCTTGGAGAGCCCGCCGCGCGGCTTGCGCCACGACGTCGGGATCCGCTTTTTCTTGTGGTAGTCCTGCCGGTTGAACTGCGGTTTCCCCTCGCGGTGCTTCTGCGCGAGCGCGCGAGCGGTCTCGTCGTCCAGTTCCGGCGTCTTGTCGGCGTGGCCGCGGGGGCGAAGCTCCGTCTCGACCGCCTCGGACTCCTCGGCCTCGTCGGCCGCCTCCTCCTCGTCGGTCTCGTCTTCGATCTCCGCGTCCGCCTCCTCGTCGACCTCCAGTCCGCCGACGTCGGCCTTGATACGCGCGGCGAGCGCGTTGCCGACGCCGTCGACCTCGGAGAGCTCCGACTGGGAGGCGGCCTTCACGTCCTCGACCGTCTCGTAGCCGGCCTCGCGAAGCGCGTCCGCCTTCGAGGGACCGACGCCGCTGATGTCTTCCAGTTCGTCTGCCATTGGTTAGGCACCTCCGGTGGGCTTCTCGACGATGTACACGCCGTCCTGGAAGACGCGCGTGTCCTTGTCGGTCACCTTCGTCAGCTGTTCGATGTCGGCGGCGGTCTGCCCGACGGCCTCCTTGTCGGAGCCCGTCAGCGTGACCGTCTCGCCGTCGACCTGTACGTCCGTGTCTCCGCGGATCGGAGTGCGCCGCGCGGCGCTCTCTCCGAGGAAGTTCTCGATGACGACCTCGTCGCCCTCCACGTTCACCTGCATCGGGAAGTGGGCGTAGTACACTTCCATCGCGTACTCCCAGCCCTCGGTGACGCCGTGGATCATGTTGGCGACGTGGCTCTCGAAGGTGCCGACCGTGGCGTTGGTCTTCGCGTCCTCGTTCTCGGTCGCGATGACCACCGCGCCGTCCTCGACGGACACGTCGACGTCGGGGTACCAGAGGCGTCGCGTGACGCTCCCGTTGGGCCCTTCGACGGTGAGTTCGAGGTGGTCGGTCTCGGCGGAGACGTCGTCCGGAATCTCGATTTCGACTCTGTTCATTGTTAGTAGACGTATGCGATCACTTGGCCGCCGATGCCCTCTTCGCGGGCCTCGTAGTGGCTCATGACGCCGTGGCTCGTCGTGACGATGAGCGTCCCGTAGTCACGGGCGGGGAGGTATCGCTTCTCCCACTTCTCGAACTCGTCAGCGCCCGCCGAGTAGCGGGGCTTGACGGCGCCACACTCGTTGATCGCGCCTTTCAGTTCGACCTCGAACTTCCCGGCCTTCCCGTCGTCGACGTACTCGAAGCCGTCGACGTACCCGCGGTCGTAGAGGACCTCGAGGACGGAGCCGATGATGTTCGAAGCGGGCTCTACCGTGTACGACAGGTGGCCAACGCTCTCGGCGTTGTCCATGCCGGCGAGCGCGTTGGTGAATGGATCGTTTCCCGTCATGATCAGCTGTACTTCTCGAATCCCATGTCTCGGGCGACCTCGCGGAAGCACTGACGGCAGAGGTTGATGTCGTACTTGCCGACGAGTCCCTGCTCGCGGTCGCACCGCCGGCACGTGTGCCGGGAGTCGGTGCGCTTCGCGGCGTGCTCGCCCGTGTCGTTGTTCGCTTCGCTCATTCGCTTACCTCGACGTCGAAGTTCGTTTCGAGGAACGCGGCCGCGTCCTCGGCTGTCATCCGGTGGCGAGCGGGGATGGTCCCCGTCGCCTTGTCGCGTTTCGAGACGCGGTAGCCGGGACGGACGATCGTCGTCGTCACGTCGAGGCCGTAGATCCCGGTGTTGGGATCGTACTCCTGGCTCGGGAAGTCGGTGTGGTCCTCGATCCCGAAGCTGAGGTTACCCGTGTCGTCGAACTGGCTCCGGCCGATCTCGACCAGGTTCAGCGCGGTCTCGAGGAACGCGTGCGCGTCCTCGCCCCGCAGCGTCACCTTCACGCCGATCGGGTCGCCCTTGCGGATCCCGAACTCGGCGATGGTGCGCTTCGAGGTGGTCCGGACCGACTGCTGGCCCGTGATCTCCTCGATGATCTGCTCGGCGTCGGCGAGGGGCTCACCGCCCTGCCCGACGCCCATGTGGACGACGACCTTCTCGAGGTACGGCTCGCGCATCTCGTGGTCGGCGCTCTCGGCTTCACTCATCCGAATCACCCGCCTCGTCGTCGTCCGTGAAGTTCTCGTCGATCACGACAACGTACTCCTCGATCGTCTCGTAGCCGCCGTCGTCGCTGGCGACCGTGACGGTGTTGTCGCCGGAGCCGAGCGTCACGTCGATGTCGTCGATCTCGCCGATCTGGCCGGCGTGCTGGCCGGCGACGGCGGTGACGAGGGCGCCCTCCTCGTACTCGAAGTGGGCGACGATCTCCTTCGTCTCGTTGTCGACGACGATCGAGTCGTTCGTCTCGTAGTCCGCGTCGTCGTCGACGCGGACGTTCGTCCCGTCGTGGAGCGTCAGCTGGACGACCCCGCCGGGGACGACGGTCTTGTTCGTGATCTTCCCGAGCCGGCTGCCCGCGGCCTCCTCGTCGACGGGGGTCAGCGCGAGCCGACCGCCCTCGTCGGGGAAGACGCGGAAGAACTCCCCGCGCTCGGGGAACGCCAGGATGTCGAACATCCCGATCGGACGCTGCTCGTCCGAGATGGCGTCCCCGTTGACGAGGATCGAGTCGTTGTTCAGCGCGTAGCGCGCCTCCTTCGTCGAGTCGACGTAGCCGAGCACGTCCCGCAGCAGGACGACGAGGGGAACGCCCGCCTCGCCGTGCGGGCCCGCGCCCGCCTTCACCGTGAACGTGTCCGTCTTGCGCTCGACCGGCCAGGAGTTCGGTACTGACAGTCGCTTCTGGTGTCGCGTCATTCGTTGTCCTCCTGGAGCCGCGCCTCGCGGCGCTCGTCTTCGAGGTCCAGTTCGGTCACCCGGACGTTGCTCGCCGGGATGGGGCGGGGAACCTCCTCCCCGTCCGCCTTCTCGACGGTGACGTCCTCGACCGTGATCCGCTCGGCGGACAGGTCGACGGAGACGACCTCCGCCTCCGTGCCGGCCGCGTCGCCGCGAAGCACCTCGACGGTGTCGCCGGCGTTGACGCGGACGTTCCGCTGTCCGTACTCGTCGCGGAGATCCTCGGTGAGGGTGGCCCGGACCTGGTTCTGCCGCTCGTGGAGCGGCGCGGTCTCCGACCGTTTTCGTTGTTTGCGTGGCTGGTTCGTCATAGTTAGACGATCATCGTCGCGGTCGAGGCGATGCTCCCGAATCGTTCGGCGACCTCGCGGGCGACGGGGCCTTTGATCTCCGTGCCCCGCGGCTCCTCGAGGTCGTCGATGATGACGGCCGCGTTGTCCTCGAACTTCACGCGCGTGCCGTCCGGACGGCGGATCGGCTTGCGCTGGCGGACGACGACCGCCTCCAGCACCTGCCGCCGCATCTCCGGCGTCCCTTTCGTGACCGAGACGGTCACCTTGTCGCCGATCCCCGCCTTCGGGTGACGGTTCTTCGTGCCGGAGTAGCCCGACACGGAGATCACCTTCAGCTCACGGGCGCCGGTGTTGTCGGCGCACGTGATCAGCGAGCCCTTCGAGAGCCCCTGCGTGACGTCGGCCTTGAGCGCCTCCATCACTGATCACCCGACAGGATCTCGACGACGACGTGGGACTTCGTCTTCGAGAGCGGTCGCGTCTCCGCGATTTTCACTTCGTCACCGACTTCGAGCGAGTCGAGCACGCCCGGCACGTGGGCCGGGATGCGCGAGCGACGCTTCATGTACCGGTCGTATTTCGGTACGAACACGTCGTACTCTCGCTCGACGATGACGGTCTTTTCCATATCCGTCGACACGACCGTCCCCTCGCGGGTCTGGCCGCGGACGGAGAGCTGCCCGTAGAACGGGCACTTCTCGTAGTCGTAATCCTCCGGGTTGTCTGGCTCCGGAGGCGTGGGTACGTCGATTCCTATCGCCATTGTGTGGCACCTCGTTCGGTGCGTTCGGCGGGCCGATGTCGCAACCGATCGCCATCCACCGTCGCGTAGACCGCGTCTTTGCACTCGCCTCGTCGGCTCGCCGGGCCCGCGCCGTCACCGTTGACGGCGCTTTCGGACCCGGACGGGCCAGACTGACGGGGGCGGACCCCCGTAGTATCCGACCCGAGTTGGGACGCGGACCCCGGCGACCCTCCGTCGCCGGCGGCTTCATCTGTGCGAGCGGTCGGCGTCTCGACGACGCCGAACTCGAACGTCGCGCCCGACTTGGGCACGCGCTTGTCCCCCGACCCCGTCCGGACCACGAGGGTGCCGAACGTCTCGTCGAGCACGCGACCCGCGATGCCCACGTGGGCGTCGCTGTCGGCGTCGACCACCCGAACCGGGAGGCCGACGAGTTCGTGTCGAACGAGCGTGTCGGGGGAGATCATCTTACTGTTCCTCGTCGTCGAAGTCGCCTTCTTCCGCCTGGATCGTCTTGATCCGCGCGATGGTCTTCTTCAGCTCGTTGACGCGGCCCGGGCTCTCCGGCATGCCGCCGGCCGCCCGCTGCGCCTTCGAGTTGAGCAGCTCGGTCTCGAGCTCCTCGAGTTCGACCTGCCGCTCCGCCGCGGTCATGTCGCGGATCTCGTCGGTGTAGAGGATCGCCATCTATTCGTCCTCCTCGTCTTCCTCGTCGGCCGCCTCCATCTCCGCGACGAGGTCGGCCGCCTCGGACTCGATCTCTTCGTCGAGGTCGTCGAGCTCGTCGGCGTCGACGTCCTCGTCGACCGGTTCCTCCGCGGCGACGTCCGTCGCCTCGGCGGCCGTCTCCTGCGTCTCCTCGACGACCTCCTCGACGACCTCCTCGTCGATGACCTCCGCGGGGTCCTCGTCGGGGACGTCGACGTCGTCGTCGCCGCCCACGTCCGGAACCTCGTCGGGGTCCTCTTCGAGGAGCGACTCGACGCCCTCGTCGGCGTCGGCGTCGACCGCCGCCTGCTCGACCTCCGGAACCTCCGCGTCCTCGCGGACCTGGAAGTCGTCCGGGAGCGTCGCGCCCGGCGGGATGATCTTGACGTTGACGCCGATCGTCCCGAGCTTCATGACGGCGACGCCCTGGCCGTGGTCGACGACCTCCTCCGCGGGCTCGCCGTTGTGCTTGATGTAGCCGCGGTTGAACTTCTCGACGCGCGAGCGCGCGCCGGTGACCTTCCCGGACAGGACGATCTCGGCGCCCAGCGCGCCCGCGTCCATGATGCGGTCGATCGTCGTGTGACCGGCCTTCCGGAAGTACCAGCCGCGTTCGAGGGCGTTCGCGAGACGGTCCGCGACGATCTGCGCGTTCAGGTCGGGCTCGTCGACCTCCTGAACGTCGATCTGCGGGTCGTCCATGTCGAAGCGCTCCTCGAGCTCGGTGGTGATCTTGCGGATGTTCTTCCCGCCTTTCCCGATCACCATGCCGGGCTTTTCGGCCTTCAAGACGATCTGCGTGCCCATCGGCGTCTGGGCGACGTCCATCCCGCCGTAGCCGGCGCGGCCGAGCTCGTCCGCGAAGAACTCGTTGATCTGGGAACGGCGAAGGCCGTCCTCGATGAATTGGTGTTCGTCAGCCATTAGTTGTCAGCCTCCGGCTCCTCGATGATCAGTTCGACGTCCGCGAGCGTGGTGTTCCACTCCGTCGCGCCCGCGGCGCGGGGGTTCCGGCCGGGTCGCTCGCCGACCTTGTGGGGGGCGACGTGTTTGATGACCATCGCCTCGCCGTCGAACCCCTGCTCGTCGGCGTTGTTCTTGACGTTCTCCAAGAGCTTGAGGAAGTCCTTGGCGGCCTTCTCGGGGTACCGTCCCGCGTCCCAGCCGTCGATGTCGGAGCGGTGTCCCGCGCCGGCGTTGTGCTGGCGCATCGGGACGGACGACTCCTCGTCGATGACCTCCTGGAGGAACTCCTCCGCGTCGGCGACCGTCTCGCCTTTGATCTCTCGGGAGATCTCCTTGCTGTCCTTCACGCTGATGGGCCGGTCGCGGAGCATCCCCTTGGCGGTGGTCTCCGGGTCGGCCTCGACGCTGTAGTTGATTCCCATGGGTTACTTGAGGGGCACGAACTTCGAGGACCGGGTCGCGCCGATGCCGGCCTGACCGTGTTCGACGGTGCTTCGGGTGAGGTGGAACTCACCGAGGTAGTGCCCGATCATCTCGGGTTCGACCTGAACGCGCTCGAAGCTGTGTCCGTTGTACACGGCGAAGGTGACGCCGACGAACTCCGGCAGGACCGGCATGTCGCGCAGGTGCGTCCGGATCGGGTCGTCCGCCGTCGTCTCCTTGTCGCGGCTCCGGACCGTCTCCAGCAGCTTCTGCTGTTCGGTGCTGAGACCGCGAACGATGCTTCGCCGCTGGCGTGCGGGGAGCAGTTCCGCGACCTCCTCTACGTCCATCTCCTGCAGCTCGTCGAGCGAGTGACCGCGGTAGGCGAACTCCTTGCCCTCGCGGCCGGTTCGGTAGTCTGAACTCATTTGTTGCCACCTCGTCCGGTGCGCTTGGATGCGATGTCACCGACCTTTCGTCCCGGCGGGGCGTCCCGCGAGACGGACTTCGGCTGGCCGGGGTGTTGGCGACCACCGCCACCGAAGGGGTGGTCGACGGCGTTCATCGCGACGCCGCGCACGCGCGGGTATTTGGTGCCGCGCGCTTTCATCTTGTGGTGCTTGTTGCCGGCCTTGACGAAGGGTTTCTCCGTCCGGCCGCCGCCCGCGACCACGCCTATCGTGGCGCGGCACTGGGGGTCGAGTCGCTTCACTTCGCCGCTGGGGAGCTGGACGACCGCGACGTCGCGGTCGTGGGTGAGAAGCGTCGCCGACACGCCGGAGGCGCGCGCGAACTTCCCGCCGTCCCCGCGGTTGCTCTCGACGTTACACACGGGCACGCCCTCGGGGATCTCCGCCAGCGGGAGCGTGTTGCCCGGCTTGATCTCCGCCGAGACGCCGACCTGGATCGTCTCGCCGACGCGCACGCCTTCCGGCGCGAGCACGAGGCGACGGTCGTCGTCCTCGAACTCGACCTCCGCGAGGGGGGCCGAGCGGGCCGGGTCGTGTTCGATCCCGACGATCTCGCCGGTGATCGTGTCCACGTCTTCGAGCTTCTTGTGCGACAGTTCCGCCTTGTAACGGTGCGAGGGGGCCCGGAACGTCGGGCCGCCGCGTCCGCGCCGTTGTCCTTGGATTCGTCGTCCCATCTCAGAACACCCCGATGCGCGAGGCGATTTCGGTCGCGTCGTCGTCCTCCGACAGGGTGACGATCGCCTTCTTCTCGCCCTGCGGCGTCACCTGCGTGTTGACGTTCGCGACGCCCACGTCGTAGCGCTCGGCGACCTCGGAGGTGATCTCCGGCTTGGTCGCGTCGACGTCGACGAGGAACAGCAGCTTGTTGTTGAAGTCCATCTCGTTCATCGCCTGCTCGGTGACGATCGGATGCTCGATGATCGAGTTCATCGGTCGGCCACCTCCGCGACGGCGCTTTCAGTCCACAGCGTGAGTCGTCCCGGGTGCGCGCCCGGCGCGAGGTCCTCGGCGTTGACCTCGCGAGCGGTCGCGACGTCGACGCCCGCGAGGTTGCGGGCGGCGCGGGACGGCTCCTCGCTGGTGACCACGAGGACGGACTTCGGCTGGCGGTACTTGCGGCCGCGGGCCTTCCCCTGTCCGGCGCGGACGGAGCGGCCCTCCTCGGCGCGCTCGATGTCGGCGTCGACGCCGACGGCCTCGAGGACGCCCAGGGCCTCCTGGGTCTTCTTCAGGTCCTCGAACTCGTCGCTCACGACGAGCGGGAGGTCGAGGTCCTCGTCGAACGCGTGACCGCGCTCGGCGACGAGCTCGGCGTCGGTCGTGGCCGCGATGGCCGACCGGATGGCGAGCTGTCGTTCCTTGTCGTTCAGTTGCTTCGACTGGTCCTTCTCGGCCTTCGGCGGGTGCGCGGCGCGGCCCGACACGGCGTGCGGGACGCGGCGGGCGACGTTCTCCTGTCGCGGCACGTGCGCGAGCCCGCGGCCGGAGCCGAACGACTCGGCGGGCGTCCGCAGCCCGGCGAACTCGTCTGCCCCGTAGGCCTGCTTCCGGTTTGCCTGAGCGGCGCCGACCGCGCGACCGATGAGGTCCGGTCGGAACGCGGTCTCGAAGACGGCCGGCAGCTCGATGCTGCCCGCCTCGTCGCCGTCCAGGTCGTGTACTGTTGCGTTCATTGGTTATCCCTGGTTGGATTCGGTGGAAACGTACCGGACCTCGGGGTCGAGGCGCGGCTGGTCGTTCGGCCGGATGGCCGGGCGGAACCGCAGCAGACGCTGGTCCGGTCCGGGCAGCGAGCCCTTGATGAGCGCGTACTCGCCGTCGACCTCGCCGTAGTTGACGAAGCCGCCGTCGACGGAGGCATCGTCGCCCTCGCCGAAGTCGATGAGGCGCTTGTTGAGCTCGGTGCGCTGGTGGTAGCCGGTCTGGCCCTGCTGGGGCACGGTAGAGCGGACGCGGGAGGGGTTCCACGGACCGAGGTTACCGATCCGGCGCCGCCATCCCTGGCGGGCGTGTTTGCCCTTCCGCTTCTGAACGCCCCAGCGCTTGACGGGACCCTGCGTCCCCTTGCCCTTCGTGATGCCGGAGACGTCGGTGTACTGCCCGGCGCGGAAGACGTCGCCGAACTCGTGGGCGCCGCCCTCGGCGACCAGGTCCAGCGCGAAGTCGGCGCGCTCCTCGAGGGAGCCGCCGCCGACGCGCGTCTCCATGACGTCGGGCTTCTTCTTGGGGACGTTCGAGAGCTCCGAGGGCGCCGTGTGCGTGATGACGCGCACGTCGTCGACGACGCCGTCGTCGAGCAGCGCGCGCAGCTCGTCGGCGTCCTCCTCGAAGGTGTCTTCCGCCGGCAGGTCGAGCGCGCGGTCGAGCTCCTCGTGGAACTCGGTCGCCCAGACCTCTTCGACCGGCTTCTGTCCGTACGGCGTGTCCTCGTAGGCTCGGACTGCGACGGCGTACATCGGCGGCGTCTCGACGACGGTGACGGGGACTGCCTCCTCCATCCCCTCACGCGGCGAGTTCGCCTCGTCGTTGACCATCATGACGTGGGTCATCCCGGCCTTGTAGCCGGCGAATCCCTGCAGCGCAGGGGCCCCGTCGTCGTCTGGCCACGAACGGATGCGCGGCACCTCGCTGTCTGCGCGGGTGCGCGGGCCGTAGCCCAGCGAGCCTTTTCGTGGTCGGCTTGGTTGTGGCATGTGTTTACTCCGTGAGTGTGAGCGAGCCGAGGGTCGCGAACAGAGCCTCCTCCGTCCGGACGACCTCGCTCGCTTGTGCCGGGATCGTGTTCAGCCAGAGGTCGAACCCCGGATCGGGTTCGACCGAGCGGCCGTCGGCGACGGCCGCCCGAATGCGGTCGGGCGAAAGCCCGAGCATCTCCGGAAGCCCCCGCTCGGGCGCGCCGAAGGCGACGGTGTAGCCGCCGGCCTCCCGCGCGTCCGAGACGAGGTCGCCGAGCCGCGAGACGGAGAGTTCCTCCCCGTGTCGCGACGTCGCGACGGCCAGTCCGTCGCCGGCGAGCGCTTCCGACAGGTCCGCGGCCACGACCTGGAAGCCGACCTCCGGCTTCCCGGTGATGCGGGCGCGGACCGGTTCTCTCGAAGAGACCCTGATGGTGACGCGCTCCCCCCGCTCGACCTCCATTCCGGAGGGCACGAGCAGGGAGATCGGGTGTTCCCGCAGCGGGGAATTGACCCGGACGCGGCCTTCAGGTCCGACCTCGGTCACGAGTCCCTGTGTTTTCGACTCTTCCCCGCTAGGGGTCGAGCCGGTCCGCCACGGCACGCGGAGCGGGGGTAACACGCCGACGTACCGGAGCTCGTCGCGTTGCCCCCAGAGGTCCTTCCGGAGCTCCGGCGGCGTCGCGGCGTACCCCAGCACGGTGCGGACGTACTCCCCGCCCCGTCGACCCTCGCCTTCCCTGTCGGGGAAGACGGCGAGCCGATCCGCCCGGAACACCGCCGCCGCACGGGCGACGTAGCCGAGTTTGCGAGTCGCCTCGCGGTCGTCCTCGGCCTCCCGGACGAGCGAAGACGGAACACATATCGTGAGCCCGTCTTCGGTACGCATCGTGGCGAGACTGTACCCCTCGATTTCAGACGGCACCGTAAAAGGATAGCGGTCCCGATTTCGGGCTGTGCCGCGTTCACACGGGGTTTGGCGCGGGATCTGGCCCTCGGATCGTGACAACCGTCACCGCGGTGACCGGGGCCGCTCCCGATCGGTCCGAGCGGTCGAGGTCACGCCGGGACGATCCGGGCCACCGGCGCGTCGCCGTCGTCGACCGCGACGTAGAGGTGCCCGGTCGCCGGCTCGACCGCGACCGCGCGCATGCGCCACTCCCGGTCGTCGAGCAGGGGTTCGCGCTCGGTCACGACCGCGTCCTGTCCGTCGCCGTCGACGGTGAACCGACCGAGGTACTGCGCCGCGAGCGTGCCCGCGAACAGGTCCCCGCGCCACTCTGGGAACGCGTCGCCGTCGTAGAAGACGGCCCCGCTCGGCGGGAAGCCCCCGGAGCCGCACGGCCAGTAGTGGACCGGCGCGGTCACGCCGTCGCGCTCGCCGTGGCCCGGTGCGACCGGGTCGTCGGTCCCGTACCGGCACGCCTCGCTGGCGACCGGCCAGCCGTAGTTGCCGCCGGCCTCGATCACGTTGATCTCGTCGCCGTCGCGCTCGCCGTGCTCGCACTGCCAGACCGCGCCCGTCTCGGGCCGCACCGCCATCGCCTGCGGGTTCCGGTGCCCGTAGCTGTACAGCGCGTCCGTGGCGTCCGCGTCGCCGGCGAAGGGGTTCTCGGGGTGGGGGTCGCCGTCGGCCGTCAGCCGCAGCGTCGCGCCCAGCTCGTTCGACCGGTCCTGCGAGGCGTGGTCCGGCCCGAAGTCGGTGTCGCGCCGGTCGCCGACCGTGACGAACAGCGCGCCGTCGGGGCCGAACGTCGCCCGCGACCCGAAGTGGAGATCCGTCCCGCGGAACGGCTCGGCGACGAACAGCGCCTCGAACCCGTCGAGCGCGGGCGCGTCGCCGTCGGGCGAGAGCCGGCCGGCGCCGAGGTGGGTGGTCGCGCCCTCCGCGCCGTCGCTGGCCGGGCTGTCCGCGGCGCGCGCCGAGTACGTCAGGTACACGCGCGGGTCGTCGGGGTAGTCGGGGTGGACCGCGACGTCGAGCAGGCCGCCCTGTCCCGCCGCGAACACCTCTGGCGCGCCCGCGACTTGCTCAACCGTTCCGTCCGCGGGGTCGACGAGCGAGAGCCGCCCCGGGCGCTCGGTGACGAGCAGGCGACCGTCGTCGGGCAGGAACGCGAGCCCCCACGGGTTCTCGAACCCCTCGGCGACGGGTTCGACGTCGTAGTCCACGTCGCCGCCGTCGTCCGGCGGGGGGTCCTCGTCGGGGGTATCGCTTCCGTCGGATCCGTCGTCGCCGGTGTCGCCGAGACAGCCCGAGAGCGTTGGGAGGGCGGCGGCGCCGGCGACCCCGCCGGCCGCGCGGAGGGCGGTGCGTCTGTCGATGCGGTCGGAGGAGTCGGGCATCGTTCGAGTTCGGATCGACGTGGGGGCGCGACGCCGATGACCCTTCCGCCGGCGCTCGTTCGGAACCCTTATATCTCCGACCCGGGCTACGATCGGATGCGAAGCACGCACCGGTAGTGTAGTGGTATCACGCAACCTTGCCATGGTTGCAACCCGAGTTCAAATCTCGGCCGGTGCATCTTCTCGCTGCGCTCGAAGATCCACCGGCCTGACTCCCGCTCGCTGCGCTCGCGGGAGTCTCGGCCGGTGCTTTTTGCGAACGAAGTGAGCAAAATCACCGAGAGAGATTCGAACGCTATCAGTAGCCAGTAACCGGACGACTGAGCGGTGGCGAACATTTCCAAAGCCCCAGCCGCGAGGCGGGCTGACGCTGGCTGCGCTCCTCGCTCGTTCACTCCGTTCACTCGCTGTGGTGCTTACGTCGCCTCAGCCCGCCTCGCGGCTGCCCCTTTGAGTCCGCCCCGCCCCGCACGGCAACCGCACCTCACGCCTCCCCAACCTCGTCGGCCTCCCTCCGGTCGGCCGACTCCCTCGCGCGTGCTGCTTGGCCGCGAAGCGGCCTCGCAGGCACGCGCCACGGCGTTCGGTTGTGACGCCGGCACGGTTCCCCGACCGGTAGTTTCAATCGGCGATCCGGCGAACCCCTGTCGCGTGACCGTTCCAACGAAGACGCTCCCGAGCGGCGCGGAGCTACCGGCGCTCGGACTCGGCACGTACGACCTCACCGACGGCGAGACCGTCGACAGCGTCCGCGCGGCGCTCGACGCGGGCTACGGCCACATCGACACGGCCGAGGGGTACAAAAACGAGGAGGCCATCGGCGACGCCCTCGCGGCGAGCGGCGTCGACCGCGACGACGTCTTCCTCACCTCGAAGGTGCTCGCGAAGAACCTCAACTACGAGTCCGTGATCGCCTCGTGCGAGGCGTCGCTCGACCGCCTCGGGGTCGAGTACCTCGACCTGTACCTGATCCACTGGCCGAACCCAGCCATCTCGCTGCGCGAGACGCTCCGCGCGATGGCCGAGCTTCGCGACCGCGGGCTCGTCCGCGATATCGGCGTCTCGAACTTCAGCGCGTACCAGCTCAGCTGCGCGCACCACATCTCGGACGTCCCCATCGCGGTCAACCAGATCGAGTTCCACCCGTGGTTCCAGCGCCCGGACCTGGTCGAGTACTGCCGCGAGACCGACACCGTGGTCGAGGCGGCGGCGCCGCTCGCGCGGACGGACGTGTTCGGCGACGAGGTCGTCGCGGACCTGGCCGAGAAGTACGACAAGCATCCCGCGCAGGTCGTCGTCCGGTGGGCGATCGACCGCGGCGTCGTCCCGCTCCCGCGCTCGTCGACTCCCGAGCACGTCCGGGCCAACGCCGAGATGGACTGGGAGCTGGACGATGCCGACCGGCGGCGGCTCGACGAGCGCGACCGCGATCGGCCGGTGTACGACACCCTGGCGCGCGACTGGACGAGCGACGTGTACGGGATCGAGCAGTAGCGGGCCCGAGGCTACTCCGCGTCGCCGAGCGCGACCGGCTCGCCGGTCTCGGCCGACTCGTAGACGGCAGCGAGCGCGCGGCTGTCCGTGAGCGCGTGCTCGCCGTCGGCGTGGAACGGCTCGCCCGCGAGCAGCTGGTGGCCGAAGTACGCGAACTCCGCTTCGATCTGGTGGACCTGGTCGAACTCCACGTCGACCCGGGTGCCGTCGCGGACGACGGCGAAGCCGCGGTCCTCGCGCTCGTAGAACGCCGGGTCCATGATCAGCCTGGCGTCCGTGCCGGTGACCTCCAGCCGGCTCGCGTGCTGGGCGTTCTGACTCACCGAGCACTGCGCGTCGACGCCGCCGGGGAACTCCAGCCTGAAGGTCGCGTGCTCGTCGACGTCGGCGAACGCCGCGTGCTCCGAGCGCGTGCGGCCCGACACACGAACCGGGTCCTCGCGGAGCACGAACCGGGTCGTGTTGAGCGGGTACACGCCCAGGTCCATGACCGCGCAGCCGCCGGACAGCTCGGGGTCGAGCCGCCACTGGTCGTGGTCGCCGCCCAGCTCGCCGAGCATCGTCTGCGACATCGTCGCGTGGACGCCGACCACCTCGCCCGCGACGCCCGCGTCGAGCAGGTCGCGGAGCCGCCGGACGGCGGGGTCCGTCTGCATCCGGTAGCCGACCATCAGCGGCACGTCGGCGTCGCGACACGCGGCGACGAGCCGGCGCGCGCGCTCCGGGGTCGCCTCCAGCGGCTTCTCGCAGAGGACCGCCTTCCCCTGGTCCGCGGCGGCCTCGACGTACTTCAGGTGGGTCGCGTTCGGCGTCGCGACGTACACCGCGTCGTAGGCGTCCGCGGCCGCGCCGGCGCGGAACTCCTCGGGCGTCACGCCGGTCACGTCGCGCTCGGCGGCGACCGCCTCGACGGCGGCGGCGTCGACGTCGGTGACGACGGTCGCCTCGGTGTACGCGGACCGCGCGATGCCGGGCAGCGCCCACTCCCGGGCGAACCAGCCGAGCCCGACGACCGCGACGCGGACCGGGTCGGTGACGGCGGCCGGGTCGAGCGTCTCCCAGTCCCGGCGCGTGAACTCGTCGAGGTACTCCGCGAAGGCGGCTTCCATGCCGACCCTTCGTCGCGGGGGCGTCAAATAACCACGGCGACGCCGTCCGCCGGCGGGCGTCCGGGGCCGCGCCGCTCACCACGCCCCGTCGTAGTCCACCCGCGGCCGCGCGGCGTCGACCCCGAGGTCGCGGAGCGCCTCGGTCGCGCGCTCGACGGGCGCGGGGTCGACGCGGTCGAGCGCGTCCGCCGTCGCCTCGGCGAACCGGACCGTCCAGTCGCCGTCGACCACGACCGCCGCGCGGCGCGGGACGTCCGAGTGGCCCTCCCACGAGTCGGCGAGCAGGTCGTACGACTCGGCCGCGCCGCCGTGGAAGTCGGCGACGACCGGGAACGGGAGGGCGAACCGGTCGGCGTATGCGAACGCCGCGTACAGCGAGTCGCCCGTGAGCGCGGCGACGGCGAGGTCGTCGCGGTCGTCCCAGCCGGCGTCCCGGACCGCGGCGAACGCGGCCGTACACGTCGGCACGAACGTCGCGGGCGCGAACAGGAGCGCGACCGCGTCGTGCGCCTCGACGAGCCGGAACAGCGCCAGCTCGTCGGCGGAATCCCCCGAGACCGCCGGGGCGATGAAGTCCGGCGCCGTGTCGCCGACGCGAATCATACCGGACGGTGGATGCGTGCGAGGTAAATAGTCACGCCCGAACCGGAGAGAGGTCACGCCTGAACCGGAAGCGACGAAGAGGGCCGCCGTGACGCGGAGATCCGGCATGGTGACGGGTGCTACCGCCCCTCTCGGGGAGGTTTTACGCGTCGCCCGCGGAGGTGAGCCGTGATCGCTCCCCACGCCGCGACGCTGCTCGCCCTCGTCGGCACCCACGGCGCCGCGGCGGTCTTCGTCGTCTTCGCTCTGGAGGGGGCCCTCGTGGGGAAGGTGCTGCCGGCGCGGACGCTGTTCGTCGCGGCGGCGGTCGCCGCCGGCGTCGAGTCGCTCGCGGTCCTCCCGGTGTTCGCCGCGGCGGTGGTCGGCGCGACCGCCGGACAGTCGATCCTCTTCGTCGCGGTCCGCCGGTACGACGCCGACCCCACCGCGCTGGCCGTGGTGCCCGTGAGCGAGGGCGGCCTCGACGGCGCGACGCGCTGGTTCGACTGGTGGGGGCTCCCCGCGGTCGCCGCCTCGAACGCCCTCCCGGGGACCCGCGGGTGGCTCGCGCTCCCCAGCGCGGGCGCCTCGTCGGTGTCTGCCCCCCGGTTCGCCGCCGCGTCGCTCGTCGGGTCGGCGGCGTACGCGGGCGCGCTCCTCGCCGTCGGGCTGGCGGTCGGGATCGGGTTCGAGGGGGTCCTCGGGGCGTACGGCGGCGACCTGATCGCGGCGCTGTAGCCCGGGTCGTCAGAGGACGGTCCCGTGTTTCTTGTCGGGCAGGTCCTTCTGAACGTCCTCGTAGAACGCGAACCGCGCGGCCAGCTCGGCGCGGAGGTCGGACGGGGGAACGATCTCGTCGATGACGACCTCGCTGGCCATCCGGTGGACGTCGATCCCCTCGCGGTACTCCTCGCGCAGGCGCTGTTCGGTCTCGGCGCGCTCCTCCGGGTCGTCGATCTCGGCGAGCTTCCGGGCGTAGACGGCGTTGATAGCGGCCTCGGGGCCCATGATCCCGATCTCGCCGGACGGGAGCCCGATGACGCTCTCCGGGTCGTAAGCGGGCCCGCCCATCGCGTAGATCCCCGCGCCGTACGCCTTCCGAACCACGACGGTCTGCTTCGGCACCGTCGCGGAGGAGGTGGCGTAGATCATCTTCTTGCCCTTCTCTAAGATCGCGTCCTTCTCCACCTGCGAACCGGCCATGAAGCCGGGCGTGTCACAGAGGTACAGCAGGGGGATCTCGTAGGCGTCGCAGGTCCAGATGAACTCGGCGGCCTTCTCCGCGGCGTCCGGGAAGATGGCGCCCGACCGCTCCGTCGGCTGGTTGGCGACGACGCCGACCGGCCGCCCGTCGATCCGGCAGAACGCCGTGACGATCTCCGGGCCGTACCCCTCCTTCAGCTCGAACACCGACTCGGCGTCGGCGATCCGGTCGAGCAGGTCGTGGGCGTCGTACGGCCGGTTCGGCGACTCCGGGATCAGCTCGTCGATCCCGTCGGGCGAGTACTTCGGCGGCTTCGTCTCGCGCGTCGGGGGCTTCTCGCCGGCCCGGTCCGGGAGGTAGCCGATCAGCTCGGCGACTAGCTCGCGGGCGTGCTCCTCGTCGCGCGCGATCAGGTCCGCGGAGCCGGACTCCTCGGCGTGGACGCGCGGGCCGCCGAGGTCGTCTAAGTCGATCTCCTCGCCGGTGACCATCTCGACCATCCGCGGGGAGGCGATCGCCATCGCGGACATCCCCTCGACCATTACGGTGAAGTCGGCGAAGACGGGGGTGTAGGCGGCGCCGGCGATACACGGCCCGTAGAGGACGCAGATCTGCGGCACCGCGCCGGACAGCATCGAGTGGTTGTAGTAGTACTTCCCGATCCCCTCGCGGTTGGCGAAGAAGCCGGTCTGCTGGTCGATCCGGCCGCCCGAGGAGTCCATCAGGTAGAGGACCGGGTTCCCCGTCTTCAGCGCGCGCTGTTGCATCCGGAGGAACTTCTCGACACCCTTCGACGCCATCGACCCCGCCTTCACGGTGAAGTCGTTGGCCATGAAGTGGACGTCGCGGCCCTCGAACTCCGCCGCGCCCGTCAGCAGGCCGTCGCCGGGGAGCCGGTCGCCCCCCTCCTCGTTCGTCTCCCCGTCGTCGCCCGCGGGCGCGTCCGGGTGCCAGTCGTCGAAGGCGGCGAACTTCCCGTCCTCGAACGTGACGCCCGCGGGGTCGCCGTCGGCCGCGTCCGCGTCGCCGGCGCCGCGGGTCCCGCCCTCGCCGCCGAACCAGAGGTCGAGGCGGTCGCGGACGAACAGCTTCCCCTGCTCCGAGAGCCGGTCGCGGTACTTCTCCGGGCCGCCCTCGCGGATGTCGGCTATCTCGGCGCGGAGGTCGCGCTCGCGGTCGGTCGGCCCGAGGTCGTCGTCGAGCGGGTAGCTCGGTTCGGACGGCTCGGCGCTCGCGACCGGCGTCTCCCCCTCGCCGACGTGGACGTCGACGTTGACGCCGAGGTGTTCGGCGAGCGACTTCGCTATCGCTTCGGCCTCCTCGGGGGTCGCCGCCGCGCCGACGTGGACTTTCATGGACGCAAGATTTGCGGTAGATCCTAAACAGTTTTCCATGCGAGACTCGGTCCGGACCGCCGGGACCGCCCGCGCGGAGCCGCCGCCCTAGTCGCCGACCGCCGCCTCCAGCCGGTCGATCAGTTCCTCGTTGCCGACGTACAGCGGCGTGCGCTGGTGGACCGCCTCGGGCTCGACGTCGAGGATCGAGCCGGTCCCGTCCGAGGAGGCGCCGCCAGCGCGCTCGATGATGTACGCGATGGGGTTCGCCTCGAACTGGAGGCGCAGCTTCCCCTCGGGCGCGCTCCGGAGCGCGGGGTACGCGAACACCCCGCCGTAGGTGAGCACCTGGTTCACGTCGCCGACCATCGCGCCGCCGTAGCGGAGCTTCAGGTCGTCCTCGACCGCCCGGGCGTACGCGCGGAAGTCGGCGGGCCAGTCGGGGACGCGCCCGCCGAACCCGTAGACGGTCGGCGTCGCCGGGAGCGTCAGGTCGCCCTCGACGACCGAGCGCTCGACGCCGTCGCCGTCGGGCGCGCGCTCGACGACCTCCTCGCGGACGCCCGCCTCGTCGGCGACGACCATCGTCGTGATCGGCCCGTAGAGGACGTAGCCGGCGGCGACGAGGTCGCGGCCGCGCGCGGGCAGCGGGGCGTCGTACACCCCGACGACGGTGCCCATCGCGTTGTTCGACCGCAGGTTCGACGAGCCGTCGAGGGGGTCGATCGCCACGGCGTAGGCGTCGTCCGGCCCGCTCCCGACCGCGCCGCCGGCGTCGACCGCTTCCTCGCGCTCCTCGCTGACGAACGAGCCGACGCCGTCGACCGCGGTGATCGCGTCGCCGAGCAGCTCGTCGGCGTACAGGTCGCCCGCCAGCACCGACTCGCCGGAGGCGTTCTCCGTCCCGCTCTCGACGCGCCGGCCGGGGAGCGCCGCGCGGATCTCGGGGGCGGTCGCCGCGACCGCGTCGAAGACGGCCGCGACGGTCGGGTCGAGGGACGCCATCAGTCGTCGCTCTCGGCGATCGCCAGCGCCTCGGCCGGGTCGACCTCGTCGAAGATCACGGCCTCTAAGGCGTCGAGGATGCGCTCGGGCTCGTCGCGCTGGAAGACGTTGCGGCCGACGGCGATGCCGGTGGCGCCCGCGTCGATGGCGTTCGCGACGTTCCGGAGGAACGCCTTGTCGTCGCGCATCGTCCCGCCGGACATCACCACGTCGGCCGGGCCGGCCATCTCGACGGCGTCGCCCATCGCCTCGGCGGACCCGGGGTACTTCACCTTCACCACGTCGGCGCCGAGCTCCAGGCCGAGCCGCGCGCCGTACGAGATAACCTCCGGGCTCCCGTCGTTGCGGAGCCCCTGCCCGCGCGGGTACGACCACATGACGACGGCCATGTCGTGTGCGCGGGCGCCCTCCTGGGCCTCGCGGAACTCCTCGGCCATCTCGACCTCGTGGTTCGACCCGCCGTAGACGGTGAACCCGACCGCGTCGGCGCCCAGCTCGGCCGCGTACTCCGCCGTACAGTTGACCGCGCTGTCCGGCTCGCCCATCCAGAGGTTCGAGGTCCCGTTGAGCTTCAACAGGAGGTTCACCTCGTCCTCGTAGTCGGGGTAGTACGCCTCCGCGAGCCCCTTCTGGACGGCCAGCGAGGTGACCGCCTCGTGGGTGGCGAGCTCGAAGATCCGCTCCGGGTCCGCCGTGTCCGGGTTCGGCTCGAAGTCGACCGGCCCGTGTTCGAGCCCGTGGTCGTACGCGAGGATGAGCGACTTACCGTCGCGCGAGATGTCGTCGGCGGCGTGAGGAAGCATCGGTTCGTAGTTCAGTTACATCGATAAAAAGGGCTGTGGTGAAACTGGCGGGCGTAAAGAAACGGAACCCCGTTTCGCGGGCGTTTCGAGTCATGTTGCGGGCGATTCTCTGTCTCATCCGTTACTACTCAAATTGTTAATTTCTCCTCGCGGCGGGGGACGCGGGACCGGCTTTCGCAATACTTACCACCCGCGGCGCGGCAGCGGTCCGCATGCGAGAACTCTCCGAGGTGGACGTGGTCGGCGTCGTCGGCGCCGGCACGATGGGCAACGGCATCGCGCAGGTCGCGGCGACCGCGGGCTACGACGTGGTGATGCGCGACGTGGAGGCGGAGTACGTCGAGCGCGGCCTCGGCAGCGTCGAGGACAGCCTCGACCGACTGGCCGCGAAGGACGCGCTCGACGAGGAGCCGGACGCGATCCGCGACCGGATTACGGGCACGACCGACCTCGACGACCTCGCGGACGCCGACGTGGCGATCGAGGCCGTGATCGAGGACCTCGACGTGAAACGCGACGTGTTCGCCGACCTCGACCGCGTCACCGACGACGGCGCCGTCCTCGCGACGAACACCTCCACGCTGTCTATCACCACCATCGCGAGCGCGACCGACCGCGCGAGCGACGTGGTCGGCCTCCACTTCATGAACCCCGTCCCGATCATGGACGGCGTCGAGGTCGTGGTCGGCGAGCGCACCGACCCCGCGGTGGTGGACTTCGCGCACGACTTCGCCGAGGACCTGGGCAAGGAGACGTGGGAGGCCGACGACAAGCCCGGCTTCGTCACCAACCGCATCCTGATGCCGTGGATCAACGAGGGGATCCGCGCGTACGACGAGGGGGTCGCCGACAAGGCGGACATCGACCGCGGGATGAAGCTCGGCACGAACGTCCCGATGGGCCCGCTCGAACTCGCCGACCACATCGGGCTCGACGTGGCGCTCGACGCCAGCGAGACGCTCCACGACGAGCTCGGCGACCGCTACAAGCCGGCGTACCTCCTCAAGCGCAAGGTGGAGGCGGGCGACCTCGGCAAGAAGACCGGCCTGGGCTTCTACGAGTACGAGTAGTCGGAGATCGGTTTCCGGAGGCGTTACGCGCCCTTCGCGCCGCCGTCGCGGTCGTCGTCGGCCGTCCACCGGCGCGCGCCGGGCAGCAGCCCGACGAGCTTCGTCACGTAGCCGAACCGGAAGAGCCCGAGCTGCGAGAGCGTGCCGAGAACGAACACCGCGAGGAACGCGGGCGCGGAGAGGTCGAAGAGGAGGGGCTCGACGGTCGTCTCCGCGGCGGCGGTCTCGAAGCTCGCGGGCGTGAGCGAGCGGGAGGCGAACGCCGCGCCGATGAGCGCGGTCGAGACGACGAGCGTCGTGCGCGTGAGGACGAACCCGAACAGCGCGCCGACCGCGACGCCCGCCAGCGTCGCGCCGACGAGCAGCGCCGTCCCCTCGAGCCCGGCCGCGTCGGCCGCGTAGAACGGGCCGACCGCGAACCGCCCGGCGAACCCGCCGACCACGGCGCCGATCCCCAGCACCGCGAACGAGAGCCCGGCGTACGCGAGGAAGCCGCCGAGGAGGCCGCCGACCGCGACCGCGCCGGCGGTCAGGACCGCGCCGTCGACCGCGATCAGGCCGACCACGTTCGGCGCGAACAGGTAGCCGGCGCCGGCGCCGACGAGCAGTCCCGTCAGCGTCACCGCGTAGACGGAGACCGCCGCGCCGACGAACGCGAGCGCCAGCCCCGCGAGGACCAGGCCGCCGTTGAGTGGGGTGAGCATGTCCGTACCGTGGCGCGCGCTCGTACTTAAATTGTCGCGGGAGAGGCGACGGGAAACGCGGTCGCCTCACCGCGCCCGGCTCGCGGCCTGCCGATCGAGGTAGCGCGTGTAGCCGCCGACGGCCAAGCCGAAGCCGACGACGAGCAGGACGAACCCGAGGAGGCGGCTGGTCCCGACGGTCATCACGGTCAGGACGACGCCGAACAGCAGCGCGAACACGCCGGCGACGACGACGCCGACGTCCAGCAGCGGGGAGGGCTGGATGGTCCGGCAGTGGGGGCAGATCCGCGCGTCGGCCGGGATCGGCTCGCGGCAGTCGACGCAGCGGAGGCGGTCGCTCGACACGCGAGGCGGTTCGGCCGGGACCCTGAAAAGCGGCGCGCAGTCGGTCCCGCTCAGTCCGCGCCCGGCGCCGCACTCGGCTCGTCGCCGACGTCGAGCGTCTCCTCGACCTGCGTGAACACCGCGACGAGGCCGAGCGCGGCGGCCGCGGCCCCGACCGCGAAGGGGACGACGAAGCCGAAGCCGTAGAGCCAGCCGGAGGCGAGCGGGCCCAGGGCGACGCCGAAGCCGAATCCCATGGTGAGCACGGAGAGGGTGGTCCCCGACTCGCCCTCGCGCGCGAGGTCGCCGGCGAGCGCGAGCGACGGGGCGAACACGCACGCGACCGCGACCCCCTGCCCGAGGCGGACGAGCATCATCAGCGCCGGCTCCGTCACGATCCCCTGGAGGAGCGTGGTCGGGACCAGGAGGACGAACCCGGCGAGCAGGAACGGCCGGCGGCCGATCCGGTCGCTGGCGCGCCCCACCGGGACCTGGAAGATCACGTTGGCGATCGTCACGGCCGCGAACTGGGCGCCGAACCAGATCGGCGCCTGGTCCAAGCGGACGTTCACCTGGTTCTGGAGCGTCGCGAACAGCGCGATACAGGCGCCCATGGCGACGGTCGCGAGCCCCAGCGTGAACACGGGGTCGAGCAGGCGGTCCTCGCCGCGGACCCGGATCGACACGTCGTCGCCGGCCTCGGCCTCGACGTCGGCGTCGCGGACGAGCAGGAACACGAGCGTGAAGCTGAGGTACGCCCCGGCGCAGGCCGCGACGAACGCCGCGTCGAACCCGTCGAGGACCGGGAGCCCGACCGCCGAGAGGTCGTACGGCCCGGCCTCGACGACCGCGCCCGCGAGGACCGGCCCGAAGCCGAAGCCGATGAGGCGGAAGGTGTTGTACACGCCGAAGTTCCCGCCGCGGTCGGTGTCGCTCGCGGCGTACTCGTTCACGAGGGCGACCGTCGCGGGGATGATGAGCGCCGCGCCGAGCCCCTGGACCGCGCGCAGCGCGACCAGCACCGGGTAGCTCGTCGCGACCGTGTACAGCCCGCTCGCGGTCCCGAGGAGGAGGATGCCGGCGAGGACGAAGGGCCGTCGCCTGCCGACCCGGTCGGACAGCCGCCCGGTGAACGGCTGCGAGAGGCTGTTGAGGAAGCCGAAAAGCGAGAGGACGATCCCGATGAGCAGCGGCTCGGTCAGCGTGACCGCGGCCGCGCCGACCCCGATCTCCGCGCCGAGGAGCCCCTCGATGTCGACCACGTCGCTCGTGATGTACAGCGGGAGGACGACGATGAGGAAGGAGTTCCCGGCCGCGCCGACCATCCGCGCGAGCGCCAGCACGATCACGCGCCGGTCGGTCTCGGCGATGTCGGTGAGCGACCCCATTCACTCCGAGTTCGGAACGGAGCATAAAGGCGCTTGTGAACGGCGGGAGTCGATCCGCTTTCGGGCGGGTCGGCGGCTGACCGGGGCGGAGTGGCGGGGCAGAGGGCCGGGCGGCGCTCAGGCCGTCGCGGGCGTCCGCTTGTCGACCCCGCGGACCTCGAACCGCGCGCCGCCGTCCGCACCGGTCGTCGCGTCGACGGTCCAGCCGTGCGCGGTGGCGATCTCCTGGACGATCGCGAGCCCGAACCCGGTGTTGCCGGAGGCGCCGCTCTCGCCGGGCTCGAAGAGGGAGTCGGCGACGGCGGGGTCGATCCCCGGCCCGTCGTCCTCGACGTAGAAGCCGTCGGAGAGGTCGCCGACGCGGATCGAGACGTCCCCGCCGACGTGGTCGACCGCGTTGCGCATCAGGTTCTCGAAGAGGTTCCGGAGCCGGTCGGGGTCGGCGAGCACCTCGCGCTCCGTCTCGACGGAGAGCGTCGCGTCGGCGGTGTCGACGGTCGACCAGCTGTCGGCGACGACGTCCGCGAGGTCGACGTGTTCCGGGTCGCCGACCGTCTCCCCCTCCCGCGCGAGGGTGAGCGTGCGCTCGACGATCGACTCCATCCGTTCGAGCGCGTCGAGCGCGGCGTCGAGGTTCTCAGCGTCGTCCGACATCTCGCGGGCCAGTTGGACGCGCCCCTGCGCGACGTTGAGGGGGTTCCGCAGGTCGTGCGAGACGATGCTCGCGAAGGAGTCGAGCCGGTCGTTCTGCCGTTCGAGGGCCGCCTCGCGCTCCTTGAACTCCGTGATGTCCTCCTGGAAGCCCACCCAGTGCGTCACGGTGCCGTCCGCGTCGCTGATCGGGGCGATGCTCACGCGGTTCCAGAACTCCGTGCCGTCCTTCCGGTAGTTCAACAGCTCGACGCTCGTCGACTCCTCGGCGTCGATCGCCTCGCGGAGCTCCTGTACCGACGCCTCCTCGGTGTCCGGCCCCTGGAGGAACCGGCAGTTGACCCCGATCGACTCCTCGCGGTCGTACCCCGTCATCTCGACGAAGCGGTCGTTGACGTACACCATCGGGTTGTCCTCCTGTTCGGGGTCCGTGATGGTGATCCCGACGGGCGCCTCGTCGAGCGCGCGGGTCTTCGTCTCCAGCTCCTCGCGGCGCTCGCGCTCGTCGGACACGTCGCGGAGGATGCCGACGCTGCCGTCGAACGACTCGCCCTCGTACGGGAGCGCCGCCATGTGGTCCCGGCAGGGGATCGGCTCGCCCTCCTTGGGGACGATGTCGACGCCGAAGTGCTGGACGTCGGGCCCGTCGGACGAGAGGATCGTTCCGAGCCGGTCTTCCGCCTCCTGAACCGCGTCGTCGTCCTTGATGAACCCGGGCGTCTCGCCGATGATCTCCTCGCGGTCGTAGCCGGTCAGCTCGGCGAACGGCTCGTTGACGAACCGGAAGACGCCGGTGTCGTCGACGACGTAGACCGGGTAGCCGAGCGCCTCGATGACCGTCGAGTAGCGGTCGGCGATCTCCTTCGTCCGGTGCTCCTCGACCGCCTGGTCGACGCGGTTCGCGAGCCGGCGGAGCTGCTCGGGGCCGCCCTTCTGGAAGTAGCCGGTGACGCCGGCGTTGAGCGCCTGGCTCGCGATCTCTTCGCTCCCCTTCCCGGTGTACAGCACGAAGGGGATCTTCTGGTGGCGCTCGCGGAGCGCGTCGAAGAACTCCAGCCCGTCCATCGCGGGCATGTCGTAGTCGCTGACGACGCAGTCGAAGGCGCCCTCGTCGAGCCGGTCTAACGCGTCCTCCGGGTCGGTCACGCTCGTCACCGAGACCGCGTCGAGCTCGCGCTCGAAGTACGCCTCCGTGAGGTCGAGGACCGAGGGGTCGTCGTCGACGTGTAGCACGTCGATCGCTCCGGGCATACGTCCACGAAGGGACGCACCGAATAAACGACTACCGCCCCGGCTATCGGATCTGGATCCGGGCCCGCGCAGGCGGGGCGGCGTCCACTTCCGGCGCGCGTGGCTGATTCTTAAGTCCGCGGAGCGCGGAGCCGAACGCGATGACCGGCGGGACGCCCGTCGCCGGGGAGACGCTCCCGGGCGCCGGCGACGACGGGGACGACGGCGCGGACCGCGTCGTCTGTCACGTCGACATGGACTGCTTTTACGCCTCCTGCGAGCGGCTGCGTCGCCCCGAACTCGCGGGCGAGCCCGTCGTGGTCGGGATGGGGTACGAGCCGGGCGAGTCGATCGGCGCGGTCGCGACCGCGAGCTACGAGGCCCGCGCGTTCGGCGTCGACAGCGCGATGCCGATCTCGGAGGCCCTGGAGCTGCTCCCCCGTCGCGCCGACGCGGACCCCGACGACCCGGACGCGCCGGACCCGGCCGAGACCGGCCGGTACGTCCCCGTCGACCTCGACTTCTACGAGGAGGTCGCGAGCGAGGTGAAGGCGGTGCTCCGCGACTGCGCCGACACCCGCCGCGAGGTGAGCATCGACGAGGCGTACCTCGACGTCACCGATCGGACCTCGTGGGCGGTCGCGGGCGACGACCCGGACGACCCGCCGCCGAGCGGCGCCGCCGGCCCGGCCGAGGCGCGGACGCTCGCCGAGGGGTACGCCCGCCACGTGAAAGACCGGATCGAGCGCGAGGCGGGCGTGCCGGCGAGCGTCGGCGTCGCGCCGAACATGTCGGCCGCGAAGGTCGCCAGCGACGCCGACAAGCCCGACGGCCTCGTGGTCGTGCCGCCGGGCTCGGTCGCCGAGTTCCTCGCGCCGCTGCCGACGGCCGACGTCCACGGCGTCGGCCCCGTGACCGAGGAGACGCTGGCGGACCTCGGCATCGAGACCGCGGGCGACCTCGCGGCGGCCGACCGCGACCGCCTCGCGGACGCGCTGGGCGAGCGCGGCCCGGAGCTCTCCCGGCGCGCCGCGGGCGACGACGAGCGCGAGGTGACGCCGACCGGCCTCCCGAAGAGCCTCTCGCGCGAGTCGGCGCTGCCGACGACCGCCGACGAGGCGACGAAGCGCGAGACCGTGACGGCGCTCGCCGCGGACGTGGCCCGGCGCGCCCGCGAGCGCGGCTGCCTCTACCGCACCATCGGGATCAAGGCGGTCGAGCCCCCCTTCGACGTGAACACCCGCGCCCGGAGCCTCCCCGGGCCGGTCGACGACCCGGACCTCGTCGAGGAGGTGGCGCTCGACCTCCTCGGCGAGTTCGACGAGACCCGGGTCCGCAAGCTGGGCGTCCGCGTCTCCAAGCTCGACTTCGCGGAGACGGACCAGGCGACGCTCGGCGGGTTCGAGGGCGACGGTGACGGCGGCGACCGCGAGCGACGGAGCGGGCGCGAGCGCCGGGGCGACTCCGAGCGACAGCGCGGCCGCGAGCGCGGCGAGGCCGGCGACGGCGGCAAGCTCACCGACTGGGTCGACGGCCCGCCGGACCGGGGCGACGGGGAGGAGCCGACCGCGGAGCGGAACCGGCGAGACGCCGACGAGGGGCAGGCGTCGCTCGGCGACTGGGGCTGAGCGCCCCGAGCGACCGCCGGCGAAGCCCCGAGGTTTTTCGGCCGCGACGCGGATCGGTCGCGCATGCCCTCCCCGCGCGCGCTCCTCCTCGGCCCCGACCGCGACCGCCCGCGACCCGACCCGCGGCTCGCCGCGCCGCCGCTGTGTTTCGCGCTCGTCTTCGCCGCCTACGCGGTCGGCGTCTTCGAGGTCGCGGGCGGAGTGATACTCCTCGCCGGAGAGGCGACGGTCGTCGGCCTGCTCGCGGCCGCGGCGCTCGCGGTCCGACGGGGCGGACTGGTCGCCTCGTGGGCGGTCGCCGTCGCCGCGCTCCTCGGCCACCGCGTCGACCACTACCTGCTGGGGCTCTCCGGGCGCTCGCTCGGCGAGCGGATCGCCGCCCTCCTCGCGGTCGACGGCCTCGCCGTGATCGGGGTCGCCGCGCTCGCGGCTGGCACCCTCGGCTGGGCCGCCGGGACGGCGGGCCGCCTCGCAGTCGGGCGCGTCCGGGGCGCGTGACGGGGGGCGGGAGCGCGCGGCCGGGGCGCGCGACGGAGCCCGAGTCGGCGCGTCCGGGACGCGCGACGGCCGGGTATTTACGCGCCGAGCGACGACCGCGACCATGGACGACCCCGACGACCTCGCGTGGGAGACGCTCGACTCGGCCGTCGACTACACCTGCCCCGGCTTCGACGTGCGGCGCGACGAGGTGCGGTTCCCGGACGGCGAGACCGACGGGTTCCACTACGTCGACGAGCCGCCGGCGGTCGTGGTGCTGCCGCTGACGCCCGACGGCGACGCGGTCGTCATCGACGAGTGGCGGCAGGCCGTCGGGCGCGTGAACCGCGGGATCCCCGCGGGGACGATGGAGCCGGAGGACGGAGACGGGGGCGCGGACGGCGGGGCGAGCGACGCGACGGACCCGAGCGACGACGCGATCGAGCGCGCCGCGGCCCGCGAGCTCGCCGAGGAGACCGGGTACGAGGCCGACTCCTTCGAGCGGCTGACGACCGTCGAGCCGACGAACGGGATGGCGAACGCAGTTCACCACCACGTCTTGGCGACCGGCTGCGAGCCGACCGCCGACCGCGACTTAGACCACAACGAGTCGATATCGGTCGAGACGGTGCCGTACGACGACCTCCTCGCCGCGGTCGTCGACGACGGGCTGCGCGACGGGCGGGCCGTCACCGCGGTGCTGTGGTACGAGCTGCTCCGCCGGTGACCGGCGCGCGGACGCCGGCAAGGCGACCGTCCGCGACGCTTCCGACACGGACAACCATTTTGCCGAGCGCCGCCTACCCCGGGCGATGACAGATCCCTCCAGCCGCGACGCGTCCCCGGACGGCGGGGTTCACGACGAGTTCGACGACGTCGACCCCGACCCCGTCGCCGACGACGCGGGCGGCCCGGGGGACGCCGGCGGGTCGCCGGCCGTCGCGGTCGCGACCGCCCTGCTTCTCGGCGTCCTCGGCCCCGTGATCGCGCTCGCGAGCGGCGTCGCGGTCTTCGCGATCGACGCCGCGGCCGGCGGGCTCTCGCTGGTCGCGAGCGTCGTGCTCACGCTGATACTCGGCCAGTACGTCGCCTTCGGCGGGCTCGCGGTGGGGTACCTCGCGTGGCGCGGCCTCGACCGGCGCGGGATCGTCTCGTACCTCGGCGTCCGGGTGCCGAGCCTCAAGGAGCTCGGGATCGTCCTCGGCAGCTGGGTCGTAATCTTAATCTTGGTCCTCGTGGTCTCGACCATCGTCCAGCTGCTCGGGACGGAGACCGCGGCGAACCAGAGCGCGGAGCTGGCGATGGGGAACCCGGCGATCATCCCGCTGTTCGTCGCCGCGTCGTTCCTCGTCATCGGCCCCTGCGAGGAGATCCTCTACCGCGGCGTCGTCCAGGGGCGGCTCCGCGAGTCGCTGCCGGCGGCGCCGTCGATCCTGCTCTCGGCCGCCATCTTCGCGACCATCCACGTGATGGCGCTGACCGGCGGGCTCTCCGCCCGGCTCACGACCGTCGCCATCCTGTTCGTGCCGAGCCTCGTGTTCGGCGCGGTGTACGAGTACACGGAGAACCTCGTCGTCCCGGCGCTGCTCCACGGCCTCCACAACGCCGTGATCTTCACCGTCCTCTACGTCACGGTCACGCAGATGGACCCGAGCGACCTGCCGGCGATCCTCGGCGTCGTGCCCCTCTGAGACGGGGGGCCGACGCGGGCGGTCCTCAGTACAGGTCCTCCAGATCGGACTCGACGTGCGAGTGTTCCGCGGCCGGGAACTCGCCGCTCGTCACTGCCTCCCGGTACGCCTCGACGGCGTCGACCATCTCGCCGCGCACGTCGCCGAACCGCTTCGCGAACGGCGGCGACCACTCCCCGAGGCCGATCGCGTCGTTGATCACCAGCACCTGCCCGTCGCAGTCGGCGCCCGCGCCGATGCCGATCGTCGGAATCGAAAGCGCCTCGGTCACCGCGCCGGCGAGGTTCGCGGGGACGTGTTCCAACACGAGCGCGAACGCCCCGGCGTCGGCGTGCTCGCCCGCCAGCTCGACTATCTCCTCGGCGGCGTCCTGCTCGGTCCCCTGCCGGGTGTAGCCGCCGAGCCGGTTCACGTGCTGGGGGGTCAAGCCGAGGTGCGCCATCACCGGGATCCCGACCTCGGTCATCCGTCGGGTCGTTTCGACGGTGTGGGGACCGCTCTCGATTTTCACCGCGTCGGCGTTCGCCTCCTTCAGCAGGCGGCCGGCGTTCCGGACCGACTCGGCCTCGTCGACGCCGAAGGAGAGGAACGGCATGTCGGCGACGACGAGGGCGTCGTCGGCCGCGCGCGCGACCGCCGCGGTGCGGCTCGCGACCTCGTCGAACGTCACGGGGAGCGTGGAGTCGTAGCCCAGGGCGGCGTTGCCCATGCTGTCGCCGACGAGGATAACGTCGATCCCGGCCTCGTCGACGATCGCCGCCGTCGGGGCGTCGTAGGCGGTGAGCATCGTGATCGGATCCTCGGCGTCCCGGAGTCCCCGCGTCGTGGTCATGCCTCGGAGTCGACGGCGCGCCACCCTAAAATCGTCGGGAACCGGACGGCGCGTCGGCCGCGCGGTCGCCGCCGGACGCGCCGGCGCCGCGGCCGACCGCCACCGATTTGCCGCTCCGCCGCGGAGCCGGTGGCGTGCAACCAGTCGAGCGGGCCGAGTACGAGGGGGTTGACTACGCGTGGGTGATGCAGACGACGTTCGTCGTCACCATCCTCGTCGGCGCCCCCGTCGTGGCCCTGCTGTCGACGACCGTCGCGCTGGAGTCGTGGGGCGCGCGGGCCGCGTTCGCGGTCCGGGTCGGCGCCCCCATCTGGTTCGTCACCGCGGTCGCCGTCGCGGTGTACGCGAGGCGGAACGACGCCGGCGACGGCGGAGCGGCCGACGGCGACACCGAGCCGGAGGAAGGCGGAGAGGATGGCGACGACGACGCCGTGCCGGAGGGAGGCGGAGAGGGCGGCGAGCCGGAGGAAGGCGGAGAGGACGCAGATCCCGAAGAACGCGGAGACGACGACGAGACGGAGTGAGCCGGGGCGACGCGCGCCGGCCTCGCGGTGCGGCGGTCCCGTGCCGCTACTCGGCGAGTAAGTCCGCGGCCCACGCGAAGTCGACGCCGCCCCGCTCGGCGGCGACCGCGTCCCGCCGCGAGTCGCCGACGAACAGCGCGTCCTCGGGGGCGGCGCCGAGCCGGTCGATCGCCGCGAGCAGCGACGCCGGGTCCGGCTTGTGGCTCCCGACGGTGTCGCGGCCGACGATGGCGTCCCCGTCAATCGCGTCGGCGAGCCCGTGCGTCTCGACCGCGATCCGACACGCCTCCTCGCAGTTGAGCGAGCAGACGCCGGCGCTGGGCGGCGAGCCGACCTCGCCCGCCGAGCCGTCGGCCGCGAGCCGGTCGCCGAGCGGGAGCCGGGTCGACTCGCGGGCGCCGGCGCGCTCGTGGAGCGCGATCGCCTCCTCGACGGCCTCCCGGATCCCGTAGTCGTCGGCCGCGCCGAGTAACCCCCACAGCTCCTCGGTCGGGGGGATCAGCGCGCGCTCGGCGTACACGTCGAGGACCGACTCCGCGACCGCGTCCCAGTCGACCGCGAGCTCGACGAGCGTGCCGTCGAGGTCGTAGACGACCGCGTCGTAGCCGGCGAGCCGCGAGTCGACCGCGCTCACTCCCCGAACACCCCGCGGGCGATGATCGTCTTCTGGATCTCCGTCGTCCCCTCGTAGATCTCCGTGATCTTCGCGTCGCGGTAGAGCCGCTCGACGTCGAACTCGGTCGTGTAGCCGTAGCCGCCGTGGATCTGGACCGCCTCGTTCGTCACCGACATCGCGGCCTCGCTGGCGCGGTACTTCGCCTTCGAGGCGGCGACGCGGTAGTCCTCGCCAGCCTCCGCCTGCCGGCACGCCTCGCGGACGAGGAGCCGCGCGGCCGACACGTCGGTCGACATCTCCGCGAGCTTGTGCCGGATCGTCTGAATGTCGCCGATCGGGCGGTCGAACTGCTCGCGCTCCTGCGCGTACGTCGTCGCCTCGTCCAGCGCGGCCTGCGCGACGCCGACCGCCTGCGCCGCGATGCCGATCCGCCCCTCGGTGAGCGTCCGGAAGGCCGCGGAGAGCCCCTTCCCCGGCTCGGTGAGCCGGTTCTCCGCGGGGATCCGGCAGTCGTCGAAGGTGATCCCGGTCGTGTCCGAGGCGCGGAGCCCCAGCTTCTCCTCCTTCTTGCCGACCTCGAACCCGTCAGCGTCGGCGGGGACGAGGAACTGCGTGACCGCGTCGTCGTCGGGGTCGCGCTCGGCGTCGTCGACCTTCGCGAAGACGACCGCGACGCCGCCGCGCTTCCCGTTGGTGATCCACTGCTTCTCGCCGTTCAGGACGTACTCGTCGGCCTCGGGGTCGTACGTCGCGGTCGTCGACATCTGCGCCGGGTTCGACCCCGCGTGCGGCTCCGAGAGGCAGAACATCCCGACCGGGCGGCCCGTCTCCGCCATCTCCGGGAGCCACGCATCGCGCTGCGCCTCCGTGCCGAACTCGGCGATACAGGAGGTCGCGAGGCAGTGGACGGACAGCGCGGTGGCGACCGCGAGCGACCCGTGCGCCAGCGCCTCGTTGGCGACCGCGTAGGTCGTCTCGTCGGCGCCGAAGCCGCCGTACTCCTCCGGGACGGTGAGGCCGGTCAGGCCCAGCTCCGCGAGCCCGTCCCACACCTCCTCCGGGAACGTCTCCGTCTCGTCCGCCTCGGCCGCGGTCGGGCGGACCTCCTCGGCCGCGAACTCCGCGACGAGGTCGCGGACGGCCGCCTGCTCGTCGGTGAGCGCCGATCCGACGCGTGCTCCGGTCATGTCACCAACTTCGGTCCCTCACCGAAAAAGGTGCGCGATCGGCGGGGTGGGCCCGATTGGGGGAGGGTGACGGCCGCCGCCGACCGCTACGCCCCCGCGTCGCGCGCCTCCCAGAGCGGGTACAGCTCGTCTCGCGGCGGTTCGGCGATGGGTTCGCCGTCGATCCGGACGGTCCCCGCGGCCGACTTGTCCGCGGGCGACTCGACGCGACCGATCGCGGCCCCCTCGATCCCGGCCGCGTCGAGCGCGTCGAGCGCCTCTTCGACCCGCTCCGGCGGGACGGCCGCCAGCAGCGCGCCCGACCCGAACGACTTGAGCGGGTCGACGCCGAGGGCGTCACAGCAGGCCCGGGTCTCCGGTCGGACCGGCACCGCGTCGCGGTCGACGGCGAAGACGGCCTCGCTCGCGGCCGCCGCCTCGACGAGCGCGGTCGCCACGCCGCCCTCGGTCGGGTCGTGGAGCGCGGTCGCGGCGCCGCGGACCGCCGCCGCGTCGGGCACGACGCTCACCTCCGTGAGGAACTCCGCGGCCGCGTCGAGCGTCGCCGCCAGGACGCCCGCCTCGCGGCACGCCTCGCGGAAGTCGGTCGCGAGGATCGCGGTCGCCTCGATCCCCGCGCCCTTCGTGAGCAGGAGGCGGTCGCCCGGCTCGGCGCCGCCGCTCGACACGAAGCGGTCCGTCGTGCCCATCGCCGTCATCGCACAGAGCGGGCGGTCGAGCGCGTCGAGCACCTCGGTGTGGCCGCCGACGACCGCGCAGCCGAGGTCGCGCGCCGTCGCGTCGACCTGATCGACGACGGTCCGGAGCCGGTCGGGGTCGTCGTCGGGCAGAAAGAGGGTGTGCGTGAGCCACCGCGGGTCGGCACCGCTCGCGGCGACGTCGTTACAGGCGACGTGGACGGCGAGGGTGCCGACCGACTCTGCGGCCAGCGAGAGGGGGTCGGCCGCGACGACGAGCGTCTCGCCGGCGCCGCCCAGGTCGATCGCGGCCGCGTCCTCGCCGTACGCCGGCCCCTGCCGAACCGCCGGGTCGGCCGCGCCGGTCGCCGCGAACGCCGCCGCCAGCGCCTCGGGGCCCAGCTTCCCGGTCATCGCTCCCGGAGCCACGCCGCGACGGCCTCGGGGTCGGCGTCGAGCCCGCCGCCCTGCGCGAACGTCGGGCCGCCTCCGCCGCCCCCGCCGAACTCGTCGGTGACGGCGCCGACGGCGTCGCCCGCGTCGACCGCGTCGCCGTCGGCCGCGACCACGACGAAGGGGGCGTCGCCGGTCCCGACCGCGGCGAGGGCGTCGAGGTCGCCGTCGGCCGCGACCGCCGCCGTCGCCGGCTCGCGGAGCTCGTTCGGGTCGGCGTCGTCGACGGTCCCGATCGCCCAGCGCGCGCCGTCGACCTCGGCGGTCGGGAACTCGCGCAGGCGGGCCGCGAGCAGGTCCTCGCGGGCGTCCCGGAGCTCCGCCTCCAGCCGGTCCGCCTCGTCGCGGAGGCGGGAAACGGCGTCCGGGAGGTCGCCGACGCGCGCGTCGAGCGCCGTCGCGGCGTCGAGCGCGGCGGCGTGGACCGCGCCGAGTTCGTCTATCGCCGTGGGCCCGACCGCGAACTCGACGCGGGTCACGCCCTCGCCGGGGTTCGACCGCTCCAGCACCGCGATCGGCCCGATCTCCGACGTGTTCGCGACGTGCGTCCCGCCGCAGGCGGCGACGTCCCACGGGTCGTCGGCCTCGCCGACCGTCACGACCCGGACCGCGTCGCCGCCGCTCATCGCGCCCTCCTCGGTCTTGGTGTTGAACGCGATGCCGTCGACCTCGCGGGCCTCGTCGGCCGAGTGGGTCTCCCACGAGACGGGCAGCGAGTCCCAGACGGCGCGGTTGGCGAGCCGCTCTAACTCGATCAGGTCGTCGTCGCCCAGCGGCTCGGCGGTCGTCAGGTCGACGCGGACCTTCGTCTCCGAGATGTCGAACCCGGCGTAGCCGAGGTCGTCGGCGATCCGGCGCGCCGCTCCGTACAGCACGTGGGAGGCGGTGTGCGCCCGGGCGCAGTAGGTGCGGAAGGCGTCGTCGATCAGGCCCGTGACCTCGTCGCCGGGCGCGAGGGCGGCGTCCGCGTCGGGGTCGAGCGCGTGGACGACCGCTCCCTCCCGCTCGACCACGTCGTCGACGAGGTGGCCGTCGAGCGTTCCCCTGTCTGCCGGCTGGCCGCCCGACGCCGGGTAGAAGTACGTCTCGTCGAGGACGACCTCGCGGCCGTCGACGGACTCGACCGTCGCTTCGAACTCCCGGACCGTCGGCTCGGCCGGCGCGCGTGAGGCGGTCATTGCCGGGTCGTGGGGGCGGTCGGATAAATAGGTGGGCGCCGAGGAATCGCTTATAAATAAACGAGACGGTGCGGCGTCGCCGACGACTCTGCCGCCGGCCTATCCATGCCCGTCGTTCATACGGAGGCCCGGCTCCCGCTCACGACTAGTTATAAATTGGAAGACCGCGTCTCCCCTCAGCCCTCCAGCTCGAACGCGACCTCGACCTCGGCCTGGTACTCGCGGTCGGCCGCGCCGTCCAACTCGACGCCGAACTCCTCGACCTCGGCCCAGTAGACGTTGTCGAGGGTGTCCTCGGCGCGGTCGATGGCGTCGTCGGCCGCGGCGTCGAAGCTCTCCTCGCTCGTCCCGATCAACGTGATCTTCTTGAACACCATGTCGCGTGCTGGTAGGGCACACGGGGAGATAAAAATACGCGTCGCCGTGGCGGCGGCGGTGTCGGGTCCGATCCCGGTCCCTCCCCGCCGGCTCGCCGGCTACCCGTCTACGGTCGCCCGACCGATGACCGTCTCCATCTCCAGTTCGTAGAGGGTGAACGCGACGTCCTCGACCGCCTCGTCGAAGAGGCGGAAGGGCTGAAACCACTCGTTGAGCGTCGCCTCGTCGACTCGTCGCTCGGACCGCGACACCGGCCCGCGGACGTGAACGCTCCACGACTCGTCCGTCGACGCCGCGTAGCAGACGAACGTGGCGGTGTCGGTCGCCGCGAGGAACCGCCCCTTCTCGTCGTCGCCGTCGTGGTCGCTCACGCGCAGGAGGAGGCGGTCGCCGTCGTAGTGGTAGCTCAGCGGCGTGGCGTACGCGTCGCCGTCGCTCGCCAGCGCCAAGACGCCGTGTTCGCCGGACCGGAGGCGGGCCTCGACATCGGACTCGGACATGCCGCTGGTGTAGACGTACTCGACGTGCTCCATGCGGCCCGTACGCGGCGGGGTCGCAAATAGACACCTCCGGGGCGGGCCGGCTGAGGGCACAGTCGGCGGGCCGACCGGGAGGCGGAGAGCGTCGTCGGTACAGCGGTCGCGCGGGGCTACGGGCTCCCGGGCGCGCCCTCCATCACCGCGAAGTCCTCGCCGTCGCGGTCGATACCGATCACCGCCCAGTCGTAGGGGGGCTTCGCGGCGACGAGCCGTTCCTGGAGGTCGGCCGCTCGGTCGCGCCACGTGACGAAACACCGGAGTCGCGCCGCGTCGTCCCCGTCTGCGAGATACGGGTCGAGGTCGTCGTCGTCGAGACAAAGCACCGTCACGAACACGCGCCGCCACTTGCGTTCCGCGACGAACTCGCGTCCGCCGTCGGAGACGGTGTATCCCAGTTCGCGGAAGACGTCTCTGGCCTCGGTCGTCGGGGGGATGCTCGCAGTGGCCATCTACGTCGGAGTTCGGCACCATCCGTGATAAACCTTCTCACGATTTCGATCCCAGAGAATCGGGCGCACCCCCCGCAGCGGTCCGGAGAGCCCCGAACGCGGTCCCGAGCCGGAGCCGACCGCCCCGCCGGAGGCGGCCGTCGACCGGAGATCCCGTGGCCGCTGACGACGACTCGCCTGCCGCCTCACTCGTGGGCCGCGTCCCACTCGTCCGGCTTCCGGAGGTTGCCGCACTCGGTACACTGGATCCGGCCCATCGTGTCCATCGCGGTGTCGAACGACTCGCAGTTGCCGCAGCGGAACCCCCAGCGGGACTCGCCCGCCTCGTCCGCGAACACGAGGTAGAAGGGCCCGTCCGCGCCGCGCTCGGTCCGCGACCGGTCGGTGTACACCCGCTCGCCGCTCGGCGTCGTCGTCGCTTCCAGGGTCATGGCTCCCGCTACCCGGCGGAGCGACTTAAGCGGGGGACTCGCGAGACGGGGAGGAACGGGGAATCGAAGCGCGCGCTACGTCCGGAAGGACTCGCCGCAGCCGCACTCGGAGACGACGTTCGGGTTCTCGACCTCGAAGCCGGCGGCCTGGAGGCCGTGCTCGTAGTCGAGCGTGCTCCCGCCGATGTAGTTCTTGCTCGCGGGGTCGACGAACACCCGGAGGCCGTGGTGCTCCACGACGAGGTCGTCTTCCTCCGGCTCCGTGTCGAAGCGCATCCCGTACGACAGCCCCGCGCAGCCGCCCTGCTGGACGAACAGCCGCAGCCCGGCGACGTCGGTGTCGAGCCCCTCGCCTTCGAGCAGCGAGAGGGCCTCCTCGGCGGCGTCCGAGGTCACCTCGATCGCCGGGTCGTTCCCCTCGGTCCCGGTGTCGGCCGGTTCGGTACTCATACCACCCGATTCCGTTCGCACGGGGAAAACCCTGCCGGCGGAATCCCGCGGCCCGTTGTCGCTGACGGTTACGTTCCGCGTCCCGGCCGGGCCGACCGTGCGCGGTACGTTTGTGTAGCTCGGACGCGTACTGAGCCCGTGAACGCCCCGTCAGAGGCGGAGTTCGCCCGGCGATACCGGTCGCTCTCCGGCGCCGAGCGCCGCGAGTTCGTCGCCGCGCTGTGGACCGCTCGCGGCTGGGAGCGGGTCGACCGGGCGGACGAGTCGAACGTCGTCGTCGTCCGACGCGGCGGCCGGGAGCGGCGCGTCGCGGTCGGGACGCCCGTCCCGGCCGACGCCGACGCCGTCGTCGGCGACGGGGCGCGACGGGTGCTCTCCGCCTCGCCGCGTCGGCGGGCCGAGGCGGTCGGCGCGACGTACGTCTCCCCGGCCGACCTCCGCGAGCGGCTCCTCTACGGGCTCGACCGGGACGCGGCGGACCGCCTGTTCCGCGAGCGGTTCGGCATCTCCCTCGCGACCGCCGCGTCGGCCGACGACGGCGGCCGCGAGGGCGTCCGCGGTCGCCTCGCGCGGGTCCGACGGGCGGCGGCCGACGACCGGAGCGCCCTCCTCGCCGTCGCGGCCGCCGCGCTGCTTGTGGCGACCCTCGCGGTCCTCGCCGCCGGCGGAGCGCCGGCGCTCGCCGGAATCCCCGGACTCGGGCCCGCGAGCGACGGCGCGGAGCCGACCGCTCCCTCGCCGCCGGCCGACGGGGAGTACGCGGCCGCCGCGGCCGCGATCGGAACGCCGGAGTCGGCGGAGCGCGCCGTGTCGACGCTCGACGACGCGGCGTCGCTCGGGCTCGACGAGGACGGCCTCACGGGGACGGTCGGCTCGACCGCCAGGACGCCGCCCGGCGCCTTCCTGACCGGCGTGTACGACGCGGACGCGCTCGCCGACGCCCACGTCGCCGCCGCGGCGAACCTCTCGTCCGCGACCCTCCTCCTCGTCGCCTCGGGCCCCGCGAACGCGACCGCCCTCGACGGGGGGACCGGCGACCGCGTGGGCATCGCGGGCGACGGCGGCGTCGAACTCGCGGTCGCGTCCGAGCGCCGGTACCGGCTCACCGCCTCGGCGAACGCCTCGATCGGGGACGCGATCCGCGAGGGCACCGTCGAGGTGTACGCCGACGGCGACGCCGTCTACGAGCGGGCCGCGGGGGCGTCCGGCGTCGAGACCCGCCGCCTCGACCCCGCCGCGGCGCCGAACGCGACGGCGCTCGTCGGAGGGGCCGCCGCGGAGCCGATCCGCCGGTTCCTGAACGGGAGCGAGTCGACGGTCGGGGCGGCCGCCACCGCGGTCCCGCTGTACCGGATCGAGGTGCGCGGCGAGCCGCGCGCGCTCGGCGACGAGGCCGACGACTTCCGGGCGGTCGCGTTCGTCACCGCCGACGGGCTCGTCGTCGAACTGTCGGCGACGTACGTCCACGTGCCGACCGGCGAGCGCGTCCGGGTCGCGTTCCGGTACGGCCGGCTCGGCGACACCGTCGCGGTCCCGCCGTCGTGGTACTGGGAGGTCGCTTCCGACGGCGACGCCGGCGACGCGTCGGCGTGACCGTCGACGCGCCCTGACGCTCAGTTGACGGCGGCGTGGCCTGCGCCGGCCCTGCGCCGGCCCGACGCTCAGTCGCCGTCGCCGGCCCGTCGCTCGGCCGGCTCCGCCTCGGGCGTCGGCGACGCGGGCACCCGCTCCGTCCCGGCGCCCGGCGGCTCCGCTCCGGCGGTCCCCGCGATCGTCACGTCCCGCTTCGGGTACGGGATCTCGATGTCTGCCTCCCCGAGCGCCACGTACAGGGCGCGGTTGAGTTCGTGCTGCGCGCGGCGGCGCCGCGTCGGGCCGTTCACCCAGCAGAGGATCTCGTACTGGAGCGCCGAGTCCCCGAACGAGCGGAAGCGCGCCCGCGGCTTCGGGGAGTCGAGGACGAGCGGCTCCGCCTCCACGACCTCGATCGCCAGCGCCTCGAAGGCGTCCACGTCGGTCCCGTAGGCGACGCCGATCGGGACCCGCACGCGGCGGCGGCGCTGCGGCGCCGACTCGTTCGTCACCTTCGAGGCGTTGAGCGTCGCGTTCGGCACCGTCACCAGCACCTCGTCGCGGGTGAGCAGCGTCGTCGACCGCACGCCGACCTTGATCACGGTCCCGGCGGTGCCGTCGTCTAAGACGATGAAGTCGCCGATCTTGTACGTGTCGTCGAAGTACAGCGCGATCCCGCCGAAGAAGTTCGCCACCGTGTCCTTCGCCGCGAAGCCGACGGCGATGCCGGCGACGCCCGCGGCGCCGAGCAGCGGCGTGATCTCGATGCCCCACAGCCACAGCAGGGTGCCGACGCTCCCGACCAGCACCGCGAGCGTCCAGACGTTCGAGAAGACGGGCGCGAAGTCGAACCGCCCGCCCTCCGCGTTGACCGCGGCGACGACCCGGTTCACGACCGCGTTGGCCGCGTACGCCCAGACGAGGACGATCACCGACAGCGACGGGCGCCCGAAGACGGCGTCGAGCAACTCCGGCTCCACGAGCACCGAGGCGCGCACCGCGGGGACCTGCGTGAGCACGAACACCCCCGCGAGCGCCGCGGTGACGACGAGCGGCGCCCGCAGCGAGGCGATGACGATGTCGTCGTAGCCGGTGTCCGTCGTCGAGACGTACCGCCGGGCGACGCGGAGGACGACGAACTCCATCCCCAGGGCGGCGACGACCGAGACGAGGAGGACGGCGACCGTCGCCTCCACCGCCGTGAACCCCTCGAACAGCGTCCCGAGCGACGGTATCATGTCACCCGGGACGCGACAGCGCGAGATAACCGTTTCTGCGCCGCCGCCGGCGTCTATCGGCGTCGAGACCGACCGAGCCGGCCGGCCCGGGCGCTACTCGAACCGCTTCCGCACGCTTTCCGCGTGCGCCTCCAGCCCCTCGGCGTCGGCGAGCGTCGTGACCGTCTCGGAGAGGTCGTCGAGGGCGTCGCGGTCGAGCCGCTGGACGGTCGAGGACCGCAGGAAGGTGTCGACCGAGAGTCCGCCGTACCGCTTCGCGCCGCCGTTCGTCGGCAGCACGTGGTTCGTCCCGGCCGCGTAGTCCCCGGCCGCGACGGGGGAGTACGGACCGAGGAAGACGGAGCCGGCGTTGGTGATCCGGTCCAAGAGCGCCTCGTCGTCGTCCGCGACGATCGAGAGGTGCTCGGCCGCGTACTCCTCGGCGAAGAGGACCGCCTCGGGCATCGAGCGCGCGTGGAGGACCCCGGAGGCCTCGTTGTCGAGCGCGGCCCGGATCGTCTCCTCGCGGTCGCGCTCGGCGGCCTGCGCGTCGACCGCGTCGGCGACCGCCGCGGCGAGGTCGGCGTCGTCGGTGACGGCGACGACCGAGGCGTTCGGGTCGTGCTCGGCCTGCGCGACGAGGTCGGCCGCGACGAGGTCGGGGTCGGCCGTCCCGTCGGCGAGGACGAGCACCTCGCTCGGGCCGGCGAGGAAGTCGATCCCCACGTCGCCCTGGACGATCGACTTGGCGGCGGTGACCCACTTGTTCCCCGGTCCGACGACCTTCTGGACCCGCGTCACCGTCTCCGTCCCGTACGCGAGCGCGCCGATCGCCTGCGCGCCGCCGACCTGGTACACCGCGTCGGCGCCGGCCTCGTGGATCGCCGCGAGGGTGACGGGGTTGAGCTCCTCGGCCGGCGGCGTCGCGACCGCGACGTGGTCGACGCCGGCGACGACCGCCGGGACGATCCCCATCAGCGCGCTGGAGGGGTACGCGGCCGCGCCGCCGGGCACGTACACGCCGACGCGGTCGATCGGGCGGAAGCGGCGGCCGAGCTCGCGGCCGCCGAAGTCGTCGCGCCAGTCCGCCGGGCGCTGCCGCTCGTGGAACTCGCGGACGTTCGCGGCCGCCTCCCGGACCGCGTCGAGGACCGGGTCGCCCGCGTCGGCCAGCTCCTCGTGCGCCCGCGCCGCGTCGTCGGTGACGTCGATGTTCCCGACGGCGACGCCGTCGAACTCCTCCGCGAACTCGCGGACCGCGACGTCGCCCTCCTCGCGGACCCGCCCGACGATCTCCCGCACGTCTTCGCGGACCCCCTCGACGCCGGCGTCGCGCTCGAAGAAGGCGCGCCGCTCGGCCGGCGAGAGGTCCGCGACGGTTCGTACGTCCATACCGGTCGTCGGGGACGGCGGGGCAAGGGCGTTCCGACTCACCCCAGCCGCCGGATCCCGGTCACGTCGAGGACGGCGAGGACGAGGAGGGCGGCCAGGAGCGCGGCCGCCGCGAAGAGGACGGGGGCCGACACCGCGACCGCGACCTCGTAGGGCGCGACCAGCCGCGTCGTCCCGCGGAGGAGGAAGGAGACGAACACGAGTCCGAACGCGGCGAACGCGAGCGAGACGAACCGGGAGCGGTCCATGCGGGCCGCTCAGTCCGTCTGCGGGACGCCCGCCCCGTGCGGGCCGTGTCCGTGGGACTCGCGGGCGGGGTCGAAGTCGGTACACATGTCGTAGAACACCGCCTCCGGGTCGCGGTTCCACTGCCACTTCCAGCGCGTGCGGACGAGCAGCGACAGCTTCCGGGTGAGCGACAGCTCCGGAGTGGCCGAGACGGTGTCGTAGCCGCGGTTCCGGATGAGCCGGTGGTGGTCGACGTACAGCACCGCCGCGAGCAGCACCGCCAGCTGGCAGTCCTCGGGGAGGTACTTGATCCCCGCGACGCCCTCCTCGTAGAGCCGCTCGGTGCGGGCCATCTCCTCACGGATCGCGGCCGCGACGTCCTCGTCGAACTCCAGGTCGAGGATCTGGTCCTCGCTCACGCCGTGGCGGCGGAGGGTCTCTAATGGGAGGTAGATGCGGTCGCGCTCGACCACGTCCTCGCGGACGTCGCGGAGGAAGTTCGTCATCTGGAACGCCTCCCCGAGCTTCGTCGCGTGCGGGAGCGCCTCGGCCTCCTCCTCCGGGTCGAGGTCCATGATCGCCGTCATCATCCGGCCGACGGCGGCCGCGGAGCCGTCCATGTACGCCTCCAGGTCGGCGTACGTCTCGTAGCGGTCGGTATCGATGTCGCTCTCCATCGCGTCCACGAACGAGTGGACGTCCTCGTCGGGGATGTCGTTGCGCTCGACCACCTCGGCGAACGCCTCCAACACGGGGTCGTCGGTCGGCTCCTCGCCGAGCGCGGCCGCTCGGAGGCGGTCGAGTTCGGCCCGCTGTTCGGCGGGCGGTCCGGTGTCCTCGGCGTCGACGACCTCGTCGGCGATGCGGAAGAACCCGTACAGCACGTACGTCGGGTGGCGGATCCGCTGGGGCAGCAGCCGGGTGGCGACGTGGAACGTCTTCCCGGTGCGGCGCTGGATCCGCTTGCTCCGGGCAACCTGTGTTTGCTCTACCATGCTGACCCCGAGCGGTCGGCAAGGAGGGTCGCGTACGGGTCGCCCATCATAGCAGAAAAGTCGGCCTCCAAGAACATAACAGTTCGCACGACACAGTTTGGATCCCGAGCGTCCCCGTCGCGTCCGCCGACCGAGGCGGCGAGCGAATCGCACGTCGGGTCAGTAGAAGGTGTCGCTACAGTCGTAGACGACGCCGTGAGCCGGACAGACGTACTTACAGTGTCGGTGGTACATCGGTGTCTCGCAGACCGGACACGGGCGGCCGCCGTCGTTCGCCGGGTCGTCGCTCACGGCGGGAACACGGGGGCGAGCGACAAAACGCTACCCCACCGGAACCGTCGGCGAGCGGCGGGTCGCGGCGGGGTCGCGGCCGCGCCGAACCTGACTGGTCAGTCGTCGGCCAGTCGGTCGTACACCGACCGGGCGACCGACTCCTGCCCGAACGGGAGCGTCAGCACGCCCCCCCACTCGGAGCCCGTGAGCGCGTCGACCGTCTCCCGGTCGAGTTCGACGCGGCGCACCTCGGTCCCGTCGAGCGTCATCGACACCACGAACGCGGCCGGGTCGTCGGTCGCGCCGGCCCCGTCGAGGCGGCTCCGGAACGAGTCGACGCCCGCCTCGGAGAGCACGACCTGGACGAGGAACTCGCCGTCCCTCGCGAAGACGCCCTTGACCACGTCGAGGTCGCTCGCGTCGAACAGCAGCGCGTCGGTGCCGTCGTCGCCGGTCAGCCGCGCCTCGAACGGCGCCTCGGGGTCGACGGCGGCCGACTGCGGCGCCGCCTCCTCGTCCGTCCCGTCGCCCGTCGCCGCCGGGCCGTCGCCGCCGATGCCGCCGAGGCCGTCGACCGCCGCGCCGTCGGTCACCGTCGCCGCGCCCGCGAAGCCGACGGCGCCGACCGCGCAGACCGCGCCGAGGCCCCCGAGCACGCCCCGTCGAGAGATGTCCATACCTCCCGGTTCCGGCCGGCGGTGAAAAGCGTTACACGCCGATTTCCGCGCGCGATAATTACGGAAATCCGGAACGTTCGCCGTCGGTGGAGGTCGGGGACGCGCGACTACCCCGACGCGAACGCGACCGCGTCGCGGGTCGTCGTCTCGCCGAACAGCCAGTCGGCGTGGTCGACGGCGTACTCGCGGTGCTCCTCGGTGATGTACCCGAGCGCGTCCTCGACCACGACCGGGCGGTAGTCCCGGAGCCCGGCGCTGCCGGCGGTGTGGAGGACGCAGACGTTCGCGAGCGTGCCGCAGATCAGCAGGTCGTCGACGCCGTGCGCGTCGAGGTACCCCTCTAGGTCGGTCCGGTAGAAGGCGTCGTAGGTGTGCTTCTCGACGACGTGGTCCCCGTCGCGCACGTCGAGGTCGTCGACGAGTTCGGCGTCCCACGACCCCTCGACGACGTGTTCGCCCCACCGGTCGAACTCGTCGTAGTAGTGGGTCTCGTCGAACTGCTCGGGCGGGTGGACGTCGCGGGTGTAGACGACGGACGCGCCGGCCTCGCGGGCGCGGTCCACGAGCGCCGTCACCGGCTCGATCGCGGCCTCGCTCGGCTCGGCGTAGAGGCTCCCGTCGGGGTGACAGAACCCGTTTTGCATGTCCACGACGACCACCGCGGTTGCTGTCGGATCGAACGCCATACCGCCGGTTACCGCGCGGCGGACAAAAACCGTCGTCCCCCTCGCGACCGCCGGGTTCCCACGACGACGGCGGGAACGCCGCGACGGGGCGTCCGCGGACCGCCAGATCGGACGGAAAAATCCGCCGGCCGCGGCGCCGAAGGAACCGACAAACTACTTACCGGGGCGTCCGATACGATTCGTATGCGACGGGTTCTCACCCTCTCGACCGCGGCCGCCGCCGTCGCCGCGGTCGCCGTCCTCTGTGTCGCGTTCACCGCCGGCGTCGCCGCCGCTCCCGACGCCGGCGCGGTCCCCGCCGCGTCCGGCACCGGGCCGACGGCGCCGGGCGCAGCGCCCTCCGCGTCCGCCGACGAGTGCGGTCCCGGCGACGGCCCCGACCTGGTGGGCTGCTGGAACGGGACCCACTACGAGGAGTCGGTCGACTTCGCGGAGACTGACGGGCTCAACGAGTCCCAGCTGTCGGCGCTGACCGACCTCACGATGGCCCGGGTCGAACACGTCCGGCAACGCCCGTTCAAGGAGGACGTGCCGGTCGAGACAGTCACTCGGAGCGAGTACGTCAACGACACCGCGAGCGGCAACGGGTCCGCGGCGTTCCGCCGCTGGAACGACCAGGTGTGGGAGGCGCTGTTCGTCGTCGGCGACGACACGAACGCCAACAGCGAGATCGACTCGGTGTTCGGCGGCGCGGTCTCCGGCTTCTACTCGCCCTCGCAGGACCGGATCGTCATCGTCGTCCCCGACGGCGAGTCGCCCGACATCGACCCCTCGACGCTCGCGCACGAGCTGCTCCACGCGATGCAAGACCAGTACCACGACCTCACCGACCCGCGCTACGTCGGCGCGACCCAGGACGGCGACCTCGCGGTCGACGGGATCGTCGAGGGGGAGGCGGTCCACGTCGAGGAGCGGTACGCCGCCCGCTGCGCCGACAACTGGACCTGCGCCGAGCCGCCCGAGAGCGACGGCGGCGGGGGCGGCGGCGCCGACTTCAACTTCGGCATCCTCCAGACCGTCCTCCAGCCGTACGGGGACGGCGCGCTGTACGTCCGCGAGCTCCGCGACGAGGGCGGGTGGGCGGCCGTCAACGAGACGATGAACGACCCGCCGGCGTCGACGGCGGAGGTCATCCACCGCAACCCCGACTACGAGGAGGGGAACATCACGTTCGAGGACGCCGCGACCGGCGGGTGGGAGACCTACCCGGACCAGGGCGTCGACGGCGCGGAGACCGCGGGCGAGGCGTCGATGTTCGTCATGTTCTGGTACCAGAGCTTGGAGTACCGCCACGCCGTGTTGGAGCCCGACGCGACCGTCCAGCAGAACGTCCAGATCCACCTCGACACGGAGGCCCAGCTCGAGTCGCGGGCGGTGTACAACTACGCCCACCCCGTGACGGACGGCTGGGCCGACGACGAGCTGTACCCCTACCGGAACGGCGACCGGGACGGCTACGTCTGGGCGACCGAGTGGCAGACCGCAGACGACGCCGAGGCGTTCCGCGACGCCTACGTGCGGATGCTGACCGCGCACGGCGAGGCCGAGTACGCCGACGGGACCGTCTACGAGATCGGCGAGGAGAGCGACTTCCCCGGCGCGTACGGCGTCGAGCGCGACGGGACGAGCGTGACGATAACCCACGCGCCCTCGCCGGAGGGCGTCCTCGAACTCCGGCCGGACGCCGACCTGACGCTCCCGGACGCCGACGGCACCGACGGCGCGGACGGGAGCGACGGCGACGGCTCAGACGGCACCGACGGCGACGACGGCAACAGCAGCGACGGCGGCGACGGGAGCGGCGACGCGGACGGCGGCGACGGCGCGGACGGAGGGGGCGGCGACACGAGCGACAGCACCCCCGGCTTCGGCGTCGCGGCGGCGCTCGTCGCCCTCGCGGCCGCGCTCGGGCTGGCCGCGCGACGGTCGACGTAGCCCGGCGCGCGCAGCGCGCCGACGAGTGCGGCCCCGGCGACGGTCCCGACGACCGCGCGGTCCGCGGCCGCCGCGACACGGGTGGCTTTTCGTCCCGGCGGCCGAACCGAGGCGTATGAGCGAGTTCGACATCGTCGACGCGGCCGCGATCCGCGAGGGGCGCGCGACCGACGCGTACTTCGAGCGGACCGAGGCGGCGCTGGAGGCGGCCGGCCGGAACCCCCGCGTGGTCGCCGAGGTGACCGCGGACCAGTTCCCGGACGGGGAGTTCGAGCTGTTCGCGGGCCTCGGCGACGCCGTCGAGCTGCTCGCGGGCCGCAACGTGGACGTCGACGCGGTCCCCGAGGGGCGGCTGTTCGACGGGGGCCCGGTGATGCGGATCGAGGGGCCGTACCTGGCGTTCGCGCGGCTGGAGACGTCGCTCCTGGGCTTCCTCTCGCACGCCTCCGGGATGGCGACCGCGGCGCTGGACTGCCGGGTCGCCGCGCCCGACTCGCAGATCCTCTCGTTCGGCGCGCGCCACGTCCACCCCGCGATGACGGCGGCGGTCGAGCGCTCCGCGCTGGCGGCCGGGTTCGACGGCTTCTCGCACGTCGCCGCCGGCGACCTGCTCGGCCGGGAGGCCTCGGGGACGATGCCGCACGCGCTCGCCATCTGCTTCGGGCGGGGCGAGCAGGAGGCCGCCTGGCGCGCCTACGACGAGGGCGTCCCGGCGGACGCGCCCCGGATCGCGCTGTGTGACACCTACTCCGACGAGGTCGACGAGGTCCTCCGCGCCGTGGAGACGCTGGGCGACGACCTCGACGGCGTCCGCCTCGACACGACCGGCTCCCGGCGCGGCGACTTCAGACACATCGTCCGCGAGGTACAGTGGGAACTCGACGCGCGCGGCCACGGCGACGTGGACGTGTACGTCTCCGGCGGTCTCGGGCCGGCGGACCTCCGCGACCTGCGCGACGTCGTCGACGGGTTCGGCGTCGGCGGCTACGTCTCCAACGCGGACCCCGTCGACTTCGCGCTCGACCTCGTCGCCGTCGACGGCGAGCCGGCGGCCAAGCGCGGGAAGCTCTCGGGCGCGAAGGCCGTCTACCGCACCGACGACGGCGGCCACGCCGTCGGGCTGGCGGACCGCTCGGGACCGGCGGACGCCGAGGCGCTCATGGAGCCCGTGATCCGCGACGGCGAGGTGGTCGCGGGCGACGCGTTCGACCTCTCGGCGGCCGCGGAGCGGGCGCTCGCGGACGCGGAGGCCGTCGGCTACGGGGCGGACTGACGCGGGCGGCGAGACGGAGAAAACGCGGGCGGGTCGCGGGCTACAGCTCCTCGACGGCGCCGCCGTCGGCGCGCTCTCGGAAGACCTGGCCCTCGATGAGCGTCACCATCGTGTCCTCCTCCTGCCACGCGGTCGGCGAGAGCTTCGCCTTCCGGCAGGTGCGCGAGAGGAACTCCGCGGCCGACCAGCCGTTCTCGACGGGGACCGTCGGGTAGAGCCAGCCGTGGGCGTTGCCGCTGTCGACGGCGACGCCGTGCGTGCCGATTTCGAGGTCCTCGGCGGGGTCGTTCGTGAGGACGGTGTTCGAGACGACGAACACCGAGACGGTGATGTTGTCGAGCTCCTTCGGCTCCACCTCGGAGCCGCAGGAGTCGTCGGACGCCGCCTTGATGGCGGCCTCGACGATCGCGTGACCGAGCTGGTCTGAGGTGTCCCACGCGCCGGCGCAGCCGCGGAGGCGGCCGCGGCCCCGCGTCGACTGGAGCCGAACGAAAGCGCCCGTGCGGGCGTAGAACGCCTCTCGCATGCTACCGGGCTGTTCGCGTTGCCCGTGTCGGACGAACGACTCGACCGCCTCCCGCGCGAGTTCGACCGCTCGTGCACCGTCGTCGTACGACAGCTGAACGGTCTGGGCCTCGGACATGAGAGTCCATTACGTTGCTGACGACTTGAACGCTTCCCTTGTGGCACCGCTCGCGCGGCGCTCGCGGCGTCTCGCCCGAGAGGCGCCCGACCGAACCGCTTATTCGCCGGCGGGAGAAACGGCGAACCGGACAGAGGGAGCCCGACTCCCGTGCCCTCGGCATGAGGAAAGTCCCCCCACCGGCCGGACAGGCGACCGGGCACACGCCCGGAGTCGGAGACGGCTGGCTCTGGAACAGCAACGACACCCCCCGCCCCGACCGATGAGTCGCGTGCGGTCGCCTCGGCGACCGACGGCGTTCGCGGGGTCACCCGCGAACGCGCGAACCGACCCGCAAGGGAAGGGAGTTAACCCGACGAGGGCCGACGGGCGGGAACGGATGGAACGGCGAATCCTCGCCGGTGCAAGTCCGCGCCACAAGGTAGTCCGGCCGCGGCGCGGACGCTCAGCCGAATGTCGGGACGAACCGAAGGGGGCTTACTCCCCTCAGTCCGCTCGCACCGACCAGCGGCGCGACTGTCGCGCGATTGGTTATAAATGAACTGCGGCGGCGCGTGCCTGCGAGCGGCCGCCGGGGGCGGCCGCGAGGAGCACGCGCGAGGGACGCGGTGAGCGACGGGCGACCGGAGGGAGCCCGAGCGAACCGCGAGGTTGGGGAGGCGTGAGGCTGCGGTGCCGTGCGGGGCGGGACTCAAAGGGGCAGCCGCGAGGACGAAGCCCGCTGACGTAAGCACTGGAAGGAGCGAGCATCGCGAGCGACTGAAGCGCGCAACGAGGCGCGCGAGTCCTCGCGGCTGGGGCTTTGGCGGTGTCCGCCGTCGATTTACGGTCGACTATTTATAAGCGAGCGTCTGGGGCTTTGGCGGTGTTCGTCGCCGACCTGCCCGCAACGTCTTATAAATAAGCGGCTAAGACTTCGGTGGTGTTCGTCACCTACCCACTCTCAGCAGCTTATAAATAACCAATCGAAAATTCCGACTCAGACCAGTATCAGGCCGTCTCCATCTCCTTTTCCAGCTCGCGGAGCTTCTCGATGCGGTTCTCCGTCGAGGGGTGCGTGGAGGCGATCTTCCCGACGAAGCCGGCCTTGATCGGGATGATGAAGAACGCGTTCATCTCCGCCTCCTCGCGGAGGTCCTCCTTGGGCACCTTGTCCATCCGGCCGTCGATTGTCATCAGCGCGGAGGCGAGCGCGCCGGGCTTCCCGGTGATGAGCGCCGCGCCGCGGTCGGCGGAGTACTCGCGGTAGCGCGAGAGCGCGCGGATGAGCAGGAACGAGACCACCCACACCAGAAGCGACACGAGGATCGCGACGATGACGGGCGCGCCCTGCCGGTTGTCGCCGCTGAACAGCCACCCCCACCGCACGATGAAGAAGGCGATGGTGGAGAGGAACGACGCGATGGTCATCACCATCACGTCGCGGTTCTTCACGTGGGCGAGCTCGTGGGCGAGCACGCCGTCCAGCTCGTCCTCGTCGAGGCTCTCCAAGAGCCCGGTCGTCACCGCGACGGTCGCGTTCTTCTTGTTCCGGCCGGTCGCGAAGGCGTTCGGGACGCGGGTGTTCGCGACCGCGACCGTCGGCTTCGGGAGGTCGGCCTGCTGGCTCAGCCGCTCGATCCGCCGGTGGAGGTCGGGGTACTCGTCGGGGTCGACCTCGCGGGCGCCCATGCTCCGCAGCGCGAGCTTGTCGCTGAAGAAGTACTGCGCGAGCGAGAACCCGCCGAGCATGATCAGCGGGAACAGGAAGTCGCCGAAGTACACCGTCAGGGCTCCGACGAACACGACGTAGAGGGCGAACAGGAGGAACATCGTGAACGCCATCCGTCCACGCAACCCCCAGTCTGTCTTCCAATCCATGCGCGTAAGTTACCGTTCTGCGCGTTAAAGGTTGCCGGAGCGGGAAGCCGTGGGTGCCGACCGGCGCCTCGGACCGGGACGCCGTCGCCGGGAAATCGTCGAGCAACGCGCTTTTGCCCCCGCTGCGCGAGGCGTTCGCATGGACACAGTCCTCGTCACCGGCGGCCGCGGCGCCTCCGGGCGCTGGGTCGCCGACCGGCTCGCGGGCGACTACGAGGTCGTCGTCGTCGACTACGACCACCCCGGGCTCGGCGTCGACCCGGCCCCGAACGTCTCGTTCCGCGCGGCCGACCTCGCCGAGCGCGACCAGGCGCTCGACGTCGTCGCCGCCGTCGACCCCGACGCCGTCGTCCACTGGGCGGCGATTCCCGTCGCGGGCACCCACCCCGAGGGGCGGGTGTTCGAGACGAACGCGCTCGCCGCGAAACACGTTCTCGACGCCGCGGGCCGCGCCGACGCCCCGGTCGTCCAGGCCTCCAGCGACGGCGCCTACGGCTTCTTCTTCGCCGATCCGACCCCGTTCCCGGACGAGCTGCCGGTCACCGAGGCCCACCCGCTCCGCCCGGAGGACCCCTACGGGCTTTCAAAGGTGACCGCGGAGGCGGCGGCGGGCGCGGCCGCGCGCCGTCACGACGTTTCCGCCGTCTCCGTCCGCCCGTCGTGGATCCAGTACCCCGGCGACTACGCCTGCCGCGCGGACGAGTACGTGACCGACCTCGACGCGGGCGCCGGCAACTTCTGGTCGTACGTCGACGTCCGCGACGTCGCCGACCTCGTCGCGGCCGCGCTCGCGGACCTCCTCGGCGACGACCCGGCGGTCGACCCCGGGACCCACGAGGCGGTCAACTGCGTGGCGGCCGACAACGCGCTCGGCCGTCCCCTCCTCGACCTGTTGCGCGAGTCCTACGGCGGGGTGCCGGACGACTGCGCGGTCGACGCGGACGCGCTCGCCGAGGGCGACGACCGCGGCGCCTACGCGATCGGGAAGGCGGCGCGGCTGTTCGGGTGGACGCCGTCGCGTTCGTGGCGCGACGCGGCCGACGCGGCGGTCGCCGAGCCGACGCTGTTCGAGGAGTGATCGGGCCCGAGGGAGAGCCCGTCCGCGGTCAGATCGACAGGATCGCGTTGACGAGCGTCCGCGTCGCGATGGCGGTGCCCGCGCCGAGCCACGTGAGGAGAACGAAGTGGATGTAGCCGTTCGCGGGGTTGCCGCCGTCGATCCGGCGGATCATCTGCGAGGAGAGCGCGGCGTTGAACAGCACGACCGTCAGGAGGAGGTACTCGATGAGCGGGATGTCGTAGGCGCCGGGGTAGACGATCTGGCCGATGTCCATCTGGTCGAGCCCGAAGTCGGCGGTGAGGTCGGCCAGGATGGCGACGATCTCCAGCCCGATGAAGAAGGCGAACGTCGCGGCCGCGGTGATCCCGTACAGCAGCCCGATGAACGTCATCGCCGCCTGCCGGCGCTGCTCGCGCAGCTGGTTGACGGCGTTCATGTTCTTCGAGATCAGCTCGCCGAGCAGCTTCGGGTCCCCGCCCATCCGCCGGCCGACGAGGTACATCTCGGAGAACTTCTGGATGAGGTACGAGCGCGTGTCGCGCGTGAACGCCCGCCAGGCGCCCTCGGTGCTGATCCGCATGTTGAGCCGGCGGTAGAGCCGCTCGATGGCCTCGGAGAGCTCGCCGAAGTTCTTGTCGCGCAGCGTCGTCAGCACGTCGGTGGTCGTGGACTGCTTCGCGCTCTCGGTCGCGCCCAGCGCGCGCACGAACGAGGGGAACTCCCCGTCGCGGGCGGTGATCGCCTGTTCCTCCTGCCGGAGGACGACCCCGGTGATGATCAGCGGCGAGATGGGGACCGCGAGGTACAGAGGCAGCCGGACGTCGTCGAGGAAGAAGAGGAGGCCGGGGAGCCCGGGACCGAACCCGAACATCCCGGCGGCCGTGATCCCGATGAGCAGCAGCGAGAGCCCGCCGCCGCCGATCAGCGAGGCCCACAGCTTCAGGTCGCCGGGCGCCCGCTCGTCCGGGTGGTACCAGATCGGGTCGTACGGCGACGTCGCGCGGATCATCGCGTAGAAGCCGAGCTGGACGAAGACGAAGAGGACGATGACGGCCGCCACCGTCGCGGTCGGGTTGTTGCCGGTGAGGATCGGCAGGACGACGGCGAACACCAAGGCGAACGTCATCGAGAGGATCATCGACATGTACAGGTCCTTCATCACCTCCAGGTTCGAGAGCGCGGACTCGTAGCGGGTCTCGTACTGCGCGAGCATGACGTCCTGCTCGGAGACGAGGAACTCCTCTAACGACTGGCCCGCGCCCATCGTGTAGCCGAGGCGGTCGAAGAAGTCGGCCATCGCGTCGGAGGGGACCTCCTGCGCGCGGCGGCGACACGCGTCGTCGAGGCTCTGGTTCCACGTGTCGACGAGGTGGACGACGCGGCCGATCTCCTCGGCGGCGACGCCGTACTCCTCCTCCTGGGCCAGCGTCCGGAACACCTCCATCCGGTCGATGTTCGTCGTCGACAGCACCGTCATGTGCGTCATCACGAGGTGCAGCTGGTTGTCGATCTTCGTCTCCAGGCTGGAGAGGTAGATCTTCGGGTAGATGACGGCCGCGAACAGGACGAGCCCGCCGAACATCGGGATCGGCACCCGGGCGGCGAAGGGGAGCGGGAGCGCGACCAGACCGACGACGCTGCCGAGGAACACGAACAGGGCCGGCAGCAACACGAGGCCGACGTACTTCCCCTTGGAGATGTCGAGCTGCTCGTACGACTCCATCACCTCGGAGGTGAGCTGCGCGGCCGTCGCGAGCCCGTCGCCGAACTGCTTCACCGCCATCGGTTAGATCGCCTCCATCGTCGCTACCTCGTGTTGCGGTGCATGTCGAAGGGGAGCCCCTCGACGCCGTCGCGCTGGAACGAGTTGATCGCGTCGTTGACCTCGTGGTAGCCCAAGATCCCCTCCTGGATCATTCGCTCGATCAGCTCCGCGCGGAAGTCGAGGTCGTCGTAGATGTCGCGGGTGTCGGCGTAACCGAGCAGAGTCGCGATCTGCTCTTCGAGCACGTAGGAGTTGTTCATCCCCTGGAAGACGATCTCGTCTTCGACGGGGTCCCAGCTGAACACCTCGCGGGTGACGACCCCCTCCATCTCCTTGGAGTACCCCTCGATCTCCTGGACGCTCGTCACGCGGCGCAGGACCTGGTCGCCCTGCTTCACGCGGTTCTGGAACAGCGCCACGTCGGCGTTGTCCATGAACGTCTCCGGGACGTTGATCGGCTCGGAGGTGAACCGCTGGATCATCGAGACGATGTCGGACGCGTGGAACGTCAGCATGACCGGGTGGCCGGTCTGGGCCGCCTGGAACGCCATGCGCCCCTCGGCGCCGCGGACCTCGCCCACGATGATGTAGTCGGGGCGCGACCGCAGCGCGGCGGCGACCAGGTCGAACATGTCCACGTCGGAGGAGCCCTCGCCGCCGCCCTCCCGGGTCAGCAGCTGCTGCCAGGTGTTGTGCGGCGGGATGACCTCCGCGGTGTCCTCCGCGGTGTATATCTTCGAGTCGTCGGGGATGTACGAGAGGATGGCGTTCAGCGTCGTCGTCTTCCCTGACGCCGTCTCCCCGACAACGAAGACCGTCTGCTCGTTCTCTAAGCAGAGCCAGAGGTACGCCGCCAGCTCCGGCGAGAGCGTCCCCCAGTTGGTGATCTGGTTGATCGACAGCGGCACCTCCTCGCCCTGGCGGATGGTGAGCGAGGAGCCCTTCAGCGACACGTCGTCGGAGTAGATGATGTTGATACGCGACCCGTCCGGCAGCGTGGAGTCGACGATGGGGTCGGAGTCGGAGAGCGGGTCGCCGATCCGCTCGCCCATGTTGCGCAGCCAGTTGTCGAACTCCTGGGGCGTCCCGAAGTCGACGGTCGTCTCCAGCATGCCGAAGGTGCCGTGGTCGACGTGGCACTCCTTGGGGCCGATGACGTGAATGTCCTCGTTGGCCGGGTCGCGCATCACCGGTTCCAGCGGCCCGAGCCCGACGATGTCGCGGTTGAGCCGGTACCGGATGTTCTCGTAGGTCTCCTCGGTGACGGACAGCTTCCCGAAGTTCTTGAGCTTCGAGAGGCCCTTGCGCCACCCCGACGCGGAGTCGTCGACGTGGGTGACCTCCTCTAACAGCTCCTCGATGAGGTCGTCGTACTCGGCCTCGTTCTCCGGCGCGCTGTGCTGGCCGCTCACGGTCAGCAGCCGGTTTTTCACCTCGTTGAGGATCTCCGCTTGCGGGCCCGACACCTCGGGCTCGATGGCGTAGTACTTCGTGTCCTGCCCGAGGTCGCCGTAGATGTGGCTGTAGATGGGGCCGCCGACCGGGTAGATGACGTTCGGCCGGGGGGACTCGTACTCGTCTTTCGGCTCCTCGATGAACTGCGGGAACTCCCCGGTGATCTGTTTGAACTCGCGGAGGTGTTCCCGGAGGTGGGGGCGGCGCATGGCCGCCTTTCGGAGCTCTTCGGACGGTTGCGCGGTGCCGTGTTCGGTCATGTCCTGTGCCGGGTCGCGGTGGTCGCGGTCCGCGCGCGCGGACCGGCTGTGCGTCGACGGGTCATGGTGTTAGGCGACGCTGCGGCTCTCAATGACGATTCCGGTTCCGGAACGCACCGAGAACCCGATCGTGTCGCCGACCTGTTCGCCCATGCCCGCGAACCGCTTGACGTTGATCTGTCGGCGGATGTCGTTGCCGACCTCGATCATCTCCAGTTCGAGGAACACGTCGGCGATGGACCGGAACGGCCCGATCGCGTCGTCGTCGACCGCCGAGGGGTCGACGGTGAGCACGACGACCTTCCCCTGCGAGATGATCTCGCGGAAGAAGGAGATGATCTCCAGGGCGGCCTGCCGCTCCTCGTTCTTCCGGACCAGCGCCTCGAAGGTGGGGTCGTTCCGGAAGATGGCGTCGAACGTGTCGAGGAAGACGACGTCGGAGTTCCACATCGCCTCGGCGTTCATCAGGCGCTTGAGCAGCTCCTTGCGCTCGCCGTCGCCGTCGGAGAACGCGCCGCCGGAGTCGAAGTCGGCGTGGAGGAAGAGCAGCTCCTCCTGGAGCAGCGGCTTCACCATGTCGTACTCCAGCGAGTGCATCTGGTCGATGAACCCGCGGACGGTGAGCTCCGTCGACATCATCGTGACGGACGCCCCCTCCTGGACGAGGCCGTAGGCGAACCGCTGGGAGATGGCGCTTTTCCCGGCCCCGTAGTCGCCCTCCATGAGGACGATGCTCCCGCGGGGGATGCCGCCGCCGAGCTCCTTGTTGAGCCGGTCGCGGTCGCCGAGCCCCAGGGAGAGCAGGTTGTCGTGGGGCATCAGTTACCCCCCTCCACGCGGAACTGGAACAGCTCCTCGTCGCCGTTCACCGAGAGGAACACCCGGTGGTCGCCGTCGGCGAGCCCGTCGGAGCCGTCGATCTGGTTGGTGTCGATCGTGAGCCGGAGCACGTCGCCGCGGCTCCACGCGTTCGCGCCGTCCGCGGAGACGAGCTCGCCGGAGGTCGCGTCCGGCCGGACGTACGCGCCGTCGAAGACAATGTCGAGGTCGGAGCCGTCGGGCGCCAACCGGTACGTGCCGGTGTTCTTTATCAACAGCGTGACGTTCTGGTCGCCGCTCGCGTTGTACACCCCCGCGCTGGGGTCCGAGATGATCGTCACGTCGGTCCGGAGCTGCTCGGTCGCGTCGAGGCCGGCGTCGTCGACGGCCGCGCTCACCCGGTCGACGCCGGTGGTGATCGTGCCGACGACGCCGGCGGCGATCACCAGGCTGGCGATGAACAGGATGAGGTGCGAGACGGGGACGCTGGCCATCTACCCGCTCACCTCCGTCACGGTCGCGGCGTCGCGGACGCCGGACTCGACGACGAGGACGACGCGCGTGCCCTCCCCGATCGTCGTGGCCGTGTCGCCCTGCGCGACCCGCACGGTGAGCGTCTCGTCGCCGAGCCAGAGCGCGGTGTCGCCGTCGCCGTCGACCGTCGTGGTGGCGTTCGGCCCGCCCACGTCGACGTACTCGTTGCCGACCACGAGCGTCGCGTCGCCGGCGACGAGGCCGACCGCCCCCTCGTTGGTGGCGTTGACGGTGAGGGTGTCGCTCGTCGTGTCAAAGGTCGCGTTCGTCACCGCGAACTCGGTGTTCTGTCGTTCGAGCGCGCGCTCGTTGACGCCGTGCTGGGCGTCGGAGACGCGGTCGAGCCCGTTGGCCGCCACGGGGTAAAACGTCGTGAACGCGAAGAACAGCCCCGCGACGATGATGGCCGTGGACGCGGAGACGCTAACGCCCATCTCCCCACCCTCCGTCGGCCGGATCGGCGCGGTCGGAACGGGGATTCGGATCGTTCATCGGGCGGGTGGAACCGTTCCGCTCGCGCCGGTCGTCGCGGCGGCCGTCGCGCCGGTCGGCGTCCGCTTCGGGCGCCGCGTCGTCGCGGTCGGCGCCGTTCGTCCGCCGCTCGCGGTCGTCGGGCGCGTCCCGGCGGCCGCCGTCGTGGCCGTTCCGCTCGGGCGCGGGGCGGTCGCTCCGCGCGTCGCGGCCGCCGCGTCCGCCGCGGCCCGAACTCGCACGCCCGCCGCGACGCCCGCCGCGGGGCGCGTTGACGGGGCCGCCGCCGACCATCGAGCCGCCGGCGAGGTCGTCCCAGCGGTCCAGCAGGACCGTGTGGCTGCTCGTGCCGTTGAGCTGGGTAACGTACCGGAGGCTGCGGGTGTGGTGCTCGCGGACGAGCCGGTCCGTGCCCGGCCGGTCGACGAGGTTGCGGTCGATGGTGCCGAACCCGGAGAGGAAGTCGCGGAGCCGCGCCGCGGCGTCCGGGCCGATCCACTCGATCCGCTCGTAGTAGTTGATGGCGCGCACCGCGTCGGTGACGTCGCTCTCGGAGACGAGGAACTCCAGCCACTCCATCACGAGGAGGTCGCCGACGTAGTCGCCGGGGAGCTCCGTGAGGTACGGCTTGCCGCGGCCGCCGCTCCCCGAGAGGTCGTCCTCGCCGACGTACTCGAAGCCGCCGGTCGCCTCGGCCGGATCGCCGCCGGGCTGGCGGTCGGGCGCCGGCTCCGGGTCGGGATCCGGATCGGCCGCGCCCGCCGGTTCGGGGTCGGGGTCGGCCGGTTCGTCGAAGTCGACGCCGTCGTCCTCGACGCCGCCGCCGAGGTCGTCGTCGAAGCCGTCGTCGGCGTCGTCGAACGAGTCGGTTTCGTCGCCGGGGTCGGCGAACGAGTCGTCCCCGTCGTCGAACGGGTCGTCGTCCGCGCCGTCGTCGCCCTCTTCGGCCCAGTCGGCCTCCCCGGAGTCGTACTCTTCTTTCAGTTCGCTGAAACTCTTTCCGTCTTCGTTCATGTCGTCTCCGTCGTCCGCCGTTTCGGTCTCGGACGCGGCGTCGTCCGTGCTGTCGTCGTCCAGTTCGTCGAACTCCTCGTCGAGGTCGTCGAAGCCGTCGTCGCCGTCGAGGTCGTCGAACTCGTCGTCGCCGTCGTCGTCCAGTTCGTCGTCGAACCCGTCGGCCTCCTCCTCGTCGAGGAGGTCGTCGTCGAAGAACCCGTCCGCGTCGGCGTTCGCGACGTCCTCGTCGAGGTCCTCCTCCTCGCCGGCGTCCTCGTCGTCGAAGATGCCGAACGAGCCCTCGCCGCCGCCGGCGACGCTGTCGAAGCCGCCGGAGTCGTCGACGAACGGGTTGATGCCGCGGGTGACCATCTCGTAGATGTCGAGCAGGTTGCGGACGTCCTCCTCGATGTCGTCGACGGCGTTCGAGATCTCCTCGTTCTCCGAGCGGACCGTCGAGACGGTTGAGGAGAGCGACGCGACCTCGTTTTCGAGCTCGTCGAGCCGGTTCTCCAGCTCGTCGGTGGCCGCGCCGCCGCCGCCACCGCCGCCGCCGTCGTCGAACTCGTCGTCCCACTCGTCCATCCCGTCGAAGTCGTCGAAGCCGTCGCCGCCGCCACCGCCGTCGCCCATGCCGCCGCCCATCCCTCCGCCGCCCATGCCGCCGCCCATGTCGCCGCCGAAGGGGTCGTCGTCGCCGTCCATACCACCGGAACCGTCGTCGTCGGACCCGTCGTCGTCGAGGAACCTGTCGAGGACGCTCGCACCGACGAGCCCCAGCGTGGCGACTGCCCAGGCGGCCGTTGGAGCTCCCCACACCGGTAGTTCGAGGCCCATTACCGTGTACGACCCGCAGAACCCACTTCAATTCACCCCTCAAAATATCAACAGTGAGAAGACACGTCGCACGGCGGGCGGCGACCGCTGATCGGGGTGAGCGCCGAGAAATCGGAACCGGTCGAAGGCGAGCCGGTCCGGAGAGGGGAACGAGACGTCTCAGAGGGGCGGTCAGATGGCTCGCTCGAAGCCGTCGGCGGCCCGGATGACGAGCCGCCCGTCCGGACCGAACCGGACCGTCCGCCCCACCGCGTCGCCGACGTCGCTGGCGACGACCGGGACGTTCGCGGCGTCGAGCACCTCGCCGACCCGCTCGACGTTCCGGGGGCCGACCGCGTCAGTGAGGTCGAGCATCTCGGCGCCGCCGGCGACGCGCGCCTTCAGGCGGCGCGGGTCGGCGCCGGCGTCGTCGAGCGCCCCGATCAGCGAGTCGATCCCGGTGTCGACGTACTTCGCCGGCCGCGAGGCCGCGGTGGACCGCCCCTCGCCCGCGGGCAGCATGGCGTGGAGGAGCCCGCGGACGCCGGCTCGCTCGTCGACAAGCGCGACCGCGACGCAGGAGCCGAGGCCGCTGGTCGTCAGGACGGCGTCGCCGTCCGTGACCGCCAACTCGCCCACGCCGACCTTGATCCGGCCCGGGTCGTCGCTCGCCGCGCCGCCCGTGACGGCGGCGGGCTCCGCGTCGGCGACCGGGGTCCCGCCGCTCTCCGTTCGCTCCGCCGGGGCGTCCGGCCGATCGTCGGAGAGCGAGCGGGTCACGGGTCCGAGAGCCGGTCGAGCGCCCGGGCCAGTTCGCGCTCGTCGGGGAGCGCGTACACGTCGCAGCGCGCCTGGATCCCCTCGGTCTGGATCGCGGTGTCGATCACGAACCCGTAGTCCTGCCGCTCGCTCAGCTTCGCGACGAGCGGGCTGATCGTCGACGCGCCGATGTCGTGGACGAACTCCGGCGGCGAGTGGGTGATCGTCGTGCCGAGCACGTTCGCCCAGCCGTCGATGAACCCGCTCGTCATCACGTTACCGAGCTCGCAGAGCGCGTTCTCGGCCATGTCGCCGAGGGGCTCGTCGGGCTCCATCGGCAGCATCGCGTCCGCGACCGCCGCCGCCGAGGACTCCTCGAAGAGGATGGCGAGGTAGCCGCTCGGCTCGCCCTTCAGCTCGAACACCGTGCCCGCGTGCGGCTCGGTGCCGACCTCCGCGGGCACGTCGGCGAGCGGGACGAACCGGAGCCGGCTCACGTCGACGCTCGTCTCTAACCCGGTCATCATCGCGATGTTGTCGGCCGCGTTTGCCGACCCCTTCTTCGCCAGCGAGGAGAACGTCGACAGCGACTCGTACGGGACCGCCGTGCTCTCCGTCCCGCCGTTCGCCTCGCCGCCGGCGGCCGCCGCGGGCGCCGTTTTCCCGACGATGAGGTCGCGGAACGGCCCCGAGTCGGGCAGCATGTAGATCGAGAAGTCGAGGTCCGTCGTCGTCGCGTCCAGCCGGCTCTCGAAGAGGAAGACGCCGTCGCCCGCGAGCGCGCCGTCCGGCAGCACCGCCGCGCCGTCGGCCTCGAAGTACCGCGGGGGCGTCATGTCGATCGCCTTCCCGAGGTAGTTCGCCCAGCCGTCGAGGAAGCCGCCGAGCGCGATGTTGCCGACCTCCGTCACCGCGCTCCGCTCCATCGACGCCCCGCCCGGGAGCAGCGAGAGCAGGGCGTCGGCGTTGACGGCGTCGAACGCGAGGACCGCCTCGCCGTCCAGCCCGCCGCGGAGCCCGACGCTCACGCCGATCGACTCGCGGCCCGCGAACGACTCCGCGAGGTCCTCGCCGCTGGCGACGCTCGCGCCAGTCACCTCCACCGCGAGGTCGGTCCCGGTCAGGTCCGAGAGCGCGCCGGCGGCCTGTTTCGCGCCCTGCTCCGCGAGGCGGTTACAGGCGCCGAGCGCGCGGACGTCGACGCGCATTATACCGCCGAGCCGATTGCGTCGAGCACGTTCGGCTTCTGGAACGGCTTCGTGATGTACCCCTCCGCGCCCGCCTTGATGGCCGCCTTCATCTTCTCCTCCTGCCCGACGCTGGTACACATGATCACCGTCGCGTCGGGGTTCTCCTCGAGGATTTCCGTCGTCGCCTCGATCCCGTCGCGGATCGGCATCACGATGTCCATCATCACGAGGTCCGGCCCGTGCTCCTCGTACATGTTCACCGCCTCCACGCCGTTCTCCGCCTCCCCGACGATCTCGAACTCGCCTTCGAGGATCTCCCGGAGGAGGTTCCGCATGAACTCCGAGTCGTCGGCGATGAGTACCCGCGTAGCCATTGTTGTCTAAAGGGGGGGAAAGCGAACACTTAATCGCTCCCCCGCGGTTCTCAGCGATGAGAACGGACAGAACGGTCCCGCCGGCGAGCGCGTGCGGACCAAGAGTCGAAAAGTGCTGCGGGCCGGTGACCCGACAGAGCGTCTCAGACCCAGTGGCCGAGGAGGTGGACCGCGCCGACGAGGACCGTGCCGCCGAGCGCCTTGCGGGTGCCGAAGGGTAGCGGGAGCATGCCGACGGAGTCGGGCGCGTCCCCTGCGGGCGCGTCCCCTGCGGGCGCGTCGCCGTCGGTCTCGGTGCCGTTCGAGCCGCCGTCCGAGTCCGACCCGTTCGGGGCGGTCGAACTCGGTTCCGAGTCGGCGTCGTCCCCGCTCGCTCCCGTCCCGTCGTCGGTCCCGTTGGGCGCGCCGCCGTCGTCGGCGTCGGTGCCGTTAGCCGCGCTCCCGTCGCCCTCGTCGTCGATCGTCGTCGTCGCCGGGTCCCGCTCGACGACCAGCGTCCCGCCGTGGGTGTCGCCGTCGAGCCGGAGCGTGAACGGGTACCTGCCGGGGTCGAGGTCGGCGGGCACGGAGGCGAAGTCGTAGGTCCGGGACTCGCCCGGCGCGAGCCGGACGCCCCACGAGCCGCCGAGGCTGCCGTTGTCGACTGTGAGCGCGAGTTCGCCCTCGCCGGTGAGCCCGCCCGCGTTGCGCGCGACGACCCGGAGCGCGGAGAGGTTCCCCCCCTCGGTGACGGTGACGTTGTCGGGGGCGTCGTCGATCACCAGCTCGTCCGGGTTGTCCGCGTCGCCGACGACGATGAGCGTCCGGCTGTCGCGGAGCGTGGACCCCTCGTACAGCTCGTAGTTCAACCGCGTGCCGGGGGAGATCCCGTCGAGGTCGACGTCGACGGTGAAGTTGCCGTCCGCGATCTCCAGCGGCGACTCGGCCCGGAAGGGCGCCTCGCCGGCGTCGTTCACGAACGTGGCGGTCATCTCCCGCCGCGGCAGCAGCGACGTCGTTCCCGTGAGCTGCCCCCCGTCCGCCTCGACGAGGAGCTCGCCGTCGTCGGTGACGTGGTCGTACCGGAGGTACCGCTCCCGGACCGTGAACGACGCCTCGGCGCGGACCGTGCTGTCGGCCGCCTCCCAGTAGGGGAACTGGGGGGCGTCGTCGGGCCCCGACGCGGACGCGAACGCGGCCGGCGGCTCCTGTCCGTCGGCGAACGCGTACCGCTCGCCCTCGGTGCCCTCCAGCGCGAACGCGACGGAGAACTCGTCGCCCGGCTCGGGGTCCTCGGTGAAGTGGTCGCCGTCGCTCGTGTCGATCACGAGGTAGGAGCGACCGGGCGCGTCGGGCGACTCCAGTTCGGTCGCGTCCGCGACGATGAGCGAGACGTCCTCCGGGTCGGCGCGCGAGAGGTCGAGCCTCGCGGGCCGTTCGTTCATCCCCGGGTTCGTCTGTCTGACCCGGAGCGACACGCCCGACTCCTTCTCCAACAGGTCGGCCAAGACGCGGTGGTCGACCGCCTCGCCGGCCTCGATCGGGCCCGCGCCGCGCTCCGCGGCGAAGTGCGACAGCGCCCCCCAGATGCCGGTCGACTCGAAGCCAAGGACGATCCGGTACCCCTTGGTCACTACGGACCGCTCGGCCCCGTTCTCGCGGAGCACGCCGAGCGACTCCGCGTCCGCGTCCTCGCCGAGCGCGTCGCGGTCGGCGGTGGTGAACACCTCGACGTCGTCTCGGAACGACGGCTTCTCCAGCACGAGGTCGGCCTGGTCGGCGGCCGCGGTCGGCGTCACCACGCCGTCGTCACCGACGACGAACGTCCCGTTGGTGATCGCGAGCCGGTAGCGCTGCGGGACGAGCGGCCGGGCGAGCCCGCCGGCGCCGGTCGCGCCCGAGAACGCGCTCAGGTCGTCGAGGCTCTCCGCGACCACGTCCCCATTCTCGTCGCGGAACTCCAGGTCGCAGGTCGCGTTCGCGCAGCTGTTCGCGCTGGTCGCGTCGGTGCCGATCGTCCGCGTGTTGATCGTGGTCGTCTGTCCGGTGAGCTTAATCACGTCGACGAAGCCCACGGGCTCCCCGGTGTTGCTGAGTCGGTTGCCCCCGATCAACAGGTACGCCGGACCGTCGGGGTTGTCGAAGGTGTGGCTGATCTCGATCGGGTCGCCCGCGACGCCGGTGTAGGTCGGCCGGGAGAACCCGCCGCTGATCTCCGGCCGGTCGGCCGGGCCGACCGGACCCGGGGCCTCGACCGCGACGGGCGCCGTCGGTCCGGCGGCGGACGACGCGGACGAGCCGACCGCGAGGCCGGCCGCGACCGGGGCGGTGGCGAGGAGCCCGGCGAGCGCGACGAGGACGGCGAGACCGATCGCGCTCACCTGGAGCCCCGACAGGTCGGTGCCGAGCGAACGGAGTCGCCGTCGCGCTCCGGAGCCGCTCGTCCGATCGCCGTCGGTCGCGGTCGGGTCCGTCGAGCGCGTGTCGGTCGCGTCGTCTCGTTCCAGTGTCATGAGGGCGTGGCCAACGAGTGCGGGCCGGCCGACGGCCCGCGCCTGGTTGCCGACGACTCCGCGGGTCACCGACTAAAGCGTACCCACCCGATTATCAGGGCGTGTAACGAGATCGGGCGAATCGAGTGGAGGACGCGGAAATCGCCCGACGTGACCGGAGTCCTCGGTCCGAAGAATTAAGCCGGGCCGGCGCCCGATCCACGCCAAGATGCCATCGTGTCCCCGCTGTGACGCCCCGGTCGACGACGACGCGCGGTACTGCGCCCAGTGCGGCGCCCCGCAGACGGAGGACGCGGCGGAGGAGCTCGACGAGTACGTCCAGCGGCAGGCGGAGCAGGTCGCGGGCGGCAGCGGCGGCGGGGGATCGGAGGGTGGCGGCTCGGGCGGGAGCGACGCGTTCCCCTCCATGGAAGAACTCTCGGACCGCGAGCAACTGTGGCGGCGCGGGTCGTACGTCCTCGGGTACGGGACGATCGTCGTCGCGCTCACGCGGGTTCCGGCCGCGGAGTCGTGGCCGCTGATCCTCGGCGGGATCGCGATCCTGCCGCCGATCCGGCGGCTCACCGCGGAGCCGCTCGGCAGCCCGCTGAAGCGCGAGGTGATGGCGGGAGTCTACGCGGTGTTCGCGCTGATCGGGATCGCGCTGTTCGTGCTGTTGTGAGGTACGTGGAAGGCGGGGCGGCCCCCTCGAAGCGGGGTCACTTCTCGATCCGAATTACTCGATCCTGAATCCGCCCGCGTCCTCGGCGGCGCGCACCAGGTCGCCGATGCTGTCGCTCGCCGTGAGGCCCTGGCTCGCCGCGAACCGCTTTATCATCACCGGCGGGATGTCGACGGTCGTCTCGGAGGCCGCGAGCAGTAGCCCGATCGCCTCCGGCGTCGGCGAGCTCGGGCCGGCGTTCGACGCGAACCACGAGATGAGCGTGTCGAACGTCGCCGTCACGTCGTTCGACACCATCCGCTGCCGGGTGGTGTCGCCCTTCGCGTGGAGCGTCGCGTCGATCCCGTAGTCGAATCCGTCGCCGTCGAAGGAGTTCGCTAACCACCGGCTCACCGACTGTCGGTCGACCGCGCCGGCCCCGGCCGCGGTCTGGACCCGGCGCTGCCCCTGCGCGTTCGGCGGCGGTTGGCCGCCGCCGGTCGGTTGCCCGCCCGATTGCTGTCCGCCGCCGGGGTGTCCACCGCCAGCCTGTCCGCCGGTGGATTGCCCGCGTTCGCCGACGCCGGGGCCGGCCGCGCTCGCCCGCGGGTCGTCGCCGGCGGGCCGCCGCTCGTCCGGGCTCGCGGGGTCGGCGGCGGTGAACCCGGAGTCGTCCTCCGGCGGCGCGCGGCGCTGTCCCCGCGACCGGCCGACGTTGGGTCGGCCGTTCGTCCCGACGACGTAGCGGCCCTCCCCGATCTCGACGACGTTCTCGTCGTCGGTGAAGTCGAGTTCCTCCGGATCGGCCGGTACCGCGTCGTCGTCACTCATGGGTCGTGGTAGCGCGCGCCGAAAAATAGGTGTTGCGGGCGGCCGAGCCGCCGCACGTCGTCGAACGTCGGTTCGAAGCTCGTTAGAGCCGGACCGCTTCGCCGTCGTTGCTGAAGAGGTCAGGCGCGCTCAACTCGACGGATGTCGTTGCCGACGATGGCGAGACGATGTCGATTGAAGACTCATCGCTTTCGCCGAACGGCTCAGTAGATGTCCCAAACGGCTCGACCTGCGGGTTCAGTACGATTGTATACTGTTCATCACCGTTAATCACTGCGTCGTCCACGAACGAACCAGTGCTGTTGCGGACGCCGAAGCTATCTGCTGGGATTGCCGTAGCGGCAGCATCAGCACTACCAATTTCGACGCTTGCGTTGGCGAACACTAGGTTGTTCTGTCCATTTGGACCAACAGCTTGTATAGTCGTCTCACTCAGGTCGATCTCATCAGCACCTGGAGACCCTGTGACACTGATACGGATTTCTGACAGTTCACCCTGAGTCGCATCGCTCGTGACGATCCCGACCTCACTCGTCACTTGGACACGCTCGGACACGAGGTCTGTGCTCTCTTGCCCTGTCGCTTCAGCCTGTGACTGTAAGAATCCGGCCGTGTTGATCAGGACGCCGGCAGCGATCGCCGCCACCAGCACCATCGCGATGAACACGATGAGGGTCCCGATCCCCACTTGACCGCGTTCCTCAGTGTTAGTGATTGATTCGAACATTGTTACAGCCTCACCGATTCTTCAACCACGGTACTCGGCACACGGATCTCGGCAGTGGTCGACGCTCCACTTGGAGTCGTGAATGTAACTGTGAGTCTGTCACCTTCTTCAAGCAGGTAGTCAAGCTCGTCACTTCCGTCAACAGGATCATGGAGTACGATGTTGACCTCTGCCCGTTCACTATTGTCTGTCAGGACAACACTTAGATCGTCGTTGGTGAAGATGTCGATAGTTGCGTTACCTTCATCTCCGATCTGGAACGATTCCTGCCCGTCAGCTCCGATCAGCTCCACCGACGTTTCACTCAGATCGATGTTATCGGATCCAGGTGACTGAGCGACCACAAAACTCAGATTTGCCATTTGGTTATTGGTCTGATTAAATTCACCAGACTGGCTGACAATCTGGAGCCGGTCACTCACTTGCGCTGTACTCTCTTCGCCCGTTGCTTCCGCCTGCGTCTGGAGGAATCCGGCCGTGTTGATCAGAACGCCGGCGGCGATCGCCGCCACCAGCACCATCGCGATGAACACGATGAGGGTCCCGATCCCCACCTGACCGCGCTCTTCCTCGTCCAGTATGGTTTCGAACATTGTGTGTTGCGTCGGCCCCCGGCCTGCCCGGCGGGCGTTATCGATAGCGATGGGGAATTCCTACTTAAGATCACTCACCCGGTTATTCGTCTTGATAAACGGCTCACGTCGTGCGGTTTTCGTATTTATTTTGCTGTTTTAGTTACAGAACTAATTAACGAAGTCGCGAAGTGATTCTCAGGATTGGATCTGACGTCTTACCGCTCGTCGCCGACGCTCAGCGACGAAACAGTTTGGCGGAAAAGACGGGACAGCCGACGGCGGCGAGAGGGAATCGAACCGAGGAGCGACGGCGACGGCCGCAGAACACGCGGTCGTTTGCTGTGCTTACACTCGCTCGTTTCACCGATCGCGCAGGCGCGACAGTTCCGACTCGGGGATCACGAACTCCTGGGTCCCCGGCTCGTAGACCGCGAGGCTCCCGGCGACGAGCGCCATCGACGCCGCGAGCAGTCCGGTGTTGATCAACAAAAGCGCCTCGGCGTTCCCGAACTCCGTCCGGAAGGCGGCCGCTGGCGTCCCCACCGCCGCGACGACGACGAGACCGAAGCCGACCGCCAGGTACGCCATCGCCGTGCGGCCCGACGACCGATACGCCGCGACCGCGAAGGCGACGAGCGTCGCGCTCGCGCCGGCCAGCACGGTGGTCGTCACCAGGTACAACCCCTCGATGAGCTCCATACACCTCCTGCTCGAACGGCGGTGATAAACCCACGGGGGCGGGTATCAGCCGCGATAACACTCTCGGTGAGGGGTGAGAGACGAACGGGTCGAGAGCGACTGAAACGGACGATATCGCGGCGAAAACGGACGACGAGAGATATGACGTGCGTCTGACGATCACCGGTACCCTTTTACCACCCGGAAATCAATCTCGATAATGTGAATGGTGGGGGACGATCTGATCACCGTACTCGGTAACAAATACAACACGGACATCCTGACGGCGACCGGCGACGCGAAGTCGGCGCAGGACCTCAGCGACCAGCTGGACGTCCCGATCGCGACGTGTTACCGACGGATCAACGAGTTAGAAGAGGCGGACCTCCTCGAGTTACACGACCGGCCGCTGTCGGACGAACACCGGCGCGTGAAGGTGTACCGCCGGAAGGTCGACGGGGTGGAGGTCGACTTCCGCGACGGGCTCACCGTCGAGGTCGAGGAGCGGTCGGCGGTGAAGAACCGCCTCGACAACGTCTGGCGCGACCTCTCGTCGCGGGAGTAACACTGTTCCCCGGCGGTTCCCGACCCGTCAGAACGACGGCTGGTCGTCGGAGCCGCCCATCATCGAGAAGCCGCCCGCGCGCTCGTGGACGGTGATGCCGCCCTGCCCGATCTCCATCGGGAAGATGTCGGTGTCGATGTCCTGTTTCCGCATCTTCGCCACCCAGACGTAGCGGTTGACGCCGGAGTCGGTCGGGGTCTGGATGAAGTAGATGTTCCCGTCCGTGAGGAAGTTCTCTAAGCCGACCTCCGTGTCGGGGAAGACGGCGCCCTGCTCGTTGATGAGCAGCGAGGTGAGCCCGTTCGCCTTGAGGATGTCCGAGAACTTCAGCAGGTACGTGCGCTTCTCCTGTTCGGCGTCGAAGAACAGCTGGAACATCGACAGCGAGTCGAGGACGAGGCGGTCGAAGTCGCCGTCCTCGACGGTGTCGAGCAGCCGGTCGACCGCGGTCGAGAAGTCGGTCTCCCGGAGCATCTCGCGTTTGTCGAGGATGACGATGTCGCCGTCGTCGACCATCTCGTCGAACCCCTCGAAGCCGACGGACTCGGCGGCGCCGCGGATGTCCGCCTCGTCCTCCTCGAAGGAGACGTAGACGCCGCGCTCGCCGTGTTCGGAGACGCCGTGGTGGAGGTACTGGATACCGAAGATGCTCTTGCCGGTGCCCGGGTTCCCCGAGACGAGGACCGTGGACCGCTGGGTGATGCCGCCGGTGAGAATGGAGTCGAGCCCCTCGACCCCGGTGGAGACGAGTTCTGACATTCGTCTCCCCTTACACGGCCGGAGTATATAAAAGACGGTTCGGTACATCGGGCGAACGGACGGCGACAGTTTTATCTCTCGACACGCCGCCCGTTCGTGTATGCCCGGTGAAGCGTGTCCGGTCGCTCCCGGCGGTGATCGACGGTGACCGATCCGTCGATACTCGTCGTGGAGGACGAGCCTGACATCGCGGCGCTGTACGCCGGCTTCTTAGAGGAGCGGTACGACGTCGACGTCGCCGAGACGGCCGCCGAGGCGGTCGACCGCGTCGACGCCGCCGTCGACGTGGTGCTCCTCGACCGCCGCCTCCCTGACGGGAGCGGCGACGACGTCTTGGGACACATCCGCGAGGAGGAGTACGACTGCCGCGTGGCGATGGTGACCGCGGTCGAGCCCGACTTCGACATCATCGACATGGGGTTCGACCTGTACCTCACCAAGCCGGTGAGCCGCACGAAGCTGCTCGCGGCCATCGACACCCTCCTGACCCGCAGCGAGTACGACGACCTCGTCCAGGAGGCCGCCGCGCTCGCCAGCAAGCGCGCCGTGTTGAGCTCGCAGAAGCCGGCCGCGCAGCGCGAGGGGAACGAGGCGTACGCCGAACTCGTCGACCGGCTGGAGGAGTTGGACGCCGACATCGACGACCTCGGCGAGTCGCTGTCGACCGACGACTACCGCGCGATGTTCCGCGACCTCGGCGAGGCCTGACGCGACGCCGCCCGACGTTCTCGCGGCGGGACCGACCCGCGGTTCACCGCTCGCTCGATTCTCCCGACGCGCCGCCGAACGCGACAGCGTTTCCTTCGCCGCTCGCGCGCGAGCCGAACGTTATCGCGCTCCGACAGAACACGTCTATCGCCCTCCGACCGAGAGCGTCTTCCCGAACCCGCCGACAGCGGCGGGATACCGAACGAAGTTTGAACGAATCCGAGCCGGACTCCGAACGGATGTTGTCCGGTCGTTGAAAAATCTATATCCCCGCCGTCGCCCTCGTCGGAGACATGACGCAACGAGACGCGAGAGATCCGGCCGCGGCGTCCGGTCGCGGCGCGCCACCGGCAGTGTCCGCGGGCACACCGGCCGTTGAGGGCGTGGTTCAAGTGACCGCGACCCCGAGGTAGCGTATGATCGACGTTACCGAACAGCGAGACGCGCTGCTCGCGGCGGCGGCCGGCGCGGCCGCGGTCGCGGGCTCGTACCTCGCCACGGGGTGGACGCCCGCGTTCGTGGTCAGGCCGGTCGACCAGACCATCGTCAACCTGACCCCGGGACCGATCGTGACCTTCTCGATCGAGACCTTCGGCGACGCGGGGCACCTGATCCACATCGCCATGGCCGTCGCGACCGTCGTCGGCCTGTTCGGCGCGGTCGCGTTCGCCGGCCTCAAACTCGCCACGCGCACCGATAGCCGAGGGGTCGGCGCCGCGGTCGCGGGAGGCGGATCCTGGCTGCTCGCCGCCACTCTGACAGGCATCTCGCTCGGCGCGCTCGGCGCCGCGATCCCCGCGGCGGCGGTCGTCGGGGTCGGCTGGCTGCCGGAGTCGGCCGCGCCGTCCGGGGGCGACGCCACGCCGTCCGACGGCGATGCCACCGGCGCGCGGGACGCGCCGGCGGTCGTCGACGCGGTGCGCCGCCGGACGCTCGGAGCCGTCACGGGGGCCCTCGGGTTCGCCGCCGCGAGCGCGGTGGGGCGGCGGTCGCTCGCGCCGGGCGACGGGCCGCTCCCCGACGCCCCGCGGTCGGAGGGCGCGGCCGCGCGGCTTCAGGAGGTCGAATCGGCGTCGCTGGCGGTCGAGAGCGACGCCCTCGGCGGGATGGTGAGTCGGATCGGCGAGTTCTACAACGTCGACATCGCGGAGTTCGACCCCGAGGTCACCGCCGACGAGTGGTCGCTGACGTTCACCGGCGAGACCGGGAGCGAGCGGACGGTCGACTTCGACGAGCTGACCGACCGCCCGGTCGAACACCGCGCGATAACGCTGCGGTGCGTCGGCGAGGACCTGAACGGGCGCAAGCTGGACAACGCCGTCTGGACGGGGACCCCGATCCGACCGCTGCTGGAGTCGGTCGACCCGCAGGGCGAGTGTAACTGCGCCATGCTGCGCGGCGAGGACGGGTACTACGTCCAGTTCCCGGTCGACGTCCTCGCGGAGGGGTTCCTCGCGTGGGGGATGAACGGCAAGGAGCTGCCGACCAGCCACGGGCACCCCGTCCGAGTGCTGATCCCGGGGCACTGGGGTGAGACGAACGTGAAGTGGCTCTCGGAGATCGAACTCCTGAATGTCGAGGAGGACGGCTACTGGGAGGAGCGCGGCTGGGAGGGGACCGGCGAGGTGAAGACGGTCGCCAAGCTCTGGGACGAGGGGATCACGGAGCTCGGCGACGGCCGGATCGAGCTCGCCGGGCACGCCTACGCCGGAACGGCCGGTATCGAGCGCGTCGAGGTCTCGACCGACGGCGGCGACACGTGGACCGACGCCGAGCTCTCCGAGCCGCTGCCGGACGCCGACGTGTGGCGCCAGTGGCGACACGTCTTCGAGGCGGACGGGGAGCACGAGGTCGTCGTCCGCGCGACCGACGGCGAGGGGGTCCTCCAGACGCGGGAGGAGTCCGGGTCCGTCCCGAGCGGCGCCTCCGGGTGGGTCCGTCGGACCGTCGGCTGACACGGCCGTCCCGGGACCGTCCCGGGGCCGAGCCGATCCCTGGAGCGACCGCGCGGGTCGAAACGACTTTCATCGCCTGCTCACCACACCAGTACGCCAAATGGAGAAGGCCCTGTGGTACCTGTTCGTCGCGAGCCGCGGTGGCGCCAACAGGGTCCGGATCGTCCGGGAACTCCGCGACCGCCCCCGGAACGCGAACGAGCTGGCGGAGCGACTGGACGTCGACTACAACACCATCACCCACCACCTCGACATGCTCCGAGACCACGACGTCGTCGAACCGAGCGACCACGACTACGGCAAGCTCTACTTCCTGACCGACCGCTTCGAGCGTCACGCGGACGCGTTCGAGGAGATCACCGCGGAGGTGGACGCCGAATGAACCCGGTGACGCCGACCGGGCTCGCCGTCCTGATCGCGGGCGTCAACAGCGCGCTGCTGGCGGTGCTGGCCGCCGTGTGGCTCCGCAACTACCGGGAGTTCGGGTCGACGCTCCTCCTCGGGCTGTTGGGCTTTTGCGCCGTCCTGCTCGCCGAGAACCTGATCTCCATCGGCTTCTTCTTCAGCAGCATGCGGACGCTGTACGCGATGGACCCGCTGGTGGGGCGGGTCGTGCTCGGGATGAGCGTGCTCGAACTGCTCGCCGTCGCGCTCCTGACCTACGCCACGCTGAAGTGACGGCCGAGCGGGTCGCCGCGGGCGGCGCGGCGACCGGACAGGCTCAGGAGAGCTGCTCGCCGACGATCCGGTCCGCCTCGGCGAGGAACGCGTCGCGCTCGTCGGTCGGGATCGTTGCGCCCGCGGCCACGTCGTGGCCCCCGCCGTCGCCGCCGACGGCCTGGCTCGCCTCGCGCATCACCGCGGACAGGTCGAGCCCGCGTCTGACGAGCGCGTGCGAGCCGCGCGAGGACACCTTCAGCTCCTCGGCGCTCTCCTCGGCGAAGGCGATCACCGGCTTCGAGCGGTCGACCGCGGGGGAGCCGACCGCCATCCCGGCGACGATGCCGACGATGGTCTCGCGGATGCGGGAGCCGGCGTCGAACCACTGGAGGTGCTCCTCGTGGGTGACGCCCTCGTTTTTGACCCACTGGAGCCCCTCGGAGAGGTTCTGTCGGTGCGTGCGCAGCAGGCGGCGCGCCTCCGCGAGCGCGTCGCCGCGGTCGCCGAGACACACCGCGAGCCCCACGTCGCCGCGCTCGTAGCGCGCGGTGGCGTTGAGCAGGGTCGAGAACTCGCTGACGTCGCGCAGCTCGGTGCCGGGCTCCTCGTCGACCAGCGTGTAGGCGGTGCCGACGAGCGCCTCGATCCGGTCGGACGGGACGCCCGAGGCGACCGCGCGGCGCATCAGCGCCGACGCGAGGGTCCGGCGCTCCCCGCCGTCGAGGTCGACCCAGCGCCGCCACTCGCCGTCGCGTTTCACGTCGACGTCGAGGTCGGTGAGGAAGGCGATCGCGCCCGCCTCGTCGTTCGAGACCCCCGGGATCTTCACGTCCGAGGCGTACTCTAGGAACTTGGGGAGCGGGCGGGTCTGTCTGCCGTACAGGTCGAGGTCGGTCTGGGCCTCCAGGACGCCGGCGTCGACGCCGTCGGCGACGATCGACTCGTTGGCGCCGACGAGTCCGCCGTCGGAGTCCTGCATGTCGCCGACCGCGCCGACGACCGCGAGCGCGGCGAGGTCGCGGTTGTCGCCGTCCGGCCCCTCCAGCGCGCGGGCGAGGACGTAGCTCGCGCCGGCGCCGGAGAGCTCGCTCGCGCCGTCGATCCCTTCCAACAGGGGGTTGAGGTGGTAGCGCGTGTCGCGGTCGGCCGGCTGGTGGTGGTCGGCGATGACGGGGACGAAGTCGCCGCGCTCCTCGTGGTCGGCGATCACGTCGAGCTGGCCGGAGCCGAAGTCGGTGAAAAGCACCACATCGAACTCGCGGGCGGCGATGCCGGCGATCGCGTCGGCGTCCAGCTGCTTCTCGAAGACGACCTCGTGGTCGATCCCGGCCCGAGCGAGCGCGGTCGAGGCGACCGCGGCGCTCGTGATCCCGTCGGCGTCGATGTGCGACGCGAGCAGCACCCGGCCGGCCTCGCGCAGTCGGTCGGCGCAGTCGGTCGCGCGGTCGGCGAGGTCGGGGACTGGGGCGGCGACTGCCATTACCACCGGTTGGCGCCCGACCGGCCATAAACGCACGCTTCGACGGGGCCAGCGCGGCCCGGCGCGGCTCGACGCGGGGCCTGCGCGAGCCCGGCGCGGCGTGGCCCCGGTCCCGGCGACGCCCGGCGTCACCGGCGAAGGGGCATCAATTGCCGTAACTGACGGTTATAGAAGTGCGTAGACGTATGAGCAACAAACATGACACGTGGGTTTTCCACCCGGAGTCTCCACGCCGGCGCCGAGCCCGACCCGGCCACCGGCGCCCGCGCCACGCCGATCCACCAGACCACGTCGTACGTCTTCGACGACGCGGACACGGCGGCGGAGATGTACGCGCTCCGGGCGGAAGGTCACATCTACTCCCGGCTCTCGAATCCGACGGTGAACGCCTTGGAAGACCGGATCGCCGACCTCTCCGGCGGGTCGGACGCGGTCGCGACGGGCTCGGGGATGGCCGCGTTCGACGCGATCACGACCGTCCTCGCGAGCGCGGGCGACAACGTCGTGGCCAGCTCCGAAATGTACGGCGGGACCGCGGCGTACCTCACCAGCATCGCGGACCGCCGCGGCATCGAGACGCGGCTCGTCGACACGCTCGACTACGAGGCGTACGCGGACGCGGTCGACGACGACACCGCGTTCGTCCACGTCGAGACGATCGCGAACCCCTCGCTCGTCACGCCCGACTTCGAGCGGCTCGCCGAGATCGCCCACGAGCACGCGGTGCCGCTCGTCGTCGACAACACGTTCGCGACGCCGTACTGCTGCCGGCCGTTCGAACACGGCGCGGACATCGTCTGGGAGTCGACGACGAAGTGGATCACCGGCAACGGCACCACGGTCGGCGGCGTCGTCGTCGACGGCGGACAGTTCCCGTGGGGCCACCCCGACGCCGACTACGACGAACTGGACGGGCAGTCGCCCGCGTACCCGATCGACTTCGTCGAGCAGTTCGGCGACGCCGCGTTCGGCAACGTCGTCCGCCAGCGCGGCGTCCGCCCGACCGGCGGTCAGCAGTCCCCCTTCGACGCGTGGCAGACGATCCAGGGGCTCAACACGCTCCCGCTGCGGATGGAGCGACACTGCGAGAACGCGCGGGAGGTCGCCGAGTACCTCCGCGACGACGACCGGGTCGACTGGGTGAGCTACCCCGGCTTCGAGGACCACGAGAGCCACGGGAACGCCGCCGAGTACCTCGACGGCTTCGGCGGGATGGTCACCTTCGGCGTCGACGGCGGCTACGAGGCCGCCAAGACGTTCTGCGAGTCGGTCGAGCTGACGAGCTTCCTCGCGAACATCGGCGACGCGAAGACGCTCGTCATCCACCCGGCCTCCACGACGCACGCGCAGATGGACGAAGACCAACAGCGGGACGCGGGCGTCTACCCGGAGATGCTCCGGCTCTCGGTCGGTATCGAGGACCCCGAGGACGTGATCGCCGACCTCGACGCGGGGCTCGCGGCGGGCGAGCACGCGGTCGGCGCCGAGGAGGGGAGCTGAGATGAGCGCCGTCCCGACGGACCACGGGGTCGCCGAGCTCGGCGAGTTCACCTTCGAGTGCGGCCAGTCGGTCCCCGACCTCGAGGTGGCCTACGAGACCCACGGCGAGTTCGACGGCGACAACGTCGTGCTGATCTGTCACGCGCTCACCGGGAGCCAGAACGTCGCGCGCTCGCCGGAGCCGGAGCGGGACGCGGAGACGACCGGCGCCGGGCAGGCCGGGCAGGCCCGGGCGTGGTGGGACGACGTCGTCGGGCCGGGGAAGGCGATCGACACGACGGAGTACTACGTCGTCTGCGCGAACGTCCCCGGCTCCTGTTACGGGACGACGGGGCCCGCCAGCGAGCGGCCCGCGGACCTCGACCTCCGCGAGGAGCCCGACCACGACCGTTGGGGGACCGCGTTCCCGCCGGTCCAGGTCGAGGACTGGGCGCGCGCGCAGCGCCGCCTCCTCGACCGCCTCGGCGTGGGGCGGCTGCGCGCGGTCGTCGGCGGCAGCGTCGGCGGGATGAACGCCTTAGAGTGGGCGAAGCGGTACCCGGACGACGTCGACCGCGTGGTCGCCATCGCGACCGCGGGGCGGCTCGACGCGCAGTGCCTCGCGCTCGACGCGGTCGCGCGCCGCGCGATCCGCGCCGACGACGACTGGAACGGCGGCGACTACTACGGCGACGACCGGCCGGACCCGACCGAGGGGCTCGCCATCGCCCGACAGATCGGGCACGTCATGTACCTCTCGAAGGCGTCGATGGAGCGGAAGTTCGGGCGCCGGTCGGCGGGCCGCGACTCCTTGACGCGCGAGGACGGCGACCTCGGGCTGCCGCCGGAGCCGACGGCCGGCTTCTTCCCGTACCGCGAGGTGGAGTCGTACCTCGACTACCAGGCGGAGGGGTTCGGCGACCGCTTCGACGCGAACAGCTACCTCTACCTCACGCGCGCGATGGACGAGTACGACCTCGCCGCCGGCCACGGTACCGACGCCGACGCGCTCGCCGCGTTCGAGGGCGAGGCCCTGCTGATGAGCTTCACCGCCGACTGGCACTTCACCGTCGAGCAGTCCGCCTCCCTCGCCGACGCCTTCCGCGAGACGGGCGTGCCGGTCGCGCACCACGTCGTCGACTCCGACCATGGCCACGACGCCTTCCTCGTCGAGCCCGAACACGTCGGTCCGCCGGTCCGGGACTTCCTCGCGGACGGCGTCGACGGCCGCGCCGTCTCCGACGACGGCGGCGACGACGGCGACGACCCGCGGCCCGACTCCGACCACGCGCCAGTCCACGCGAGCCTGTTCCGAGGATAGTCTCTTTTTTCGTGGAACGTGTGCGGTGGCGCGTGCCGACGAGCGCCCGACAGGGCGCGAGTCGCACGCGCGAGGGAGTCGCGAGCGAAGCGAGCGACGAGGCTGGGGAGGCGTGAGGCGCGGTTGCCTGCGGGGCGGGACTCGAAGGGGCAGTCGCGAGGCGGGCGCAGGGGACGCGAGCACCGCAGGGAGCGAACGGAGTGAGCGACCGAGGAGCGCGGCGAGCGTGCGCCCGCCTCGCGACTGGGGCTTCGGCGAGTTCCTCCATGGTGGCAGCTGCGTATTGTCGTGTAACTGAAACTTCGGCGGTGTTCTCCGTGGCGGCAGCTACGTCGCACCGATCGGCGTCGGGGTCGCCCACGTCCTACAATCACGATCAATCATGATAACGTTCATAGTTCCCGACCGCGTGGTGTGTGAGGTATGCCAGGCGGACACGCTCAGACCCTGCGACCGTTCATGTGGCGCGCGGAACGACTGTACCCCGACACGGAAATCGTCTCGCGCACCCACGAGGGGCGGACGCGGCACACCTACGCCGAGTACGCCGACCGGACCGCACAGCTGGCGAACGCCTTGGACGACCACGGGATCGAGCGCGGCGACCGCGTCGCGACGTTCTGCTGGAACCACACCCGGCACTTCGAGACGTACTTCGGCGTGCCGAACACGGGCGCGCAGCTCCACACGATCAACCCGCTGCTGCCCGACGAGCACATTCAGTACATCGTCGACGACGCCGACGACGAGATAATCTTCGTCGACCCGTCGCTGGCCGAGAAGATCGCGGGCGCCGCGGAGGGCGCCGAGGAGTTCGAGGGCGTCGACTTCGTCGCCATGGGCTCCGAGGGGATCGACGCGCTCGACGCGCCCGCCTACGAGGAGTTCATCGCGGACCACTCGACGGAGTACGACTGGCCCGATCTCGACGGCGACCAGCCCGCCGGCCTCTGTTACACCTCCGGCACGACGGGGAAGCCGAAGGGCGTCGAGTACACCCAGTCGATGCTGTGGAGCCACACGATGGCCTCACAGACGCCGCAGGGGATCCCGATGGAGGACTCGGACGTGGTGATGCCGGTCGTCCCCATGTTCCACGTCAACGCGTGGGGGATGCCGTTCACCGCGGCCGCCGCGGGCGCGAAGCACGTCTACCCCGGGCCGTCGCCGGACCCGGCCGACCTCGCGGCGCTGATCGAGGAGGAGGGCGTCACCATCTCCGCGGGCGTGCCGACCGTGTGGCTCGGCCTGCGCGAGTACATCGAGGGGGGCAACGAGGTGGACCTCTCGACGCTCGACACCGTGATCGTCGGCGGCGCGGCCGCGCCGCAGGCGCTCATCGAGTGGTACGACGACCGCGGCGTGGAGGTGCTCCACGCGTGGGGCATGACGGAGCTGTCGCCGATCGGCACCGTCTCGCACCTCACCGACGACCTGCGCGACGCCGACTACGAGACGCAGGTGAACAAGCGCTCGAAGCAGGGGCTCGTCGTGCCCGGCTTAGAGTTCGAGGTCATCGACGAGAACGGCGAGGAGATCGCGTGGGACGGCGAGGAGTTCGGCGAGCTCCGCATCCGCGGCCCGTGGGTCACGAAGGAGTACTTCAAGCGCCCGGAGGCCAACGAGGAGGAGTTCGTCGACGGCTGGCTGAAGACCGGCGACGTGGTCACCGTCGACGAGGACGGCTACATGCAGCTCGTCGACCGGACGAAGGACGTGATCAAGTCCGGCGGCGAGTGGATATCGAGCGTCGAGTTGGAGAACGCGATCATGGCGTACGACGGCGTCAGCGAGGCGGCCGTCGTCGGCGTGCCCCACGAGCGCTGGCAGGAGCGGCCCGTGGCGTTCGTCGTCGTGGCCGAGGGCGTCGACCGCGAGGCCCTCGTCGAGCGGATCGAGTCCGGGCTCCGCGACGACTACCCCAAGTGGTGGGTGCCCGACGCGGTGGAGTTCATCGACGAGGTACCGAAGACCGCCACCGGGAAGTTCTCGAAGAAGGACCTGCGCGAGCAGTACGGCGACCAGTCGCTCGTCGAGGGCGCCGTTCCGGAAGACGACGCTCCCGACGGGGAGTAACGCGCCGCCGCGCGCAGCGATCGTTCGCTCCGGTTTCAGTCGTCGCGGTCGCCGATCACCCACTTGTGCGAGTAGCTCTCGCCGCACGTGCAGTGGGCGTACGCGTGGACCACGTCGCCCTCGGCGTAGAGGCCGCCGACCTCCTCGTTTTGCGCCTCCGCGAACGCGAAGACGAACCGGATCTCGTGGTCGTCGGCGTCCGCGTCGTCCGCGAACGGGCACGCCCCGTCGTCGAGCGAGCGCGCGATCTCGCCGTCGGCGTCCATCGCCGTCTTCGCGAACTCCATCGCGCCCATGCCCGTGCCGGCCTGGAACGCCGACCGTCCGGTCTCGCCGTCGAGGATCAGCCGGACGCCGCCGTCGGTCTCGGTCCCGACCTCGCGCAGCCGGGAGTCGTCGTCGAGGTACTCGTCGCTCAGGTAGAAGACCACGTCGTCGAGCCGCTCGCCCGCGAGGAACTCGTCGAGGTTGCTCATGGCGGTCGGAGGCGCGTGAGCGGTAAAAGGCGTGCGAGTCGGCCCGAGCGGCGAACGGACTCCGCGGCCCGGAATGGCGCGCGTCGCGACCGGGTGGCCGGCGGGATCCGTCCGGACCCGTGCTAAATCATGCAGAATCGGGGTAACTGTTAAGACGTATCACGGAGATCCGTCGCGTGATGAGTGCGCAAACCCGATCCGGCGACCGGCTCGCTGAGTGGGCACAGCTGGTCGACGAGGACGTTCCGGAAGAGCTCCGCGAGGAGCGCTCCGCCGACGGATAACTTTCACCCCGCTTCGCGAAGGCTTTAGGCCGACGGCGGCGAAGCACCGCCGATGGCGACCGAGGCCGCCGGGATCGACAGGGATCTGCTCGTCGACGGGTTCTTACAGCGCCGCCGCTACCAGCTCCAGCTGGCGGACGCCGCCGCCGACGAACACACGCTGGTCTGTCTCCCGACCGGCCTCGGCAAGACGACGGTCAGCCTGCTCGTCACCGCCGAGCGCCTCCGCGAGGCGGGCGGGAAGGCGCTCTTCCTGGCGCCAACCAAGCCGCTCGTCCAGCAGCACGCCGACTTCTACCGCGAGGCGCTGCGGATCCCGGACGACGAGATCGTCGTGTTCACCGGCGACGTGAAGCCCGCCGACCGCGCCGCGCTGTGGGACGACGCGCGGGTCGTGATCGCGACCCCACAGGTCGTCGAGAACGACCTCGTCGGCAACCGGATCTCCTTGCGGGACGTGACGCACCTCACCTTCGACGAGTGCCACCGCGCGACCGGCGACTACGCGTACGTCTACATCGCGGAGCGTTACCACGCCGACGCGGCCGACCCGCTCGTCACCGGCATGTCCGCGTCCCCGGGCGGCGACACCGAGGAGATCGAGACGGTCTGTGAGAACCTCGGGCTCGGCAACGTCGAGGTGATGACCGAGGAGGACGCGGACGTCGACGAGTACACGCACGACACCGACGTCCAGTGGGAGCAGGTCACCCTCCCGGACGAGGTCCTCGCGATCCGCGACGCGCTCAACGAGGTGATCACGGACCGGTTGGAGAAGCTGAAGCAACTGGGCGTGACGAACACGACGAACCCCGACCTCTCGCAGAAGGACCTCAACAAGATGCGGGGGCAGCTGAAGCAGATGATGGACAACGACCAGTCGGACGGCTACAAGGGCATGAGCACCCACGCCGAGGTGATGAAGCTCCGGCGCGCGACCGAGCTGGTCGAGACGCAGTCGGTCGAGTCCGTCCGGCGCTACTTCGAGCGCCAGCGCGAGGCCGCGCGCTCCTCGGGCGCCTCGAAGGCGAGCCAGCGGATGGTCGCGGACCCGAAAGTGCGCGAGGCGATGCGGAAGGCGGAGTCGTTCGACGGGCTCCACCCGAAGTTCTCGAAGGCCCGGATCCTGCTCGCCGAGACGCTCGGGATCGACGGCGGCGAGCGCGCCATCCTGTTCACCGAGTCGCGCGACACCGCGGAGGCGCTCGTGGACTTCCTCTCCGCGAGCTTCGACGTGCGGAAGTTCGTCGGGCAGGGCGACAAGGACGGCTCCGACGGGATGACCCAGAAGGAGCAGCAGGAGACGCTCGACGAGTTCAAGGCCGGCGAGTTCGAGGTGCTCGTCTCCACGAGCGTCGCGGAGGAGGGGCTCGACGTGCCCGAGGTCGACCTCGTCTGCTTCTACGAGCCGGTCCCGACCGCGATCCGGTCGATCCAGCGCAAGGGCCGGACCGGCCGGCAGGCCGAGGGGAAGGTCGTCGTCCTGATGGCCGAGGACACCCGCGACGAGGCGTTCTTCTGGATCTCGCGCCGCCGCGAGAAGGAGATGGCCAGCCAGCTCGCGGAGCTGAAAGCGGCGACCGACGACATCGAGGACTCCGTCGGCGACGACGGACAGGCCGGCCTCGACGCGTTCGCGAACGAGTCCGGCGGAGACGCGGAGGCGACCGAGGACGCCAGCGGCGAGGGGGAGACCGACGCGGACGAGGGCGGCGACGCCGGCCTCACCGACTTCGCGGCCGACGCGCGAGGAGAAGGAGACGACGGAGAGGGCGAGAGCGAGGAGAGCGAGGACGACGCGGCCGCGGACGACGGTTCGGACGACGACGGCGTCGTCGCGACCGCCGGGGTAGAGGACGGCGTCGAGGTCGTCGTCGACCAGCGCGAGCTCGACTCCTCCATCGCGAAGGACCTCTCGACGCGCGACGGGCTCGTCACCCGGCTGGAGACGCTCGCGGTCGGCGACTACGTCCTCTCGGACCGCGTCGCCGTCGAGCGCAAGTCCGCGGCCGACTTCGTCGACTCCATGCTCGACGCCGACCGCTCGATGTTCGAGCAGGTGGGCGAGCTCTCGCGGGCGTACGCCCGCCCCGTGATGGTCGTCGAGGGGACGAACCTCTACGGCCAGCGCGACATCGACCCCAACGCGATCCGCGGCGCGCTCGCGTCGCTCGCGGTCGACTTCGACGTGAGCGTGCTCCGCACCGAAGACGAGGCGGACACCACCGAGCTGCTCGCCACCATCGCCAGGCGCGAGCAGGAGACGCGCGACCGCGAGGTGAGCGTCCACGGCGAGAAGACGACGAAGACCCGCGCGGAACAGCAGGAGTACGTCGTCTCCTCCATCGCCGACATCGGCCCCGTCACCGCCCGGTCGCTCCTGGAGCACTTCGGCACCGTCGAGGCCGTGATGACCGCGCGCGAGGAAGACCTCTTGGAGGTCGACGGCGTCGGGCAGGTGACCGCGGAGCGCATCCGCGAGGTCGTCGGCAGCGAGTACGAGTAGCGTTGATCGAGGGGACGAACGACAACAGCGGCGAAAGGATATTGTATACGAGGTAGTATACGAGTAGACATGAGCAAGAGCATCCGCGTCGACGAGGAGACACACGCCGCGCTCGCCTCACTGAAAGGCGACGACGAGACCTTCGACGACCTGCTGACGCGGTTGCTTCGCGAGCGCCGCGAGGATATCCGGTCCGGGGCCGGCCTGTGGGAGGGAAGCGACGCGCCGGAGCGCGCCCGAGAGAAACGCCGGGAGATGAAACGCGGGGTCGACTCGCGGTGACCCTGTACGATAGTAGCGTCCTCATCGATTACCTCGCGGGACGATCCCCCGCCGTCGAGTATGTCGAGTCTCACGCTGACGAGCGTGCGGTCGCACCGCCGCTCGTGCTGTTCGAAGTGTATCAAGGCGAGGTGTTCAAGTCGGGAGCGACGGACCTCGGCGCGGTCGACGACGCGCTGGACTGGATAGATGTGATCGATACGTCGGCGGCAGTCGCTCGCGAAGCGGCGGTGCTTCAGGATGCCCTCCGTGATCGAGGAGATCCCCTCGCGGCCCGCGACGCTTTCATCGCGGGGGCCGCCGTCGCACAAGACGAACGGCTCGCCGTGTCGGACACCGACTTCAACGTCGACGGGATTCGTGACGCACTCGATTTCGATTTCGTCTGAAGGGGCTCAGTCGAACCCGCTCACCAGCGTCACCACCCACTGCCCGAGATCGTACTCCGCGCGGACCTCCACGCGCGTCACCCACTTCACCCACTGGAAGCCGCGGCGGTCGGGCGCGACCAGCCGCGCCGGCGCGCCGTGGCCGTGCGAGAGTCGCTCGCCGCCGACGTGCGTCGCGAGCAGGGCGTCCGCGGCCTCCTCGATCGGGAGGCTCCAGCGGTAGCCCGTCACGGACGTGAACCGGACGTACGCCGCGCCGTCGTCGAGGTCGCCGGCGGCGTCGAGCAGGTCGCCGACGCGGATCCCGCCCCACTCCTGGACCGTGTACCAGCCGCTCGTACAGTCGAGCAGCGCCTCCGTCTCGTGGCCCGCCGCCAGCTCGTCGGCGGTCAGCTCGACGGGGTCGCTCACGAGCCCGTCCACCCGGAGCCGGTAGTCGTCGCGGTCGATCGGGTCCGGGTCGTCGGCGACCCACGAGGTGATCGGGAAGGCGCCGTTGCCCGCGCCCTCGCGCGGCTGCGAGCCGGTGAACCGGCGGTCGGCGCCGGCGGTGTCGAGCGCGTCGTTGATCCCCTGCTGGAGCCGGTAGGTCGCGCCGCCCGCGGCCAGCAGCGCGAAGTAGGTGACGGCGGTGCGCCGGCGCTCGAAGTCGACGCGGCGCGGGAGCCGGAACCGGGTGGACGCGTGGGCGGCCACGAGCGGGACCAGCGCGAGGCCGAACCCGACGTGAACGGAGAGCAGCGTCCAGTAGGAGATCCGCACGTCGAGCCCGAACACCCACGCGATCCCGGTCCCGACGGCGCCGACGGCGGCGACGAGCGTCAGGACGGACAGCGCGGTCGACCGCCGCCACAGGCTCGGGTCGGTGAGCCGGCGGCGGACGCGCGCGAGCTTCCACGCGAGCAGCGCGACGATGCCGATCCCGAGCGCGCGGTGGAGCCAGAACAGCGGCCACCCCTCGGGGACGCCGACGGTAAAGGAGACCAGCCCGGTGAGCGCCTCGGCGACGACGAACGCGAACAGCGACCAGTCGACCGCGCGCGGCGGCGGCTCTACGCGGTCGAGCGCGGTCCGGAGGCGGTCCGTCGCGGCCATCTACGCGCGTTAGGCGCTAGCGAGACAAAAGGGTACAGCCCGCGGCGCGCCGTGACTCACAGCTCGTACACCTCGCCGTCGACCGCCAGCGGCTCCGCGAACGCCTCGTCGGCGGGGTAGTAGTGCGCGAGGTGGACCAGACGGGTGCGGTCGGGGTCGAGCTCGTCGGCGAGCGCGAGCGCCCCCTCCCGGGTCATGTGCTTCGTGCCGAAGGTCCGCGGGACGCCGTCGGGCCCCTCGTGGCGCCCGCCGATCGGGTGGTGTTCGCACAGCGACGCGGGGACGATGGCGTCGGCGAGCAGGAGGTCCGCGCCGGCGAGCGCGTCGCGGGACCGCTCCGGCACGTCGTAGCTGGTGTCGCCGGTGAGCGAGAGCGTCGCGCCCGTCTCGGGGTCCTCGATCACGACCCCGTAACAGACGAGCGGCGGGTGGTCGACGGGGACGAACCGCACCTCGAAGCCGCAGGTCTCGAACGGCTCGAACGGGTCGCGGGCGTGGACGCCGATCCGGTCTTCGAGGTAGTCGTACTTGTCGCGGATCGTCTCGGCGACGCTCCGGTCGGTCGCGGGGTCGGTCTCCGCGGGCGCGTGGACCGGGAGCCCGTCGACGAGCCGGTAGACGTTCCCCAGCCCGTCGAGGTGGTCGAAGTGGATGTGCGTCACGAGCCCGGCGTCCGGGAGGGGGACGTCGGCCGCGAGGAACTGCTGTCTGAAGTCGGGACTGAAGTCGACGAGCAGCGACTCGCCGGTGCGCTCGTTGGCGACGTGGACGGAGAAGCGCGACCGCGACACCCCGCGCTCGCGGGCCGCCTCGCAGGTGTCGCAGTCGCAGCCGACGGTCGGCGTCCCCGTCGTGTCGCCCGTCCCGAGGAGGGTGACCCGCATGGGACGGGATGCGCGGGCCACAGCCTTAGCGTCCGCGGTCGAGACCGTCGCGACCGGCGGCCCGGGGCGACCGCGTCGCGCTCGCACCCCGGACGTATAACTCCGCGCCGCCCCGATCCGAACCGTGCACACCAGTCGTACCCTCACCCTCGCGCGGCTCCCCTCTGGCGTACCGATCCGGACGACCGTCCACGCGTACGGCGAGGGGCGGCTCGTCGACGGCGACGACGGGCCCGAAGTCGACGCGCCGGGCGACGGCCCCGTCGTGTACGCGCAGGCGGCCCAGCACGGCCGCGAGGTGAACGGGACGGCGGTCCTCCGGCGCCTCCACGACCGGCTCACGGGCGGCGCCGAAGGTGAGGCCGGTACCGGCGGCGCGGAGCGCGCCGACGGACCGACCGCCGCCGACCTCGACGGGACGCTCGTGACGGTGCCCGTCGCCGACCCGCTCACCTTCGACCGCGTCTCGTACACGACGCCGGAGTCGCTCGACTCGCGGCAGCCGAACATGAACCGCTGTTGGCCCGGCGACCCCGAGGGGTCGCTCCACGAGCGGATGGCGGCCCGGCTCTGGGCGTTCGCGAGCGAGGCGGACGCGATCGTCGACCTCCACACCGGGTCGCCGTCGATGGCGACGCACACGGTGTACATGCGCGGCGACGACGACTGCCGCGGGCTCGCGGAGGCGTTCGGCACCGACCTCCTGCTCGCGGAGGCGGCCGGAGACGACGCCGACACAGAGTGGGACGAGCGCGGCTTCGCCGGGAAGCTCCGCGTCGCGGCCACGCGCGAGGGCATTCCGACGATCACGCCCGAACTCGCCCACAGCAAGGAGATCGTTCCCGCGGCCGTCGAGACCGGCGTGGCGGGAACCCTCGGCGTCCTCCGACGCGAGGGGCTGCTCGACGGCGAGCCCGACCCGTGGGACGGGGTCGTGGCGCGCAACCACCTCGGCCGCGTGATCGCCGACGACTCCGGGCTGTTCGTCCCCGAGCCCGACCTCGCCGTCGGCGACCGCGTCGCGGCGGGCGAGCGGGTCGGCGAGGTGTTCGACCCGACGGCGTTCGAGACGCTCCAGGTCGCGCGCGCCGACCGCGACGGGATCGCGTACTCGGTCGCTCGGGAGGCGACCGTCACCGCGGGCGCGACGCTCGTCGGCGTCGCGGAGCGGATCGACGGGGAGTAACGGGGCGGCCGACGGGCGAAACCGAGGGCTACGGCCGGCGGACGCGGATCCGTCCGTCGGCGGCGACCGTCACGAAGAGCCGGTTGCGGACCTCGCGGCCGCGGACCGCGTCGCCGGCGCGGTCGCCGATCGCCTTCATCAGCTCGGGCGCGGTCTGGTTCACTTTCACGCCCGCCTCGTCGCAGGCGTCGTACACGCGCTTGGGCGCGTCGTAGAGGTCGGTCCCGGCGTCGATCTCGACGCGGACCGGCGCCGACAGCGCCTCCGCGAACGCGACCGTCTCGCGGGCGCGCTCGACGTTGTCGCGGGCGCTCGCCTCGACGCTGGAGACGTTCGCCCGCGAGGTGCCGAGGCGGTCCGCGATGTCCGACTGTCTGAGCCCGCGCTCGCGGAGCGCCAGCACTTCGGCCTGCCGACGGGTGAGCACGCTCTCGTCGGCGTCGAAGCCGGCTCGCTCCAGGATCGAATCGGCGTCGACGTCCGCCGGATCCGGCCGCCCCTCGTCTGCCACCATGTGGTCACCGACGGGGCGGGCCGTCAAAAAACGGCGGATTCGCGGGCGGGCGGAGACGGGCGCGTGTCGCGCGGAAAATCGACGGCGTCCGGACTGTCCGTGGGGCGGGGCTCCCCCGGGACGCCGTCACTTGCCCCAGAAGTTCTCGCGGCTGCCGAGCCGTTCGCGGTCCGGGCGGTCGCGGCGACTGCGCTCGTCGTCCGCGTCCTCGTCGTCTCCCTCGTCGCCGTCCGCGGCCTCGCCGTCGGACTCCTCGTCGGGGTCGTCCGGGAGGCGCTCGATCACTTCCTGGGCCGTCGCGTGGCTCGACTTCACGCGGTGGATCTTGACCTCGGCGCGCGCCGGGGGGAGCAGGCCGTCGACGAGGACGATGAACCCGTCGTCGGTGCGGCCGACGCCGGCGCCGCTCTCGTGGATGTCGTCGACCTCGACGACGACCGCCTCGCCGGGCTGGACCGGCTGCTGTTTCAGCTCGTAGATCGGCATGTCGTAGTGGTTACACCACTCCGCGCCGCCTTTGTTGCCGTAGTGTTGACACCCCATCCCCTGGATCCGTTCGTCGAAGCTGGGGCAGTCGTCGGCGAGTGGACAGTCCGCCATACCGTAGGGGAGACCGGCCGCCGTTGTAAACGTTTTCGACTCTCAGACCGAAATTTACGAAAACGGCCGATTCACGCGGGCGAGCGGCGGCTGCTTCGAGACGGGGAGAGAGCGCGGAGCGCGGCGGGACGCGGATCCCGGCGGCCTCACAGGAACTCGCGGACCTCGGAGTACCACATGTCGTGGTGGTCGACGGCGTCGAGCGCGTCCGCGACGTCGACCGCGATGGCGTGCCAGCAGCGCTGGTCGGGGTCGTCGGCGTCGAGGTTGTACGTCGCGTCCGCGCAGTTACACTCCCCCTCCTCGACGACGTACTCGTCCTCGTGGCCCACGACGACGGTGAAGTCGCGGTAGCGCTTCACGCGCCCCTCGCCGACCGCCTCGATGGCGCGCTGTCCCCGGTCGCCGTGGGCCTCGACGATCGCCGCCGCGATCGGGCCGGTCAGCTCCCCGGCCTCGTCGATCGCCGACCGCCAGTCGTCGACCGGCTCCATGGCCACCCGTTCTCGGGCGGTCGGTTAAACAGCGTCGGTCAGATCGGACCGGATCGAATCGGATCGGATCGCAACGAGTCGGAGCGGTCGCCCCGACGCGGGGTTTCAAGCCGCCTCCCCGCCTCCGTCCGCCATGGACGAGACGTGCCAGCACCTGACATACCGCGAGGAGGGCGACGGGAAGTCGTTCGAGACCGCCCGCGCGTTCTGCACCGTGACGGAGTCGTTCGTCCAGCCGATGCGCGCGGACGTCTGTAACGCGCGGTACGACCTCGACCCCGCGACGGACTGCGAGTTCTACGTCGACCCGGACGCGGAGACGACCGACGGCGCGGACACCGACGGCGACCGATGACCTACGACGACTACCTCGACGGGAAGCCGGCGGTCATCACCGCGGCGCTCACGGGCGGCGTCCACGGGAAGGAGGCGCACCCGGACCTCCCGGAGACCCCCGAGGAGATAGCGGCGGCCGCGGCGGCCTGCGAGGACGCGGGCGCGAGCGTCCTCCACCTCCACGCGCGCCGCGACAACGGGGAGCGCGCCTTCTCGACGGAGCGGTTCCAGGAAGTCGCGGACGCGGTCCGCGAGGCCACCGACGACGCCGTCCTCCAGCACTCCACCGGCGGGACGGCGGCGCCGGACGCCCTCCGCCACGAGCCGCTGCGAACCGATCCGGCCCCCGAGATGGCGTCGCTCGACATGGGACCGCTCAACCGCTACGAGCGGCTCACCTCGGAGAACACCCGGGAACTGGTGGCGTCGCTCCACGCGGAGATGAGGGAACGGGGGATCAAGCCCGAACTGGAGGTGTTCAACGACGGCCACCTCAACGAGTCGCTGGCGATCCTCGACGACCTCGACGACCCGCCGTACCTCAACTTCCTGTTCGGCGGCGGGACCACGTCGCCGCCGCACCCGCGGAACCTCGTCAATCGGGTCGAGGCGCTTCCGGAGGGCGTCGAGTTCAACGTGATCGGCTTCGGCCCGCACCAGCTCCCGATGACGACCCAGTCGCTGCTGCTCGGCGGGCACGTCCGCGTGGGACTGGAGGACAACCGGTACTACGAGAAGGGCGAACTGGCGACGAACGAGCAGTTGGTGGCGCGCGCGGCGCGGATCGCCGAGGAGCTCGGGCGCCCCGTGGCGACGCCCGAGCAGACGCGGGAGCTACTGGGGCTGCGCGGTCGATAGCCCGCTCACTCCAGCACGATCAGCACGTCGCCCATGTCGACGCTGTCGCCCTCGCCGACGTGGACGCCCGCGACGGTGCCGCCGCGCTCGGCGACCACGTCGTTCTCCATCTTCATCGCCTCGAGGACGCAGACCACGTCGCCGGCGGCGACCTCGTCGCCCTCGTCGACATCGACCGAGAGGATCGTCCCCTGCATCTCCGCCTCGATGGCCTCGCCGCCCTCCGCGACGTCGACGCCACCGGCATCGCCGCCGTCGTCGGATTTCGCCTGCGGCGGGCGCTGCTGCCCGCCTCCGCCGCCGCTCTCGGGCACGGGGATCGCGGGCGCGCCGCGCTCCTCTAGCTCCACCTCGAAGCGCTTGCCGTTCACCTCGACGGTGAATTCGCGCTCGGTGACTTCCTCGTCGTCGTCGCCCGCCGAGGCCGACTCCGTCCCCCACTTCTCCTGGGCGTCGGCGACCAGGTCGCGGTCGAGCTCCTCGTCGAGGTACTTCGTCGTGTGCGTCCCGTCGACGAAGCGCTCGTCGTCGAGCATCAGGCGGTGGAAGGGGACGATGGTGACGACGCCCTCCAGGTCGTACTCTGCGAGCGCGCGCTTCGAGCGCGCGAGACACTCCTCGCGGTCGCCGGCCCACACGATCAGCTTCGCGATCATCGAGTCGTAGTCGGTGACCAGCTCGTCGCCCTGGCGGAGCGCGTCGTCGACGCGGACGCCGATCCCGCCCGGCGGGTCGTACGTCTCCAGCGACCCCTCGTTGGCGGGCTGGAAGTCGTTGGCGGCGTTCTCCGCGTTGATCCGGAACTCGATTGCGTGGCCTTCGAGCTCCACGTCGTCCTGCGAGACGGAGAGGCCCTCGCCGCTGGCGACCCGGAGCTGTTGCTTGACGATGTCGATCCCCGTCAGCTCCTCGGTGACGGTGTGTTCGACCTGGATCCGGGTGTTGACCTCGAGGAAGTAGAACGGCGTGTCGGGGCCGAGCGGCTCCGACGGGTCGCGGTCGGGGTCCTCCTCGACGAGGAACTCGACCGTCCCGGCGTTGGTGTAGTCGGCGGCGGCGACGCCGCGGCGGGCGGCCTCGCCGATCTTCTCGCGCAGCTCGTCGGAGAGCGCCGGGGAGGGCCCCTCCTCGATCACCTTCTGGTGGCGGCGCTGGAGCGAGCAGTCGCGCTCGCCGAGGTGGACCACGTCGCTCTCGCTCACCGAGCCGTCCGGGTCGTCGGCGACGACCTGGACCTCGACGTGGCGGGGGGTCTGGAGGTAGCGTTCGAGGTACACCGAGTCGTTCGAGAAGTACGCCTCGCCCTCGCGCTTGGCGGACTCGAGCGCCTCCGCGGCCTCGTCCGCGCCCTCGACGACCTTCATCCCGCGGCCGCCGCCGCCGCCCTCGGCCTTGATCGCGACCGGGTAGCCGTGCTCGTCGCCGAACGCCGTGACGGCCTCGGCGTCGGTGACGGGCTCGGTCGTCCCGGGGACGATCGGCACGTCGGCGTCGTCCATCACGCGCCGCGCGTGCGTCTTCTCGCCCAGCCGCTCCATCGCGTCGCTCGACGGCCCGACCCAGGTGATCCCGTCGGCGGCCTCGACGCGGGCCGCGAAGTCGGCGTTCTCCGCGAGGAAGCCGTACCCAGGGTGGATCGCGTCCGCGCCGGCCGACCGCGCCGCCTCGACGACGGCCTCGCCGTCGAGGTACGAGTCGGCCGCGCGGGCGGGTCCGACGTTGTACGCCTCGTCCGCATACCGGACGTGGCCGCCGTGCTTGTCGGCGTCGCTGTAGACGGCGACGGTGTCGACGCCCAGCTCCGCACAGGCGCGCATCACCCGGACCGCGATCTCGCCGCGGTTCGCCACGAGAACCTTATCGAACATTCCTGTCGGTTCTTCCACCAACTGCTACCAAACTCTGTCGGTCCGTGCCGAGACGGTTAAGGGGACCGCGGGCGCCACGGTGAGGTATGCTCGACGCGGGAAACCCGTACGTGCTGCCCTCGGTGCTGGTCGGCGCCGCCGTCTACCTCGGACTCACCGTGGCCACCGACGCCTCGCTGCCGGTCCGGATCGGCGCGCTCCTCGTCTTCGTGGCCGTCGTGCCGGTTGTCCTCAACCGACTCCTCGGCGGCCGAGGCGGGCCGACCGACCCCGACGACGGCGACGAGACGGCGGAGTAGCGGGGACGGACGCGACCGACGCGGGCCGCGCGACCCCCGGCGTCCTCGCCGGCGACGAGCGGGCACGCCGGCCGACCGCGTGAGCCGCTACCACAGGTATATATGTCAGCGGACGTATCTGCGAACGCGCCCTGAGTCAGGGCCGGGTCGACGGCGCGACGGACCGACGCCGCGCTGTCGGGGGAATGTACGCGGTCGGACGCCGCCGCGTCCGGCGGCGCCGTTCGACGTGTCGAGGACTCGACCAGCGACGGGTCGGGCGGACGAACGCGAAAAGGCGGAGCGGCGCGTCGGCGCGTCAGAACCGGTCGCTGCGCCCGGCCGCGGTCCACGGGTCCGCGGGCGCGTCGGCCGGGACGCGCACCCGGCGGCGGTGGAGCCGCTCGATCCGACCGGCGAACGCCCAGCGGTCCTCGTCGCGGCCGTCGTCCGTCTCCTCGACGGCGGCCGCGGCGGCGAGTTCACCGTCGCGAAGGTGGGCGGCGACCGCGGCCGCGATGGCGGCCGCCTCGTCGTCGCGGGCGTCGTCTGGGATGGAGAGCCCGGCGAGCGCGGCTGCCGGGTCGGTCGCCCCCGCCTCGCCCGGGTCGTCGTCGGCCGCCATCAGATCGGGATGTTGCCGTGCTTCTTGGCGGGCTGGTCCGAGTTCTTCCCCTTCAGCATCTTCAGGTCCTCGACGAGGCGCGCGCGCGTCTCGGTCGGCTCGATCACGTCGTCGACGAAGCCGCGGTCGGCGGCGGTGTAGGGGTTCGCGAACTCCTCGCGGTACTCGTCGATGAGCTCCTGCCTGCGCGCGTCGGGGTCGTCGGCCTCGGCCAGCTCCTCGCGGTAGAGGACGTTGACCGCGCCCTTCGGCCCCATCACGGCGATCTCCGAGGTGGGCCACGCGTAGTTGACGTCGCCGCCGATGTGCTTCGACGACATCACGCAGTAGGCGCCGCCGTACGCCTTCCGAGTGATGACGGTGAGCAGGGGGACAGTCGCCTCCGAGAAGGCGTACAGCAGCTTCGCGCCGTGGCGGATGATCCCGTTGTGCTCCTGGTCGGTGCCGGGCATGAAGCCGGGCACGTCCTCGAAGGTGACGATGGGGATGTTGAACGCGTCGCAGAAGCGGACGAACCGCGCGCCCTTCTGACTCGCCTCGATGTCGAGCGTGCCGGCGTTCACGCGGGGGTTGTTCGCGACGACGCCGACGGAGTGGCCGTCGAGGCGGGCGAAGCCGACGACGATGTTCTTCGCGAAGTTCTCGTGCACCTCGAAGAAGGAGCCCTCGTCGGTGACGCTCGCGATCACGTCCTTCATGTCGTACGGCTTCCGGGGCGCGTCGGGGACGATCTCGGCGAGCTCCTCGTCGGCGCGCTCGGGGTCGTCCCACGGCTCGACGCGCGGCGGGTCCTCCACGTTGTTCGCGGGGAGGTACGAGAGCAGCCGCGCGATGTTGTCGAGCGCCTCCTCCTCGCTCTCCTCGGCGAAGTGCGCGACGCCGGAGGTCGACGAGTGGGTGACCGCGCCGCCGAGCTCCTCGAAGCTCACCTCCTCGCCGGTGACCGTCTCGATGACGTCCGGCCCGGTGATGAACATGTGGGAGGTGTCCTTCACCATGAAGGTGAAGTCCGTGATGGCGGGGGAGTACACCGCGCCGCCCGCGCACGGCCCCATGATCGCCGAGATCTGGGGTATCACGCCCGAGGCCTCCGTGTTGCGCCGGAATATCTCCGCGAAGCCGCCGAGCGAGGCGACCCCCTCCTGGATCCGGGCGCCCGCGGAGTCGTTGAGGCCGACGACCGGCGCGCCCACGTCCATCGCCTTGTCCATCACCTTACACACCTTCTCGGCGAACACCTCGCCGAGCGACCCGCCGAAGACGGTGAAGTCGTGCGCGAACACGAACGTCTTCCGGCCGTTCACCTCGCCGTAGCCGGTCACCACCCCGTCGCCCGGGATCTGCTGTTCCTCCATCCCGAACGTGTGGTTGCGGTGGGTGCGGAACCGGTCGAACTCGTGGAAGGTGCCGTCGTCGAGGAAGTAGTCGATCCGCTCGCGGGCGGTCATCTTCCCCTTGTCGTGTTGCGACTGGATCCGTTCTTCGCCCCCGCCCTTCGCCGCCCGCTCGCGGCGCTCCCGGAGGTCCTCGATACGGTCGTCCATCGTCACGGCGGACCACCCTGCGTCATTACCTCGTGGGTCGGCGACCGCCGTCAAAAGGGTTCCCCTATCCGACGTTTCGGCCTTCGACGCCCGTCGAATTCGGGCCGCGGCGGCCGACGACGGGCGCCGGGTCCGAACGCGAGCGCGCGAACGACCCGGAGCGGCCCTGTCGCCGGTTCACACGGCGACCGGCGGTTCGACGCTTTTAAACCTCCGATGAACCACTCTCCGATGAGACAGGCTTCGCCTGTTTCACTGACCCGTAGGAGCGACCTGCGTACTACGGAGGTGAAAATGGCAGACACAATACAAGAGGCCGTAACCCTCGCACTCGACGATGCGCCCGAGCGGAACTTCCGCGAGACCGTGGACATCGCGATCAACCTGCGAGACCTCGACCTCAACGATCCGTCGAACCGTATCGACGAGTCCGTCGTGCTGCCGGCTGGAACAGGGCAGGAGACACAGATCGTCGTCTTCGCGGAGGGCGAAACCGCCGTCCGCGCAGAGGAGGTCGCTGACGAAGTGCTCGACAGCGACGACCTCGAAGACCTCGGAGACGACGACGACCGCGCAAAGGACCTCGCCGACGACACCGACTTCTTCGTCGCCGAGGCCAACCTGATGCAGGACATCGGTCGGTACCTCGGTACCGTCCTCGGTCCGCGCGGGAAGATGCCTACCCCACTACAGCCGGACGACGACGTCGTCGAGACCGTCAACCGGATGAAGAACACGGTGCAGCTCCGGTCGCGCGACCGGCGCACGTTCCACACCCGCGTCGGCGCCGAGGACATGGGCGCCGACGCGATCTCGGACAACATCGACGTCATCATCCGGCGACTCGAAGCGAACCTCGAGAAGGGCCCGCTCAACATCGACGGGATCTACGTGAAGACCACGATGGGTCCCGCGAAGGAGGTGCCCGTATGAGCTCGGTCCGCAAGACCGAGACGATCCCCGAGTGGAAGCGGGAGGAGGTCGACGAGCTCGTCGAGTTCATCGACTCCTACCAGTCCGTCGGGATCGTCGGCGTGTCCGGCATCCCGAGCCGGCAGCTCCAGGCCATGCGCCGGGAGCTCCACGGCTCGGCCGCCGTCCGCATGAGCCGCAACACGCTCACGAACCGGGCGCTCGAGGAGGTCGGCGACGGCGTCGAGGCGCTGACGGAGTACGTCAGCGGCCAGGTGGCGCTCGTCGGCACCAACGACAACCCGTTCGGCCTCTTCAAGCAGCTCGAAGCCTCGAAGACCCCCGCCCCGATCAACGCGGGCGAGGTGGCCCCCAACGACATCGTGATCCCCGAGGGCGACACCGGCGTCGACCCGGGGCCGTTCGTCGGCGAGCTCCAGACCGTGGGCGCGGCCGCCCGCATCATGGACGGCTCGATCAAGGTGACCGAGGACTCGACCGTGCTGGAGGAGGGCGAGGTCGTCGACGACGACCTCGCGAACGTCCTCGTCGAGCTCGGCATCGAGCCCAAGGAGGTCGGCCTCGACCTGAAGGCCGTCTACTCCGAGGGCGTGCTGTTCGAGCCCGACGAGCTCGAACTCGACGTCGACGAGTACGAGGCGGACATCCGGTCCGCCGCGGCCGCCGCGCGCAACCTCTCGATCAACGCCGCGTACCCGACGGCCGCCACCGCCGGCGCCCTCATCGCGAAGGCGTCCGGCGAGGCGAAGTCCGTCGGCCTGTTCGCGGAGATCGAGAGCCCGGACGTCGTGCCCGACCTGATCGGGAAGGCCGACGCCCAGCTCCGCGCGCTCGCGGCGCAGATCGACGACGAGGAGGCGCTCCCCGAGGAGCTCCAGGGCGTCGAGGCCGCGCCGGCCGCGGAGCCGGCGACGGACGACGCCGACGAGGAAGAGGAACAGGCGGACGACAACACGGAAGACGCCGAGGAGGCCGACGACGACGCCGACGACGACGACGGCGACGACGGCGGCGAAGGACTCGGCGCGATGTTCGGATAACACGAGGTACACACCAATGGAATACGTTTACGCTGCGCTCATCCTGAACGAGACTGGCGAAGAGATCAACGAAGACAACGTCACCGGCGTGCTGGAAGCCGCCGGCGTCGACGTCGAGGAGTCCCGCGTCAAGGCGCTCGTCGCCGCGCTGGAGGACGTCGACATCGAGGAGGCCATCGAGACGGCCGCCGCGGCCCCGGCCGCCGGCGCGTCCGCCGGTGGCGCCGCCGACGCCGACGCCGCCGACGAGGCGGACGACGACGAGGACGAGGCCGACGAGGCCGACGCCGCCGACGAGGCGGACGACGACGACGAGGACGAGGGCGACGGCGGCGAAGGGCTCGGCGAGCTCTTCGGCTGAGCCGGCGCGCGACTCCCTCGACGCCGACCGCGTCGACCCGCACCGATTTTTTCGCGACGAGCCGCTATCCGGAGTGATAACGCCGGCCGCGATTTTATATATCGATCTCGGGAACGGGGAGGCGATGAAGATCGTCGACGGCGACAAGGCGGAGTGCGACCGGTGCGAGTCGGTGTTCCCGCTCGCTGACGTCTCCCTGCTGGAGAAGGAGACCAACCGCGACTACGAGCGGGTGTTGTGCGACGACTGTCTCGGGGTCGTCGGCGTTCCGCAGGGGTACACCCTGCGGCGGGACATCACGCACCTCGCGACGTGAGCGGCGGGCGGGGCGCCCATCGAAGTCCTTTTTTAGCGGCGACGGGAAGCCGCGAACATGGAAATCGATGCGGAGTTCCGTCGGCAGATCGCGGTCTCGCTGGCGGCGGCCGCGGTGTTCATCGTCGGGCTGGTCGCCATCGGGGTCACCTTCGGCGGGTCGGCGGTCCTCCCGGAGGCGGGGGCGATCGCGCTCGTCGCGCTCCTGGCCGGGTTCGTCCTGCTGATGGCCGGCGTCGGGACGTTCCTGATGCGGGCGAACGGCGGCTCGTAAGGCCGTCGAGCCGCCGCGGTCCGTTACTTCTGCCGTCGCGTTCGGTTCGCCGCGCTCACGCCGCTTCCGTCCCGTCCGTCTCTCGGTCCGCCCGCCAGTCGGTCACCTCGTCGGCCGCGGCCACCCGGGTCTCGTAGTACGAGAGCGGGTCGGCCGCGACCTGCATGTGGTCGTCCTCGTTGTGGCAGATCCCGTAGTTCGCGAGCGTCTCGCAGGTCGGCGGGGGGTACTGGGTCCCGCGGTCGTCGGTGAGGAACTCCGTCTGGTAGCGGATCCCCTCGGCGTCGAGGCTCGTGTCGGCGCAGAAGGCGACGACCTCGTCGGGCGTCATGCCGATGCCGACGAGGAACGCCATCAGCGCGAACGACTCGGCCGCGGAGAGCGCGGCGTCGCGCTCCGCCTTCTCGATCAGGTTCGTCATACACGGCGGGAACAGCGCGGGGGCGACGACGTCCGGCGGCTCGGCGTACGTCCGCTCGGAGAGCAGCCGCCGGAGGTCGGCGACGCGCGATTCCAAGGCCGCGGCGATCTCCTCGTCGGCGCCGAGTTCGAAGGGGAGCCCCTCGGCGACCCGCGCCTCAACGGCGGCCTCCAGCGCCGCGAGCAGCTCCTCGCGGGAGACCCGCACCGCGCCGTCGGCGAGCGCCCGGTTGACCAGCCGCCACGAGTCGCCCCACTCGGGGGAGGTGAGCCGGAGGTACGGGCCGACGTCGATCCGGTAGCTGTCGGGGTCGCGGCCGGCCCCGCCGCCCGTCGCGGCCCCCGCGCCGCGGGCGCCGGCGGGCGCGGTCGCGTCCGGTCGCACGGCGTCGGCGAGGTCGAACTCGGCGAGCAGGTCGTCGAGCGCGACCGTCGCGGCCGACACGGAGCGCAGTTCGTCGTCGGTCTCTAAGTCGCGGCGGACCCGCTCCATGGCGGTCGCCGCCTCCGCGGCGGCGTACTTCTCGATGGCGGGGTCGGAGTCGAGCAGCGAGACGAGGATCCGCGCGATGGGGTACGAGAGCAGCTCCGCCTGGGTGTCGTACGCGGACTCGCCGGGGAACGCGCCGCTCTCGGAGGCGACGGTCCCCTCGAGGAGGGCGCGTTCGACGCGCTCGCGGGCGCGGTCGACCGCCGGGGCGTCGGTCGCGACGAGCTCCGGCAGCGACACCGCGGCCGACGCGACCGCCTCGCGGGCGCTCGCGAAGAACGGGTACTTGGCGTCGAGCGCGTCCATGTCGCTCAGAGGTAGTGAAGGCCGGCGAATAAGCGGTGCGGTCCGCGGTCGCGCCGCGGGCGGGACGGCGGTCGGACCGCGGGCGCCTCGCCGCGGGACCGAGAGCTACTCTTCCGGCTCCTCGACGGCCGCGCCCGGCGCGTTCGACTTGACGCTGTTGAGGCCCTGCTTCGCCTTCTGCTTGGAGGCGTACCCCTGGCCGCTGTCGGCGATGATGTTGCCGTTGTCGTGGCGCAGCCGCCAGCGGTACTCGTCGGCCTTGTCGCGGAACAGCTCGAACACGGCGTTGCTGCCGCCCACCTCGGGCGCCTCCTCGTCGCGCGAGACGTCGATGACGTGCGCGCCCGCCGCGTTCCGCTGGACGCTCTCGATGCCGGAGCTGGCGTCGCGCTTGTCGGCGTACCCCTCGCCGCCGTCGGCGATGATGTTGCCGTTGTCGTGGCGGAGCCGCCAGCGGAACTTGTCGGCCTTGTCGGTATACAGCTCGAACGTCGCCTTGCTCGCGCTCGCGTCCTCGTCGACGGCGACCTCCTCCTCGGGCCACTCCACCTCTATCTCGAAGTGGACCGTGCCGTCCTCCCGTTCGAGTTCGACCTCGACGTCGCCGGCCCCGGCCGCGTCGACCGTCACCGTCCCGTCCTCGTCGACCGGCACGGGTTCGCCGCGACCGAGCGCGCGGGCGATCCGGCGGAGGTACGTGGCCAGCCCCTGTCGGGTCCGCGACCGGCTCGACTCGTGGATTGTCTCTTCCGTCATCGAAGATACTGTCTCACGGACGAAACAAAAGCGTATGGCCCGCTTCGAACGGCCGACGCGGCGACCGCGTCGCGACGCGGCGGCGCTACCCGTCGTCGCTCGGGCGCTCCGCGATGATCGTCTCGCCCGCGCGGACGCCGTCGCCCTCGACGACGAGCAGGTCCTCGCGGCCCACGTCCGCGGGCAGCACCACGTCGGCGCGGGAGCCGAACGAGACGTGCCCGACGCGGTCGCCGCGCTCGACGCGGTCCCCCGGCTCGACCGACGGGTGGATCCGCCGGGCGAACCAGCCCGCGATGACGAGCAGCTCGTACTCCCCGAAGTCGATCGCGACCTGCTCGTTGCGGTCCGACTCCTTGTCGAACGCCGGGCGGTTCGCGCCGGGCCGGTGGCGGACCTCGCGCACCTCACCCGCGAGCGGCGCGCGGTTCACGTGCACGTCGGTGACGTTCATGAACACGCCGACGCGCAGCCGCGAGCCCTCCTCGCGGACCACGGAGACGGTGCCGTCGGCCGGGGAGACGACCGTCCCGTCGCCCCTCGGCGGGTCGCGCGCCGGGTCGCGGTGGAACCAGAGGACCCCGACGGCGAGCGCGACGAGCGCGACGCCGACGGGCGGGACGAACGGCAGCGCGACGGCGCCCGCGAGCGCGGGGACGAGCGCCAGGTCCCACGCGGCGTCGACGACCGGGAAGGGGAGCAGCCGCGAGAGCGGCGGGCGGCGGGTCACGACGCCGCCTCCGCGTCCCGGAGCTCGGGGGAGAGCTCGGTCCGCCCCGCCGCCCACGCCGCGAGCAGGTGGACGAGGTGGGTCGTGTCGTGGAGCCCGTCGGACATGTCGAGGTCGGCCTCGCCAGCGAGCGCGTGGAGCCGCGCGAGGTCGTCGCCGCCGTACTCGGAGCCGGCGCGGGCGACGCGGAGCGTCTCGCGGAGCAGCTCCTGCCCGTCGTACCCCTCGTCGAGCAGGTCGTCGAGCGCCGAGCGGGCGTCCTTCAGGTCGCCGGCGCGGGCGTCGGCGAGCGCCCCGCGGATCGCGTCGTCGTCGCCCACGTCGCCGAGCGTCTCGTAGGCGGTCGACATGGTGATCTCGCCGCCCTCGACCGCGGTCGCCTGCGCCGAGAGGATCGCCTCCCGGAGGTCGCCGCCGGCCGCGCTGGCGACGAACTCCAGCCCGTCGCCGTCGTAGTCGACGCCCTCGCGCTCGCAGATCGCTTCGAGGACGTCTATCGTCTCGTCGGTGGTCGGCGAGCGGACGCGGACCGGGAAGCAGCGCGACCGGATCGGGGCGATGAGCTTCGAGGGCTGGCGGGTCGCGATCACGAACTGGGTGGTGCGGTGGTGCTTCTCCATCACGCGGCGCAGCGCCTGCTGGAAGTCCTCGCGGATCGCCTCCGCGTTGTCTAACAGGACCGTCTTGTACTCGCCGGACATCGGCGCGTACGACGCGGACTCCTTCAGCACGCGGTTTATCATGTCGCGTTTCGCCATCGAGCTCCGCCCCGCGAGGAACCCCTCGAACCGCGGGTCGGTCCGGATCTCCTTTTTCGTCCGGTCGAAGAAGTCGGCGACGTTGATCTCGATCAGGTCGGCGTCCGGGTCGGCGTGCGACGCCTCGGCGAGCGCGCGCGCCGCCGCCGTCTTCCCGACCCCCGGCGGCCCCTGAACGACGAGGTTCATCGGCTCGTCGACGGCCCGACGCAGGCGGTCGCGGGCCTCGTCCTGCCGGATCTCGTCGAGGTCGGGCGCGTGCGTGTCTGTCCACAGCGGTCCGTCCATGCCGTGTGGGTCCGGGCCGGGCGGTCAAGAATCGGTCGGTCGCGGCGCCGCGCCGCCCCCCTACCGTCGCCGGGCGCGTTCGACCGCGCGGCCCCAGAGGTACGCGGCCACGAGGAGGCCGTACGCGAGGACGAACGTCCCGAAAAGCGGGCCCGCGCGCGAGACGGTGAACAGCGCGCCGCCGACGCCGACGGCGGCGACGAGCGCGGTGAAGCCGAGGGTCCAGCCGAAGAAGTAGGCGGCGTGGCCGGCGACGGGCCGGAGGGCGCCCGGGGAGAAGGCCCGGCGGAGCGACCCCTCCCGACCGTAGGTGATCAGCGAGACGGGCGCGAGGTACGTGCCGAGGACGCCGACGAAGAGGACGGCCGTCGAGCCGGCGAGGATGCGGCCGACCGGCGCGTTCGCGCCGGGGTCGAGCGTGACGACCCCGTAGAGCGTCACGAGGAGGGCCGCGAACGGGACCCCGAGGAACACCAGGCAGACGGCCGTCCCGCCGAGCGACCGGCGGAGGAGCGTCCGGCCGTCGGCGAGGAAGGGCGGCATCGAGTCGCCCCGCTCGCTGGCGGTCAGCACGCGGACGAGGTAGCCGACGACCGGCAGCGCCGGGAGGACCGGCACGACGACGGCCAGCGCGAACAGCAGCCAGACGGCGAGGAGGGGCCGCTCCCGGGCGTCGCCGGCGACCGGATACGTGACGGCGGCGGTCGAGGGGCGCATGCGTACGCCCATCCGCCGGACCGTAGTATGCCCGTCGGTCCGTCGCCGTCCGACCGGACGTAAAGAACTCCGATTACGACGGGGGCGACGTGCGAATAGATACTTCAAAAATAGTTCTCAAAGAATGAGTAAGTATATATGGCAATCATCCATTGTACACCGTGAAGTACCATGACAGACCAAGACAAGCGGTTATCGCGGCGACACTTCGTCGGAGCGACGGGGGCGGCGACGCTCGCGGGGCTCGCCGGCTGTTCCGGCGGCGGCGACGGCGGCGACGGCGGCGACGGCGGAAGCGGCAACACGCTCGAAGTTCTTCACGCGTGGACCGGCGGCGACGGCGCCCGCGCGGCGGAGGCGCTCGTCACCGCCTTCGACGAGGCGCACCCGGACGTCGAACACGAGTTCAACCCGATCGGCGGCGGCGGGAACCAGAACCTCGACGCGGTCGTCGCGAACCGGCTCCAGAACGGCGACCCGCCGAGCTCGTTCGCGAACTGGCCCGGCCCGAACCTCCAGCGGTACGAGGGCGTGCTGGGCGAGGTCGGCGACATCTGGGAGTCCGAGGGCTTCGCGGACGTGATGGTGGACGAGGCGGTCGACCTCCACCAGTACAACGGCGCCTATCGGGGCGTCCCCCTCGGCTCGCACCGCCTGAACTGCCTGTTCTACAACACCTCGGTCGTCGAGGAGGCGGGGGTCGACCCCGACTCGCTGACGAGCGTCTCGGCGCTCATCGACGCGCTGGAGACGGTCCAGAGCGAGACCGACGCGATCCCGATGACCCACGGCGCGAGCGGTACCTGGACGACGACTCAGCTGTTCGCCTCGACGATGCTCGGGCAGGAAGGGTACGACGCGTACATGAGCTTCATCGACGGGAGCCCGGACGAGGCGGCCGTCCGCGCGACCTTCGAGTCGCTCGCCGAGATCCTCGGGAACTACATCAACGAGGACGCCTCCTCGATCGGACTCACGGAGTCCAACCAGAACATCATCGAGGGGAACGCGGCGTTCATCCACCAGGGTAACTGGGCCGCCGGGGCCTACCGGAACGCCGAGGACTTCAACTACAACGAGGACTGGGGCTTCAAGACGTACCCCGGCTCGGAGAACATGTACATGCTCCACTTCGACTCGTTCCTGTACCCGTCGGACAACCCGAGTCCGGAGGCGACCGAGACGTTCCTCTCGTTCGTCGGGAGCGAGGCGGCGCAGGTCGCGTTCAACCAGTACAAGGGCTCGATCCCGACGCGGACCGACGTCGACATGAGCGAGTTCGGGCCGTACCTCCAGGAGACGCAGCAGGACTTCGCGGAGGCCGAGGAGCGGCCGCCGAACCTCCAGCACGGGCTCGGCGTCCCCTCGGAGACCATGACGGCGCTGAACGAAGTGATCTCCAGCGAGTTCTCCGGACCGTACAACGTCGACGCCGCCACGCAGGGCTTCGTCGACGCGGTCTCTAACTGACACCGGTCCTCGATGCGACCGGATTTTAGCGGTTTCGGCACACGACGACCCACATGACACGGAACACTGACACCGGCGACGAGAGTGGCGACGCGGTCACGGACGGCGGCGTCGCCGAGGAGCGCGGCGGGTCCGGGTTCAGTCCGATCGACGCGCTGAACGAGCGCTTCGGCAGCGACTTCGTCGAGTCCTCGCAGTTCTGGCTGCCGCCGTTCCTGCTGGTCGGCCTCTTCGTCTACGGGGCGATCATCTGGAACCTCCTGATCTCGCTGACCGACTTCACCGGCTTCGGAACCCCGGACTACGGCGACTTGGACCTCGAGATGTACAGCCGCGCGCTCGCCGACAGCGGGTTCGTCGACGCCGCGATCAACACCTTCATTCTGCTCGTCGGGTTCACCCTGGTAACGCTCGCGATCGGGCTCGGACTGGCGATCCTGATAGACCGGAACATCCGGTTCGAGAACACGTTCCGGACGATCTACCTGTTGCCGATGAGCCTCTCGTTCGTGGTCACCGCCCAGTTCTGGGCGTGGATGTTCAACTTCAACAACGGGGTCATCAACATCGTCATCACGTCGCTCGGCTTCGGCCGAGTCAACTGGATCGGTAACCCCGACATCGTCCTCTGGGCGGTGATGTTCGCGCTGATGTGGCAGTTCGCGGGGTACGCGATGGTCGTGTTCCTCGCGGGCCTGCGGGCCATTCCGAACGAGCACTACGAGGCGGCGAAGGTGGACGGCGCCTCGACGGCGCGGATGTACTGGCGCGTGATCATCCCGCAGCTGAAGGGGTCGACCATCAGCGCCTCGGTCGTCCTGATGGTGTTCGCGCTGAAGGCGTTCGACTTCCTCTACTCGCTCGTCGGCGGCTACCGACCGCCCAACGGGTCCGACATCCTCGCGACGAAGATGGTCCGCGAGGCGTACGCGAACCTGAACTGGGCGTACGCGTCGGCGATCGCCATCACCCTGTTCGTGATGACGCTCGGGATCGTCGGCCCGTACCTCTACTACCAGTACAACCGGGGGAACCTATGAACGACGACGCACGAACGGACGGCGGCACGGCATCGGCGACGGACTCCGGCGCGCCCGCGGGGGCGCTCGCGGAGGTCGACGGGTACCGGGTCCTCCTGTACCTCGGGCTCCTCGGGATCCTGGCGTTCTTCATGATCCCGATCGAGTCGGGGCTCGTCACCTCGTTCAAGACGTCGACCGGCGTCACCGGGTCGCTCCCGTTCGCGCCGCCGACGGGGAGCACGTTCACGCTGGAGAAGTGGCGCACGGCGTTCGACGCGCTCGGACGCGGCCTCATAAACAGCGCCCTGTACGCCATCCCGGCGACCGTCATCTCGGCGCTGCTCGGGAGCTTCGCGGCGTACGGCCTCACGCAGTCCAACTGGAAACAGCGGTACAAGGCGCCGGTCCTCGCGCTGTTCGTCGCGGGGATCTTCATCCCGTACCAGGCGGTGCTGGTGCCGCTCTCGCAGTTCTGGTCGATGATCCCGCTCCAGGACGCCCTCGGCTTCCTGTGGGCGCTCGGGATCAACAACGACTACACCGGGATCTTCGAACTGATCGTCACGCACGTGGCCTACGGGCTCCCGATCTGTACGGTCCTGTTCAGGTCGTACTACAAGAACATGAGCGAGGAGATGATCGAGGCCGCGCGGCTGGACGGCGCGTCCATCCGTCGGATCTACCGCCGCATCGTGCTCCCGCTCTCGGGACCGATGTTCGCGGTGGTCCTGATCTACCAGTTCACGCAGATCTGGAACGACCTCCTGTTCACCCTCGTGTTGGTCCAGACCGAATCCAGCGCGGCGGCGCCGATCGTGTTGATCCTCGCCGGGCTGGGCACGTCGCTCGAAGGACAAGACTTCGCGCTCCGCATGGCGGGCGCGTTCATCGCCGCCCTCCCGACGCTCGCGGTCTACATCGCGTTCGGCGAGGAGTTCGCCGAGGGGGTGGCGACATGAACGGCGCCGTTCGCGGGCAGCAATCCATGACTCGACAGCAACCACGCAGCCGACAGAAGGTATCGCTCTCAAACCGCCGCGCCGTTCCGCGGGGGCGATAGCATGGGGACGCTCGAACTCGACGGCGTGAGCAAGGTGTTCCCCGACGGGGACGGCGAGGTCGTCGCCGTCGACGACGTCGACATCGAGATGCGCGACGGCGAGTTCCTCGTCGTGGTCGGCCCCTCCGGCTGCGGTAAGTCGACAACCCTCCGGATGGTCGCGGGGCTGGAGACGGTGACCAGCGGCGAGATCCGACTCGCCGGGAGCGTCATCAACGACGTGAAACCCCAGCACCGCGACATCGCGATGGTGTTCCAGTCGTACGCGCTGTACCCGCACATGACGGTACAGGAGAACATGGCGTTCGGACTGGAGGAGTCGACGGACCTCTCCGACGACGAGATCGAGACGCGCGTCACCGACGCCGCGGGGACGATGGGGATCGGCGAGCTGCTGGACCGGAAACCGTCCGACCTCTCCGGCGGCCAGCAGCAGCGGGTCGCGCTCGGGCGGGCGATCGTCCGCGACCCCGAGGTGTTCCTCATGGACGAGCCGCTCAGCAACCTCGACGCCAAGCTCCGCTCCGAGATGCGGACGGAGCTCCAGCGGCTCCAGGCCGAGCTGGACGTGACGACGATGTACGTCACGCACGACCAGACCGAAGCGATGACCATGGGCGACCGGATCGCGATCCTCAACGCCGGCGAGCTCCAGCAGGTCGCGACGCCGCTGGAGTGTTACCACGAGCCGGCCAACCGGTTCGTCGCCGGGTTCATCGGGGAGCCGTCGATGAACTTCTTCGAGGTCGAGCGCGACGCCGACACCCTCCTCGGCGACGCCTTCGACTACCCGCTCTCCGAGTCCACCCTCGGCGACATCGGCGACATCACCGACCTCACGCTCGGGGTCCGGCCCGAGGACATCTCGCTGGCGGACGACCCGGCCGGCGAGCACACCTTCTCGACGGTGGTCGAGGTCGTCGAGCCGATGGGCGACGAGAACACCGTCTACCTGCGGTTCGAAGACGCGCCGGAGGGCGAGACGTTCATCGCCACCGTCGGCGGCCTCCAGCAGATCTCGGTCGGCGACGAGGTCCACGTGGAGATCCCCGAGGAAACGATCCACCTCTTCGACGGGACCACCGGCGACGCGGTCCACAACCGCGAGATCGACGAGTAGTCCCGGAGGTCTCCCTCCGCGTCGGCGGCGACGGCTGTCCCGGCGCCGTCACTCCCGGATTCGGTCCACTTCTCGCCGGACGCTCTCTCGCACTCGGTCGGCGACATCGCCGCCCGGGTCGGTGACGGTCTCGGCGTCTTCGGTCTCCAGGAGGCGGTCCAGCTTGCGCTCGAACTCCTGTTCGTCGATGTCGCCGCGCGCGTAGCGCTCGCGGAGGGCGTCGAGCGCGGGGTCGCCGGTGGCGTCCGCGCGGTCGGCGGCGTCGTCCTCGGGGACCGGCTTCGTGAGGACGTGGAAGACGGGCAGGACGATGACGAGCCCGAAGAACCACACGAGCGGGAGCCACCACCAGACGCCGGTGAGGAGCGGGGCGGCGACGCCGGCGCCGACGACGCAGAGGGCGAACACCCGCCGCCAGCGGTGGCGGAGGTTCCACGCGATCCGGCCGGGGAGTCCGGTCATGGTCGAGGCGACGCCGGCGAGGCCCAAAGCGGTTTCGTCGACCGACCCGGCGGCCGCGGCGGTGTCACTCCCGGTCGATCACGAGCCGGTCGCCGGGGCCGACGCCGTGGCGCTCGCTCCACCCGCGCGGCACTTCGAGGACGTACCGCCCCGTCCCCTCGTAGCGGGTGAGCGGCGGCGACTCCGGGGGCGCCTCGTGGACCGTCGTGACGGTCCCGTCGGCGTCGGCGAAGACGATGTCGAGCGCGAACGCCATGTCGCGCATCACGTAGGCGCGCTCGGCCGCCTCGTCGTGGACGAACAGCATCCCCTCGCCGGCGGGGAGATCGTCGGTCGCGGAGAGTCCGACGTAGCGTTTCACGAAACCGTCGGCGACGCGGACCTCGACGGTCGCGAGCGTCTCGCCCGTCTCGCCGTCGACGGCCTCGACCGTGGCGGTGTCGTACCCGGTGATGAGGAGGGCCGGGTTCGCGGCGGCGGCGCCGACGGCCGCGAGGGCGATCAGCGCGAGCGCGGCCGCGACACCGACGAGGCGGCGGTTCACGGTCGATCCTCGCGCCCGAGAAAGAAACCGTTTTCCCACGTGTGAGTTTTTGTAAGAGGACTCAAACACCGGTGTATGGGACTTGATGATCCGGCGCGTTTCCGCGAGCGCTTCCGCGACGAGCTTGACCGGCTCGACGACGCGGACATCGCCGAGGCGGACAAAGACGCCATCCACGAGTTCATCCGCGCTCGCGACGGCGGGCTCGCCGTCTCCTCGCTCGAACAGTACTGTAAGCAGCTCCGGATCGTCGCCGGCTTCTCCGAGATGCCGATCAGCGACCTCGATCTCGATCGAGCGCGTGACCTCTTCTTCGAGATCCGTCACAACGACGGCTGCGCGCACTCGACGAGTCGAAACCGGCAGCGCATCCTCCGGCTCTTCCTGGAGCATCACGGTGGCGACTGGGCGAAGGAACTCGAGGTCATGGCGACCGAGCAGACGACCGTCGACGCCGACGACATGCTCAACAGCGACGACATCGCGACGCTCGTCGACGCCGCGAACAACCAGCGCGACATCGCGCTCATCGAGTTCCTGGCCGACTCCGGCGCGCGGCGTACCCTCTCGGTCTCCCTCCGGATCAAGGACGTCGATCTCGAGGGCGAGACGGCCACCTATCGCCCCAACGCCGACGCGATCGGCCTGAAGGGCGCGGAGATCAAAGACTACCCGCTCATTGACAGCGTCGCCGCGCTCCGCTCGTACAAGCGCTTCACGCACCCGTGTCCGGACGACCCCGAAGCGCCGTTCTTCCACAAGCTCGAGAACTTCGAGGACGGCGACCGCGGCATCAATCCCGACCACCTCCACAACCATCTCGGCCGGATCGCGCGCCGGACGGATCTGGAGAAGCCGTGTAACCCCCACAACTTCCGACACTCCGCGGTGACTCGTATGGTCCGCGAGGGTTACACGCGCGAGGAAATCGAGCATCGAGTTCACTGGAAGCTGAACACCGACATGTGGGAGACGTACGTCCACATCGACGCCGAGCGGTTCAACCGCGACATCTTCCGGAAGGCCGGCGTCGCCCACCAGGACGACGACGATGCCCACACCCGGGAACGGCACCCGTGTGGCGTCTGTCGCGAGCCGCTCGCGCCCCATCACGAGTACTGCCCCGTCTGTGGCGAACCCGCGACGAAGGAGACGCGAGAGCTTCAGAAGTCCGCGACGACGTCTGCTGCGAAAGGACTCGCCGAACTCTCGACAGCCGACCGACGCGCGTTCGTCGCCGACATGCTCGAACAGATCCAGGCCGACGGCTCGCTGCTGGGCACTCATGACCCACCGGCCTCCTCGTCGGACTCGTCGTCCTCCTCTTCCTCCTCGAGGCGCTGAAGGATCCGCTCGGCCATCCACGCGTGCGGAAGGTCTGAGTTGGCCTCTCGTTCAAGCTCGTCGCGGTGGCGTGCAGCCCACTCGAGCCCCTCTGCCTCGTCGTCTTGGTGTGTTGATATTGCGCTCATCGGTTTACTTCCTCCAGATTCGTCGCGTCGATTCGGGACCGGTAGCTGGTCCCGAACTGTGCGTCGACGGCGGCCGCGACGGCCACGCCGTGGATGTTGGTGAGGTGCTCCGCATCGAGCCCGTACACCGTCGTGAGAGTACTCTCGCGGCGGAAGACAACGACCGCCGACTGCGCGTCGTACCGCGCTTCGTCGTGCCGTGGGACTGGCGCCGCGTCCGGAATCTCGACACGGAGACCGCGATTCCACGAGCCGATCACGCTCGCAGTCGGCCCAGTTCCGCGGATCCGTAGCATCCGGTCGGCGTGCTCGGTCGACCCGCGGTACTTCGAGCTCATCCCATCACCTCGATGAAGATGAGTACGCCGAGCGTGACGGCGAGTCCGACCGTCATCCAGCGAGCACTCCAGCGCAGCGGGTCAGTCATCGGCGCGGCCCTCCTGATACTGCCGCCACGTTTCGTCGCCATCCGGGACGTCGGCGGAGACGTCCTCCCGCTCGGCAGCCTGCTGTGCCTTGATCTGGATGAGGTTGCTGTGAACGCCCATCTCGATCAGTCGGTCGCTGACCTCGTCACGCGTCAGGCGATCGTCGTCATCGAGGTGGTGGTTCGCCCGCTTGTGCGTCTCCTTGATCGTGTGCTCCTCGTACTCGTAGAGCAACCACAGCAGTGCGTCGACATCATCCGGGCGCGGCTTCGACGTCTTCAGCTCACCTTCACAGGGATGCGAACAGGTCTGCTTGTCTGAGGTCTGTTGCGTCCGGAACGTCGTTCCACAGGGGCACGTCCGGACTTCAGTGGTGTCTTTCGCGACACCGTAGCACTCCTTCGAGCAGTACTTCCGCCCCTCGGCGTCCGAGGGCGAGAGATCGAACTCATCGCCGCACTCCTCGCAGGTGAGCGTGACGCGCTCGGAGCGCGCCGCACCGGCGCACGCCGTCGAGCAGTAGGTGCCCGTCGCTCCCGAGGCGGGCTCAAACTCATCGCCACAGTGGTCGCACGTCGCGGTCTCAACGAGCCGCTCGCCGTGCGCCCGAGAGTGGTGGATCTTCATCGACGTCCGACTGAGGAACTCGCGCTCGCAGCCGTCCCACTCGCAGGAGATTGTCTCGTCACTCGTCATCGTCGACCTCTTCGAGGACGTACGTCGTCCCGTCGTCGTGGGCGAGGATCGCGCTGTCGTTGCGCTCTAAGAGCTCAGCGGTCTCGCGCTCAACGTGGTCGACGACGCGATACTGCGTGGCGGTCACGCCGTCTCACCCCGGTGCTGGTACTGTCGCCACGTGTCGTCGCCGTCGGGCTTCGCCTTTTCCTTGTCGTCGTCAGCTTGAAGCTGGACAAGCGAGCTCGTCGACACCCGGCCGACGGCGCCGACTGACTCCACGTCCCAGCCGGGCGCGTCCGGCTGCGCGCTCACATACTCGACCGGCGGGTCCTCGACGCGAATCTCATCACCGGCGAGCACGAGGTCGAACTCTCGCGCCTCCTTGGCGGTGCCGGACGCCGACTCTGACATCCGGAGCCGGCGCGTGTGCCAGTTGTCGCCGTCGCCAGACACCCACTCGACTGGCTCTTCGGTCTCGATGACGTTCCACGCGTTCGCCCACGCATCGCGTTCGGCGAGCGTTATCTGGAGCTTCTCGCCGAGCGTCGCCTCGAGAACGACCTCGACCGAATCGACGAGCGGGTCAGCGTCGGAGTCGTCCGCGATCTCGTCGGCGGTCTCCCGGAGCAGCCCGGCGCGCGTCTCGGAGACGTACGACACGTCCGTGAGCGCGCCCTCGTCGGCGATCAGGATGTCCGCGACCGTCTCGATGCCGTGGTCGTCGAGGCGCCGCGCGACCGACTGGCCGAGCCCGTCGACGTGCTCGGCGAGGGTGACGACGCCCGTCGTCGCGTCGAGTTCAGACATCGTCACCTCCGTCCAGGTCGAGCAGCTGCTCGAGTTCGAACGCGCAGTTTCGCCGGGCGCGCGCCACGTCGTTCGTGTCGGCCGCCGCGGCCTCGCGGCGCCACTTCGCGGCGAGGTCCGCGGGCCCGTCGACGTCGAGTTCCGCATCGGCTTCGGGCAGTGGCGCGCCGCACTCGCGACAGTACTTGTCCGCGTCCGAGCAGAGGTGGCCCGCCGGACAGCGGACCTGCCCGTCGAGTGGCGTCTCTTCGCGTGGGTGCTTACTCGCCATCTGCCTCCACCTCCTGGTCGTCGGTCTCCTGGGCGTCGCCGAGCGTGCCCTGGAACTCCTCGGGCAGACTCGCGAACGGGAGGATCTCCGAGTTGATCCACGCCGCGTACGTCCCGGCCGCGTCGCCGCCGTCGAACAGCGCCGTGTAGCCGCTCTCGGCGATGACGCCGCGGACGTACGTGCCCTCGAACCAGTACTCGAAGCCGAGCATCGTCGTCGCTCGACTCCCGCCCGTGTCGGCGAGGTGGGTGGCGTCGTGGTAGTGGATGGTCGCCTCTTCGGCGTCGTCGTCCGGGTCGAGGCTCCGCGTCTGCGTGACGTTCCACGCGTTCGCGTTCGGGTAGTCGCTCAGGTACTCAGCGAACCCGTCGACGTCGATCTCGGCCCGCTCGATGAGCGTGCCCTTCGTCGCGCCGAGCGTGTTGAACAGCCAGTCGCCGTCCGAGCGGTTGACACCGACCCAGCCCTCGCGAAGGTCGGCGATCCACTCACAGTAGACGTCCTCTTTGCCCTGCTCGGTCTCAGTGATGATCCCGTCTTCGGTGACGTAGATCGCCTCGCGCTCGGTGTCGATCGTGCCGGCGGCCTCGCCAGCGTAGATGGTCGTGCCGTCGAGGCGCTCGTACGCGGTCGACTCGATCGCGGGGTACGTGCTCTGCTCGAGGTGCCCGTCGATCGTTGGGTCGGCAATGTCGTCGCGGGCGAGGGCGAGGATGGTCGCGCGCATCTACACCGCCCCCACTGGCTCGTATTCGATCCACGCCTCCTCGCGCTCACGCTCGCTCACGCGGAGGGTGGTACTGTCGGGGTCAACCTGCTCGACGTCGAGCCGCGGGGCGTGGCCGGCCGGCGCCGGGATGTGCCCGTCGTCGATCGTCAACGAGGAGTCGAGAATCTGTGCGTCGTCGCTACCGCCGTCGTTGGCCCTATTACTAAGGCCGTTGGGTGATCTATCTTCCATCGGGTCTCAAACGCCTCGTGTAGAGGCGGGTTGCTTGTGACCCAGCCCGTCGTGTGCCACCACGGCGGGGTTTTCTGCTCCCGCGGAGGCCAGGTCAAATGCGTGTTAGTGCGCCCCTTACAAATACCTTACTGACAATTCGTCATTGAACAATGGCGTTATGCCATTGTTTAAGTGCTATCCACCACTATACTGTTATAATCGGTGGCCATATGTCGGTAGCAACCAACTCGGCGGACAACATGCGAGAGGAAGCGGACTGGATGGTCCCTTCGGATGACACCATCCTTGAACTGGTCCGCGAACACGGGAACCTGACCCCACAAGCGATCGAAGACCTTGGTGGTCCTACTGCGGGTACGGCCAGAAACCGTTGTCCGAAACTTGCCAAGTATGGCCTGCTCGTCAGGATATCCCGCGGCCTCTACAACATCACTCCCGAAGGCGAGGCCTATCTCAACGAGGAACTCGACGCGTCCGAGCTCGAGCCGACCGACTCCTGACATCGCGTTTTGCCCGTGGCTCGCACTCCCGATAAGCGAGGGGTGTATTTCGGAGGGGGTAGTGGTCGAGGCCACACGCCCACCTGCCGGCGCGGGAGACATAAACCGGGGGCTCACTTCCGGCCCCTTCACTCCAGCCGCAGCTGGTCCCACGGGATCATCACCTCGCGCTTCTTATCGAGGACCTCGTAGTGCTCGGGGTCGACGTCGAACCCAGACTCGTTGAGCTGTCGACAGGCCGGACACCAGGCGTGGTTGTTCGTCCGGTCCCAGTCAGTGTGCCCGTACGGACAGGTGTAGCGCCACCGGTCGGGCGTCGTATCGCGGTCGATCGTGACGACCTCCTCGGCGTCGATCGTCGTGGAGGGCGGGTCCGGCGGCGCGTGCCGTTGTGTCGACATGCGACTACCACCGAGACCCGCTGAGTATATAATGCGAGTTCTTGTCCGGACTGAAAGTGAAAATGAAGCGATCAGCCGCCGCCTCAGGCGAACCGTTCCTCGAAGTACTGCGAGACGACGTCGCGCTGGCCGCAGTCCCGCTCGTGCGGCAGGTTGTCGATCGTGGTCGTGTGCCCCTCGGGCCCGTCGATACGGACGCGAGCCCCGCACTCGGCGCACTCGAGGTACTTCGGCTCAGTGATCGCCAACCCATCGACGCTCGGCGGGGTGCCGGACTGAACGATCCGGAAGTGCGTCTTAGGAGAGGCGAACGAGCGGAGGCTCATGGCCCCTCCGTGATACTTACTGCGGCACGGTGCTCGCCCTGGACGATGAGCTCGGACAGCTCCTCGCCCCCACAGGGCTCCCACCCGACTTCGTCATCCCACCGGTCGACATGACGCTCGACTCTCCAGGGCTTCTCAGGAGCGCGCTCGTAGCGAACGCGCCGGCGCTCGCCTGAGCCAGTCGTGTACGCGATCGTCGGCAGGCTATCGTCGTCCTGGACGTCGCCGACGGCGTGCTCGTAGAACGCGGCGTCGAGGTACGGGATCTCATCGCCGAGGTCGGCTTGCTCGCCGACGTCGTACCCGGTGAGGTCTGGCGCCCAGCCGAGCTCCAGACACCAGGAGGCGATGGCGTACTTCGCGACGGCCGTCTCGTCGCCGTCCCACGCACCGTCGTAGCGCTTGCCCTCGAGGAGCAGCCCGACGAGGTAGTCGATCGGGTTCTCCGGGTCGAGGAGCTCGCCGTCGACGGCGCGGCGGATCGAGCTCACCGACTGCTCCGAAACCGGGGCGTCCTCAGACATCGTCGCCCTCTTCGACGTCGAACACGTCGTCACTCGTCTGGTACTCCTCGCGGACGAGCTCCGCGATCTCGGTCGCCTGTGCGACGTTGCCATCGATCGGCGTCACCGTCACCATCGTCTCGATGCGCCCCTCGTCGTCGCGAACAGCAACGTCGAAGCCGCGCTCGGTCTGCCTCACGCCTCGAACACCTCCGTCCGGCCGTCGGCGGTAGCGATACGCGGACTCGCGGAGAGGTGCTGGCCGAGCTGATCGTCGACGGCGGAGCGGTCAGCCCAGCCCGGGATCGGCACGGCGCCGCGAGCGTAATCGATACGGCGTTGATGTTTGCATCTGACGCCCCGGTGGAGGGCGTCCGGGCAGTCGCACGTCTCCGCCACCATGTCCACCGTGTAGGTGCCGGTCGGCGTGTACACGCGGAACTCCTCATCGCGGAGGTCGCCCTCGAGCGTGTCGTCGAGCACGGTCATGCTCTCGGTGAGCGCTTTCGCCGCACGCTCGTCGAACGTTCCTGGCCCAGTGGTCGCGTCGACGGCACCGTCGTCAGCCTTAGACATCGCCGATACCTCCGTCAGACCACGCCTGCTCAACGCCGACGACGGCGAGCCGCCCCGCGGGGAAGTCGTAGTCGCGCAGGTCGGCGAGCTCGTCGAGACTATCGAGTGAGAGGTCGTTCACGTAGTAGCACTCGTAGGCGGCGTCGTCGACCGACACCGGCAGCCACGGGTGCGGGCCGTACGTCGCGAGGTCGAAGCCCTCCTGCTCGTAGTACTCGCCGAGCGTGTCGGCGACCTTCGAGCGGACGAACAGCAGCTGCCGCGTCACGAGGTCGATCGCGAGGCTGCCCGGGACGGGCTCGGTGCGGACGTCCGCGAGCGCCTCGGCGACGCGCTGCTCGTACGGGAGCTCGGCGTCGTCGAAGTCGGCGTCGATAGCGCCCTGTTCAGACATTGGGCGTCACCTCCTCGTCGTCGACCATCGGGTCGAAGTAGTCGAGGATCCGCTCAATCCCGTAGCCGTTCGGCGCCGCGAGCAGCGCCTCGCGGACGTCGTCGTAGTCGGCTGGGTCGAACGCCTCGTCAGCCTCGTCGTTCGGAACGACCTCGTCGACATCGATGCTCTCGGCCGCGGCGGCGTCGCGATGCTCAGCCAGCCAGATGCTCGCCTCTGCGACCGCACCGTCGACGGCGTCCTGGTCGTCGGCGTCGTCGAACCAGTCGCCACGGGCGTCCTCGATGAGGGTCGCGCACTCCCGGGCGACCGCCATGTCGACGAGCAGCCCGTAGTGGTCGTTGATGTCCTCGGCCGCGTTGAACGCGACGTACTCCATCTCGTCGGGCATATCGGCGCGGTCGTGGAGCTGGTACGCGCGCTCGACGACGTCCAGCGTCTCACGCAGCCGGTCGTCCTCGTGGACAGCCACGGAGACGCGGTTGTGAAGGATACTCGACTCGAACTGTTCGCGAGCCGCCTCTTCGAGGGCGCGGACGCGCTTCTCAGCGGACCGAGTGATCTCGCGCATCAGAACGCACCTCCGAAGACATCGCGGTTCGTCGGGTCGCGCTCGACCCACCCGACCTCGGCGCCGATGTACTCGTGGACGTACGTGTCGACGGCGTTGCCCATCTCGACGTTGTCGCGGGCGGCGAGCCACTCGCGAAGGTCCGAGCGGCGCTCGCGAGCGCCCGTCCCGGGGTCGATACGGTGGACGACGCCGGCGTCGCGGTCGAGGTGGTGAACGTATCCCTCGGCGTCGATGCCGAGCGTGGTGTGCTGTGCGATCAATCGCGTGTCGGTACGCCTTTCAGCGCGTGGGTTCGTAGTTGACATCGCTGGTTTCTCCAGCACGGTCAGGGGCGCTGGAACGCCCCGGGCCACTTCTGCGGCCACGTCCCGTGCTCAACTCCTACTTGTAGTCCTTGCCACTTAACCCTTAGGTTCTATGGACTATGGCCAAAGGCATAAGTTGTAGTGACCTATACCTTATGGCGTGAGTACGACAAGTACCATCCGAATGCTCGACGAGGACGACCTCGCACCGGCAGACCGGGATCTGCTCGACATGCTTCGCGACGGTCGTATCACCGCACCATTCGGAGCCGAAGAGACAGGGTACAGCCTACAGTACGTCCGGGACCGGCTCGGCCGACTGGTCGAACACGGAAACGCCCAGAAGGTGTACGATGGGTTGTACGAACTTGTAGAAGATCCACGAGAGACAGATGATGACTGACACCGAGACCGCACACGTCTACATTCTTATAGACCCCCGGACCGACAACCCGCGATACGTTGGGGCCACCACTGATCCTGACAACCGAAGGCAGGCGCACGTTTCGCATCCGCATAGCGATCCTCTCAATGAGTGGATAAACGACCTCCAGTCTGATGGTGAGGAACCTCGGATGGTTGTGTTGTCCGAGCATCCTCTGAGCGAGATATCAGACAAGGAGGAATACATGATAGAACAGATATCAACACAACATGACCTTCTAAATGGAAGTGCTCGTTCCGGATACCACCATTGTCGGCCGAAGGCCGATGAGGACAGAACAGAAGATCGAGATGATGGTGATATCGAGGAACGTGAACACAAAATCGAAGAATTGAGAGAGCGGAAACAGGAGCTGCTACAAATTGCGTGGGAGAAGGAAGCAGAACTCATCGAGATCAGAGAGGGTGCTGACACACCAGGAGTGATTGATAAAGAAAAGTTAGCCGAAATGAGCGAATCTGTTGATCAAGCTATCTCATGGGCTGATGGAACAATCGAAAGTATAGAAAAAATAAATCCAAAGCCGGCTCGACTAGGTGTTGAGTTTGTAAAACGAGAATTAGAAACAGTAGAGTCTATTCTTTCTGATGCTCTACAAGAGGATCAAGAAGACTTCGACGCAGTTCAAGACGCCCGTGAGTCGTACGAGGACGTCGACGGCAACGGTGTTGACGACGCGATCGCGCGGCTCGAAGAACTCACAGAGGTCAACGATGGCTAACCCGATCGTCATCGACGAGGACGCCCTCGAGGAGACCTACCGCGACCTCGCCGATGCGACGCAGGCCGCAGCGAGAGGCGAGCACAACGAGTGCGCGTCGAAGGCGGCCGACGCGAAGGACCGCGTGCTCGAACTCCACGACAACGCGACAACGCTGGAGGAGATCGATGCCATCGACGACTGACGACGGCGACCAGTTCGCGGAGCAGCTGAACAAGATCTCGGACGAAGGGTACGCCCGCGTCGACGACGAGGGCGATGACAAGTGGCTGAGTGTCGTCTGGGAGGGGAGCATCGGTCACATCCTCTGTACGACGCTCCACTCGAACGGCGTCGCCGACGGCGAGGAGATCCCGACGCCGCTGGCCCGCGAGTTCATCGAAGATGACGGGCTCGTGTTCGAAGAGCCGCCGGAGAAAGTCAAACGCGAGGTGAAGCGTCTTGAGCAGATCTGATCAGGGGGACGGAGAGATTGAACACCGACCGTTCGAGACGCTGAAACCGTACCACGACCTCGCGCAGGAGATAGAGGAGTACACCGCCGAACTCGGACGAGAAGCCGCCGACGGCTGCCGTGGTCTCGGCTGGATCGCGCTCGGTGGGAGATCGACGACGAACCCCGCGGAGGTAGCCGAGACGCTCGAAGCCATATCTCGGAACGCCGAATCACTCGCGGAGCAGGTTCGGGAACTCGACGATCCCCGTGAACTTCGTGAGGTGAAGCATGGCAAGTGATCGATCCGGAGTAACTGACCGATGCGGCGTGTGCGGGGAGCGAGTCGCTGGCGTGGTTGACGCGCTCGAGCACTACCTCGCCCAGCATCCGCGTTCCGACCTCCTTCACAACACACTCTCCGAAGTCTCCGTCCGCACGGAGTGTTCCGAGTGCGGCGAGACGTTCACGACCGTCGTCTCAGTCGGGATCGACGCCAAGCCCGACACGGCGACACTCACTGTCCCGTCGTACTGTGACGAATGCGTCGACAGCGATCCGATATCAGGGCTGATTGTCAGAGAGACGGCTCCCGACAACGTTCTGAGTCGCGAGGTACCCAGCGATGCCTGAGGGCAGTCCCGCCGGAGATGTTGAGGAGCCGCGCGACGACCGAGACGAAAGCGAGCGCAAACGGAACGCCCGGACGCGCGACGTCGTCGACGACTATCTCTGGGAGCAGTACGGCTTCGGGCTGACCAAGGTCGAAGAGGAGCTGGGAGACCGCGCGATGACCGAGGAGCCGTGGGATGACGTCACCACCGAGCACGTCGCCGCGATCTCGCCGAACGAGGTGACGGCCGGCGTCCACGTCCGGCGCGTCGACGTCGACGAACGCATCGACGACATGCCGTTCATGATCGAGCTCGAGCAGTACTTCCCGCCCGAGGATGACCGCGCCGGCGACACGGTCGCGCTTCACGGCGAGCACGCTGCTCTGGAGCTGATCGCTGCGCTCTCGTCGGTGACATCGAGCCGGTTCGACGAGGTGCCGTGGGATGTCGACTGACTGAGCCATGCCTAGCATCAACATTTCGGGGCTCTCGGAGGAGACGATCGCCGATATCGAGGCGCGCGCTGAGGAATCCGATGCGCGATCTCGGTCGGAGTGGCTCCGGTGGCGGCTCCGCGCCGGGATGCAGATCTACGACGCCGGCGAGTTCGATCGCGAGGCGCTCGACGAACTGACTGGTCACCAAGACGGAGGATCCAGATGAGCGAGGCCGCGCCCACGGACTGGTCGGATGATGAACTCCTCGCGATGGACACGTCGACGTCGGCCGACGAACTCGCCATCAAACGACGGCCGGTCGGCGTCTACATCGATCGGCTCGAAACGTACGGGAAGGAGGCCTCGTACATCACGAAAACGGAAGCGATCCTCCGCGAGTACCAAGCGTTCCTCGCGGCGGAGTTCGACGAACACCCGTGTAACATCGACGACACCCACGTCGTCGCGTTCAACGAGCACCTGAAAGGGAACCTTCGCGAGCACTACTACGCCATCGGCGCAGGCGACGGCCGCCCCGACCGGATCGACGTCTCCGACCGGACGCGCTACGACTACCTCCGCCGTCTCGCGACGTACTACAACTGGCTCGTGGAGTCGGCACAGATCGTGAGCGCGAACCCCGCCCGAACCGCGATGGATGATCTCCCGGATGTCGAGACGCCGTCGAGCTCGCCGAGCCGTCCGAAGATCGACCTCGACGAGATGCGGTCGTTCGTCGACTGGCTGGGGACACCCCGGCAGCGGGCGTTCATCCTCACGCTACTGAAGACCGGTGCCCGGCTCGGCGAAGTCGTCAACATCGACCTATGCTGTCTCACCCTCGACCACCCGGTCTACGAGTCCTTCCTGGAAGAGCGTGGCGTCGACCTCCTTCCTGCCGTTCGCGATCGTCGTGACGCGCTCTTCCTCGAACCGGGGTATCAGGCTGGGACGGAGGTGCGTGGCGAGGTTCGCGAGGCCGGCGTGAAGCGGCAACGGGAGAGTGGGACGATCGTGCCTGTCGACGCCGAGCTCAAGACCGCGCTGCTGGAGTACCTCCTCGCACGGCGACCGGCGGTACAGCATTCGGCACAGGCCTGCCCGTTGTTCACCAAGTCGCAGCGAGGCGACCGGAACCGGCTCACGAGTTCAGCCGTCTCGCAGATGCTCACCGGTAGCAACGCGTACGAGGGCATTCTCCAGCGATATGGCTGGTGGGAGCCCGGCGCGAGGACGTCTGAGAAGGTGACGGCGCACTACTTCCGGCACTACTTCACGCACAACCACCGGCTCGGCGGTGGAGTCTACGACGACCACATGTCGGACCAGTTGATCGCCTACATCCGCGGGGACGCTCCGGACGGGACGACGGCCCGCGATCGCGTGTACCGTCACGGGGACTGGGACGACTGGGAGCGGTCGGTCCGCGAGCCGTATCTGGATGCGATCTACCAGTTCGGAACCTACGGAGGGGACACATGAGCGTCACCGTGTCCGAGCCCGAGTCGGCAGAGAGCCGCGTTCGCCCCGGTCAAACGTGGCGCTGTGACGAGAGCGCTGCCGAAGACCTGCCCGAACCGTGGGATCGGCCGTATCAGGCGACAGGGATCGCGGAGTATGCGCGGTTCCGTGTCGCTGTCGTCGCTGTCCTCGACGGCGTCGCAGAGCTCTCGGTGACGATCGGGAACGGTCACCCACGGACGCCAGAGCCCGGTGCGACGCTGGACATCGCCGTCGAGACGCTTGCGAGCGATCCGCGGTGGATGGAGGTGACACCTGATGACGACTAGTAACTGCGCCGACTGCGGCGTCGGCTCGAACGGCGCCGTGCTCGTGGACGTCGACGGCGAGACGCGCTGTACGAGCTGCGCCGACGGTCACTGCGAGCGCTGCGGGACGGCGACCGAGGCGACGACAATCGCCGGCGACTTCCTCTGCGAGTCGTGTCAGGAGGTCCGCCGCGGGCAGGACACGACCCGAGACGACGGCCAAGGCGCGCTCGGTGACTTCGCGTAGAAGGAGTCGACAGCGTGACGCTATTTCTCTGAGTCCGGAAGCGACCACCGGTCGACGACTCAAACGGCGTTGTCGCTCGCGCGGAACCGTCTGTCACTCGCGAACAGCGACGCGATCTCGCGGACGCCCTCCTCAGCTGACCACCCCACGCCGCGGTAGTGCCGGACCGGCGCGCGCCACGCAGAGCGTTCGTAATGGCTCCAAACGCGCGTCTGTCGGCCGCCTGCCGCCGGCGTGAGCCGGATGTGGAACTGCCACATCCCGAAGAAGCCCTCCGGTCTGTAGGCGTACGAGCCGACCTCCCAGACGCGCTCGCCCGTCGCCTCGTCGACATCGTACTGGATCGACGCGAGCGTGTTCGGATACACTCTCGACATCGACCGGAACTCGGTGCGGACCTCGCTCGGCGGCGCGTCGATCGTCCCGACGAGCGTCCGCGTGTTGAGTCGAAGCCCGGTCTTCTCCGGGAGGGCGTCGGCCGCCGCCGACACATCGATAGCGGTGTGTCCCTCGACGACGTCGAGCTCCGCGTCGTAGTCGCCGTCGGCGAGGCGGTCGAGCACAGGGAGGACAAGCCGGCGGGCTCGCCACAGGTCGGGCCACCGGCCGAGGTAGCGCTGCGCAACGAGGAAGAGGACGAACGCGAGCGCCGGCGCGAGCAGCTGGGCGTGTTCGAGAGCGATGCGACTCAGGGTGTCGATGAGTGCGGTCATGAATCAGGGTGCGCTGGTAGCCTCACGCCCGCCGCGCGAAGCGGGCGCTCATCGGTGCGGTCGTGGTCAGACGTTCCGCGCAACCGCGGAGAGCCGTCGCCGCAGGTTATCGACGACGTCGCCCGCAGTCTCCCGGCTCCCCAGCGTCAGCGTCACCTCACGCGCCGCACTCGAGATGTCACGCACCTCTAGCGGGCCCTCAAAGGGCAACTCATCTGCCGGGATCGACGCGACGAGCGACCGGCTCGGGTCCGTCTCGCGGATGGTCACCTCGGCCTCCTCCAGTGGCTCGGCAACCTCACGAACGACGGCGAGCGCCAGCTGCTCACACTCGCGGTTCGACGTCGCATCGGGGAACTCCTCGCGCAGCGTGTCCGGATCGTCGACGGCGGGCTGCGCGTACTCGCCTTCGAATCGCCACTCGTAGTCGATCGCGTACTCCGTGCCGGGCGTCATCGACCCACCTTCGAGGATGGTGATCGTCCCCTCGGAGTGGCCGAGTGTGTAGTCGATGTTGCGCTCGTACTGCGTCGACCGGTCGCCGACGTCGTACACCGTCTCCGAGCCCGTGTCGACCGGTCCCTCGTCGAGGCCGACGTTGAGTCCGTAGTCGTTCGCCACGAACGTCTCGCTCTCGACACTGGAGGTCTTCCCCTCCGCGATAACGCGTTGGTAGCTCTCCGCGATGGACCGCTGCCCGTCGAAGGAGACAAGCGTCGGCTCGCTATCCGCGAGCCGCTGCCCGGGCTGAGTCCACTCGATGCGATACTCCGCGTTCGCGTCCGGCGCCGCACGCCGGAGCTCCCAGATGAAGTCGCCGGCGTCGGCGATCCGGTTGAGGAGCTCTTCGATCGTGCCGCGATGGACGAAGTCGAGGAGCACGGGTGTGTTGATGAGGTCGGCAAACAGGTCGAGAAACTCCAGCCGGTGCGGTGTGTCACCGAACTCGCCCGAGGCGGTTCCGGAGTCCTCGCGCCCGAGCGTGACGCGCGCCTGAAGCAGTTGGCTTGGCTCTGCGAACGTCGCGGCGTGTGTCGATCCCGTCCCCTCGTCCCACGCGGCGGTCTGGTCGTTCCGGAGCGCGAGCGCCACCGGGCCGCCGCCGGCCATGTCGACATCGATCTCGGCGGCGACCACCTGCTCGACCGACGTGATCGGCTCGAAGACGATGTCGATGTCGGCCGGACGCTGCTGCCACCCAGTGACGACGCCGTCGACAGGCGTCGTGTCCTGGTCGACTGGGAAGCGCGCGTCGCGAGCGTGGAGGAAGTCGAGATAGAGCTCGCCGCCGGATGTCACCGGGATCCGGACCTCGAAGTCGTACACCCCCGGCTCAAGCGGGCCGTCGTTGTTGAACGTGACCTCGAACGAATCGAGTTGGAACTGTCCACCCGTATCGTTGATGCCGCCCGGGCCGAACGACGAGACGACAGTTTCGGAGCCGTCGGGATCGGTCCGCGTGAACTCCAGTCCTGGCGCCTCACCCGACGGGATGCCGTACACGATGGTCGCCGTCGCCTGTCCGTCGGGGATGGTGTGCTGGACTTGGAAACTTATCTCGCACGCCTCGCCCGACGACAGCCGCACCGACTGGCCGCCGGACCACTCGCCGCCCTGCGTCGTGTTGACGGTGCCGCTGTAGTCGGCGTCCTCGGCCTCGCGGAACCAGCCGGTCGGCTGTGCGTACACCTCGTTGTTCTGGACGGTCAGTGGCGACGTCGCCGGGAACGGATCGGCACCACCGAGCGCTTCGGTGAAGTCACCGGAGTCGCTCGCCTGGAAGAGCCGCACGTCTTCGCGGGCGTCTGTCTGCGGGTCGTCGACGTTCGCGACCCAGCCAAGTTCCTCTTCGATCACCTCCTCGGCGGCGACATGCGCGTCCGCTTCGGGGTACTCGATGCCCTCGACGTCGTCTTCAAGCGCGGTCCCGCCAACAGCGACGAGGACGTCTTGTGTCTCGTCGCGCTCAACAGTCTGGAGCTCGTCAATCGGCAGCCGGGTGCCGTCCTTCCAGGCGCGGATCGTCGAGCCCTCGACATCGGTCTCCTCCCACGTCGACGAGCGGGGCACAGGGACGCGGATCTCGGGCTGAGCGTTGAGTCGTGGCCGCCACTCGGCGTCGGTGAGGACTGTCGGCGAGAGGGTGTCGCCCGACGGATGGTCGACCTCAACTTTCCAGCCGCTCGCAGGGATACGTCGGTCGCGGATGCCGTCGAGTGGCGGCGTTGTCGCCGTCTCGGTGTTGCTGTCGGCTTCAGTATGTTCGGTGTATGGTCGGATCCGGTAACGGTACTCACGACCTGGCTGCGCCGTGTCGTCGGTAATGGACTCCGTGTTGGTACCGGCGTCAAGAGCGATCCGTTCCCGCCCCCATGACCCGTCGGAGAGTCGTCGTTCACGGACGACGTACTGACCGTCCTCGTTGTCGGCGTTGTCAGTCCACGAGAGGTCAATCGCAGTAGAGGAAACAACCGAGACGGAGAGGCTGGTCGCGCCGGGGAACTGCGTCGTGATCGCGACGGGGTCCGTCCACGCACCCGTGCGGTGCTCGGTCTCCGTCCGGGCGCGGACCTCGTACTCCTCACCGTCCTCGCGCCCGACGAACTCCATCGTGAGCGTGCCGAACGCGCCGATAAACTCGGCGAAGCCCGTAGCGGAGGACCCCCACGCCGACTGCCCCGTCTCACGTATCTGGATGCGGACCGAGCCGTAGTTCGTCGGCGCGCTCTCGCGGTCGACGGCGACTTCGTCCTCGACGCCGTTGCCGAGGACGGGCTGATCCTCGTCTGGGAGCGTGGTGGTGAACTGCTGAGGCATCAGCTATCGTCCTCCGTCTGCGTGTGCTCAGTACTCGCTACGACACGAGCGTCGTACGCCTCGCCGTTTCGCAAGCCCGTCAGCGTCGCGGACGTGGTGTCGCGGGCGACCGTTGAGTAGGTCGTCCACGAACCGGCGTCGGTTGGCTTGTACTGGACGAGCGTGTCACCGTAATTGTGCGACGCCTGCCACGCAAGATCGGCGGAGTCGGCCGTCACGCCCGAGACAGTCAGGTTGGTCGGCGCGGGCAACACCGTTTTTTCCGTCGAGACTGGCGAACGCGTCCGGAACTGGCTGCTGGATCGCTCGCCTCTGCGGTTCTGGATAACTTTGGTCTGGACCTTCACGTCGTACTCTTCGCCGTCGAGTAGCCTGGGTATGGTGTTCGACGTGTCGTCGACACCTGTTGCCCCGCCGTTGTTGAACAGGTACTCGAAATCGGTTTCCGACGACCGCCTGAACTCGACGTAGTTGTTGTCTCTGAACGCGGCGTTGTTCTCCCACGTCAGGCCGATCTCGCGCTCCGTCGACGCGTCGAGCGAGAGGTTCGACGGCGCGGCGGGCGCGGTGTACTCGTGGAGGATGTCCGAGACGACCACGCGGTCGACGGCGAAGTGGTCACCGCTGAACATACCGACACTCGTCGTCGTCCCGACCCGAATCCGGTTATCAGTCGAAAGGTCGGGAGATGGTACGAGGGCAGCGACCTCAAACCATCCTTGACGGTTGTACGCCGACCCGAAGTGTTCTAGCGGTTGCCATGAAGAACCGTCATACCACGATATTCCGAAGTCCTCGTTCGGGGTATCGAGGCTCGCTATGGCGAAGGCGCAGCGGACCAACACGTCGGACTCGCCCGACAAGTCACCGAGGTTCTTCTGTATCCACGTCCCCTCGTCGTCGCCCTCGCCTTCACCGTAAAAGTAGTTCGACCCCGTGTCGGCTCCGGTAATGGTCAGGTCGCCGCCTCCAGAACCAGAGCGGACTCCCGTGTCTCCCGCGAGGTTTGTCTCGTCCCACGCCGAGAGGTCGCCACTCTCGAAGTCGTCCTCAAAGTAGACGTTGCCCTCGTTGCCGTAGTCAGCATACGCCCACTCACTCGTCTTTCCATCGGGAGCGACTGTCCTGAGCCGAAGCTGGTATCGCGCGTCGGCAGAGAGGATATTGTTCAGCCCGCTGACGGTAAACCACCGCATATCGTCGGGGTCTGACGCAGATATACCGCCCCAACCCCCGTATCCGCTCCCGGTGTCCTCTCGGAATTCAATCTCGGTTACGTCGCGGATGTCGCTTCTGTTCGTCCAGTGGAAACGGATCGTGTTCTTTGGCGGGGAGCCGTTTGGCCCAGTCTCTCGCGTGACGTATGGATCGTGCGGCGGAACAGGTGTTGTGTAGACCGGGTCGGTGTAGGTCCAGTCGGACGGCCCGGCGCCGTTGACGGCCCGAACACGGAACTCAAACTTTGAATCGATACCGACCTGCGCGCCGTATGCGTTGTCAGATCTCGGCCCGTAATGATGGGTTTGTCCTGTGACCGTGCGGTCCGAAGCGGTCCCGACTATACCCGCGCCGGGCCCAGATTCTTGCGCGGTCCACACGAACGGGTCTGCGATGTCCGCGACTGCTGTTGTGTTTGATTTACTGTAGTAAATCCTGAAGTATTCGTCTCTGCTGTTCTGCCCGTCCGCCTTGACTACGTAGAGTTGGTAGTTGTTTGGGTCCGGGTCTGGGTTCACGATCGCTTCTCCGCTGACGCCGGACACGCCGGCATCGAATCTGTCCGGTCGCTCGTTCCATTTGGCAGCAAAGGCCAGATACACGTACTCTCCTTCGCCCGAGTCGGCGTAGTCTCCGGTTTTGAATTCGCTTGTGAATATGTCCTCGAAACCAGTATTTTGCGTTGCGTCCACGCGACCGACCTCGTTGAATCCGTCTTTGTCTTGTGTGACGGATACATCGCCTCTCCACGACCCCCAGTCGCCGAACCTGTTTGTGACTGGCGACGGCGACGACGGCCCGCCGGCCGGACTCTGCCACGTCCCGCCGTCGCGCCGCACCTCGACTTCGAAGTTGTCAGGGTCTCCCGCCGACGCGTCCTCGGATATGCTCACGTCGATCTGGTCGTCGGCGACGTACGCGGCCGACGCACCGGGCGGGAGTGGCGCGACCTCGTACGTGATCGTGACGAGGCCGCCCTGCGAGTACGACCGTGACGACGCCCCGCGTTCGTTGGCGGTAACGGTGTCGAGACCGTCCGTGTAGTTCGACCCCCCACCGCCGCCGGTAGAGTCGGCCGGACCCTGAAAGGCTATCTGCGCGGCGCCGCCGCCGCCACCGTACCACCCCGCGCCGCCACCACCAGCATTTGAACTGTCTGGATCGCCCCCACCGCCGTCGCCACCGGCCCCGAACGACCCGTCCTGACCGTCAATGTCGTCCGTGTCACCCGCTCCGCCCGACGTTTGTGTCCCCCCTCCCCCGCCGCTGCCGTCCTGTCCGGTGTCCGCGCCACCGTTGCCGCCCGGTTCGTTGTAAAAATCAAACGTGTCGTTAAAGTGCCCGCCGCCGCCGCCACCGGCCGCGACGGCGACGCGGTCGTTGAGTGTCGTCCCACCGACCCGGATGTCGATGGAGTCCCCGCCGTCCTGGCCGTCGCCGAGTCCGGCCCCTCCGGGGCTGCTGCGGATACGGAGTACGTCGCCGGGCGAGACGGAGAGCTCTCCGGCGACGCGCCCGCCGTCACCCGAATCGCCGTATTCTTCGGAGCTACCCGGGGTGCGTTGTTGTCCCGCTTCCCCCTCTAGCTCGACCGTTACAGAGGACGCACCGGGCGGGACGGTGAAGTCGTCGCCAGCAGTGAACGTCTCCGTCGGCATCTACAGACGCACCTCCTCACGCGCCACAAGCCCCTGCTCGACGCCACTATCGAGGACGCTCGTCGAGGCGATCGGCTCAAGCAACGCCTCCAGGTCCGGCGGCGGGAGCTCGGCGACCGACTCGGGCGCCCACACCTCCAGCGTCTCGCGCCCGCGCTCCAGATCCACGTCGACGGCGTAGACGTCGCCCTGGTTCGTTCCGGCGACGGCCTCGAACTCGACCTGCGCGGCGACGCGTGCCTGCCCGATGTGGGTGAGGTCGACGTCGGCGGGCTGCCAGTCCGTGTCGAGATCACCGTCGGCGTACGAGGGCAGGTCGACGGCGGTCCAGGTGTCCGTGTCGGCGTCCCACTGCTCGGCCTCGAGGGCGGCCGTGGCGTCGGCGGTGGTCGGCTCGTCGATGGTGAGCCGGAGGAGGCCGTTACTCAACACCACGCTTCCGGTGAACTCGTGGTCATGGGCGTACACCGACTGCCACGCCCGAACCCGACCGCTGTCACCCTCAATAAACTTCGAGTCGCGCCCGTTCGTGTCGTACACACGGACATCGACAGCGGCCTGTGCGTCCGGCGACACGTCGTACAGGAGTACCGGCTCGTCGATTGACAGTGTCGTTGCGTCGAAGCGGTCGACGTCACCGAACTCGGTGGCGACGGTGGCGACGGGTGTGGGTCGGGTCCGCTGCGTCGGCTCCGATGTCGAGTCGACGGCTCGCACTTGGCGGGCGGCCGCTGGAATACCTACGTGTCCGTCAAGGTCGCTCCCAAACTCATGGCCGGGATCGGGCTGTGAGGGCAACGTCTCCAACGCCTGAAGATGGCTCTTTCGTGTGCCGGCGTTCGTCAGCGTGAGCGTCCACTCCCAAATGTCACGCCCGCCGGCGTGGACGGGCTCGACGTCCGCGCTCTCGATCTGGTAGTAGCCCGACCGGTTGCTGTCGCCGCCGTACAAGGAGACGGCGCCAAGCGCCGAGTCGGCAAGCTCCTCGAGTTCGGTCGCGACGAGTTCGGAGTAGTACCGGCCGAGGGCGTACCGGCCCGTGAGCGTGAGGTCGGCCGCCTGCGAGGAGAGCGCCTCGACGATCGCGTCGCTGCCGAGGACGCCCTGCTCGGAGAGTTGTGTGCCGAGTGAGTCGCGCTCGTCGGGCGTCGTTGCCTCTGGGAGGGGGATTGTGTAGATTCGCGTGGTCATGGTGGATCAGAAGTCCGGAACGAGGTCGCCAAGCTGGTTGACGGCGTCATCAGCAGCCTCGCTGAAGTCCTCAGTCACCTCGTCGACAGCGCCCGGGACGCGGGCGACGCGCTCGAACTCGAACGTGTAGCTGACCACGCTCGAGTCGTCGGGCTGCTTCTCGGCGCGGGCCGACAGCAGTGCGACGGGAAGTGGCTCGCCGTACACGCCCGGGCTGTCGGCGTATGTGCCGTCGGTCCACGCGCCGGTGTAGAGCCGGGCTTTGCCGCTGGAGTCCGAGCGCACCTCAGCCAGCCAGCGGAAGAGCACGTCGCGCTTCACGACTGGATCGACGTCGCCGGTCGCGTCATACTGGTTCGCCTCGCCCGCGGCGCTGGATTCGTCGCCCCACTGGAGGTCGTCGTCGCCGACGCCGACGTTGGCGGTGTACTGGAACGTCGACCGGCCGCCGCCAGCGTCCAGGAAGAAGCCGGCGCGGCGCGGGATCTCCGTGTCCGGCAGGATGTCCGTCGGGTCGAGGTCGCTCGCTTGCTGGTACAGGGTCGAGATCACGTCGCCTCTACCACCGACCAGATGGTTTATATTCAGTTCCCTTGTTGGCGTGAAATCGCCTCTGAATTCGAAGGTTGCTGTGCGGTCGAACGCATCCAGTTCAAGTACGAATCTGTCGGTGAGCATTGGTGTACTGAAAACGGTACGCGCTGACCGGCGCGGGGCGGTGGTTAGACGTCGTCTTCGAGTTCGTCGCCGTCAACGACTTCAAACCGCTGTGAAGCACGCTTCTGATCTTCGCGGATTCGGCCGACTGTGTTGCGGAGTTCGGATAGCTCTTGCTGCTCGCGTTGCGCGTGAGTGTATCCGACAACGATCCCAGCACCAGCTGCGGCTGCGAGTACACCCACCGCAGTTAGTTCGGCCTCGGCAGGTATCTCACGCAGGTGGAGGACAAACACCGACGCGACAAACCCCCCCGCAACGATTGCCCGGGTGCCTGTTTTATTCATATCTATCTGTCTAGTATGTGGATTGATAAGTGGTGGGCCAATCAGCGACGTATATCTCGTTTGAGGTCGTCAAGGTCGCCCTCAACGTCTTCGACCCGATCGATAAGGTCACTCTTGATGTCGCGTATCTTCTTGTCAAACTCTCGGCTGACTTCCCTGACGAGCCGATCAGTATCGATGTTGAACGTGAACTGCGGTGAGACGTCGAAGCTATTTGTAACAGTTGCTGCCTGACTCCGTCTGGTGTTGGATTGTGTGCGGGTCGGATCGCCGGGATCTGTTCCGAGTGTGATGCCGTTGTCTCCGCCAAACTGTATTCCCCCGGGACCGAGTGTAATCCCGTTATCACCGCCGAGTTGTACTCCGCCGGTGCCATCGGAACTGTTGTTTGGCTGTCTGTCTGCTTCGCTACCACCGCCCGACACGCTCGGCCAGTTTGTCACCTCAACGGGATGCGGACTCTGGATGTCGCTGCCGAAGTTGAGGTCAGGGAAGTCGACCTCAAGCTCGGGCGAGACGTCGACGCGTGGAGAGACGTCGACTTGCGGCGAGACGCTCAGCTCCGGGGCGACGTCGAGCTCGGGCGTGAACTCTGGCGAGAACTGTGGCGAGAACTCGGGATTGAACGTCGGCCGGAAGACCGGAGAGAACGTCGGCGACAGCTCGGTGTCGGTGGTGATCGTCGGCGAGAGCGTGTCGCCCCCCCTGCCACTGCCACCACTGCTGCCACCCCTACCACCACCGCCACCACCAGGAACAAAATCGGCGATGACGTTCCCGACGCCTGTCGTGACGGTGTCGATAACGGCGTCAGCGACCGTATTTCCGGTTTCTACTGCAACGTCGCCCGCTGTTTCCGCGCCCACTCCCAGCAGCTCGGTCCCGACGCCGCCGAGACCGCCGCCAGTTGGGCCGGCCTTAGCAACGTGATCCTCGATTTCTTCGAGGTAGTAGACGGCGTCTTCGAGATGCTCCGTCTGCGCTTCGGCGAGACGCGCCGAGCGCCGTCCGCCGGACGCCCCACCACCGCCGTCAGACCGCATTTCCGGGGGGCGGCTGCCACCCCCACTCGACACGGTAACAGGGACATCCTCGAACGCTGCCTCAACCTCTTGACGCGCCTGACGCAGCGAGCGCTCTTCGACGAGGATCTCGACCGTGCTCTCTGTAGAGAACTCGCTCACAGGATATCACTCACGTTGGGCGGATCAGTCAGGACCATCAGTTTGAGGTCACGGATCGGATACTCGCGCGCTTCGCGTGGGTCGTGTCCGGCAGCCACGGCCCTCCCGATGAGATAGTCGCGTTCTACGCTGTCGGCGACATCTCCGAGCTCCGCTTCGTCGTGAGCAAGTGCGCGTAGCTGCCCGCGCCGCTCGGGTTTCCCACGGTGCTCACCTCGTCGACGCGGTCTTGGAGCCAGCGACCGGTCGCGAGCGGCGGCTCCTCGTCGAGGACGGCAACCGTCTCCTCGACATCCTCGATAGGCACTTCCGGGTACTCTTCGCCGTCGTGTTCGAGATACGGCGCGTCGTGTGTCCCGATCGCGATCTGCCAGAGTGTGCGCTCTGTCTCACCGCTCGTGTGTTCATCCAAACGGAGCCCATCACCCATGGAGAGTCGCCGGAGGGTGATCTCTTCAGTTTCCCAGTCCGACCCCGGATCGTCGGTGTCGGGGTAGTCTTCTTCGGGGAAGCCACGAAGCCAACCGACGCCTCGACGGTACGTTTCGAGTCGTGAAGAGCGCTCGTCGAGCGACTGGTACACGTCCGTTGACGGATCCATGTCCGCCATCCGGTCAGTGACTTCCTCGAGTTCGGTGGCGATACGCTCGGCTTCTGTTTTGAGGTCGATCGTTTTGTCAGAGTCGCTCATGCGGTGGTCTCCGTGGCTTCAACGTCGGCGACATGGTAATCAATCGGTTCGCTCAGGTCAGTGCCGGCCGCAACCAATTCCTGCCAGTTGTACGTGGTTGGCTGGACGCCGGACAGCGCGTACTCTATTGTGTCACCGAGGCCGTTTTCCATTGAGAAGACGGCGTCAACAGCGCCGACGATCTCAACGCCACCATTCGACGTCGACGCGGCGGCGAGTGTCTGTTGGTCGTTCTCGGTGAACGTCGCATTACTCGACAGACTCGGCTCGATAGCTCCTGTGACGGCATCGTACGGCTTTCGCGACTGCCCAGTCCGCATCCGGGACAGATTCGACAGTGAAAGCGTACACGACTGCATGAGCGCCTGAGACGTGCCGTCGACGACCAGATTGGTCCCGTGATAGGTGTATATCTGGTCGTTGGTTGGGCGTTCGATGTCTGCCTCGTCCGGTTCTGAGATACTGTCGTCCTCGTCGCCGAACAGCATCGTCAGCTCGACACGGTTGTGCTCACCGCGGTTGTACTCGATCGTCGCGTCCACGACTGCCGTCCCGACTGGCGTTCGCGGGATGGTCGAGCCGTCCGGGAGGTCGATCCCGAAGTACCACGAGGCCGTCGGCGCGAGCATCGACGAGTGGGGGAGCGCAGTCCCGCCGTCCGCAAACACGAGGTCGTGCCAGTTCGCGTCGGTGATGTCCCAGCTGACGGTCGCTGCGCCCTCCCACGGCCCCTCTCTGGAGCCGTCGGGCGTCGGGTCGTCGGGATCGCGTGTGCGTTGAAGCGCTTGGTTGACTGCCAGTTCGCTGACAGTGATGTTCTTCCCTGGAAGGTACCAGTTCGGATCGGTTTGCGGACCGGCGCCGAACGAGTTCTCAGGCGTCCAGAAGACGCTTGCTGAACCGGCGCCAGTCACAGCTGTTCACCTCGATTCGTCTGTGTATGAGTGTTGGTCATCGCTTATCAGGATCTTGGCGGCCGTTAAGGCGGACCTCGATGTTGACGGCAAAATCGTCGAGGTTGTTACTCGAGATATCTTTCGGCCCGCCGACTATCGCTTCAAGATAGGTGACGTGGCCGATCGGATCGTCTGCTTTGATGCTCGGATACTTCCGGCGGGCGTCGAGGGCAGCCTGCGTGTAGTTCACGAGCCGCTGGAACTCGTCATCCGAGGGGATTGTCCCGCCGGCGCGGACGTGTGACCCCCGGATGCGGATGTCGAGCGTTGTCTCAACGTCGTAGTTGAACTCAGTTCCCAGCGGCTCCCGGGTTCGGCTCGGTCGCGACACAGCAATTGCGGCGTGTCGTGAGAACTCGGCCGTTTTTGTCCGCTCGCCGGTCTCAAGGAGTTCGGGTTCGTGCCGATCGATGCGGACGATGTCCTCGTCTTCGAATGCGCCACCGGGCCACTCGGCGGCGATCGCCTCAAGCGCCCAGCGGACTTCGCTCTGAACCACTAGGGCATCACCTGCCGAAGATCAGACATCGCATCGCGAATCGCTCGCGACTCGTCGATGCCGCCGGTCACACTACCCCAGTTCACACTGTCTGTCTCGACGTGTGCTGGTGCGCCTGGCGGGCGAGTTCCTTCAGGTGGCGACTTCCAGTAGAAGCTGAGTATTGGATTGCCCTCGATGGTGTGCGGGTCAACACCCCATTCGAAGAGCGCCGTGAGCCCCGGCCACTCGATACGGATGGTGATGCTGTCGCCGTCGCGTCCGATGTGAGGGCCCTCAGCATCTTCCCAGATGTGATCGATGTCGTAGTCGTTCTGACTGGCGTACGCCTTCCAGTTCTCGCGAGCAGCCTCCATCAGCTGCGGCCCAATCTCGTCGCGAACGGTCTCCTCGATATCGTCGAGAGTCGCTTCGCGGAGTTCATCTTTGAAGCTGCGTTTGAGCCCCATAGTCAGAGTGTCGAGAAGCCCGTGTAGTCAGCGACTGTATCTTCCCACGATTCTTGGAGAGCCGATCGTTTTGAGGAACTGCTGGTCAGCTGCCCGTCGTCGTCAACACTCCGACGGAGCTCATCGTCGAGGGCAAGTTGCGTGGCGGCCTTTGCGGCGATCGCCTCAGAAACGTCGGGCGGCACACTCGTGACGACGTTGTCGGCGTTGATCTGTACCTCTTCGCCGAGTGGGCCGTACCGATACGTGAGTCGGACAAAGCTCGTGTTCGGATCATCACGGCGCGTGATAGCGAGCCGGCGCTCAAACACTCGAAGCCGGCGACGCCGGTAGTCCATCGACCACGCGTCACCTTCTTCGTCGGTGACGTCGTCCCACTGGTTACGCCCAGATCGGATTTCGATGGTGTCCCCCTCGGTGGGATCGAACGGGAGTGGTCGAGGATTATCGACGATAACTTTCGCCGGCGACCACGACCGCGCGTCTTGGACGTCGTGGACTTCCCAGCTTCGGGGCTCGTCGACGGCGCCGACACGCACGGGATGGAATGCCCGTCCCGTCCGGTTGATCCACGTCTGCGTGGCAGATGCGACGCGTTTTTTGATCCGATCCAACAGTTCTTCGGAATGACCTCCGGCGGCGGGATCTGGATCTGGGTCTTTCCCGAGAGCCAGTAGTACGGCGTCGACGGTGGCGTACCGGATCGGGTCAGCGGAAGCGGACATCGGGCGTCACTCCTCGGTGTCGGGCGTGGCCGTGAGGTCGGAGATCTCTGCGTCGCCGTTGACGACATCGGCCGCCTCCTCAACCACTGCCGGGTCGTACCGGGTGAGGTAGTCGGTCATGTCCGTGAGCCCGGCGCTTTCCAGGTCGATCTCGAAGTCGACCGGCTCGAGGTCGTCGCCGAGCACATCCTCGAGCACGTTGCGGGCTCCCGTGCGATCGTCGCCGAGCCGCTCAGCCTGATAGAGGGCGTTGAGCGAGTCGACGTCCCACTTCTCGTCCGCATCCGTCTCGAGCTCCTCTTCGAGTTCGGCGATGGTGTGCGCACCGGGATCGAACGGCGGTTCCGATGCCTGAGCCTCGCGCAGGACGGCGATGATCTCCGACGCCTCCGACCGAGAGAACCGACTCGTGTACTCGTCGGAGCGCTGCGTGGAGACCGAGGCCTCGTCATCGGTTTCGACACCGGCGATCGCGCGGAGCTGATCACGGTAGGGCTCTTCGTCGTCTTTCTCGAACACGCGCCCGACATCGTCCAGATCGAGCTTCTCCATGACCTTCTGGCGCGTCCAGCGGTCGAATCCTTCGTAGAACGCTTCGGGCGGGAGGTAGTTCTGGTCGAGCAGCGCCTCAGCGAGCCGCTCGGGGTCGTAGATCACCTCGAAGTCGCTGCGCGACTCCAGCGCATGGACGCCGATGTTGTTGTTTTCGACGTGGTTTGCGTCGAGGTAGGTCGGCAGCAGCGCGAGGTAGACGCGGCCGACCTGGAACTTCGGCGGCCCGTTGTAGCCGACCCGCTGTCGGATGTCGCGGTCGACCTTCGTCGATTCGTCGCCGATGTAGCGGAAGCCGACGAACTCGACTTCGGCGTGATCCTTCTCTTCGAATTCGCGTGCGCTCGGGAGTGTACTGATAGGCATGATGTGGGGGTTACTGCGTGGTGACTTCCGTCTCGACGCTGTCTTCGCGCATCGCGCCGACGAAGTACTCGGCGTCGAGTTCGAGCACCGTGGTGTCGTCGTTGTAGACGTACACCGTGCGCTCATCGTCGCGACGCCAGTGAGTCCCCTCAACGGTGTGGACGTACTGCGTCCCGTCGATGAGGGCGGTAACGCTGATAGTAGTAGTATCGCGGTCGCTCATGTGTTGTTACTCGCCGATGTCGCGAAGCAGCGCGGCCGAGGCGAAGTCGCGGTTGACCGCCTCGTGGTCGAGCTTCATGAGCGCCTCGTCACGGTAGTTGCCGGTCGCGAGGTATCCCTGCGACTGGCCACGGCCCGCGGTCTCGACGTAGGGCTCCTGGAACTGCTCGATCGCGAGGCGCGGCTGGCCGCGGATCGTGTCCGTCGGGACGATGAAGATCGACGAGATGTCGCCGTGCTTGATCGCGTGCTGGTTCGCCACGATCGGGATGCCGTCGTAGTCACGGAACCGGGCCGTCCCAGAGAGTCCGCGAATCGTCTCGGCGTCGCCGACGTCCTCGCTCACGTAGTCCGCCATCGCGGCGTTGTTCCGGACGTGGTTCCGGTCGGCCGCGAGCTCGGAGAGCACGCCCGCGGTGTCGTGACCGGTCAGGATCGCCGTGTCGCTGTAGACGTCGACGTCGGCGAACTCGTTGAACGTGTTGAGGAACCCGGAGAACAGGTCGTTGTTCAGCTGGCGGACGCTCGACGCGTTGAAGTCGACGTAGGAGTCCGCCCAGTCGTCGTTCGACCGGTCAATGTTCCCGTAGTCGAGGTCGCCGTCGTTGTAGGCAGTCCCGTTGGGGTCCTGCGCGTTGGCTTCCTCGTCGCTCGACGCGATGACGCGGTCGAGGCTGGTGATCTGGTCGGTCGCGTCGTACTGCGCGTCGCCGGCCATGACCGGCTTGGCGAGGCCGTCGCGGTCGATCGCGAGGTCGAGCTGCTCCTGCTGGAGCTGCCAGAACTCCTCGAAGCCGACCGCGTCCTCGATGGCCGCGTAGATCTCCTGGAGGTCCGACACCTCGATGACGGCGTCCGACCGCTTAGGGTCGAACTCGACCTTCTCGACGCCGAAGGTGTTCCCGTCAGGAACCTGACCACCTTCGGTGTGCGTCTGGAGGTCGACCGGGTTGGTGGCCGCGCGGTAGGCCTTGGCGGTGACCGGGCCTTCGAGCGAGGCGTTGAAGCGGTCGACCTGCGAGAGCGCGTTGTACCAGGCGTGTTCTTGGTTGTACTGCGCGTACAGCGTCGCGGTGAAGATGGCGTTGACGTGCGCCTCGGTCGTGGAGTCGTACTGGGCGCGCTGGAGCAGCCCGTCGTCGAAGTCGAGCGGAACGTCGCTGACGACGTTGTTCTCGATGAACGCGCCGGGGCTGTGCCCGCCGGCGTAGCTCATGAAGGGGTGACCCTCAGCGCTCATGCGTCATCACCTCCGGTGACCGCGCCGGCCTCACCGACGGTCTGAGAGCCCTCGCTGGGCGCCGTGACGACCGTGTCGTCGGTCGTCGCGAAGTCGCCCTTCTGGTCGACCGTCTCGACCAGCGTATCGGCGAGCTCGTCGTCCTCGGAGAGCTTCTGGGCGACGGCGCCTGCCATCTCCGAGAGAACGCCCTCGGCGGTGACGGCGTCCGCGACGCGCTCGTTGATGTTGAGTTCGCCGAGCTTCTGGTCGACCTTCTCCTCGAGCATCTGGTCGACGTCTCCCTCGTAGGGGTCGTCGTCCGGGTTGTTGCCCGCGGTGTCGACGTCGCCGCCCTCGGGCATCCCGCCATCGCTGCCGCCGTCGTCCTGTCCCTCGACAGAGACGCCGGGGACGTTCTCGGAGATCCAGTCAGCGGCGCACTCCTCGGCGTCTTTGCCGACCGACTCGGCGTAGTTCTCGACGGTGTCTCGGGCGTCCGAGCCACCGACTTCCTCGACGAGTTCGAGGGTGCTCATCTGGCCGTCGCCGTTCTCCTGCTTCTGGTCAACATCCGGGTCGTCCGGAGTCGTGCCGTTTTCGTTGTTCTTCATGTCTGATGTTTTGGTGTTGGTCTCCGCGCGCTGGTCGAGTTCGCCGTCGAGCTGCTCGTCCGCGGCAAGTGCGTCGAACTCGTCGACGAACCGCATCGGGTCCATTTGGTCGGCTGCCTCGGCGGCGGCCGAGAGTAGGTCCATGGCGCCCTCCTCAGAGAAGCGTGTGCGGTCGGCGATGACGCCGGCCGCCGTTCGCATCTCCTTCTGGTCGACATCGTCGCCCTCGATGGTGGCGAGCTTCTGGTCGACCGACTCGTCCAGCTTGCGGATCTTCTGTACAACTGCGTCTCGGTCGACGTCGTCGCCCGCCTTCTGGTCAACCGTCTGGAGGATCTCGAACGGAGAGTCGTCCTCAGACAGATCGCCCAGAACCGTACGGGCTTTGCCGTCGACAGTCGGGGTTCTCCCGAAAATGTCCATGTGTCGTGTCAGAATCGAGACCGTGTTTCCGGATGGCGGTGGTCAGCCGCTGTCTCACGCCTCGCCGGCGTGGACGTCTTTCTGCGATGAGAGCTAGAGTTGGTCTTCGACGCGCCCGGCGAGGCTGTTCCGGCGCCGGAGTCGACGCCGGATCGACGCCTCGAGCACGCCGCCGTGCTTGAAGTCGACAACGTCGAAGTCTGCCGCCGGGTTCATCACTTGGCTCTCGTGACCCAGTGTGACGGCGTGGAGGTCACAGTCGACCGTGACGCGCGTCCCGTCGTTGCGGCGATGCTCCTGGTTGGAGTAGACGGTGACCGAGTAGCCGCCGTAGTCACCGTTGAGACAGCGGACGCGCGCCATCTTGCTCTTCGTCGTCTCGTTGCCGAGGTTCGCGACGAGCGTGAACTCCTCATCGTCGACGGTCGTCTCGTAGTGGATGCCGTTGTCGGTGGTCCACTCCCACACCGGGACGCCCACGGGGACGTCGTCGTGGCGGGTGGAGATGATCCCCGGTTCGCGAGTGCTCTCGAGGTAGCGGTCCAGACTGTCGGCGACGGCCTCCATCTGGATCTGCTGGCCGCTCCGGTCGACGATCTCGACCGACGCGGGCCCCTCGATGATGAAGTTCTTCGCCTCGAAGACCGGCTCGATCCACTCGTCAGGGACGTCTTCCCGGGTGAGCCGCCGGTCGTGGACTGGCCCGTCGGGCTCGACGGACTGCCCGATAGCCGCCTTGCGGTCGACGTCGCCGTCGACGGGCTGGTTGAGTACGCGGATGCTCATGGTCAGTACGCGATTGTCGTGCCGGTGGTGGTGTCGTCAGCGCCGACCCACTGGTTGTTCGCTGGGTCAGACGTGTACGTCCCCGCCGGCGGCGTGCCGGTGCCGTCATGTGCGGCCTGGACGCCGGCGTCGGTCGGCGCCGGCGCGTCAGCGGCGGTCAGGTCCTGTGGTGTCGACCGGAGGACGGTCGCCTCGAGGCCGAGTTCCGATGTAGCTCGAACCCACGCGTCGCCCGTGCCGATGTAGACATCGTACGGCCGGGAGCCAGCAGTAACCTCGGCAACACGGCCCTCGGTTGGCGAGTGCTGCTGGAGCCCGTCGGAGTCCGCAACCTGCTCGACGTCCGCGATGGCACGGATGAGGGTAGCCAGTGGGAGCGCGCTGTTCTCGATCGGGGCGAGTGTCGTGTCAGTCATGTCTGGGAGTCAGGAGGGTCGGAAGCAGGTTGGTCGGGATCGGAGCTGTTCTCGGCGTCGTCGGGTGGGGGCGTGTCGCCGGCGTCGTCGGCGTCATCAGGCCCATCGCCGCCAGGAGGTGGTTCGTCTTCCGGCGCCGTGGTGTCGGGGTCCATCGGCGTGATCTCCTGGTCCGGGATCTGCAGCTGCCCGTCTTCGACAGCCACCGCGGTGCCCGTCTGCTTGGCCTTCTCGATGCCTTGGAGGACTTCGAGCGGCGAGAGCGACGCCTCCTCACTCTCGGGGGCGACGTACGCGAGCTCCCAGTCACAGTGCCCCTCGACGCGCTCGATGAGCTGGCACAGCGAATCGAGCGCCTTGTCCTTCGTGTCCTGATGGGCGCTCGCGACGGCGCTGTTGGTGATCTCCACCTGCGTGCCCTCGGCGTTGAGCCCACCTGTGTCGGAGAGCTCGTTCTCGAAGGCGTCGGAGACCCCGAACATCGCTCGGATCTGCGACATGAGCCGCTCGACCATCGGCTCGCGCCCGTTGACCCCGGCCGACGTCGATAGGTCGAGGATGTCGATCTCGACGTCGTCCGGGCTGCCCTCGTACATGAGTCGACCCTCTTCCCACGGGTTCTTCCCTTCCTCCTCGGTCAGCGACGCCCGTAGACTCGAGCGGACGTTCTTCCCGTAGGCGACGAGGAACTTGTCCGGGAGCTGCTGGTCGTTCTGGGGGTTGAGATACTGGAGCTCGTAGTTGCGCGACCACTGAAGAATGGCTTGGAGCTTGATGAGCGGGAGGACGGGCGACCGGCCGTCGAGGCCGTTCAGGATGGGGAAGTGTCGCGCCCAGTCGATGACCTCGTGCGTAAGGAACAGCCGCTTGACATCGTCGCTTCGAGACTTCACCTCAGCGTAGCCGACCTCTTCGAGGCGGGCGTGACACTCCGGGCAGACCTCGACCGGGTGGTCGGCGCCCTCTTCGAACGTGAGGGCGTCTTCCTCCCAGTACTCCTCGCGGTGGGCGGGGCACATCCACCAGCCGCCCTGTCGGTTCTGCTCGTCGAGGACCGGCCGGATGCGACTCGGGTCGGCGTGGACGAGCTCCTCGATCGCAGTCGCCTCCCACCGTCCGGTCGACTCGACCGTCCGGCCTGCGACCTGCGTCTCACTCTCGACGTGCTGGTAGCGGAGGCGTGCGAGAATCGTCGAGACGCCGTTGAACGACTGGTAGTCCTCCTCGTACTTCATCAGCGACGCCAGTGACTGGCCGTCGTCGTTGACCGAGGCGAACAGCTCAGACAGGCGCTCCTTCTGGGCTCGCGACGGCGTCTCGAAGTCGGCCTCACCGCACACCTCGCAGACATCGCGCTCCTCGTCGTACTCCGTCCCGCAGGTGGTACAGCGGACGGCGAACGCCGGCGTCAGCACCGGGAACTGGTTCCGGTACATCTCGTCGCGAAAGCGCTTGACCGTCGTCGCGAGCTCCGTCGAGTTCAGCGTGAACGACTGGAGGTCGATCCGGTTCCAAACACCGCCCCGATCCGAGACGCGCGGGACGGGCCCGACGTCGTCGACGTGCCGATCGCCCCGGTCGCCCGAGGCCTGCGGCGTGGTCGGGATCTGGCCCTGTAGCATCTGCTCAACGTCGCCGTCGGGCCAGTCGATCGCGACCAGCTCGCCATCGGCGTCCTCGCCGAGCTTTGTCGTGTGGAGTTCGTCGTCAGTCATCGTGATCAGTCTTGGAAAACATCGTGGTCACCAGTCGAGGTGGTCGAAGTCGTCGCTCGACACGTGGTCGACAGAGCTGTCGGGGCCGCGCGACGCGATCTCGAGAGAGTCAAACCTGTCGTCGTGCGCCGCGTCAGGAAACGGCAGCCACTCCTCGCGGATGAACGACTCCCAGCGCTCGTTCTCCTCGCTCGCGACCTTCACCTTCCCCTGCTGGAAGCGGTTCGCGAGCCGGTGGAGGCGCTGCTGCTTCTCGCCCTCGGAGTTACTGGGCGTGACGCGGACGTCGACGTTGTCCTCGATCGTCTCGGCGATCTCCTTGCCGTCGAAGTTGCTCTCGACGAGGAGTTCGCCGACCGGGTAGTCCGCAAGGTGGACGCCGACGAAGTCCGTCGCCGCCTCTTCCCACATGTACCCGCGGTCACGCCAGACGTCGACGGCGTACTCCTGGTCGTTGTCGCGGTCGTAGGCGTACACCGCGAGCGCCCAGTAGTCGGTCTCGCCCCGCTCCTCCGCGGCGACGTTGTTCGGGTTCGCGAAGTCGAGCCCCGCGTACCACTCCAGCGCCGACCAGTCGTCTCGGGGGATCGGGTCGACGAACCGGAGCCAGTCAAGATCGAGGACGCGCCCGATGGCCGCCTCGGGGTTCTGCTGGTTCTCCGCGCGCCACAGGCCGGCGCTGCCGTCCTTCGAGACGACCTTCGTGAGCAACGTCTCCGGTGCCTCGAACTCGGGCCACAGCGTCCGGAACTCGGTGTCGGGCGCCGGGCGGATCCCGTCGTCGATGATCTCGACGTCTGCGGGGACATCCCGGATCGAGTCGTAGACCTCGCCGTCCGTGCCGTGGACCACGTAGGTCTCGTTCTCGATGACGTGCCAGTCCGGCGTCGCTCGCCAGATGCGAGCTGCCCAGCCCGGCCGGGAGACGCCGCGGGCGATACAGCCGTCCCACTCGGGGTTGTTCGTCGACAGGACGTGCTCCCGGTAGACGTCTTCAGGGGTTTTGCGCGTCCCGATGACGATGTTGAGCGACTTGTGGGGGAGACTGGTCGCGCCCGCCTTCGCAGCAACGTTGTCGTAGAACTCCTCGAAGTTCTCAGATATCTGCGACCGGAGCGCCGTCGTCTGATTGGTCAGCGTCGCGATGTCGTCGTAGATGATGACGTCGTAGTGCGAGCCCGTGTCCGACGTCCGGATGGAGAGTGGCTCGAGCGTTGGCTCGATGTTCTGAGTGCCGGCCTCCAGCTGGATCGTCGTCTTCGAGGAGTCGTACACCGAAACGCCGTACCGCTCGCACGCCTCTTCGATGGAGGCGACCGCTGTCTTCGCCCGCTTGTCGGCGTGCGTTTTCTTGTGCGAGACGATCGCCATCCGGATGCTCGGGAAGTTAACTGCGAGCCACGCCGGCGCGACGTTGATCGTCGACACCGTCTTCGCGTAGTTCCGCGGCCCGAGCAGCGCGAGGTTCTTCGGCGTGTGCGGCTTGTACACCGCCTCCCAGATGTGCTGGTACCAATCGCGCAGGTGCTTCGGCGGCGAGAGGATCCCGTCCGTCCCGAGGTGTCGAATCGAGAACGGGAGCGGGTGGGAGGTCGGCCGCTCCTCGACCAGCTGGGCGATCGATGTCGACGTCGTCGACGCGGGCGTGTCTGTTCCAGTCGACATGGTTACTGGACCTCAGCAAGGTGATGCCGGCACCAGTCGTGGACGACGTGCGCGCTCGACGGCGGGTCCTCGACGAACCGCCGCTTCGCCTCCTGCATCAGCTCGACGACCTCGTGATACGGCAGCCCTTTCTCGGGGATCTGGTCGCGGATCCACTGACACGCCGGGTGGTCCGCCTCGGGACCGGCCCACCGGAAGCGCCGGCCGGCGAGTCGCTCCTGGCGGTAGCCACGCATCCGGGCCTGGAGGACGAGCTGGTTCAGGTGCTGGCGGGCGGTCTTGAACGCCCAGCCCGGATTGATGTCAAACCGGGCGGCCATCGCCTCGGAGATGGAGTAGATGTCCCACGGCTCAGCGTCGAGCTCGTCGATCCAGAACTCGCGGTAATCGCTCTGCCGGATCGCCTCTTGGTCGTCGGGCGTCGACGGCGGGTCGAGCGCAAACTCACGCCGGGCGACGGTGACGATGTTGTTCCGGACGAAGTCGGGGACGTCCTGCGAGCGGGCGAAGTCCGGCTGCTGGTTCTCGTACTTTCCGAACCGGCCCTTGCGATCGATGTCGTCGGGGATGTCGTCGACGTGGTCGGCGTCGTGGAGGCGGGCCGCGACGTGGAGGGCGAGCGGGGTCATCTCTCCGTGACCTCCGACGGGCGGACAGCTTTATCATCAATGTAGATGTCGCCAGAGCCCTTGTCGCAGCGGAGCGCGTGCCAGCGGACGCCCCACTCGGTCAGGTGCGCCGCGATGCGGCCGGCCTCGCTCCACGGTCGAGCTGTCCAGACGACGACCGTTGCGCCGTCACAGTAGCGCTCGTTGACCGCATCGATGACGTCCTCGTCGGGTTCCGGTCGTTCGCCGTTCCAGTACTCGACGTTGTCGACGGTGAGCGTGTTGTCGAAGTCGACGAACACACGGTCGGCACCGTTCGGGCCGGTCATGCTTTCAGGTCCTCCTCGAGGTCGTCGATCATCTCGCGGGTATCCTCGTCGAGGCCGTGACTGTGGTCGTGGTCAACCTGCCCGTCGACGTTGACGTCGAGCTCATCGGCGCCGAGAAGTCCGTACTCCTTCAGCCACTTCCGGTCCTCCTTCCGAAGGCGCTGCTGGGTCTTCACGACGACCGATTCCTTGTAGCGAACCTCTTCGCGGAACTCATTCTGGGAGGCCTTCACCCGCGTCTCGCGATCGACCAGTGCGTTCCCAGAGTGGAGGTCGTCGGGGCGGTCGACCACCCAGTTGTCCGCGTGGATAATCTTGATGTGGTTGATGGCGATCTCCGAGAGTCGCGTTTTCTCGCCGACGATCGGCTCGCTGTTGACCTCGCGGAACTTCTTAACGTAGCTCTCGTAGATGTCGTCGCAGAGCTCACGAAGTGCGTCGTCGATGACCTCCTGGTAGAACCGGTTGCTCTCGACGAACAGCGCGTGGGTGACTGCGTTCGTGTTGTCCTCGGGGGCTGCCCCGCCGGCGTTACCCTCGGCGTTGTCGTTCTCTTCGGGAGCACCCCCGCCGCTGTTGTCTTCAGCGTTGGTGTTTCCCTCCGGCGCGCCAGAGTCCTCAGACCCGCCGTGAGAGTGGCACTTCCCGTGACTTCCTTTCGCCGGCTGGGTACAGCGCTCGCCAGTCGAGCTTGCCGGGTCGACGATACACTGTCCCCACTCGCCGTAGTCCCGATCGCCAGTGATCTCTTTGGCTTTGGGGTGGGCGTTATCGTGGAAGTCGTCTCTGTGCGCCATGGGGTTGAGTTTGTGTTTGTTTTACAGGAAGGCCGATATCGGCCCAGTGAGGTGCGCTCGCGTGTTATTCCGCACCGACGTTGTTGTTTTAGAATGCGATTCCCAGCGCCTCAAGCGCCCGCTTGGTTCGGTTTGAGGGCGTGTATCCCGTGATGAAGGCTCGGTGCCGGGCCTGATCCCACGGAACATCGGCACCGGCGTCGGGCGCCGGGAGAGAAAGGTCGATGACGGTGTCGCCGTCGCGAAGGAACCAGTGCGCGCCTTCGTAGGCTGGGTCGACATCGCCCCAGTCAAGCCGGTGGACGTCGTACGTCTCGCGGTCGCCCGTGGCGTGGAAGTACGCTTCGGCAAGGAGATAGCACGCACCCTGGACCGGATCGACGTCGTCGTAGTCGTACTCGTCTTTCCGAACGCTCGGGTGCTCACGGACGTAGTCACGCAGCCGAGTTGCGGTGTCGTCCGGTTCGACGAGGATATCGGTCACAGTTATGCGCGCAGTTCTTCGCGAGCAGCGATCTGGGCGTCGACGTAGATATCGACGTCAAGCAGCCGGAGCTTCGCACGGATGGACTCCGTCGGCTCGTCGGGGTCGACGCCGTCGAAGTACGTCGCGATCTTCGCGGCGAGGTCGGGATCGCTCGCGACGGAGAGCATGTCCCACGACAGCGTCTCCATCTCGTCGCGGTCCATGTCGACCTCGTCAGCCGACGGCGATTCGTCCATCAGGGTCTGGAAGTCCTCCGCGGCCTCGACGTGGTCCGCGCGCCGCTGGTACTCTGCTTCGGTCTCCGGGATAGGTTCGTCGCCCGGAAGCTCGCCCCAGATGACTTCTCGGTACTTGTCGTTCGGTCCGATCGTGACGGTTGTCGTGTGTGGCATCAGTTGAAGTTGTGAAGTTGAGGGTTCGATGCTCCCCAGCACGGCTCGGCCCGCGTACTGGGGCGATTGCTACGGGGTAGAACAGATCAGGCAGTCAGGGCCGTCGCACGTCTCGCGGTGGGATGTCTCCTCGTCGGCGACCTCCTCGATACACGGCCAGCACTTGTCGCGGTAGTGGCCGGCGTTGTTCTTCGTCTCGACCGGGTCGCCGCACCGGTCGCAGGTCGCCATCAGTATTCACGAGCGAGCCGTTCCTGGAGGTGACCTGAACAGAAGCCCTGCTGGTTGTAGCGGTCGGTTGCTTTCATCGCACAGCCCGAGACGGCACAGTACTCTGGGCCGTCGGCGGCCGCTTTCTCGCTTCCAGCGTCGGCGACATCCATCACTCATCACCGCCGTCGTTGCGGGTCTCCATCTGGACTTCACGGGCGGCCTGGAGGAGCGAGAGGTACTCGCCGAGTTCGACGCCGTTGAACGTCGCGAGGAACGCGAGCGCTGACGCCGCGATCAGCGTGGCGTCGCCCCCTTGGGAGATGGCGTACGTGGAGAACGCGAGTGCGCCGACGTTGACGACGGTCGCCTTCAGGAGCTTGAGCTTCTTCAGCATCGGAAGAGGGGTGCCGTCATCGTTGATCGTACTCTTGTACTCGTCGACGACGTCGTCGCGGCAGTACCACGGACGCGAGCGTTGTGCGGTCGTCATGAGACATCCATCAGGGGGACGTGATCGCAGGGTCTCGCCGAAGCGAAGCTCGCGCCACACTCCGGGCACCGTCCGGCTCGGTCGTGGGTGGTAGTCTGGTCGGTCATGGGTCTGTCAGCGGTAGTCGCGGAGGTCCAGCGGCTCGTCCATCGCGAGCCACGCCTGCGTACTCGACGGGTCGTAGAACGCGAGCGGGCTCGCCTCGCCCTCGGTCGTGACGACGGAGACGTCGCCGGCGTCGAACTGGTGGCTCGCCGTGGGGTCCTGATGCATCATGGGTGGTACTCGAATCGGTAGGGCTCGGAACGGGGCGTCCGGCGCTCGACGGGGTCAGCGAGATCGCGGAACAGCCATATCTCGCCCGTGGCCTCGACGACGGAGAGCGCGTTCCGGTGCGCATCCACGAGGTGGCTCTTCATCACTCGGGTTGTGCGTCTGCTGCGTCAGGCCCGACCGCCCCGGGGACTGGATCCGGAGACGGCAGGCCCAGCTCGTCAGAGGTTGGAACGTACTCTGCAGTGTAGTCACGCGTGTCGATCGCTCGGACATCCGTGACGCCGTCGTCGTTAACACCGTGGACAACCGCTATCTTCCGCGTGACGGCCTCGGCGTCCATCGCAGCCTCGCCCCCAGCGGCAAGTTTCTCAGCATAGTCGCCAGGCGGCTTTGGTGAGGAGGTGACGAAGACATCGCTATCGTTGACGGTGAATCGACCGTATGAATGGTGGTGCCCCATCCAAGCGACATCGAACTTGTGCGTCAGTACTCGGCCGCGCCACTGATCGCTTCCAGCCCGTGTCTCAGACTGGGGCTTGTCGTCATCTCCGTGGCGGAGGTGGCCCTTGATCGATCCGGACCGCATCGTAAAGTCGTAGAAACGACCGGGCTCGCCGATCGACATCCGGACGTTTTGGAGCGCGTTACCATGCTCTTGGATGACGCCGATGATGTTCCGGAGTCGTTCGTACAGGAGCAGGTCAGCGTTCGCCTGTCTTGACGAGCCGTTGGCGCGTATCTCGCCGTGGTTGCCGGTCTGACAGATTATATTTACCTTGTCAAAGTACTCAGCGAACGCAGACACGATCCGGAGGCCGGCGTCTGCGCCGGCGTCGAGTTGCCCGTTAAGGAACCGGTCAAGGTTCTCCCACTGCCCCTCGTAAATCGCCTCGCAGGTTATCAGATCACCTTTCAACAGGATCCAGCCGACATCGTACTCGCGGTCGCGGTCTTCAGCAAAGTCGATAGCCTCGCGGGCCGTGTACTCAGCTTTGCCGACCGCAATCGGTGTATTGTAGACCTCAACACCGTCGCTCGGACGCCGAATCCGGTCGCCGATATGGAGGTCGCCAAGACCAAACACGATCGACTCGCCCGCACTGTCGCCGCCGTCGTCGACATCGGGGACATCCTTGAGAGCGCCGTAGTCTCGCTGGAGTCGGTTATGCGTCCGTTCCCACCAGCGGTTTGCCTTCCGCGAGCGCGTCGCGATGTGCTCAGAAGAACGGACAGTGTGATCGTCGTCAACGAGCGCGTACCGGTCGGCAGTGTCGTCGTGATATATCTGCCAGCCTTGTCGCTTGAGATCGCGGACGTGTTCGGCGACGATCGGGCGTCGCTCATTGACTCGGCTGGCGAGATCGTCTATCGTCGCCCCCGTCTGTAGCTCGTGGGCGATGACGCGCTGCCGGTCGGTTAGATCAGACGCGTCAGGGTCCGCTTCAGGGTCGACGTCGACTGCGTCAAGGTCGACTGTATCCGTCTCCTCCTGCTGCTCCTCTTCCTTCTGCTCGACCCTGTCGTCGTCCGAGCCACCGTCGACGCGCGACCAGGTGTGCGTCGCCTCGTCGTAGTCTAGATCGACGCCCTTCTCCTCGACGTTCTCACGGTGGTCGCGAACGCCGCGCTTCGAGATGCCCATCTTCTCGGCGATCTCTTTCGAGGTCGCCGGGAGCTCGTCGAGGAACTCGCGTTGTCGGTCGGTGAACTCTGGTGTATCGTCCATCTGGAGTGGAAGCGGAGGGGTTTCTCAGCGTCTCGAATGGCCGCGCGGGGAGTCGAACCCCAGACAGGATGGCTCCGTAGCAGGCTTTGGTTTCGCCTGCCCGATAGGAGCGTCTGCCACCTCCACAGGCACGGCAAGGCGACCGGACTTGGCTGGTTTGGTCCGCACGAGATGTCGACGTGAAGCTCCTCCACGTTCGGGACGGTCGCGGTCTCGACGCGAAGTGCCGGTCGCTCGTTCGTCGGTACACTCCTTCCGGCGCTGACCTGACCTCCGAGGAAAAGCGGAGATCACGCCGTCGGGAGATGGGTCGAGAAGGATTCGAACCCCCGTCACGCTGGTCTGGAACCAGCAGCTCTGGCCGAGCTGAGCTATCGACCCTGTCCGACAGGAACTTGTGAGTCGGCCTGCCGGGGCACCGACTTGCTCGTTTAGTTTTCCGGGGGTCAATGGCCTCCGTACTACCCGGCGAGCCGCACCGGGCTGCCGAAGCGGGGCTACCGCCACTCGGCAAATGGATCGACTCGGATTCGAACCGAGGCACGCCAGCGCTTCAGGCCGGTGCCCTCCCAGACTGAGCTATCGATCCGGGTCGGCCGCTTCGGACTCCGTAACGCGGTAGGTGAGGCCGTCGACGTCGACAACCAACAGCGTGTCCGGCCCCCTGACGTCAGCAATCGGCTGCCGGCGGACGACGCGGCCGGCCAGCTGACGCCCTCCAAAGGAGAACTCGACTCGGCTGTCTGTCGAAGTGCTCATCGTCGATCACTCTGCGTACAGTGCGCGGCCGATCGCGTACACCCAGTCGCGGTCCGAGTCGCGGAGCGCCTCGATGTACGCGTCTTTCTCAGGGCGCCGCTGGAGCGTCCCGTCACGCTCGAGGCTGTTCAGGCAGCGCCACAGCGACTGGATTGTCTCGGCCGGATCCAGCTCCCGGAGGACCTCATGTCGGTCGCACGGGTCGACAGCGCCGCACGAGCACGAGGTCCGCGTGTACTCGATGCGCCGGCTGCTCCCGTCCGTCCGCTCGTCGATGTCGACGCCCTCGGTGGCGTGTTCCGTCCGCTCCTGGAAGCCGATGAACACGTCCCGGATGTGCCGCGGGACGTCCATCGACCGGAGCTCGCTTTCAGGCGGGCGGTGGGTGGTCTTGATCTGCCGGAAACACGTAGCACACCAGCGGTGGTCGGAGACGATCTGGCGGAGTGCCTTCTCACCGCGGTGCTGGTAGAGGCAGCGCTCCGAACAGAAGCTCCCACCGACGCTCGTAGCCTGCTCACGTGGTCCACCGCAGTGTCGGCACGTGTACGTCTCTGGGTGGGGTGTTGTTGCGGACATGGAAAGTGGACGAACCGCTAAGAAGGCCCGCCGCTGTGAACGACGGACCAAACGACCGACTGGGGTAGTGCGTCTTCACCCGTGTGTTGCTTGGCCAAACACTTATACGAACGCCTGAGTTCGGTTACCGAACTCACTCGTTGACCCTCCACTCGGACGTCGGCGGATCGTGGTACCGCGGCGAGCAGCTGACGAGGTCAGCCTCGTGGAGCTTCCGGAGCGCGGAGTGGACCGTCGAGCGTGGCCGCATCGTGTCGTAGGCGAGTTGCTTGAGCGTCCGCGGCTGCTGTCCATTCCGAAGCTCAAGGTAGACGAGGGCAGCCGCCGGCGGGAGCTCCTCGAGACGGCGGCGGACGTCGTCGTCGAGGTCGGCGAGCGTGCCGTCACTCATCGTCGACCACCCAGGAGATCCCGACGACACCCGCTGTGTCGATGACCTCATTGTCGTAGTTGACGCAGCTCGGGACCATCGCGAGCCCCCACGGCGACGAGCTCTCGACGGTGTGGACCTGCGTCTTCCCGGGGAGCCTCTGCTCGATCCGGCGCGGGACGAGGTACACGTGCTCTCGTGGGACCAGTGGGTCGTCGCGTGTGACGTGAACGTCGTCGCCCAGGCGCTCCGAGATCGTCGCTGCCGACTCGCGATCGAGGACGACGACAGCGTCTCCCTCGGTGATGTCCACGTCGGCGCCGGTCGTCGCGTCGACGGCCTGGAGCGCTTCGAGGAGCGTGTCGGCCTCACACCGGCCAGTGACGTGGTCGCGATGCGACCCTGCCTGGTACCAGACTTCGTAGATGTCTTCGAAGATGCTCATCGGCTCGCCCCCACGACTGCGCCTTCCTGTCTGCTCCACGGGACCTCCTCGCCGTCCTCGTCGACGAGCACCGCCACGGACTCGGCGTCACGCTCTGCCGCCGCCTCCCGGCGCTCTACCGGCGCCATCCCGGCCTGTGAGAGCCCCTCGCCGTTGGCTTCGAGTTCCTCGCGGCGCTCCTGGAGTGCGTCGAGGACGTCCTCACGAGGCTCGCGATCCTCCTGACGGGCCAACCAGCGCTCGACGCCCTCCCAGTAGTCGACGAGCTCGCGCGTCGCGATACCACGGATGCGGGCGACGATGAGCTCGCCGCTGGTCCCGGCGCCGGTGTCGATGTCGATCTCCTCGACGAGGAACCGCGCCGGGTTCTCGCCGAGCCGGGCGGACTCCTCGGTGTTGAGGTCCGGGACCTCGGTCGCCTGCTCGTTGTGCTGGCCAGTCGCCGGCATCTAGGAACACCTCAGCGAGCCCTCGCCGCTCGGGTGGTACACCTCGCCCTTGCGGTCGAGCTTGTCGATCTCATCAGCCGCCTTCGACCGGGTCATCCCGGCCTCCTTGGCAGCGTCGAGCACCTTACGCCGGCTCGCAGCCTCCTCCGGCGTACACAGCTCGTCGATGATGTCCTTGATGCGCTCGATGCGCTCCTTCTGTGACTTCGGCGTCCCCTTGCCCGTGCGCTCGGCGTCGAACTTCCCTGTCTCGGGGTCGTAGTTGAGCCCGACGACGTTCTTCGTGATGCGGATGGCGCGCTCGACGTGGCGCGGCTCGACCGTCTCGGACAGCTCCGCGCGAGCGAACCCGACCGACAGGCGAATACCGGCCTCGAGGCGCCGTGGCGTCGCCGGCACTGGGTCGTCGGCGCCGTCGTTGAGCGAGCGGACGTCGATGTACGACTCCTTCAGCAGCTCCTTCGCGGCAGCGGTCAGCGTCGGGAAGACGTTCTCGCGAGCGTACACCAGCATCGCGCGGAACACCTCGATCGGCACCGGCGGGTCAATCGCCGTCTCCTCCGGCACGTCGATCTCGACGCCGCGGTTCTCGAGCTCCTGCCGGCTCGCGTCATCCCACGTGTCGAGCACGTGGTCGGCGAGCTTCGCGTCCGTCTCCGGGTCGGGGATGTCCTGAACAGCGAGCAGCACGTCCATCCGGTCGATGAGTGCGTCGTCGAGGTCGATCTGGTCGGCCATCGGCTCGTGACGATCGAACCGCCCGTGGACAGGGTTGCCCGACGCGAGCAACGCCGTCCGGGTCGGCAGGTCGGCAGTGATGCCGGCCTTGTCGACCTTGACCATCTGGTCGCCCTCGAGCGCGTCGTGCATCGACTTCGTCTTCTCGTCGACCACGTCGTCCACCTCGTCGATGATACAGTGGCCGCCGTTGGCTCGTGGCAGAATCCCCGGGGAGAGCGTCCACTCGGTCGTGCCGGCGAACTCCTCCTGGACGGCCGCGGCCGTCAGCCCGATCTTCGAGAGGCCGGTCCCGGAGCGGAACTCCGACTTCGGCGCGATCTCGTTCAGTCGGCTCAGGATAGTCGACTTCCCGCGCCCGGGGTCGCCGATGAGCCCGAAGTGGAGGTCGCCACGATAGCTGCCGAGGTCGTTGTCGATGCGGTAGGCGTTGAACAGCCACGCCACCGACGCCTCGAACACCGTGTCGAGCTCCTCGTCGGCGAGGATCTGCGGCGCGATGCTGTCGGCGAGCTGGTCGACGCAGTCCTCCTGGTCGGCTAGAGTCTCGAAGTCGTCGCGATGCGCCTCGACGTCGACGTCGTCGTAGTCGTCGCTCTCGAACGCGATGGCGTGGGCGTCGATCCACGTCGTCGTCTCGGGGTCGGCGTTTCTCCCTTGGAGGTCGCCCTCGTTGACGCGGAGCTTCCCGAGGATGACCGCCTGCTCGCCACTCCGGTCGGGGAGGCCGTTCTCGCCGCCGTAGCCGCAGAGGTCGTCCTCGACGAACACCGGGATCGACTCGCCCTCGACGTCCGGGCGCTCACCCGGGAGTTCGACCAGCTGAACCTTCCGTTGGTCGACGAACTCCGACTCGTCGACGGTGAGGCTCCACGGCCCCTGGCGCTCGCAGCCGGCGCACTCGTGCGGCTCCTGGACGCGGTTGCGGCCCTGCGGGATGTAGGTCGGCGTCCCGCAGCGCTGGCACTCGTAGGCCGCCTCGACGAGTCGCGGCGCCGTCCCGGTGACCTTCGACACCTGCCCGCGGACCGCGACGTAGTCGCCGATGTCGTCGGCCGGGTTGAGCTCCGGGATCGACCGCGTCTCAAGTGCGCCCTCAGTGTCCGTGAGGCGGACGTGCGCGTTCGCGAGCTCGACGTCCGCCGGCAGGTCGAACAGGCGAAGTGCCTCCTCGGCGTACTGTCGCATCTGTTCGGGCTCGTCGAGCCAATCGTCGACGAGGGCGCGGTCGTAGCGATAGAGGTCGTCCGCCTCGATGTACAGCGAGCGCTGCTCCCGCGGGTAGTGCTGCGCGAGCTCGCCGATCTCGTCACGGTAGTACGTCTGGTAGAACTCGAGGAACTGGTCTGTGAGCGTCGCCGTCTCTCCCTGGACCGCGGCGCTCATGCGTCACCTCCGTCGCCGTCGAACGCCTCAGCCACCGGCTGCTCGTTGCCTGCGCGTCGCTGGGTGTCGGCGTGCATCTGTTGCATGAAGTTCGTGTTCAGCAGGTCGCGCTCCTGGTCGGCCGCGCGTTGCTTCAGGTCGTAGAGGATCTCCTCGTTCGACCGGCCGTGCTCGCCGCGGATGTCGTCGACACGCGGGTGCGTCGCCCACACCTGCGGGAAGTCGCCGGCCTCCATCTCGTCCAGCAGCGTGTCGAGGGCGTCCTCGTAGCTGCCCTCCTCGTCGACCTTGTCCTCGCGAAGCTCGCGAATCTCGTCGAGGTCGTCCTTCAGCTGGGCGACGCGATCACGGTGCTCACGAGCCTGCTCCAGTTCCTGTTCAAGGCGCTCCTCTTTCCGCCGGATCTTCCGATCGATGACGGCGACCGAGTCGTTGCTGTTTACGCCGAGCTCTCGCTCGAGGGCAGAGATGACGACTTGCTTGTTCGACCGGTCGTCCTCATCGACGAGGTACTTCAGCGACGCCGGGATCTCGGCGACGAGCCGCTCCTCGTCGCTCACGCCAACCACCTCCCGTGTACACCTTCTCCCTCAATGTACAATGTACATTCTAATGTATAATGTACATCTAAGTTGTGAGTAAGGTATGTAGTAAGGCGGTTAGTCACGGCGGTACACCTCCGTGGAGTCGGTAGCGTTGGGAGCATCGGGATCGTGTTCGTGGACGGCGATGCGACCACAGCGGGCGCAGTCGACGTCGATCTCGGCAGGGTACTCGGCCAGACTGTACGACCAGCAGAAGTGGCTCACCGCGTGACAGCAGGCGCTGACGTACGGCTGGGCAGACGCGTTGATAGCGCGGCGTTGTGACTCCGCGAGCGGCGCCTCAGACATCGCCGACCACCTCGCCGCCGTCGGCGTGGTCGTCACAGACGACGCGCTCGCCGTGCTCAGGATGGTCGATGACGTGCTCGGCCGGGTCGGTACAGCCGAACGCGCCACAGAAGGGCCCGGACGCGACCGCCATCTACGCGCTCACCCCTTGGTTCGACGTGATAGAACCGACCGACTTCGGTGGCTTCTGGTTCGGGTTTTTATGTGTCTCGTCGTTGATTAGAAACCGTTTTCCGCTCCCGGCGGGTTCAGACGGGTGAGGGCTCGTGGTCTAGCTGGTTATGACGCGGCCTTTACAAGGCTGAGATCGGCGGTTCGAACCCGCCCGAGCCCATTTCTGGGACGAACGAAGTGAGTCACAGAAATGTACCCGAGGGCGGTTGAACCCTGAAAGACGCAGCGTCGAGCGAAGCGAGACGACCGTCTTTCTTCGGTTCGAACCCGCCCGACCCACTATCGGCGCCGCGAACAATTCGTGAGCGGCGCCGCTGTGACTGTTTGAGGGCGGGTTCGAAGCAGGGAACGGAGCGAGCGAAGCGAGCGGAGTGAGTGAGGTTCGAACCCGCCCGATCCCACGACCGGGCGACCGTCAGTCGGAGAGCAGTCGGCCGAACAGCAGCGGGGAGACGAGCAGCGCGACGGGGACGGCGATCCACACCTGACCCGCGAACACGTCGTACTGGCCGAGCGTGACCGAGACCGGGGTCCCCTCGACGTATCCGACGAGGAACTCGAAGCCGACGGTGAGGAGGGTCCAGAGGACGCCGACGGAAAGGAGTTCGGCGCGGGAGTAGGCGATCGAGGTACGCGAGAAGTACGCCCGAGCGACCAGCAGGATCGCCGCGACCAGGACGGCGGTGCTCGCCACGTGTCCGGGGTACTCCCCGATCCGGGGGATGAGGACGATCTCGCGGAGCGCCCCGTTGGCGACGGCGATCGCCGCCAGCGCGGCCCAGACGCCCAGCGGATAGCCGACTGCGCCGGCGGCGCTCCGTTCCGTGTCGGTCGAAGTGCCCATACCGTCTCGCCACGCGGCGAGGAGAAAGCCGTATCGAGCGTTCTCACCGGGAGAGAGGCCGGGGCGGGACCCCGGTCGTTACAGGTCGGCCGCGTCGAACTTCAGGAGGCCGGCGAGCGGCGGCGCCAGCGTCCAGAACACCAGCATCGCGGCCGCCGACAGCTGCTGGTTCGCGGTCTCGCCGCTGAACAGCCGCTCAGCGAGGAAAGCGTTCGCGAGCGCCTCGACGGCGGTCGTCGGGTTCGAGGCCCGGAGAAACACGTCGACCTGCGTCGCGGACACGGGCAGGGCGTCGAGGGCGGGCCCGACGGCGCCGACGAGCTGGCCGGTGAGCGGGCCCCACAGCAGGACGAAGAGGATGTAAATTCCGACGCCGCCGATGAGCGCCCGGCGCTGGGTCGAGAACGCGGCCGAACAGCCGACGGAGATGGCGACGAACACGACGCCGAGCGCGGCCGCGAACACGGTGTAGCCGAGGAACGCGCCGGCGTTGAACACGACGGGCGCGGCGATCAACACCAGCGCGGGCAGCAGGAACCCGGCGAACACCGCGAGCGCGATCGCCGCGCCGCGCCCGGCGACCTTGCCCAGGACCACGTCGGCCCGCGAGTGCGGCAGCGACAGGAGCAGCTTCAGCGAGCCGGACTCGCGCTCGCCGCTCACGGCGTTGTAGCCGACGACGACCCCGACGAGCGGGATCAGCGTCGTGACCAGGAAGCGGCCGACGAAGGCGCTCAGCAGTAGCTCCGTGGCGAACTGCTCGCTCTCGCCGGTGGGCCGCACCGCGTACGCGAACGCCGCGACGAGCAGCGAGAACAGCACCACCAGCGCGATCATGCCGCGGGACCGAACGGTCTCGCGGAAGTCCTTCCGGGCGACGGCGGCGAGGCTCATCGGTCCACCTCCTCGGTCGCCGGACCGTCGTCGGCCGTCGAGTCGGGATCAGTCGCCGAGTCGGAATCGGCCGTCGAGTCGGCGTCGGCGGGCTCCGGGTCGGTTCCGTCGGGCGCCGAACCGGCCGCGTCGCCCTCGGTGTACGCCAAGAAGAGGTCCTCCAGCGAGGCCTCGCGGGTGTGGAAGTCGTCAACCGCGACCCCGGCGTCCTCCAGCGCCGCGATGACCTCCGTCTTCGCGTCGCTGGCGCAGTTCACCACCAGTTCGTCGCCGTCGCGGGAGACCCCGGAGACGCCGGGGAGGGCGCGGACCGCCGCGACCGCGTCCTCGTCGGCGCCCGCGGCCGCGACTTCGAGCGTCTCCTCGCCGCCGACGGCCTCGCGGAGCCCCTCGACGGAGTCCTCGGCGACGAGTTCACCGTCGCGGAGGATGCCGACCCGGTCGCAGACGGCGTCGACCTGTTCGAGGATGTGCGAGGAGAAGAAGACGGTGGCGCCGCGCTCGGCCTCGGCGCGGACGATCTCGCGCATCTCCTTCGCGCCGGCCGGGTCGAGGCCGGAGGAGGGCTCGTCGAGTATCAGCAGGTCGGGATCGCCGACGAGCGCCATCGCGAGGGCGAGCCGCTGGCGCATCCCCTTCGAGTACTCGCCGGCGGCGCGGTCGGCGGCGTCCGCGAGGCCGACGCGGTCGAGCAGCGCGTCCGGGTCGTCGGCGGCGCCCTTCGACTCGACGGCGAACTCGACGTGTTTTCGCCCGGAGAGGCGGTCGTACACCGAGAAGCCGTCGGGGAGCACGCCCGTCCGCCGCCGGATCTCGACGCCCTCCGTCGCGACCTCGGCGCCGAGCACGCGGACCGTCCCCGCGGTCGGGCGGACGAGGTCCAAGAGCATGTCGATCGTCGTGGACTTGCCCGCGCCGTTCGGCCCGAGGAACCCGTACACCTCGCCGTCTTCGACGGTGAGATCGAGGTCGCGAACGGCCGTGACCTCGTCGAACTCCTTGGTCACGCCCCGTAGCTCGATGGCGGTCATGCCTTCCGGTTCCGGCGTGAGTTGATAAAGGGTTGCGGGTCGGGGCGAGCGTCGCGCGGGCGTCGCGGCGCTCACGCGTCGCTTGCGGGCGGCCACGCCACGCCGCGCTCGGCGAGCAGGTCGGCGAACGCGTCCTCGTCGACGACGGGCACCCCCTCGGCGTCGGCGTCGTCGCGCTTGGACCGCCCCGGGCTCTCGCCCGCGACGAGGTAGTCGGTGTTGCCGGAGACGCTGGACGTGGCGTTCGCGCCGTGCGCCTCGACGTGCGCCTGCGCGTCGCCGCGGGGCACCGACAGCGACCCGGTGAACACGAAGGTGAGCCCGTCGAGCGCGTCGGCCGGGCCGGAGGTCGCGTCGGTCTCGAACGGCTCGGGGTCGACCCCGCGCTCGCGGAGCCCCGCGATCGCCGCGCGGTTCTCCTCGCGGTCGAGGAACGCCCGGATCGAGGCGGCCACCTCGGGGCCGACGTCGTCCACCTCGCGGAGCGCGTCCTCGTCCGCGTCGAGGAGCGCGTCGAGCGTCCCGAAGTGCGCGGCGAGCGCCCGGGCGGTCGTCGCGCCGACGTCCGGGATCCCGAGGCCGGCGAGGAAGTCGTCCAGGGGCGGGTTCCGCGTCGCGTCGAGTTCGGCGATCAGGTTCTCGGCGCTCCTCGAACCCCACCCCTCCAGTTCGGCGAGGTCGTCGACCGTCAGGTCGTACAGGGCCGGCAGCGACTCGACGAGGCCGGCCTCGCGGAGCTGCTCGACGCGCTCCGGGCCGAGCCCCTCCACGTCGAGCGCGTCGCGGCGCGCCCAGTGCTCGACCGCGCGCTCCAGTTGGGCCGAGCAGCCGAGCCCGCCGGTACAGAACGCGAGCGGGCCGTCGCGCTCGACCGCGGCCCCGCAGACCGGACACTCGTCGGGGAACTCGTAGGTCCCCTCGCTGCGCTTCTCGACGACCTCCGGGACGTAGGGGATCACGTCGCCGGCGCGGTAGATCCGGACGCGGTCGCCGACGTTCACGCCGAGCGCCTCGATCTCGGCGGGGTTGTGGAGCGTCGCGCGCGAGACGGTGACGCCGCCGACGTCGACGGGGTCGAGCTCGGCGACCGGCGTGAGCCGCCCGGTGCGGCCGACCTGGACCGTCACGCCCTCGACGGTCGTCGTCGCGGTCCGGGGCGGGAACTTGTGCGCGAACGCCCACCGCGGCGCGCGCGACGTGCTCCCGAGCGCCTCGCGGTGCGCGAGGGCGTCGACCTTAATCACGACGCCGTCGACGGCGTAGTTCAGGTCGTCGCGCGCGGCGAGGACCGCGTCGCGGTACTCGATCGCGGCCTCGACGTCGTCGACGACCTCGACCCGATCGTTCCGGCGGAGGCCGAGCGACCCGAACGCGTCGAGGACGTCGCGGTGGCGCGCGGGGCGCTCCGGGCCGCCCTCGCCCGCTTCCCACGCGAGCACGTCGAAGAAGAAGACGTCGAGGGGGCGCTCGGCGACGACCGCGGGGTCGAGCTGGCGGAGCGTGCCGGCGGCGGCGTTGCGCGGGTTCGCGAACGGCTCCTCGCCGCGCTCGATCAGCTCCTCGTTGTACGCCTCGAAGGCGTCGCGGGGCATGTAGACCTCTCCCCGAACGGCGAGCCGGGCGGGGTGGTCGTCGCCGCGCAGGCGGCCGGGGACGGAGGGGATCGTCCGGACCTGCTCGGTGACGTCGTCGCCCTCGCGGCCGTCGCCGCGGGTGGCCGCGCGGACGTACTCGCCGTCCTCGTAGATCACCTCGATCGAGAGCCCGTCAAACTTCGGCTCGCAGACGTACGCGAGGTCGCCGGGGTCGAAATCGGGAAGCTCGCCGGACTCGGCAGCGTCGGCGAGCCCCCCGCGGACGCGCTCGTCGAACTCGCGGACGGCCGCCGCGTCGGTCGCGTTGTCGATGGAGCGCATCGGCGCGACGTGCTCGACGGTCGCCAGCTCGTCGAGGGGCTCGCCGCCGACCCGCCGGGTCGGGGAGCCCTCGGTCGGGAGGTCGAAGGCGGCTTCGAGCTCCTCCAGCCGGGCGAACAGCGCGTCGTACGCCGCGTCGGAGATCAGGGGGTCGGCCGCGACGTAGTACCGGTGGTCGTGCTCGCGGACCGCCGCGCGGAGCAGTTCGGCCTGCTCGGCCGCCTCGTCGGCGGAGAGGTCGTCGACCGGGTCGAAGTCGGTCGGCGGGTCCTCGACGTACGGGTTCTCGGCCGGGTCCGCGTGCCGGGTCGACGGAGTCGTCATCGACGGGAGATGGGGCCGACTCGGGGTAAAAATGCCCGTTCCGGCGGCGGTGGATGAGCGAGCGGTCAGGGGTCGGTCTCGGTCAGGCGACGCGGTCGCCGCGCGCGAACACGGCCGCGGGGTCCTGCCACGCCGTCACGTCCTCGGTCGGGTCGGCGTCGAGGACGACCAGGTCCGCCGCGTACCCCTCTTCGACGCGGCCGACGTCGTCGAGGCCGAGCAGGTCGGCCGCGTTGACGGTGGCGGCTTCGAGCGCGCGCTCCGGCGAGAGCCCGTAGTCGACCATGTACGCCAGTTCCCGCGGGATGTCGGCGAAGAAGTTGAACGGCGTGCCCGCGTCGGTCCCCATCGCGATGGGGACGCCGGCGTCGAGCGCGTGGTCCCACGCGTCGTCGAAGCGGTCGGCGGCGTCCTCGGCCTTCGCGACGGCGTCCTCCGGGATGCCGGCCTCCACGCCGTGGTCGACGATGCCCCGGAGCGCGCTCGCGGTCGGGACCCAGTAGGTGCCGCGCTCGGCCATCATCTCGGCCGCCTCGCGGTCCATGAACGTCCCGTGTTCGACGCTGGAGATGCCGGCCTCGACGGCGTTTTTGATCCCCTCCTCGCCGTGGGCGTGGGCGGCGGTCGGCGTGTCGGTCGGCGCCGCCGCGTCGGTGAACGCGTCCAGCTCCTCTGGGGTCAGCTCGGGGGCGCCCGTCACCGCGCCCTCGGTGAGGACGCCGCCGGTGGCCATACACTTGAGCACGTCCGCGCCGGCCTTCAGCTGCTCGCGGGCCGCCTTCCGCACCTCGGCGGGGCCGTCCGCCTCGCGGCCGAACCAGTTGCCGTGGCCGCCGGTCATGATCACGTTGCGGCCGCACGCGAGGACGCGCGGGCCGTCGATCTCGCCGGCGGCGACCGCCTCGCCCGCGTCGAGCGCGAGCGTCCCGCGGCTGCCGAGGTCCCGGACTGTCGTGACGCCGGCCGAGAGGGCGGCCTCGAGGTTGCCCGCGGCCCGGTAGCTCGCGGTGTAGTCGCTCTCGGAGACCGCGGTCGAGACGTCCGGGCGCCCGTCCATCATCACGTGGACGTGCGCGTCGATCAGCCCGGGCGCGACGACGCGGTCGCTCGCGTCGACGCGTTCGAGGTCCGCGTCCGGAACGTCGTCGACCGCGCGCTCGACCGCCTCGGGGTCGCCGACCGCCGCGATCTCGCCGTCGACGACCGCCACGTCGGCGGCCCGCGTTCCGTCGGCGTCCGCCACTCGACCGCCCGCGAACAGGTACGCCGCTGCGTTTGCCATGTCCGTGTGAGGGAGGGACGAACGGGTAAACGCTCGGGTCGCGGTAGTCCGGCGCGGCGGTCGCGCCGTCGTGTCACTCACCCACACTTATAAGCGGGCCGCCGGAGTCGTCTCGGGTATGTCAAGTGATACCGAACCAAACCGAGACGGCGGACTGTACGAGCGACGGATCGGGACGCCGCGGACGACCGACGAGGTGAACGGCTACTGGCTGTTCGGCTTCGGGGTGCTGCTCGGGCTGGCCGGCGTCGCGGTCTTCCTCCTCACCGAGTCGGCGACGACCGCGCGCGGCATCGGGTACGCGCTGGCGGCGCTTTCGCCCCCGTTCGTCATGCTCGGAGCCGTGATCCGGTTCCCGCTCCGCAGGCCGGGGACCGCCCTCGGCTACCTCGGGACGGCCGTCAGCGTCCTCGGCGTCGTCTGGTTCGTGAACGTCTTCCCCGACGGGTGGTTCAGGGCCTCGGGCGACCCCGCCGTGATCACCGTCTACGGCGTCGGGCTGCTGCTCATCGGGCTGGCGGGGACGGTCGTGCCGCTGCTCTCCGACCCCGTCTACGAGGACTACGAGCGGATGCGCGGCGAGGCGGCCGCGGCGACCGCGACCGCCGAGGAGACGAGCGGGGAGCTGGACGCGGCGCGCGACGAGCTCGCGGCCACCGAGTCGGAGCTGGAGGCGACCCGGGGCGAACTCGCTGACACCGAGGCCGAACTGGAGACCGCCCGGGAGGAGCTCGCGGCCACCGAGTCGGAGCTCGACGCGGCGCGCGAGGACGCGACGGCCGCGGAGGCGGCGGCCGCGTCGCTCCGCGAGAGCAAGGCCCGGTTCGAGCTGTTCGAGGACGCGAGCGGGCGGCCGCGCTGGCGGCTCCGCCACCGCAACGGCAACGTCATCGCGACCTCCGGGCAGGCGTACAGCAGCCGCGGGAAGGCCCAGCAGGGGCTCCATAGCGTGCGGCGGAACGCGCTCGGCGCCGGCCTCCTCCGGATCGAGACGCCGAGCGCGGAGGCCGAGGCGGTCGCCGACGACGACGGGCCGGAGCCGGACGACGCCGCGGCGCCGGACGTGGCCATCCCCGACGAGGCGGCGGCCCCCGAGAGCCGGGCGACCTTCGAGCTGTTCGCGGACAGCGCCGACGAGTGGCGGTTCCGGCTCCGCCACGACAACGGCAACGTGCTGGGCGACTCCGGCGAGGGGTACGCCTCGAAGTCCAACGCGAAGCGCGCGCTCTCGCGGCTGCGCGACCACGCCGCCGCCGCGGACTACCTCCGCATCGACCCCGCGGCGTTCGAGGTGTACGAGGACGCGGGCGGCAAGTGGCGCTGGCGGCTCGTCCACGAGAACGGCAACGTCATCGCCGACTCCGGTCAAGGGTACGCCTCCCGACAGAAGGCGCGGCAGGGCCTCGACAGCGTCAGGTCGAACGCCGGGGGCGCCGGGCTCGAATTCCCCGACGGCGACGACGAGGGGCGCGCGTCCGAGAGCAAAGCGACCTTCGAGGTGTACGAGGACGCGGGCGGCAAGTGGCGCTGGCGGCTCGTCCACGACAACGGGAACCTCATCGCCGACTCCGGCGGGGGGTACGCCTCGAAGTCCAACGCGACGGACGCGGTCGAGCGCGTGAGCGAGTACGCGCCCGACGCGGGGGCACTGGCCGCCGGGAGCGCGGCGTTCGAGATATACGAGGACACCGCCGGGGAGTGGCGCTGGCGGCTCCGCCACCGCAACGGCAACGTCCTCGCCGACTCCGGCGAGGGGTACGACTCCCGGTCGAGCGCCGTCGAGGCCGTGACCCGCGTGAAGGCGAACGCGCCCGGCGCGGAGACGGTCGAGAAGTAGGCGGCGCGGTCCGAGCGGGCTTTTTTCCGAGTCAGGTCGCGGCCAGGAGCTTCAGCCGCAGGTCGCGCTCGTCGACCTCGTACTTGAACGCCGGGTTGCCGTCGACCAGGACGTACGGGACGCGCTCGCCGTACTCGTCGGCGAGCTCCGGGTCGGTGTCCACGTCGACCACGTCGAGGGCGACCGTCACGCCGTCGAGGTCGGCCGCGACCGACTCGATCGTCTCGCGGGCGACGACGCACAGCGAGCAGTCCTCGCGGGTGTAGAGTGTGACCGGGACGGTCGTCGCGTCCGCGGCGCCCTCGCGTCCGGTCGCGTCGCCGGCGTCGTCCCCGCTCACGGCTCGCCGTCGTCGGAGAGCAGCTCCTCGGCGACCGTCGCGGCGCCCAGCAGGTCGGGGTCGACCGCGAGGTCGGCGACCGTCGCGACGAACTCCGGCAGCGATCGGCTCGCGTAGGTGACGACGCGGACCTCGGGGTTCAGCTCCTTGGCGACCGGGATGCCGGTGGCCTCCTCCACGTCGGTGAGGACGAAGTAGGCGGCGTCGGCGACGCCCGCGTCTTCGAGCTTCGGCGCCGTGACGAGCCCCTCGATCCGGCGGACCTCGACGCCGAGCGCGGCGAGCTCCTCGCCGAGGCCGTGCTGGTCGGGGCCGGCGACGACCGCGAGTCGGCCCTCTGCGCGGCCGCCGTCGGGGCGGGCTGACGGCTCCGCCATCACTCGTACTCGATCGTCGCGGGCGGCTTGTGGGTCACGTCGTACACCACGCGCGCCACGTTCTCGTTCTCGCCGGTGATCCGGCTCTGGATGCGCTGGAGCGTGCTCCAGTCGATCTCCTGTGCCCGGGCGGTCATGCCGTCGCGGCTCTCGACGGAGCGCACGGCGACGACCCAGCCGTGGACGCGGTTGTCGCCCTTGACGCCGGTCGCCTTGCCGAGGACCGCGGCGAACGCCTGCCACGGGTCGTACTCTTCCAGTTCCTCCTCGACGACGTGGGTCGCCTCGCGGGCGACCGCGGCCTTCTCGGGCGTCACCTCGCCGACGATCCGAACGGCGAGCCCGGGGCCGGGGAATGGCATGCGCTCGGAGATGATCTCCTCTAAACCGAGCGCGCGGGCCACCTCGCGCACCTCGTCCTTGTAGAGGTCGCGCACGGGCTCGACGATCCCCTCGAAGTCGACGACCTCGGGGAGCCCGCCGACGTTGTGGTGCGACTTGATGTTCCCCTCCGACTCGATGCGGTCGGGGTAGATCGTCCCTTGGACGAGGTAGTCGGCGTCCACGTCGCGCGCGACCGTCTCGAACTCGTCGATGAACCCCTCGCCGATGACGTGGCGCTTCTTCTCGGGGTCGGTGACGCCCGCGAGCCGGTCGAAGAACCGGTCTTGGGCCTCGATCACCCGCAGCGACTCCATGAAGTCGAACGTGTCGCGGATCTCCGCGGTCTCTCCCTTCCGCATCAGCCCCGTGTCGACGTAGACGGGGGTGAGCTGGTCGCCGACCGCCTCGTACGCGAGCGTCGCCGCGACCGAGGAGTCGACCCCGCCGGAGAGGGCGATCACGGCGTTCGCGTCGCCGATCGCCTCCCGTATCTCCGCTTTCGCCTCCGCGATGAATTCCTCCGTCTCGACCATCTATAGCCTCACGTCCGCGTTCCGCTCGGTTGTGTCCGTCGATCCCAGCGCCGCCTCGACGAGGGAGACGAACGGCGGGCTCGCCCGGTCCGGGCGCGACCGGAACTCGGGGTGCGCCTGCGTCCCGAAGAAGAACGGGTGGTCCGGGCGTTCGAGGATCTCCATCCGGTTGTCCGCGCGGCCGGAGAAGACGAGCCCGTCGGCCTCCAAGGCGTCGATGTACTCGGGGTTCACCTCGTAGCGGTGGCGGTGGCGCTCCGTGCAGGCGTCGGCGCCGTACACCTCGGCCGCCAGCGTGTCGGGCTCGATGTCGGTCTCGTGGGCGCCGAGCCGCATCGTCCCGCCCATGTCCTCCGTCTCGTACTGCTCGGGGAGGAGATCGATGACGGGGTGGGGCGTGTCGGGGTCGATCTCCGCCGAGTGGGCGCCGTCGAGCCCGAGGATGTTCCGCGCGTGTTCGACGACGGCCATCTGGAAGCCTAAGCAGAGCCCGAGGAACGGCACGTCGTTCTCGCGGGCGTACCGGACCGCCTCGATCTTCCCGTCCGTGCCGCGGGAGCCGAACCCGCCGGGGACGACGACCGCGTCGGCCGTCGCGAGCCGCTGCTCGTGTTCCTCCCGCGTCTCGTCGGCGTCGACCCACAGCACGTTCACCTCGGTGCCGGTCTGGATGCCCGCGTGTTTCAGCGCCTCGTGGATGGACATGTAGGCGTCTTCGAGGGCGTACTTGCCGACGAGCGCCACGTCGATCTCCTCGTCGCGGTCGCGGGTGACGAGGTCCCGCCACTCGGTCGAGCGCTCCGCCTTCGGGAGCGCCTCGTCGGCGAGGCCGAGCCGCTCCATCACGTACTCGTCTAACCCCTCGTCTTCGACCATCAGCGGGACGTGGTAGATGTCCTCCACGTCGGGGTTCGAGAAGACGGCGTCCGTGGGCACGTCACAGAAGAGGGCGATCTTCTCTTTCGTCTCCGGGTCGAGCCGGTCCTCGGAGCGACCGACGAGGACGTCCGGCTGGAGCCCGATCGAGCGCAGTTCCTTCACGGAGTGTTGGGTCGGCTTCGTCTTCTGCTCGCCGTTCTTCGAGTACGGGACCAGGGTGACGTGGGTAAAGAGGATGTCCTCGTCGTCTTCCTCGTGGGCGAACTGGCGGAGCGCCTCGAGGAACGGCATCGACTCGATGTCGCCGACGGTCCCGCCGATCTCGACGAGGCAGACGTCGGAGCCCTCGGCGGCCTCGCGGATCCGGCGCTTGATGTCGTCGGTGACGTGCGGGATGATCTGGACCGTCTTGCCGAGGTAGTCGCCGGCGCGCTCGCGCTCGATGACGTGCTCGTACGTCTTCCCCGTGGTGACGTTGTGGTCGAACGTCATGTCGGTGCCGAGGAAGCGCTCGTAGTTGCCCAGGTCGAGGTCGACCTCGCCGCCGTCCTTGAGCACGTACACCTCGCCGTGCTCGTACGGGTTCATCGTCCCGGCGTCGACGTTGAGGTAGGGGTCCACCTTGACGGCGGTCACGTCGAAGCCCGCGTTGGCGAGAAGGCGCCCGGTGCTGGCGGCCGTGATGCCCTTGCCCAGCCCGGACATCACTCCGCCCGTGACGAACACGAACTTCCGACCCAGCGAGGGGTCGTACCCCGTGTCGGGATCTGCTGGCATATCGACCGTCCGTCAGGCGCCGGCAAAACCGTTTCGGACCCTCCGTTTCGGGTGGACGTTCGTGCTGTTCACCGAACTACCGCTCGCCGGACCGCCCGCGGGACGGCCGACTCACTCCGGCGCGGAGAGGCGGTAGCACATGCCGGGCTCGTCGGTGTCCTCCGGCGCGCGCTCGGTGTAGTAGATCCCGTCGTCGGTGACGAACGGCGCGCTCGTCACCTCGCCGTTGCCCTCGACCGCCCAGGTCACCGAGCCGTCCCCGCGGTCGAGCGCGTAGAGGTGGTGGTCGTACGAGCCGACGAGGACGTGCCCGTTCGTCACGGTCACGTTCCCGGTGATCCACCCGTCGGTCGGGGTCGACCACAGCTCCTCGCCGGTCGCCAGGTCGATCGCGTAGACGTTCGTGTCGTGGCTCCCGACGTACACCGTCCCGTCGTGGACCGCCGGCGCGCACATGACGCCGCCCGTGCGGATCGGGTCGGGCTCGTCCGACGGCGACACGGACTCGTCGGTCTCGAACGCCCAGAGCCCGGAGCCGTCGGCGACGTCGACGGCGGTGACGGTGCCGGCCCACGACGGGACCACCGCGATCCCGCGGCTGACCGCGATCGGCGCCTTGACGTCGCCGCCGGTGTCGAAGGTCCACGCGCGCTCGCGGTCGGAGACGGACCACGCGTAGACGCGGCCGTCGTTGGCGCCGAACAGGAAGCGGTCGCGGTCGAGGTCGACCGCGATCGTCGAGTGGGGGTGGTCGGTCGGCCGGCCGTCGCGCCACACCTCCTCGCCGCTCTCGGCGTCCAGCGCGACGGCGGCGCCGCTCGGCGGCGTGAACTCGACGGCGAGGTACAGCGTCCCGTCGTGGTACGTCGGGCTGGCGGCGGCCGCGTCGCCGACGTCGGTCTGCCACTCGATATCGCCGGTCTCGACCGAGACCGCGGAGACGACGCCGTCGTAGGTGCCGACGTACGCCGACCCCTCGGCGACCGCGGGGGTGCCGTGGCTCCCCCACTTGGCGTCGGAGAGGTCCGTCGCCCAGTTCGTCGTCCCGTCGACCGCGATCGACTGGATCCGGCCCGTGTCGTCGGCGACGAGGATGTCGCCCGCCGGCGTCGGCATCGGGCTGCCCTTCGAGGCGGAGTGCTCGCCGCGGTTCGCCGGCACCGACCACCGCACCTCGACGCTCTCGGGTATCGTCGCGTCGATGTGGCCGTGGTTCCGGAGCCCCTGTCGGAACTGCGACGTGAGCCCGTCCGGCGACTGCGGGCGGGCGGTAAGGTCCAGCGGCAGGTCGACTCCGTCGAATCCCGACCCGGCGCCCGCGGCGGGCGAGTCGCCGTCGCCCGGCGAGTCGCCGCCGAGCGAGCTACATCCGGCGAGGCCGGCGACGCCGACGCCGCCGGCGACGCGGAGCCAGTCGCGGCGCGTCCGTTCGGTCATGCTCCCCGGTTCGCGGGAGAGCATAAAAAGGCATGCCGCTCGGCGATCCGGGCGCGCGGCGACGCGCCGACGCGGCCGCAGTCGGGGAACCGGGAGCGAAAAGCACTCACCGGGCGGGGGCGAGGGCCCGGGCGCATGGACTGGTCCCCGCTCCCGCCCGCGACGGCCGCCGCCGTCGCGCTCGCGGTCAGCCTCACGCGCAGCGTCACGACCATCGCCGTCGGCACGGCGATCGACGTCCCGGGCCCCGGCGCGCTCACCCTGTACAGGTTCGGCGGGCGCGCAGTCGGGTTCGTCCTCGTCTATGGACTGCTCCTCGGCGTCGCGTACCGCGTCGGTCGGCGCGGCGACGCGCTCGACGTCGCCCCCACGACGCTGGCCACCGGCCTCGTCGGCAGCGTCGCGTTCCTCCTCGGGACCGGCGCGATCCTCGCGTGGACCGGTCCTCAAAACGTGATCGTCGCCGTCAGAGGGGTCGGCGCCGCCGTCGGCGTCGGGGTCGAACTGGCGGTCGTCGCGCTCGCCGGGCTCTCGCTCGGGCGGCTGCGAACGACCGGGTGAGCGCCGAGTGCGGACGGTTCCGCACGGAGCCGTCGCTGGCCGAATTTCGGTCGCGTCGAGAGGTTTTGCGAGGGAAGAGCGCTCCGAGAGCGTCTTCCGCATCACGGGGGGTGGACCCCGGCGATGCGAGGGGAGGGATTTGAACCCACGGACCACCGCGAGACGGTCCGGCTCGCTTCGCTCGCCGGCTGCGACTCGCGTGCTCTCGTTCGCTCGCGTCGCTCGCTCACGAGACCTCTACAGGAGCGGAGCTTGAATCCGCCGCCGTTTCCGGGCTTGGCGATACCGGGGGCTCTGTGTGAATCGAGTGAAGTTTTGCGAGGGAAGAGCGCTCCGAGAGCGTCTTCCGCATCACGGGGGTGGACCCCGGCGATGCGAGGGGAGGGATTTGAACCCACGGACCTCTACAGGAGCGGAGCTTGAATCCGCCGCCGTTTCCGGGCTTGGCTACCCTCGCACGCAGTCGGCATCAAGCCCTCCGGGTGGTTTAATTCACCGATTTCCGCGGCCGCGGCCCTTTCCGCGACCGCCACCGTTCCCGCCACCGTTTCCGGGCGTCACGGCGACGTCCGCCCACACGAGGCGGTGGTCGGAGGCGGCGACGGCGTCGTCCGCGAGCCCGCGCTTGTTCGCGTTCGGATTCGGCCACACGACCGACGAGGCGCGCTTCGAGAGGTCGGGCGAGGGGAGGACCCAGTCGACCTTGGACCCGTCCCCGCCGAAGTCCGCCGTCGCGTACTGGTTCCCCAGCGTGGCGCCGCCCGGGCTCGTCGGGAGGCTCCGGCTGTTGAAGTCGTCGTTGTCGACGAAGTACTTCGTCGCCGGATCGAGGGGCTCGTCGCCCGGCCCGGCGTTCATGTCGCCGAGAAGCACGTACGAGGCGTCGTCGTCGAGCCCGCCGTGCGTGCCGGCGTCGTCGTAGATGTAGTCCTCGCCGGCGACGTAGTCGGCCCAGAACCGGTTCTCGTCGTGGTTCCAGCGACCGTTGAAGTTGTTGTCGCCGTCGAAGACCGTCGGCGTCGGATGCGAGAACAGCCCGTGGACCGTCTCGCCGTCCACGTCGAACGGCACGTCGATGTGGGTCTTCGAGGAGAGCCGGAAGGCGTCGAGCTCCTCTTCGACCAGATAGATGTCGTCCGTGTCGACGTCGTCCTGGCCTTTCACCGGGATCAGGTTGCCCGGCATGTCCGCCCACAGGAACTCCCGGAACGATCGGATCGCTCCCTCGTCGAAGGGGAACTTGCTCGCGATGCCGAAGGCGTACTGGCCGGGGTAGAAGCCGAAGCCGAAGGCGTCGCCGGGGCGCCCGAACGCGCCGTCCTTGTTGAAGTCGTAGTCCTCCTCGGGCAGGAGCCCGGTGTTGCTCTCCGGCTGGAGCGTGTACTCGTAGTCGATCCCGTCGAGGTGCGGCGCCTGCGGCTCGCTGAGGTAGTTGTCGACGAACGCCTCGATGTTCGTCTGCGCCGTCGGCACGCCGTCGTCGACGGTCGCCTCCTGAATGTTGTTCACGAGCTCGTTGACCACGAGCACGTCGGGGTCGACCTCCTGAATCACGCGGGCCGCGGCCTCCGCCTGCGAGTCCCCCGGCTCTTGGACCTGCTCTGTTCCGAGATCGACGACGTTGAACGCGGCGTACCGCGGCGTCGGCGCGTTCCCGCGTCCCGCCGCGGTGCCGACGATTCCCGGCACCGCCGCCGTCGCGCCGATCGCCTTCAGTACGCTCCGTCGCGAGGTGTCGCGTGGCATGCGAACCCGAATATAGTTTACTATATATTAAATTTAAACAAATGTAGACTCAGCAATGATTTAAGCAGACGAGAGCGCGAATCCTGCTGCGGGGTCGAGTGGAACCTGTCGGCAGCTCGGGGCCGTTCTCACGCGGCCCGACGGGCGCCGACCAGCGTCGCGCGGAACCCGCCCGCCGCGGACTCGTCGATTTCGAGCGACCAGTCGTGCGCGGCCGCGACGCGCTGGACGATGGCGAGCCCGATCCCGGTGCCGCCCCCGGGGGAGACGCCGAAGTCGGTCAGCGCCGCGCGCGCCTGCTCGTCGTCCGGCAGCCCCGGGCCGTCGTCGGCCACGTACACCCCCCGGTCGTCGACGCCGACGCGGACCGTGGGGGCGTCCCCGCCGTACTCGAAGGCGTTGCCGATGAGGTTCCCGACCGCGCGCCGGAGCAGGGTCGGGTCGCCGGCCACCGGCCCGGGGTCGTCGACGACGAGCTCGGCGTCGGCCGGCCGGTCGCCGAAGTCGCCCGACTCCAGGCAGTCCGCCGCGAGGTCCCCCAGGTCGACCGCCTCGTCCGCGGTCTCCACCTCGTTCGGGTCGCGGGCCATCACCAGCGCCTCGTCGATCATCGACTCGATCCGTTCGAGCGCGTCCTCGGCGGCTGCCAGCTGCTCCGTGTCGCCGGTCTCGACGGCGAGGTCGACGTAGCCCCGGGCGACCGACAGCGGGTTCCGGAGGTCGTGCGAGAGGAAGCCGGCGAGGCGTTCGAGCCGCTCGTTGAGGCGTTTCAGCTCCCGCTCGCGTTCGACCCGCTCGGTCACGTCGCGAATAACCCCGACCGCGCCGACGATCGACCCGTCGTCCTCGATGGGGCTCAGCCGTGTCTCGGTGGTCACGTCGCTGCCGTCCGCGAGCGTCGTCGTGAGCTGGACGCGCTCGTCGTCCGCCTCGCCGTCGAGGACCCGTTCGGCCGCCGCCCGGTAGCGGTCCCCCGTCTCCGCGCTCCAGTACCCCTCTTCGACGAGCCGCTCCGGGTGTCTCCCGTGGAGGACGGCCTCGTCGAACCCGGTCACCTCGCGGAGGCGCTCGTTGACGAACACCCGGGTCCGGTCGGCGTCGAGGACGTAGGCCCCGTCGCCGAGGGCGTTCACGATCGACTCGGCGTGGTCGATCGGGCTCGACTCCGACGGGGGTTCCATGCGGTCGCTACGGGGCGAACGGTAAAGTCCTCTCGGGTGGCCGACGGCGCGCCCGTCGTGTCACCCGGCTATCATGGCGACGCCGACCACCGCGAGGACGGCCGCGACGAGCCGGAGCCGGAAGTGGCGCTCGCCGAGCAGCACGCCGCCGAGGACGACCGCGACGATCGCCTGCGTGTTGATCACGGGCGAGGCGACGCTCGCGGGCAGCGCCGCGAACGCGACCGTGGTCAGGTGCTCGCCGACGGCGACGAGCGCGCCGGCCGCGAGGAACTTCGGAACGTCCCGCCGGCTCGCGTCGATCGGGGTTCGCACGGCCGCCGGGAGCAGCACGACCGCGACGCCGGCGAGCAGCAGCGGCACCCAGAGCGTGCCGGGGATCGCGAGTTCCTGGAGCGCGACCCGCTTGCCCACGTCGCCGACGGCGTAGCAGGCCGCGCTCGCGAGTGCCAACTGGGCGGGCCGCGAGCGGGCGGCCCGCGCGATCGGCGCGAAGAAGCTGCCCGGCTCGTAGTTCGCGACGTACACCGCGAGCGTGGTGACGACGACGCCGGCGACCTGGACCGGCGCCAGCACCTGGCCGAGCAGCCCGACCTCCAGCGGGAGGACGAACATCGGGATCACCTTGTTGATCGGCGCGACGTACGACACCGCCCCGTCCTCGATGGCGCGCAGGAAGAGGACGAACGCCGCCGCCGTCGCGACGCTCGTCCCGGCGACGACGGCGAACCGCCGGGGGACGGCGAGCCCGGCAAGGCCGGCCGCGGCGTCGCCGAACCCGACCGTGAGCCCGGTGCCCGCGAGGAACCACCCGAGCGCCGCGGCGTTGACCGCCACCGTCAGCGCCGCCGGCGGGTACTCGGAGAAGGCGCGCTTCAGGACGAAGAGGTACGCGCCCCAGACGACCGCGGCGGCGACGGCGAAGAGGAGCCCGGTGGCCATTCGTTCGCCCCGAGCGCGACCGGCGGAAAGAGTGGTTCGATCCGGTGCCGCCGGGCGCCGGGCCTCGCGAAACGGTTAGGTCGCTGCCGCGAGAACGCCGCGCACATGGACGACCACACCCGCGACCCAGGCGTCGCCCCGCCGCTCGGGAACCCGACCGGGTGGCACGCGGGCGGCGAGCCGTCCGGCGACGGGGAGGCGTCGGCGGAGGGCGCGGGCGACGCGGGGGCTGTCGGGGGGTACTGGGAGCACGCGACGCTCCGGCGCGCGACCGAACACGGGGTTCGGCTGTTCAACGACGGCGCCTACCACGAGAGCCACGACTGCTTCGAGGACGAGTGGTACAACTACGGCCGCGGCACCGCGGAGAGCGCCTTCCTCCACGGGATGGTGCAGGTCGCCGCCGGCGCGTACAAGCGCGTCGACTTCGGCAACGACGCGGGGATGCGATCGCTGTTCGAGACGGCCCTCCAGTACCTCGACGGCGTCCCGAGCGACTTCTACGGCGTCGACGTCGCGGACGTCCGGGAGACCCTCCGCGCCGCGCTCGACAACCCGAGCGCGGTCGACGGCTGGCGGATCGCCCTCGACGACGCTCGCCCGCCGGCGTACCCCGCGGACTACGAGTACGCGGAGCGGGTAGAATAGGCTGTTACATCACGACGCAGTAATTACCGACAAGGGCTGGTTGGCGATCTTATCGAGATCTACTCTTGTTCAAACATCGCACGAATATCCATATCCTCCGAGTCGAATGCCTGACTGATAATCCAGACAACAACCGCAAACAGAAGGAACAGGTATGAGACGAATATCGTCAGTATTCCAAGATTTAGCACCTCTTGAGTAGGAACAGGCAAGAGCGGATCGCCGGTCGGTTGAAATACACCAAAGAGGACCATACCGCCGCCGATAGCGGTTGCTAGGAGGGCGACTGCACCGATTATTACGTGTGTTTGTTCAAAGAACTCACTAGCAGACATCTCCTCTGAATCCGGCTTTGGGTGGACGACAGTATCCCTCGGTAATGGGTACTCAGAGTCGGGAAAGTTAATCCACCAGTAGTCCCCGTTGTTGATTGACCCCTTCTTGAGCATTCCCTGCTCAACCATTTCATCGAGACGATCCGAGATCGTCTGACGGTCTCTATCAATCACCGACTCAAGTGACCCAAGAGAGTGTATCGCATCGTCGCTGTACCATAACTCTCGGAATACGGCTTCTTGGAGGAGTTCGTTCTGCGTATTGTTGTTCAATCGCTGCTTGAAGTGGTCTGGTATACCCTCATCTTCCCGTTCCGCATTCACGTAACGGCGATGTACGTTCGCCAAATCACTATCCTCGTTCACTGAAAGCCGGTTTCAGCGGCCGTTCAAAGTATCTATCGGCTCTCATGATCGAGTGATGCTTCTAATCAAGGCATCGGTGAAACTGGAGGTGTTGAGTCGTGGTTAAACAAGCTGCGAGTGTGATCGGGCTGCTCATGGCGATTCTGGCGCTGGTTAGTTGGTTAGTTATCAACAGCAATCTTCCGGGCTCCGTCGGCGCCGGAGTCAACCTCATCGCGATCATAGTGTCAATGTTGACCGGGCTGTTTGCTTACGTTGCTGTGATCAAGTCCTGAGAGCGGCGGGGCGTCTCAGTACCCGTCTCAAAATTATTCGTCGGAGCGACACTATAGTCACATCGTCGATCCGAACGCCACTTATCCGCCGCCCGCCTGGGAATCGTATGGAGATTCACGACCTGGGCGACGGGGAGCCCGAGGTCGCCGTGGTCGGCGCGATCCACGGCGACGAGCCCTGCGGCGCCCGCGCCGTCGAGCGCCTGCTCGACGCCGACCTCGCCCCCGAGCGTCCGGTGCGGCTGATCGTCGCCAACGAGGCGGCGCTCGACGCCGGCGAGCGGTACCTCGACGCCGACCTCAACCGGGTGTTCCCGGGCAACCGCGACGCGGCGGCCCACGAGGTGCGGCTCGCGGCCGACCTCGTCGACGCGCTGGCGGGGTGTACCACCCTCGCGATCCACTCGACGCAGTCGTACGCCGAGCCGTTCGCCGTCATCGACTCGATGGACGAGGTGACCCGCGCGGTCGCGCCGCACCTCCCCGTCGACGCCGTGATCCAGACCGACGCGTTCACCGAGGGCCGGCTGATCGAGCACCCGCACACGCTCGAGGTGGAGGCCGGGCTCCAGGGCTCCGAGGGCGCCGCCGACAACGCCTACTGGCTCGCCCGCGCGTTCCTCGCGGCGACCGGCGCCATCTCCGCGCCCGGCGCCGACGACGTGCTCGACGCCGGCGGCCGCGAGGACGTGTCCGTGTTCCGGCTCCGCGAGCGGATCCCGAAGCCCGACGCCGAGGCGTACGAGGTGTTCGCGCGCAACTTCGAGCGTGTCGAGTCCGGCGAGCGGTTCGCGGCCGCGGACGGCGAGCCGCTGCTCGCCGACGAGCCCTTCTACCCCGTGCTGCTGTCGCCGAACGGCTACCGCGACCAGTTCGGCTACGTCGCCGACCGGGTCGGCACTCTGGAGTAGCTACTCGACGAGCTCGATGGTGTCGTCGCCGTTCGGCACCGCACAGATGAACGCGCCCGGCTCGTCGCCCGCGTTCCGGTACCAGTGTTCGACGCCCGCGGGGATGAGGAGGGCGTCGCCGGGCGAGACGGCGTGCTCCTCGTCGCCGACGCCGACGACGTACTCGCCGGAAAGGACGTACTGCTCGTGTTCGACCGCGTTGGTGTGGCGCGGGACCTCGGCGCCCGGCGCGAGTTCGAACCGGCGCATCGCGAAGTTCGGGGCGCCGTCGGACTCGTCGAGGAGGACGGCCTTCGAGAGCCCCTCGGCGGCGTCGACCGGCTCGGACGCGACCGCGTCGGCGCGTTTCACGACCGCCTCGGGATCGGCTGTGTCGCTCATGGGCGTCCGTGACGGGCGGGGGGTACTTAACCGATCACCGCACGGACCCGGTGACTTAACCGATCACCGACCGAACCCGAGGGTATGCGTGGAATCAAGGTCGGGAGCGCGTTCGGCATTCCGATCCGCCTCAACTGGACGTTCTTGCTCGTCTTGCCGCTGTTCGCGTACCTCATCGGCGGGGAAGTGAGCACCATCGCGGAGGTGATGAACGAGGTCGCCGGGCTCGGCATCGACACGGCCGCGGTCGCGACCGGGACCACGCCGTGGATCCTCGGCCTGTCGGCCGCGGTGGGGCTGTTCGTCGGCGTGCTGCTCCACGAGTTCGGCCACTCGCTCGTCGCCATGCGGTACGGCTACGAGATCGAGTCGATCACGCTGTGGCTGCTCGGCGGCCTCGCCAGCTTCGCCGAGTTCCCCGAGGACTGGAAACACGAGTTCTGGATCGCGATCGCCGGCCCGCTCGTCAGCGTCGCGGTCGGGGTGGCCTGCTACGCCGTCGTCCTCGTCGCGCCGATGGGCTCGAACGCGGTCCTCTTCGTGTTCGGGTACCTCGCGCTGTTGAACGTCGTGCTCGCGGTGTTCAACATGCTCCCCGCGTTCCCGATGGACGGAGGGAGGGTCCTCCGGGCGCTGCTCGCGCGGAACCAGCCGCACGCGCAGGCGACCCAGCGGGCCGCCGCCGTGGGGAAGGTGTTCGCGTTCCTGATGGGGATCGTCGGCCTGTTCACCTTCCAGCTGCTGCTCATCGTCCTCGCCTTCTTCGTCTACATCGCCGCCTCCGGCGAGGCCCAGCAGACGACCCTGAAGGCCGCCTTCGAGGGCGTCAGCGTCACCGACGTGATGACGCCCCGCGAGGACCTCCACACGGTGACGGAGGACACCTCCGTCGCCGACCTGATGAGCCGGATGTTCGAGGAGCGCCACACCGGCTACCCGGTCCTCGACGGCGACGACCTCGTCGGGATGGTGACCCTCGAAGACGCGCGGTCGGTCCGCGAGGTGGAGCGCGACGCCTACCGCGTCGACGACGTGATGGCGACCGACCTCGTCGCCGCCGACCCGAACGCCGACGCCCTGACCGCGCTCCAGACCATGCAGGAGCACGGCGTCGGGCGCCTCCCGGTCGTCGACGCCGACGGCGCGCTCGTCGGGCTCATCTCGCGGTCGGACCTGATGACCGCGTTCAACATCATCCAGACCGGCGGCACGCCGGGCGTCATCAGCGCCCGCCGGCAGGGGGCCGGCGACGAGCCGCGGATCCTCTGACCGCTCGCCCCCCGCCAACGGCCGGTCGCACCCCCTCGGCGTGGGGTATATACGCGGCAACGACCTACCTCGGTACGTGACAACCCGGACCATCCGCGCCCGCGACCGGCCGGTGTTCGGCGTCGACGTCCACAGCGGCGACGTCCGCGGCGACAGCCCCTCCTACGCGCTCGTCATCCTCGACCCCGTCGACGAGGACGACCCGGACGCCCCGGACGCTGACGGGCCGATGGCCCGGGTCACCCGCGACGTGGTCTCGTTCCGGAAGCTCTGCCGGCTGATCGACGACCGCGAGCCCCTCTACGTCGCCACCGACAACGCCTACGAGCTGGCGGCCGACAAGAACGAGCTGGTCGGCTTCCTCCGGTCGCTGCCGGACGGGACGCGGCTGGTCCAGGTGACCGGCGCCGAGCGCCCGGAGCCGCTCTCGCGGGTCGCCTCCCGGCACGGGATCCCCTACGGGAAGGAGCCGATGAAGGAGGCGGAGGCGGCCGCGCGGCTCGCCGCGGCCAACGTCGGCCACGAGGTGACCGCCTTCACCGACGAGACGACGGTGAAGGTGTCCCGCGGCCGCTCGACGGGCAAGGGCGGGTGGAGTCAGGACCGCTACACCCGGCGAATTCACGGCAACGTCCGGAAGCGGACGCGGCAGGTCCAGTCGAAGCTGAACGAGGCGAACCTCGACTTCGAGCGCGACGTGACCGAGAAGTACGGCGGCTACGCGAACGCGACGTTCACCGTCGAGGCCCGCCCGGAGGACATCCCCGTCTCGGACTCGCGGGCCGGCGACGTGCGCGTCGAGGTCGAGCGCGAGCGCCGCGACGGCATCGAGTACGAGCCGCTGGTGAAGCGGCGCGACCGCGTCATCGTCGGCATCGACCCCGGCACCACCACCGCGGCCGCGGTCGTCGGCCTCGACGGCACCGTCCACGCGCTGTACTCCTCGCGCACCGGCGACACCGCCGAGGTGACCGAGTGGATCGTCGAGCAGGGGCGGCCGATCATCGTCGCCGCCGACGTGGAGCCGATGCCGGAGACCGTCGAGAAGTTCCGGCGCTCGTTCGACGCCGCCGGGTGGCGCCCCACGACGGACCTCCCGGTCGACGAGAAGCTCCACCGCACCCGCGAGGCGAGCTACGACAACGACCACGAGCGCGACGCGCTCGCCGCCGCGCTGTACGCCTACGACGACCACGAGGACCAGTTCGAGCGGATCGCGGCGAAGACGCCGCCGCGGCTCGACCGCGAGGCGGTGATCGCCGGCGTCGTCGCGGGCGGCTCGTCGGTCGAGGCCGTCATCGAGGACTTGAGCGAGGACGACGGCGACGGCGACGACGGGAGCGACGAGGCGGAGGCGGACCCGACGGAGCCGGAGCGCACCGAGGAGGAGGAGACGATCCGCCGGCTCCGCGAGCGCGTCGACCGACTGGAGTCTCACGCCGAGTCGCTGGAGGCGGACCTCGACGAGCGCGACGACCGGATCGCTGAGCTGGAGTCCGAGCTGGAGGAGGCGAAACGCGAGGAGCGCATCGAGGCCCGCACCCGGCGGGCGGTCTCGCGGCTCGAACGCGAGACGGACCGGCTGGAGCGCGAGCGCGACGAGGCCCGCGAGCGCGTCGAGGACCTCGAACGGAAGGTGGAGACGTTAAAGGAGCTGTGGCGGCTCGACCACTCGAACTTCGGCGACGTCGCCGAGGGGCAGGGCCTCGTGAGCGTGAAGGTCGTCGAGCAGTTCACGCTCGACGCGCTCGACGCCGCCGACGAGGCGTACGGGCTCGTCGCCGGCGACGTGGTGTTCCTCCGGGACGCCTCCGGGGCGGGGCGCCGGACCGCCGAGCGGCTCGCCGAGACGGAGCCCCGGGCCGTGATCCGCGGCGAGGGGAACCTCTCGGACGTGGCCGACGAGGTGCTGTTCGAGCGGGGGGTCCCGGTGGTGCCCGCGGACGCGGTGCCGGTCCGCGAGGTGGACGAGCTGGCGGTCGCGAGCGAGGAGGCCCTCGTCGAGGCCGTCGACGAGTGGGAGGAGCGGGCCGCCGAGCGCCGGCGCGACGAGAAGGCCGAGCGGATCGACCGGATCATCTCCGAGCACCGCGCGGGGCGGACGCTGCCCGAGACCGAGGAGTGACCCCGACCCGGTCGCCTCGGAACCGAGGAACCGGCGGTCGACGGCCGCGCTGGCGGCGCTCCCCGTGAGTCGTCGGCACGCATCCAGAAGTCATATGTCCGGGAACGCACACTCGGAGGTATGGACGCTCACGAGCTGATCACCCGGAACGCGGCCGAGGTGGTCACCGAGGCGGAGATCGAGGCGCTGGCCGACGACCCCGAGGGCAAGCGGGCGTACGTCGGCTACGAGCCCTCGGGCGTGCTCCACATCGGTCACATGCTCACCGCGAACAAGCTCATCGACCTCCAGGAGGCGGGCTTCGAGGTCACCGTGCTGCTGGCCGACGTACACGCCTACCTCAACGACAAGGGGTCGTTCGAGGAGATCCGCCACACCGCCGAGCGGATGCGCGACCAGTTCATCGCCTACGGGCTCGACGAGTCGAACACGCAGTTCGTGCTCGGCTCCGACTTCCAGCTCGACGACGACTACACGCTCGACCTCCACGCCCTCGAACTGGAGACCACCCTCTCCCGCGCCGAGCGCGCGATGGCGGAGATCAGCTCGGGCGACTCGGTGAAGGTGTCGCAGGCCGTCTACCCGCTGATGCAGGCGCTCGACATCCCGTACCTCGGCGTCGACCTCGCGGTCGGCGGGATGGAGCAACGCAAGGTCCACATGCTCGCGCGCGACGTGCTCCCGAGCATCGACCGCGAGCCGCCGACGAGCCTCCACACGCCGCTCATCGCCGACCTCGGCACCGGCCGCGGGAAGATGTCCTCCAGCGAGGGCGTCACCATCTCGATGGAGGACTCCCGCGAGGACATCGAGTCGAAGGTGAACGACGCCTACTGCCCGCCGACGGCCGACCCCGAGCCGACCGACGACGGCGCCGAGCGCGAGAACCCCGTCCTCCAGGTGTTCGAGTACCACGTGTTCCCGCGGTTCGACGCGGTGACCGTCGAGCGCCCCGAGGAGTACGGCGGGAACCTGGAGTACGACGCCTACGACGACCTGGAGGCCGACCTGGAGTCGGGCGAGCTCCACCCCGCGGACGCGAAGGGCGCGCTCGCGGAGTACCTCGACCGCCTCATCGCGCCGGGCCGCCAGCAGCTCGCGGAGTAGGCCGGTCGTTCCGCGGCGCCCTCACTCGGCGTCCGCTTCGTTTCTCACCGCGCGACCGTCGAGCGCGCAGGTCCCGTCCAGACAGCCGAGCCCCGCCGCCGTCTCGAAGACGGGGAGCCCGCAGTCGCACTCGTCGACGACGACGCCGGCCGGGAACGAGAAAGTCGTCTCGCAGTCCGGGTAGTTCTCGCAGCCGAGGTAGACGCGGCCGGGCGCGGAGCGGACCCGGAGGTCGCCGTCGCAGTCGGGGCAGTCCCAGACGCCGTCGAAGCGGTCGCTGACGGCCTCCGCCATGGGGTCACAGCCCGGGTCGAGACAGAGGTGGAACGGCTCGCCGCGCTCGACGCGGACCTTCGGGAGCCCGCAGTCGTCGCAGGTCGCGTCCGTGACGCTGGCGCCCGCAGGCAGCCCCCGCCGCTCCTCGCAGTCCAGGCAGACCACGTCGCCGCGCGAGCGAACGAGCGGCCCGCCGTCGTCCGGGCAGGTCCCGACCGGGACGCCGGCCTCGGTGACGGGGAGCGCGCGGCTCGCGGTCGCCTCCGCCGCGACGACCCGGAGCCGCCGGGAGCCGTCGCGGGCGGTGACGGTGAACCCGTCGCCGTCGGCCTCGACGACGACGCTCTCGGGGCGGGTGAGCCACGCGACGGGCTGGTAGCCGTCGGCGTCGTGGACGAGCGTCGTGTCGTCGGGTTTGATCAGGACGACGACCCGTCCCCGGTGGGTGCGGGTGCGGTCGCCGCGGTCGGTTACCTCGCAGTCGCCGGCCAGCACGCGGAGTCGCTGCGGCATGGGGCGACTGGCCGCGGAATGGCTGAAAAGCGCTCGTGGCGGGGTTTATCGGGGATGCGGAGCGCCGGTAGCGGGCGGGGCGACGCCGTCACTCCACCCGGACCGTCCGCGTCGCCGTGACGGGGAGCAGCGGGAGGTCCGGGAAGGCGACCTCGACGACGAACTCCAGTTCGTCGGCGTCCGGCGGCCCGAACACGCCGACCGGGACCGTCGCCGTCCCGTCGAGGTACGTCGTCGTCGCGGTCATCTCCACGCCGTTGACCGTGACGCGGATCCCGGCGCGCGCGCCGCCGGAAACGGCCTCGACGGCGACCTCGCACATCTCGTTTTCGCCGACCGCGATGGCCTCGGGGAAGTCCCCCCAGTCGACGTCGACGCGGGGGCAGTCGCGCGCGGCGTCGACGATCCGCTCCGCGACGGAGTCGCTCATGCCGGCGCGCTCGAGGCCCGCCGCGCCGGCGTCGACCACGTCGACGGGGGAGGCGAGGCCGGCGTCCGCGAGGCGCTCGGCGCGACCGGAGCCGACCCCCTCGATCGCCGTGAGCGCGACCGCCTCGCGGGAGACGCCGTGCTCGACGCGCGCCTCGACGCGGCGGGCGAGGTTGGCGGCGCGCGGGCCGGCGAAGCGGTCGAGGAACTCCGCGAGCGCGGCGAGCAGGCGGAGCGCGTTCTGCCGGATCACCCACGCGTCGGACCGGAGGTCCGAGGGGATCGAGTCCGCCATGCCGGCGAGCAGGATGGCGAACACCTTGCGGTGGCCGTCCTCCAAGTCGGTGTCGCGCCCGTCGAGGATGCGGTCGATGGCGTCCGCCTCGGCCGACCGCGCCGAGACGGAGTCGAACTCACCGGCCGACGCGACGGTCGCCAACACCGAGTCGACCGTCAGCGTCTCGCGGTCGGCGAGCCGGCGGAAGCGGCGGGCGGTGTCGAGCCGGAGGTAGTACTTGGAGGCGAGGCGTCCGAGGGCGGTCGGCTCGATCGCGAGGTCGTCGTCGGCCGCGACGAACCCGTCGTCGACGAGCGATTCGAGCGTGTCGCGCACGCGGTCGCGGAGCGTCGGGAAGTCGTACGCGTCCGGCTCCGACCGCGCGCGGACGTAGTAGAAGGTGGTCTCCAACCACGCCATCACGTCCTCGAGCCCGCGGATCGTCCCCATCGCGATCTCGGCGTTGAGGTGCGACTCGAGGTCGGCGGCGAGCCGCGACTCGATCTCCTTGCCGTCGCGGAGCAGCTCGCGGTATTTGTCGGCGTCCGCGCGGTCGCAGACCACCCAGCCGTACCCCACGTCGTCGTACTCCGGCCGGCCGGCGCGACCGAGCATCTGGAGCACGTCCAGCGGCGAGATGTCGGTCTCCCCCTCCATCGGGTCGTGGTACTTGGTATCTCGGATCACGACGCAGCGCGCGGGGAGGTTCACCCCCCACGCCAGCGTCGACGTCGAGAAGAGGAACTTGATCTTCCCCTGCTTGAACCACTCCTCGACGCGGTCGCGGTCGTCCTTCCCGAGGCCGGCGTGGTGGAAGCCGACGCCGTCCGTGACCGACTGGCGGAGCGTGTCGTTAGTGAGTTCCTTGGCCTCGTTGTGGAAGTCGTAGTCGTCCCGCGAGTCGATCGGGATGTCGCGTTCGGTGATCTCGTCGCGCGCCTTCTTCGCCGCCTGGACCGTGTCCTGCCGCGAGGAGACGAAGACGAGGGCCTGCCCGTCCTCGCGGACGTGCGGCTCGGCCAGGTCGAGCGCGCGGTAGAGCCGCCGGTACTTGTCGGCGAAGGCGTTCGAACCGTGCGAGTACGTCTTCACGCCCGTTTCGAGGTCGACCGGGCGGTACTCGTCGCCGAAGGCGTACGTCGTCTCCGCGGGCGCGTCCAGCCACTCCGCGACGTCGTCGATGTTCGGCATCGTCGCCGACAGCGCCACGATGCGGGGATCTTGGAGCCGGCGGAGCCGCGAGACGGTGACCTCCAGCACCGCGCCGCGCTTCTCGGAGTCGAGCAGGTGGACCTCGTCGATGACGACGCAGTCCACGTCGGTGATAAAGGAGTAGCGCGCGGAGTCGTGCTTCCGCGTCGCGCTGTCGGCCTTCTCGGGGGTCGTCACCAGCACGTCGGCGCGCTCGGCGCGGCGCGGGTTGAGGTCGCGCTCGCCCGAGACGACGTAGACGGAGTAGCCGAGCTCCTCGAAGCGCTCCCACTCGCTCTCCTTCTCGTTGGTGAGCGCGCGCAGCGGCGCGACGAAGAGGGCCGTCCCGCCCGCGTCGAGCGTCTTACAGATGGCGAGCTCGGCGAGCGCCGTCTTCCCGGAGGCCGTCGGCGCCGACGCGACCACGTTGTGGTCGGTCTCTAGGATGCCCGGCAGCGCCTCCCGCTGCATCCGGTTGAACTCGTCGAACCCGAAGGCGTCGGCGAACTCCGGCACCGCGTCCGCGACCTTCACGGCACACCACACCCGGACGCGTGTCGTCGGGAACCGCGGCTGTGTCGCATCGGATCGAGAGGGGGGCTTCGAGGGCAAAGGCGTTTCTCATGCGGCCGCGGGGGAGCCGAGGCGGTCGAGGGAGACACGGGCGGGGTGATCGGCCCCGCCGCGCCGCCACGTACCCACACCGTTTAGGTGGCCGCGGCCGACCGCACGGGTATGATTCCCACGTCGCCGCTCGTCGTCGGTATCGCCGTGGCGGTCGCGCTGCTCGCGCTGTTCGTGCTCGCCCGCCGGCTCCGCGGGCCGTCGAGCGAGGCGCGCGAGTCGAAACGCGCCCACGAGGCGGCACAGGAGCGCGAACCGCCCGTCGAGATCGGCGAGACCTACGAGTTCGGCGTCACCGAGCTCACCGACCACCACTCCGGCGACGAGGTCGCCGTCGGGAAGGTCGAAGGGTTCGTCGTCTTCACCGAGGAGATCCCGAGCGGGCTCGAACCGGGCGACGTGATCCGGGCGAAGGTGCTCTCGTTCAACGAGGGGCGCACCTCCGCCGACGCGACGTTCGTCGAACGCGCGTAGCCGAGGGCGGATCGCCGGCGCGAGACGGCGGCCGCGACCACGTCCGCTCCGAACCGGAGGTTCATACGTGATGCCGACGAAGTGGTGTCGCAATGGCTCAGGCCGGCACCCAGGACCTCACGGAGCGGTTCATCCAGTTCTATCGCAACTACTACCGTGAGGAGATCGGACAGCTCGCCCAGCGGTACCCCAACGAGCAGCGCTCGCTGTACGTCTCCTACGACGACCTCTTCCAGTTCGACCGCGACCTCGCCGAGGACTTCCTGAACAAGCCGGAACAGATGCGCGAGTACGCCGAGGAGGCGCTGCGGCTCTACGACCTCCCCGCCGACGTGAGCCTCGGCCGCGCGCACGTCCGCATCGAGGACCTCCCCGAGAGCGTCGACATCCGCGGCATTCGGGTCCACGACGACCACATCGGCAAGCTCGTCTCGATCCAGGGCATCGTCCGCAAGGCCACGGACGTCCGCCCGAAGGTGACCGAGGCCGCCTTCGAGTGCCAGCGCTGCGGCACGATGACGTACATCCCCCAGTCCGACGGCGGCTTCCAGGAGCCCCACGAGTGCCAGGGGTGCGAGCGACAGGGCCCGTTCCGCGTCAACTTCGACCAGTCCGAGTTCGTCGACTCCCAGAAGCTCCGCATCCAGGAGTCGCCCGAGGGGCTGCGCGGCGGCGAGACCCCCCAGTCGCTCGATGTCGACATCGTCGACGACATCACCGGCGAGGTGAGTCCCGGCGACCACGTCACCTGCGTCGGCGTCCTCCACATCGAGCAGGTCGAGCAGGGCAACGAGAAGTCCGCCATCTTCGACCTGTACATGGACGGCGTCTCCATCGCCATCGAGGACGAGGAGTTCGAGGACATGGACATCACCGAGGCGGACAAACGCGACATCATCGAGCTCTCCGAGCGCGACGACATCTACGAGGCGATGGTCGGCTCCATCGCGCCCGCCATCTACGGCTACGAGGAGGAGAAGCTCGCGATGATCCTCCAGCTGTTCTCCGGCGTCACGAAGCACCTCCCCGACGGCTCGCGGATCCGCGGCGACCTCCACATGCTCCTGATCGGCGACCCTGGTACCGGGAAGTGTCTAGATGGGGACACGAATGTCGTGCTCAACGATGGACGAGAAGTTCCGATACGCGAGTTGGTCGAGCGGAATCTCGACGATCCGAAGCCGGTTGACGACGGCGTCTGGGACAGCGTCGACTTCGAAGTTCCCGCGCTTCAGGATGACGGCGCTGTCGGGGCGTCCCGCGCGACGAAAGTCTGGAAGAGAGAGGCGCCAGCAGAGATGTATCGGATCGAAACGGCGTCGGGTCGTGAACTCAACGTGACGCCTTCGCACCCGCTGTTCATCCAGCGGGACGGGCAGTTCGCGCCGGTCCGCGCCGAGCAACTGGAAGCGGGCGAATTCGTGGCGGCGCCCGCGCGACTCGACGCGGATGCTAACGACACGCTCAACGTCGATTTCCGTAGGGCTCAGTCGCACAATGCCGTCCGTCTCGACGCTCCCGAACGGTGGACGCCAGCGCTCTCCCGGCTAATTGGATACATTGTTGCTGAGGGCTACGTCGAGAAGCGCGACGACCACTCGGGGTTCGTTTCGATCACGAACAACGACGAGGAGGTCCTCGAAGACGCGCGGAACACGCTCCACGACCTCAACCTCGAAACGACCACCAGGCAGCCGCACGATGGCAAGAGTGCGCGGGAGTTGCTATGTTCCGCCGGCGAGTTCGTCAGTTTCCTCGACGAGATTGACGAAGCGCTACTGAAAGGCTCCGCTGAAAAGCGGGTCCCGTCGAGAATCGCAGGCGCATCCGACGAGATAACCGCGGCTTTCGTTGAAGGATTCATCGAGGGGGAAGGTCACGTCTCCGCGTCACAACGCGAGATAACGGTCGCGTCGGTAAGCGAGGAGCTTCTTGAGGGAGTCCGATCGCTCCTGCTTCAACACGGAATTACATCTCAGTTACACGAGCGGCACAACGGAAGCTACCGGCTCCGTATCAGCGGCGCACAGTTCGACCGCTACGTCACTGAGATCGGGTTCGTTACTGAGCGAAAACAGTCTACAGCGGAGGATCACCTCGAAACGGATCGGAACACGAACGTGGACGTGATCCCGAACGTCGGTCCGACGCTTCGTCGACTCCGCGAGTCGCTGGGGCTGACACAGTACGAGTGCGGCGTCCCGCGGAACACCTACCGACACTACGAGGCCGGTAGTCGGAATCCGAGTCGGGACGCCCTCACCCGAATTGTCGACGCGTTCGAAGACGCGTGTGGGTCTCCCGTCGACGGCGACACCGATGCCTTCGCCAAAACGGACGGCGGGGCCACCGCACGCAACATCGCCGCGCTCCGGCGACTCGCGGAGAGCGATATCTGCTGGGATCGGATCGAGTCCATCGAGCGAGTTGAAAGCGAGGACGAGTGGGTGTACGATCTCGAAGTCGAGGGGACTCACAACTACGTCTCGAACGGGATCGTCTCGCACAACTCACAGATGATTTCGTACGTAGAAAACATCGCTCCCCGCTCGGTGTACACCTCCGGGAAGGGGTCGTCTGCGGCGGGCCTCACGGCCGCGGCCGTCCGCGACGACTTCGGCGACGGCCAGCAGTGGTCGCTCGAAGCCGGCGCGCTCGTCCTCGCGGACAAGGGGATCGCGGCGGTCGACGAGTTGGACAAGATGGACTGCGTCACCGGCGACGCGCTGGTCTCCCTCGCCGACGGGCGCGTCGAGCGCATCGGAGAGCTGGCGCGGGAAGCGGCCGAGGACGGCGAGGTCGAGGAGCTTTCGAACGGGCGACGTATCCGCGACGTCGACCTCGACGTCTGGTCGATGAACGAGGACGGAAACCTCGTCGAGCGGTCGGTTTCGGCGGTCCACGAGTACGACGTGCCGTCGGAACTGACCCGAGTGACGACGGAGACGGGCGAGTCGCTGACCGCGACCGCCGACCACCCGTTCTTCGTCCTCGAGGACGGCGAGCGCGTCGAGCGCGAGGCGGCCGCGCTGAACGACGGCGACTGGGTGTACGTCCCGCGCGAGATCCCGACGAGGGCGGCGGACGGCGGAGCGGTGGCCGCGAGCGGGGGAGAGGGGCCGGCGACCGAGCCCGGCGACGACCCGACGGTCGACGCTGACGGGGTCGACCCCGCCACGGCGAGCGTCCTCGGGTACCTCTCCGGTGACGGCAACGTCTACTACGACCGCGATGAGGGCGTCTACGGCGTCCGGTTCACGAACGCAGACGACGACCTCCTCGACGACTTCGAGCGCGCGGCGCGGGCGGCGTTCGACGCGGAGCCGGTGCGGCCGCCGAGCGAACGGCGCGACGACGGCGTCGAGACGGTCCGGGTCACCGGGAAGGAGCACGCCGACGCCGTCCTCGACGCGGGGATGAATCTCGGCCGGTACGACGAGAAGTGCTTCCCGACCGCCGTGACGACCGGGAGCCGCGCGGCGAAGGCCGCGTTCGTCCGCGCGCTGGCCGACAGCGAGGGCCACGTCGACGAGTCGGCGGGCAACGTTCGGATAGCGTCGGCGAGCCGAGACCTCCTCCGCGGCACCAAGAACCTCCTCTTACAGTTCGGCGTGTCGAGCCAGCTCCAGCACCGCGAGCGAGACGGCGGGCGCGACGTGTACTACCTCACGGTGACCGACGCGGACTCGCTCGCGGCGTTCCGGCGGTACGTCGGGTTCACGGCCACGCGGAAGGCTGAAGCCCTCGACCGCGTCGTCGCTGCCGCCGACGGCGACCGCACGATTCTCGACGTGGTCCCGGAGGTCGACGACGTGCTGGCGCGGTGTCGCGACTCGCTACGGCTCCACCAGAGCGAGTGCGGCATCGGCGCCGTCACGTACCACGACTTCGAGACCGGGAGCGCGAACGTCTCGCTCCACCGCGCCGAGCGGATACTCACGGCGTTCGAGAGGCGGCGCGAACGCGCGGCCGACGACCGCGGTGCGCTCGACGCGACGCCGACGTGGGAGACGCTCTCGGAGCTTCGGAGTCGATACCACGTCTCGCAGTCCGAGTTAGCCGAGGGGACGACGCTGTCCCAGCAGCAGGTCTCCCGCGAGTGGGGGGAGAGCGACGAGGTCCGTCGGACGGTGGCCGCGCGACTCCGGGAGGTACTCACCGACGTCGCGGAGACCGACCTCGACGACCTCCGGGAGTTCGTCCGCGGCGAGGTGAAGTGGCGTCGGGTCGAGTCGGTCGAGACGATCCCGCCCGAGTCGGTCGAGCACCGCGGCGAGGTGCTCCGGCAGCGCCTCGTCGACGTCATCGGCGGGCCGGTCGACACGGCGGAAGCGCGCGCTCGCGAACTGCTCGACCGCGGTCCGGTCGGCGAGACGCGAGCGGCGCTGTCGGCGGCACTCGACGCTCACGATGTCAGTCAGGCGGACGTGGCGTCGGGGCTCGACGTGAGTCAGGCGACCGTGTCGCGCTGGCTGTCCGGCGCCGTCGAGACGGACCGGTTCGACGACCTGCGCGAGGCCGTCGTTGAGGAGGTCGGCGCCATGAAGGCGGAACTGCGGTCGATCCTCTCCCGGATCGACGACGGCGAGCGACCGAGGGTGTACGACCTGACCGTCGAGGGGACGCACAACTTCGTCGCGAACGGGCTCGTCGTCCACAACTCCTCGGACCGCTCCGCCATGCACGAGGGCCTCGAACAGCAGAAGATATCAGTCTCGAAGGCGGGGATCAACGCCACCCTCAAGGCGCGGTGTTCGCTGCTCGGCGCGGCGAACCCCAAGTACGGTCGGTTCGACCAGTACGAGCCGATCGGCGAGCAGATCGACTTAGAGCCCGCGCTCATCTCGCGGTTCGACCTCATCTTCACGGTGACGGACAGCCCGGACCCGGAGCACGACTCCCGGCTGGCCCAGCACATCCTCAAGACCAACTACGCGGGCGAGTTGAACACCCAGCGGGCGGAGGTGCCGTCGTCGGAGTTCACGGCCGAGGAGGTCGACAGCGTCACGGAGGAGGTGGCGCCGGAGATCGACGCCGAGCTATTACGGAAGTACATCGCCCACGCGAAGCGGAACTGCTACCCGACGATGACCGACGAGGCGAAGGACATCATCGAGGAGTTCTACGTCGACCTCCGGTCGAAGGGCGCCGACGAGGACGCGCCGGTGCCGGTCACCGCGCGGAAGCTGGAGGCGCTGGTGCGCCTCTCGGAGGCGAGCGCGCGGGTCCGCCTGTCGGACACGGTCGAGCGGGAGGACGCCGACCGCGCGACCGACATCGTCGAGTCGTGTCTCAAGGACATCGGCGTCGACCCGGAGACGGGGCAGTTCGACGCCGACGTGGTCGAGACGGGCACCTCGAAGAGCCAGCGCGACCGCATCAAGAACATCAAGGGGCTCATCGCCGACATCGAGGAGGAGTACGAGGAGGGCGCGCCGGTCGACGAGGTGCTCGACCGCGCCGACGAGATCGGGATGGACCCGGGGAAGGCGGAACAGGAGATCGAGAAGCTCCGGACGAAGGGCGAGGTGTACGAGCCCAAGCAGGGCCACCTCCGGACGACGTAGATGGACCGCATCTCAGCGATACGGAACGTCGAGGACGCGCTCCGCGAGTTCGAGGACGGCGAGGCCGACCTCGCGGCCACGGAGCGGCGCGTCGCGGCCGTCCTCCGCACGTACGCAACCGAGTTCGACGGCGACGGCGACGTGTTCCGCGCGGTCGGCGACGACCCTGTCGACGGCACCGTCGTCGTCGCGCCCTCGGAGCCGGCGGCGCGGGAGCGCGTCCTCGCCGCCAGCGGCGTCGACGGCGAACGCGACCCGGACGGCGGGGACGGGCCCGCGTTCGACGTCGAGCGCTTCTGAAGACTCGGCCTCGAAGGCGAGACCGGCGGCCGGGACGGCGGTCGCTGAAGCCGACTGAAACGTTCCGGTCCGGAACGGCTAAATTGGAAAATCGACCACCCGCGGGCGTGCTGCTGGTCGTGACGTACTCGGCGGCCGCCCGGACCGGCCTCCGGAACCTGTGTCGCCGCCACGAGGGAGTCGTCGCTCGGCGGTTCGGGCGCGCCGCGCTGTTCGACGAGACGGTGTACGCCGCGTTCCTCGCGTTGCGGCTCCGAGAGTCGCACGGCGGGGACGTCCAGATCGAGCGCACCGAGCCGTTCAACGAGTTCGTCGCCGTCGACGAGCCGGTCCGAGAGGCCGCCGCGGCCTACGCGGACCGGAGCGCGGAGTCAACGCCGTACGCGGCGTTCGCGGCGGGGACGGACCACCCGCACCCGGACGCCATGCGCGGCAAAGAGCTGTGACCGAGACGAGACCGACACCGCGGGAGCCGGACCGGGAGGAGGAGGCCGACGGCAACGAGGACGAGTCGGCTGCGGTCGAGGGACCGCCGGAGCCGAGGGCGGTGCTCGGGCGGCTCCCCACCGACGCGGGGCTCCGTCGGCAACTGGCGGCGGCCGCGCGCTCGCGGGGACGGACCGCGTCGGTCGCGGCAGAGATCGACGAGATCGAGGCGGAGCTCGCGGCGATCGAGGTCGAGCCGGTGGACCTGACCGCGGCGCGGCGGCGGGTCGCCGAGACGAGCGGCGAGATAGAGCGCCTGAAGGAGCGGGTCGCGGCGCTGCGCGGCGACGCCCGGGCGCGCCGCGCGGTCGACGCCGAAGCGGACGAGGCGCTCGACGACCTGGAGGCGGCGGCCGCGGAGCTGTCGGCCGCGCAGACGGAGGCGATCGCCGCCGAGCAGGCGCTCGAACGCGCGCGGGCGGAGGCGGCCCGGAACCGCGACGAGCGGCGACGGCGCCTGCGGCTCCGCGATCGGCTCCGGAACCGCCGCCGCGCCGCCCGCCGCGAACTCGCAGAGGGGATCTATCCGGCGTTCCAGCGCGCGCTCGCGGTCGTCCCGGGCGGCGATCCCGACGCCGCCGGCGCGGCCCCCGACGCGTACGACGGCGACCCGGTCGCGGCGTCGCTCGCGGCGGTCAGGGTCGCGGCGCTCGACGGCGCCGTCGAGCTGCGAGGGGACGCGGCCCGGAGGGTCGCGGCCGCCGACCGAGCGGCGAGGTCGCTGCTCCGAACCCCCGACGTCCGCGCGGCGTCCGACCCCGACGGTTAAATACGATTCCGCGGGACCCGGCGCATGGAACTCGACTGGTCCGTCGACCGCGAGGGGGAGTCGTCGCTCGTGGCTGTCCGGGTTCGCAACGACGGGGCGGTCCCGCGGCGGGTCCGGATCGAGAGCCGGCTGGACGGCCCCGTCCTGCCGCCGCGTCGCGGCGGCGTCCCCGAACGCGGGTGGGACGCCGGCGGCGTCACCGCGGTGATCGACCCGGGCGAGCGCGCGGCGTTCGGGTTCGCGGCGGTGGCGGAGCCGGTCGACCCGCCGGTCGAAATCGCGAGCGTCGAGCCCGCGACCGCGGAGCCGAACGGGGATGACGCGGCGACCGGAGGCGACGCAGACCGCGTTCGAGAAGCGGTCCGCGACCTCGACTCCCATCGCCCTCCGCGGCAGGCGGTCGACGGTGCGGGGGCGGTCAACGGTGACGGAAACGCGGTCGACGGCGACGAATCCGGGGGCGCGAGAGCGAGCGACTCGGACGAGGACGAGGACGAGACCGAGCGGGCGCGAAGCGGGGCCGACGCGGGATTCGACGACGCGGGATCCGACGACGAGGCGGACTCGATCGAAAGGGCCGGCGAGGGCGACGCGGAGCGGTCGGCGACCGTCGAGTCACCGCCGAGTGCGGCGGCGGACGGGGTCGACGCGTGGTTCGCGGCCGTCGAGGACCGGGTCGAGCGGGCGGAGCGGCTGAGCGGCGCCGACCTCGAAACGGCGACGGCGGCCGTCGAGGAGGCCGGCGGGCTCGACGCGGTCGCGTCTCTCGACGAGCGCGTCGCGGCAGACGCCGAGCGGCTGCGGGCGGTTCGCGACCGCGCCGCGGCGCTGGCCGAGCGGGCGGAAGCGAGCGAGGTGCCGACCGCGGCGCTGGAGGATCTCGCGTGATCCTCGCGGTCGCCGGCGGGAAGGGCGGCGTGGGGAAGACGACGCTCGCGTACAACGTCGCCGCCGCGCTCGGCGGGGTCGTCGTCGACGCGGACCTCGGGATGGCCGACCTGCCGGACGGCCGCGGCCCCGACCTCCACGACGTGCTGGGCGGCGCGGCGGACCCGGTCGAGGCGGTCCGCCCGGGCCCGGTCGACATCGTCCCGTGCGGACGGACGCTGGCCGGCGCGCGGGCGGCCGACCTGACGCGGTTGGAGGGGGCGGTCGCCGCGGTCGAACGGGAGTTCGGGACCGTCGTCCTCGACTGTCCCGCGGGGCGCCGCGCCGACGCCGGCGTGCCGCTCGCGGTCGCGGACGCCTGCCTGCTCGTCGTCTCGCCACGAGCGTTCGCGCTGGCCGACGCGATCCGCACCCGGGAGCTCGCCCGCGAACTCGACGCCGGGCTGGTCGGCTGCGCGGTCAACCGCGTGACAGAGCCGCCGCCGGTCGAGGCGGTCGGCGACGCGCTCGGCGCGCCGGTCGAGGTGATCCCGGCCGATCCCCGCGTCGGCCGGTCCGTCGCCGCGGAGCGGCCGGTCGTCGACGCCGCGCCCGACAGCGAGGCCGCGGCGGCGGTCCGGGCGCTCGCGCGCCGCGTTCCGGAGTGACCGGCGGGGACGGCGAGCCGGCGGCCCGTCGCGACACCGCGCCTTTTTACTCCGGGCGTCCCGTCGGCGAGAGCGATGATCAGGGTCGCGCTCGTCGCCGGCGTCGCCGTCGTCGCCGCGCTCGCCGTCGCCGTCGGACCGCTGTACGCGGCCGACCGCTTCCGGGACCTCCGGGAGCCGACGGGCGCCGAGCGCGCGCAGATCGCGGCGCTTGCGGACCCCGGCGGGCTCGGCGTCGACCGGATCGCGATCGAGTCCGTCGACGAGGGGGACGCGGCGGGCGGCGACGGCGCCTCGGCGGCCGCCGGCCCCGCGGAGGTGTCGGTCCGGGGACCGCCCGGCCGACGGGTGCTGTTCCTCACGGAGGACGTGCTGACCGACCTCGACGAGGACGCCGCGATCGGCCTGTTCGCGGCGGAGGCGGGGCGGGTCGCGACGTACTACGCCGAGTTCCGCGCGGTCGCCGTCGGGGCGGTGCTGGCGGCGCTGGCCGCGGTCGTCACGGCGCTCGTCCCGTTCGAGTCCGGCTTCGCCGCCCTCGTCGCCGTCGGGCTCGTCTCCTTCTGGGCCGGGCGGCGCGTCCAGTACGCGGCGGACGGCCGCGCCGCGGACGCCGTCGGCGCCGACCGCGTCGCGGACGCGTTCGAGCGGGTCGCGGCGCGCCGCGGCGCCGAGCCGGAGACCGGCGACTGGTCGACGTGGTTCGAGGTCCAGCCGCCGCTCGGGGACCGGATCGCGCGGCTCCGCGAACGGGCGGCGGAAGAGGAGTAACGGCGGCGTTCGGTACCGGTTCCCGAGTTAGTTCCGCGCTCGACGAGCGACCGCGGAGTCGGGGCCGACGCGGACGTCGTAGCCCGCGACCGTGAGCGAGACGTCGACGTCGCCGTCGGAGCGACCGGCGACGAGCGCGTTCAGCGCGTCGGGGTCGACGTGGTCGTACAGCACTACGCCCTCCTCGGGGAGCTCGGTCGGGTCGACGTCGGCGAGTTCGGCGATCGCCTCGACGACGGCGAGGCTGGGTGCGGGGCCGTCGCCGCCGTGGCTGACGCGCGCCGTCTCCGGGACCGGCCCGGAATCGCTCGCTCCGGTCGTTGCGCTGCTCATAGCCCTTTCTACTCCGATCTACTATATAACTCGGTCGTTCAACTTATCAGAAATGATTACCGAAGGGCGCGGTCCGGTCCCGGAACCGTTACCAACCAGCCGCCCGCGTGTAGGGATAACTCGAATGCGACTCCCGGAACGACAGCTCGCGGTCCTCGAGGCCGCGAGCGCGACGGACGAACGAACGGTGGCGGAGATAGCCGACGAGACGGGGCTGAAACCGGAGACGGTCGCCGGCGCCGCCTTCGACCTGGCCGACGAGGGGCTCGTCGAGGTCGGCTCGGCGACCGACGAGACGCTCGAGATCACCGACGAGGGGCGCCGCTACGTCGAGGCCGGGCTGCCGGAGACGCGGCTCTACCGGGCCGGGCTCGACGCGGGCGCCGACGCCGAGCCGGCCGCGATGGGCGCGGTCATCGGGGAGGCGGACTTAGACGGCCCCGAGGTCGACATCGCGCTCGCGAACTTCGCGCGGAAGGGCCTCGGGAGCGTCGACGGCGGCGAGCTCTCGGTCGACCCTGACGCCGACCCGGACGCCGACCCCGAGGCGGCGGCGCTCGCGGCCCTTGCGGACGCTGACGGCGAGGGGGTCGACGCGGACACCCTCGGCGTCGACGGCGCCGTGATCGAGCAGCTCGACTCGCGCGGGCTCGTGGCGGTCGGCGAGTCGGTCACCCGGACGGTGACGCTGACCGACGACGGCGTCGACGCGCTGATGACCGGCGTGGAGGCGACCGAGACGGTCGGCGCGCTCACGCCCGAGCTCCTCGCCAGCGGCGACTGGCGCGACGCCGAGTTCGCCGAGTACAACGTCGAGGCCGAGGCGGAGACGGCCCGCGGCGGCCGCAAGCACGTCCTCCGCCGGACCGCCGACCGCGTGAAGGACGTGCTGGTCGGCATGGGGTTCCAGGAGATGGAGGGGCCCCACGCCGACGCCGACTTCTGGATCAACGACTGCCTGTTCATGCCCCAGGACCACCCGGCGCGGACCCACTGGGACCGGTTCGCGCTCGACGTGGACCCGATGGACTCGATCCCGGACGAGCTGATGGCCCGGGTCGAGGCCGCCCACCGCGACGGGTGGGGGCTCGACGGCGACGGCTACCACTCGCCGTGGTCGGCCGACTTCGCCCGCGAGGTGGCGCTCCGCGGCCACACCACGTCGCTGTCGATGCGCTACCTCTCCGGGGTCGCGGGCGCGGAGCTGGAGCCGCCCCAGCGCTACTTCTCCGTCGAGAAGGTGTACCGCAACGACACGCTCGACCCGACGCACCTCCTCGAGTTCTTCCAGATCGAGGGGTGGGTGATGGCCGAGGACCTCTCGGTGCGCGACCTGATGGGCACCTTCGAGGAGTTCTACCGCCAGTTCGGGATCACCGACATCCGGTTCAAGCCGCACTACAACCCCTACACCGAGCCCTCCTTCGAGCTGTTCGGCGAGCACCCGGAGACGGGCGAGGAGATCGAGATCGGGAACTCCGGCGTCTTCCGCGAGGAGGTCACCGGCCCGCTCGGCGTCGACTGCGACGTGATGGCGTGGGGGCTCGCCCTCGAACGCCTCGCGATGTTAACTACCGGCGCGGAGGACATCCGCGACCTCCACGGCACCCTCGCCGACATCGACTTCCTGCGGAACGCGGAGGTGAGCTACTGATGCCCGTCGTCGACGTCGACCCCGACGAGCTGCGCGAGCTCACCGGCCACGACGAGAAGGGCGACGCGGAGCTGAAAGACGACCTGTTCGGGCTCGGCTTGGAGTTCGAGGGCGAGACCGACGACGGCATGTTCCAGTTCGAGTTCGCGCCCGACCGCCTCGACCGCCTCTCCGTCGAGGGGGTCGCGCGCTCGCTGCGCTACCACTACGGCGACGCGCGCGGCGTCTACGTGCCGAGCGCGAACGACCCCGAGTGGACCATCGAGGTCGACGAATCGGTGCCCGACGAGCGGCCGTTCGTCACGGGCGCCGTGGTCCGCGGCGTCGACCTCGACGAGGCGGCGCTGGAGTCGCTGATCCAGCTCCAAGAGAAGCTCCACGCGACGATGGGCCGCGGCCGCGCGAAGGGCGCCATCGGGATCCACGACCTCGCGATGGTGAAGGGCGCGCCGCTCCAGGAGGGCGCGGAGCCGTCGATCACCTACCGCGGCGTCGACCCCGAGGGCGACACGTTCGTCCCGCTCGACGCGAACGACGAGCTGACGCCCGCCGAGGTCCTGGCGGAGCACGACACGGGGACCACCTACGCGAACCTCGTCGAGGACCTCGACCGCTACCCGGCGATCTACGACGAGCTCGGCCTCTTCTCGTTCCCGCCCGTCATCAACGGGAAGCGGACCGAGGTGACGACCGGCTCGCGCGAGCTGTTCGTCGAGCTCACCGGCACCGACCAGTGGACGATCGACCGGATGTGCAACATCATCTGTTACGCGCTGTCGGCCCGGGGCGCGACGATCGAGGAGGTCGAGGTGAACTACGCCGACGGCGCGACGCACCCGAGCGAGTACGGGGCGGAGCTGGTCCGCCCGAACCTCGACACCGACGAGAAGAGCGTCTCGCACGACCGGATCGAGACGCTGCTCGGCGTCGACTTCGAGCCCGAGGAGGTCGTCGACTGCTTCGAGCGCGCCGGCCTCGACGCCTCCTACACGCTCGGCGAGGACGTCCGGTACGACGTGGAGATCCCGCCGTACCGCGTCGACGTGCTCCACCCGCTCGACCTCGTCGACGACGTGGGGCGCGCGTACGGCTTCGACAACCTGGAGCCGCGCTACCCCGACGTGGGCACCGTCGGCGGGCGCCACGAGCGCTCCCGGCTGGAGGACGCGGTCCGGACGAGCCTCGTGGGGCTCGGCTTCGAGGACCTGCTGAACTTCCACATGACGAGCGGGACCGAGAACTACGACCGGATGCGGATCGAGCCGGGCACCGGCGGCGCCGCGGTCGAGGGGGACGGCGTCTTCGGCGGCGGCGACCCGGTCGAGATCACGGAGCCGTACAGCGAGGAGTACACCCAGCTCCGCACCTGGGCGCTCCCGTCGCTCGTGATGCTCTTGGAGCGGAACACCCACAACGCCTACCCGCAGGACGTCGCCGAGGTCGGCTTCGTCGCCGAGCGCGACGACGCCGCGGACACGAACGTCGCCGAGTCGCGCCGCGTCGCGGGCGCGGTCGCCCGCCGCGACGCCTCCTACGAGGCCGCGAAGGGACGGCTCCAGGCGCTCTGTGACGACTTCGACGCCGACCTGGCGACCCCGCGGACCGAACACCCCTCGTTCATCGAGGGGCGCGCCGCCGCCGTCGCGATCGACGGCGAGCGCGTCGGCGTCATCGGCGAGCTCCACCCCGAGGTCCTCGTCGAGCACGACCTGGAGGTCCCGGTCGCGGCCTTCGAGTTCGACCTCGACGCGCTGCGCTGAGCGTCCGGGAAGCTCGATCGGAGGACGGCGGAACTTCCGGTTCGGCGGTTCCGTCACGAATTATCACGAATCCGACCCGGAGCAGAAGACATATATTCGTCTTGCCGTACTCGCCGGGCATGAACTGCGACAGATGCGGCGTCGACGCCTCGCTCGCGCACCGGGACGTCGACGGCTTCGCGTACTACCTGTGTGACGCCTGTATCAACGGGTGGGACGCGGTCCGCGGTTCGTCGCCCGAGGCCGGCGACGAGACGCGCTCGACCGCGCAGTAGCGCGCGTCGCTCGCGACGGCGACGCCGAAGCGTCGGCGCGCGGAGCGGTCGCTCCCGACGCGCCGGAGCGCGGAGCGGTCACTCACGGGCCGCCGCGACGGCCTCGACCACCGCGCGCGCGTTCGACCGGACCGCGTCGAAGTCGCCGGCGGCGATCGCCTCGCCGTCGACGATCGAACTGCCGACGCCGACCGCGGCCGCGCCCGCCTCGACGTAGTCGCCGGCGTCGTCCGCGCCGACGCCGCCGGTCGGGACGAGCGGGATCTGACCGAGCGGGCCGCCGATCGCCGCGACGTGGTCCGGGCCGCCGGTCGCCGCGGGGAACACCTTCACGAGGTCGGCGCCCGCCTCGAAGGCGTCGAGCGCCTCGGTCGGCGTGTACGCCCCGACCGCGATCGGCGTCCCGTAGCGGTTCGCGGTGCGGATCACGTCGCGGTTCACCGTCGGCGTCACGAGGAACTCGGCGCCGGCGAGCTGCGCCGCGCGCGCGGTCTCCGCGTCGAGGACGGTGCCGGCGCCGACGACGGCGTCGTCGACGCGGTCGGCGATCGCCGCGATCGACGCCGTCGCGTCCGGCGTGTCCGCCGTCACCTCCAGCGCCGTCACGCCGGCGTCGACGACCGCGTCCGCGACCCGCACGGCGTCGTCGCGCTCGACGCCGCGGAGGATCGCGATCACGCCGCCGTCCGTGATCCGGTCGAGTCGGTCGGTTCGCATGGTCGGTACCTGCTCGTCGCGGGGGCTTAAATCGAGGTGTGTCGCGGCCGCGTGGGCGAACCGCGGCCGCACCCGCCCGCTATTTAACGGACGGACGGGGAAGTACGACCGAGGCGACGGACCGGTCCGCGTCGGCCGCCGGCGGCGACGGACGACGCCCGAGTCCCGCGGCCGTCGGACCGGTCCGGAGACCCCAACACACCATGCACATCACCGACTACGAGCTGTTCGAAGTGCCGCCCCGTTGGCTGTTCCTGAAGCTCACGACGAGCGACGGGACCGTCGGCTGGGGGGAACCGATCGTGGAGGGGCGGTCCCACACGGTCGTCGCGGCCGTCGAGGAGCTGCTCGACGACTACCTGCTCGGCGAGGACCCGGCGCGGATCGAGGACCACTGGCAGACGATGTACCGCGGCGGCTTCTACCGCGGCGGGCCGGTCCTGATGAGCGCCATCGCCGGCATCGACCAAGCGCTGTGGGACATCAAGGGGAAGCGGTTCGGCGCGCCCGTCCACGAGCTGCTCGGCGGCCGCGCGCGAGACCGGATCCGCGTCTACCAGTGGATCGGCGGCGACCGGCCGGCGGACGTGGGCGAGGCCGCCCGCGAGAAGGTCGACGCCGGCTTCTCCGCGCTGAAGATGAACGCCACCCCGGAGCTGGAGTCGATCGACTCGCCGGCCGCGGTCGACGCCGCGGCCGACCGGATCGCGGCCGTCCGGGAGGCGGTGGGCGACGAGGTCGACGTCGGCGTCGACTTCCACGGTCGAGTGGCGAAGCCGATGGCCCGCCGGCTCGCGGCCGCGCTGGAGCCGTACGACCCGATGTTCATCGAGGAGCCGGTGCTGCCCGAGAACAACGACGCGCTGCCGGCGATCCGGGCGTCGACGACGATCCCGATCGCGACCGGCGAGCGGATGTACTCGCGGTGGGACTTCAAGGAGGTGCTGGAGGGGGACGCGGTGGACCTGATCCAGCCGGACGTCTCCCACGCCGGCGGGATCACCGAGCTGAAGAAGATCGCCTCGATGGCCGAGGCGTACGACGTGTCGGTCGCGCCGCACTGCCCGCTCGGCCCGATCGCGCTCGCGTCCTGTATCCAGGTCGACGCCTGCACGCCGAACGCGCTCATTCAGGAGCAGTCGCTCGACATCCACTACAACGAGACGAGCGACGTGTTGGACTACCTCGCCGACCCGTCGGTGTTCGAGTATCGGGACGGGTTCGTCGACATCCCCGACGGCGACGGGCTCGGGATCGAGGTCGACGAGGCGCACGTGCGCGAGCAGGCCGAGGAGGCGGTCGACTGGCACAACCCCGTCTGGCGCCACGACGACGGGTCGGTCGCGGAGTGGTGATCCCGATGGCGACCGACACGCGGCGACGGGGGGAGAGCCGATGACCCGGCGACGGGAGTCGCCGACCGAGGGCGCGGTCCCGGGCCGGTTCGCCGGCGAGACCGCGATCGTGACGGGGTCGACCAGGGGCATCGGCGCCGGCATCGCGGAGCGGCTGGCCGCCGAGGGGGCGAACGTCGTGGTCAGCGGGCGCTCGGAGGCGGCCGGCGAGGCCGTCGTCGAGCGGATCGCGGCGGGAGGCGAGCGAGGAGACGCGACGTTCGTCCGCGCCGACATGCGCGACCCGGACGACGTGGCCGCGCTGGCGGAGGCGGCCGCCGAGCGCTACGGCTCGGTCGACGTGCTCGTGAACAACGCCGGGGTCCAGACGGAGACGGCCGCCGACGAGGCGACGCTCGACGACTGGGCGTTCGTCGTCGAGACGGACTTCCGGGCGTACTGGCTGGCGGCGCGGGCCGCCCTCGAACACATGGACCGGGGCGCGATCGTGAACGTCTCGTCGAACCACGCGTACGCGACGATGCCGGCGCACTTCCCGTACAACGCCGTCAAGGCGGGCATCAACGGCATGACGCGCTCGCTCGCGGTCGACTTCGGTCCCCGCGTCCGGGTGAACACGGTCGTCCCCGGCTGGGTGGAGGTCGAGCGGACGCGCGACGAGCTGCCTGAGGGGCGGCTGGCGGAGGTCGAGGCGATCCACCCGACCGGACGGATCGGGACGCCGGCCGACGTCGCCGGCGCCGTCTCCTTCCTCGCGAGCGACGACGCCGCCTTCGTCACGGGGGCAGCGCTGCTCGTCGACGGCGGCCGCGGCGCGGTGATGCAAGACGACACGCTCCCGGACTACCGGGCGCGAGAGGACGCGGAGTAGGCGGGGACCGCGCGGTTGAGACTGGGAGGCCGGGCACCGCGAGGGCTCCCGTCACACTCACTGTTCGTATATGATTGTGCCCCACCCGGCACTCAGAAGTGACTCGTGAATCTCTAACGGATAAATTAGTAAGTCCCGAAAATTAATACCCAAAATATATTATTAACGCTCGTAAATTAAGAGTATGAGCGAATCAAGGTCGAAAGACGAGTCAGAATCAGGCGGTGAGGACACCTCAGCGACGGTGTCTGTATCGTCGTCGGGACAAGCAACGATTCCGAAAAAGTTCCGTGACAAGCTCGGTATTGACGCTCCGGGACAGGTGACGTTCCGCGAGACCGATGACGGTGAGGTGGTGATCGAACGCGTCCGGTCCGCGCAGGAGATGGCTGGATTCGCGGCTCGCTCTGGTGAGCCGTCGACAGACAATCCAGCGAGCGAAATGCTCCGTGAGAAGCGAGAAGCCGACAAAGCCGAGCGTGATTCCGAGTGAGCGGTCGCGAAGTCTACTCGCCGCCGCCCGAGATCGTCTTCGACGCCGAGCCGTTGGTGGCGCACGCGGATGAAGAACCGGGCTATGAGAAGGTTGCCGCATACCTCGATGCTGTTGCGGACGGGGTTTCACAAGGGTATTTGAACCGGGTGAACGCGACCGAAGTACGCTACATCCTCGGCCGAAAATACGGCGAATCCGTCGCTGACGAATACTTCGAGTGGCTCGGCACGATCGGTATCCATCCCACTCAAGGGCAACGAGTTTGGGAGACTGCTTCCGACTACATCCTCGACTACAACCCCGCACTCGGTGACGCATACGCACTCGCAACTGCTGACCGCCTTGGAGCGACGCTACTGATCGGTGGGGACGACGATTACAATGAGATAATTGCTGATGCCGACGCGTGCCTTTCCATCGAACGATTCCGGCACGGAAGGGCATAGCCCGGAGACCCACTGAGAGCGTGCGCCCGATACTTCTCATATACTGTGAGGGCTACTGACGCACCCTACACTCGTCGGTCGACGGCGATCACCCCCTCTTATAATCGGCCGAGAGTAGCACCCAATATGAACCCGTTCGAGACCTGCGCCGCGGGGTGGCGCCGATGACCGACCTCGTCACGTTCGGCGAGACGATGCTCCGGCTGTCGCCGCCGCGGGGCGAGCGGCTGGAGACGACGCGCGAGTTCACCGTCCAGGCCGGCGGCGCGGAGAGCAACGTCGCGGTCGGGGCCGCGCGGCTCGGCGCCGACGCCCGCTGGCTCTCGAAGCTCCCCGACTCGCCGCTCGGTCGGCGGATCGTGACCGAGCTGCGGAGCCACGGCGTCACCCCGAGCGTCGCGTGGGCCGACGGGGACGAGAGCCGCGTGGGGACCTACTACCTCGAGCACGGCGGCGAGCCGCGCGGGACGAACGTGATCTACGACCGCGCCGACGCGGCGATCACGACCGTCGAGCCCGACGAGCTCCCGACCGACGCGGTCGCGGCCGCGGACTGGTTCCACACGACGGGGATCACGCCCGCGCTCTCCGAGGCGACGGCCGAGACGACGACCGCGCTGTTGCGGACCGCCGGCGAGGCGGGGACCACGCGCTCGTTCGACCTGAACTACCGGGCGAAGCTCTGGGACCCGGAGACCGCGCGGGCGGCCTACGAGGACCTGTTCGAGCACGTCGACACGCTGTTCGTCCCGCGGCGGGACGCCCGGGAGGTGCTCGACCGCGAGGGCGGCGCCGTCGAGATAGCCCACGGGCTCGCCACGGAGTTCGGCTTCGACACGGTGGTCGTCACCCGCGAGCTGGAGGGGGCGGTCGCGCTCCACGACGGCTCGGTGTACGAGCAGGACGTGTACGAGGCGGAGACGTTCGACGCGATCGGCACCGGCGACGCGTTCGTCGCCGGCTTCGTCGCCGAGCGGCTGCGCGGCGGCGACCTCCCCGCGGCGCTCCGGTGGGGGTCGGCGACCGCGGCGCTGAAACGCACCACCGACGGCGACCTCGCGGTGACGACCCGGGCGGAGGTCCGCGACGTCATCGACGGCGGGGGCGGGATCGACCGGTGAGCCGCGCGGCGCCGAGCGAGGACTGACGGACACCGGGGCGCTGCGCCGGCGACCGGCGAGGGCGGCTCGGATCCGGTTCCCGCGGTCAGAGGTCGACCGGGCCGCCGTCGGCGGCGCTCTCGGCGAGCGCGTCGATGACCGCCATGTTGGCGACCGCCTCCTCGCCGTCGGTCAGAGGGGCGCTCCCGTCGGCGACGCGCTCGGCGAAGTGCTCGACCTGGAGCCGGTACTGGTCGACGGCGGGGAACGTCTCGGCCCCGTGTCGGCCGTCGATCTCGTACGTCAGCTCCACCGGCTCGTCGGTCGGCGCGTCGAACGCGCGCTCGACCTCGACCCAGCCGTTCGTCGCGTCGACGCGGTACCGCTGGACGAGCTGGGTGTCGAAGCCGGACGCGACCCGCGCCGAGCGGCCGTCGTCGTACGAGAGCACGCCCGCGAGCTCCGTGTCGACCCCGGCTCCGCGGGTGTCGCCGGCGTGGGCGTAGGCGCGGTCGGGCTCCCCGAGGATCGTCCGGGCGAGCGAGACGGGGTAACAGCCCACGTCCATGAGCGACCCGCCGGCGAGCCCGGGGTCGAGCCGCACGTCGTTCGGGCGGTCGTACAGCGGGAAGCGGAAGGTGGCCGTCACCGTGCGCACGTCGTCGAGTTCGTCCGCCGCGAGCGCGACGGCGCGCTCGGTGCGGGGGTGATAGCGGTACATGAACGCCTCCATCAGCGTGACGCCCCGCTCCTCGCAGTGCGCGACCGCGTCGCGCGCCTCGTCGGCGTCGGCGGCCAGCGGCTTCTCGCAGAGGACGTGGAGGCCGGCGTCGGCGGCGCGTTTCGTCCACTCGGCGTGGCTCCCGTTCGGGAGCGGGACGTACACGGCGTCGAGCGCGGCGTCGTCGAGCAGGGCCTCGTAGGAGCCGTAGCTGCGGGGGATCCCGTTCTCGGCAGCGAACCGCTCCGCGCGGGCGGCGTCGCGGGACGCCACCGCGCCGACGGTGTGATCGCTGGCGGCGACCGCCGGGATGACCGCTTTGCGGGCGATCCCCGCGGTGCCGAGGACGCCGAATTCGAGGCTCGTCGAGCCGGCCGGTGAATCGGACATGGCCGGGGCGACGCGCCCCCCGGGCAAGTCGGTTGGGGTCGGCGAGCGCGACGGCGGCCGGGACGGCGACCGCCGCCGACGCCCGTAGGGGTGTCGACGCTTCCGTGCGACGACACGGGTTTCCCCGCTGAGAACCTATCGGGAGCGATGGCACAACGGTCCCTGCTCGTTCGCGCGCTGTGGTTCGTCTTCGTCGGCTGGTGGGCGACGCCGGTCGTCGTCAACGTCGCGTGGCTGCTCAACGTCACGGTCGTCCTCCTCCCGGTCGGTATCAAGCTGATCAACCTCGTGCCGACGGTACTCACGCTCGCGGAGCCGCGGTCGCTCTCGGAGCCCGACTCGGCCCGCGGCCAGCGGTCGCTCCTCGTGCGGGCGGTCTACTTCGTCCTCGTCGGCTGGTGGCTGAGCCTGCTGTGGGCGAACGTCGCGTCGGCGCTCGCGGTTACGGTCGTGGGGGTGCCGGTCGCGGTGTGGATGCTCAACCGGCTGCCGTACGTCACGTCGCTGTACCGGTTTCACGGGTGAGGCCGGCGGCTCGCACCCGGTCCCGCTCGTCGAGATGCCCCTTCCGCCGCGGACCGGGGCGCCGACGGGTCACGCTTCGAACGTCGCCGGATCGAACGGCGTCGCGTCCGCCCAGTACTCGGAGAACGTCTCTCCGGCCCAGTCGCGGACGGCCGGGTCGTCGGTGTGGATCGCCGCGCGGAGGATCCCGCCCTCGTCGCGCACGAGCAGGTAGACGGTGCCGTCGGCGACGGTGACCGAGAGCGGCACTTCCCCGTCGGCGACGCGGATCGCCGCGTCGTCGTGGTCGACGAGCGCGCGCACCTGCGTCCACAGCCGGTCGTCGGCCGCGAGCGCCGCGAGCGCGCTCGGCGAGAGCACGGCCTCGAACGCCTGCCGACCCGCCACGACGCGGTCGTGCGCCGTCGAGAGGCTCTGCTCGTTCAGGGTGTGCGAGACCGCGCGCAGCGTCGACGCGCCCTCCATGCCGTCGAGGACGCGCTGAAGCGGCGCGCTCGGTCGCGTCCGGCTCGGCACCGTCACCGTCGCGTCGGCGAGCCGACGGAGGTCGAAGCCGAACTCGGCCGTGGGCAGGTACGCGACCACGTCGCGGAGCTTGCCCTCCGTCTCCAGGACGGCGACGAGGTCGTCGATCCCGTCCGCCACCAGCTCGCCGGTGGCGGTCGCGACGTGTCTGCCGCCCTCCCGCCTGACCCACGAGCGCTCGGCGAAGTCCTCGAGGATGCGGCCGAGCGTCGCCTGCGACGCCCCGGTCGCCGCCGCGAGTTCGCCCCGCGTGTGCGGCCGGGTCGCCAGCAGCCGTAGGACCTCGACGCGGTTGGTCGAGCGCGCGAGGAACTCGATCGCTTCGAGCGGCGCCTCCATAACGCGGTACAGTGCCCTCGCGGATAAACCGGCTTCGCTCCCCGCGGGGATTTCACGGGATGAAACGCTGTCGTAGTGGGCGGGCGTTTCGCGAAGCCGAACATTTTCTGAATTTCGTTATATGTCCGGGCGACGTTCGTCGAAGTGTGACCGATATTCCCGCTCCGATTGGCCGTTCGTCCGACGGCGAAACCGAGGTGTTACCGTAACGTGTTCACCCGACGGTCCGCCGCGCTGTTCGCCGTCTCGGCGCTGCTGTTCGGCGGGACGTTCGTCGCGGCCAAGACCGGCCTCGCGCACCTGCCGCCGCTGTTCTTCGTCGCCGTGCGGTTCGACATCGGCGCCGTCGTCCTCGCCGCGTTCGCGGCGACGCGCCTCTCGTGGGCGGACCTCCGTCCCCGGACCGCCGGCGACGTCGCCGGGATCCTCGCGACCGGCGTGCTGGTGATCGGACTGACGAACGCGCTGCTGTTCGTCGGGCAACAGTACGTGACGAGCGGAGTCGCGGCCGTCGTCTTCAGCCTGAACCCGATCCTCACCCCGGTGTTCGCCGGGCTGCTGCTCGCGGACGCCCGGCTCACCCCCCGCGGCGTCGTCGGGATGGGACTCGGACTGCTCGGGGTCGTCCTCGTGGCGAACCCCTCGCCGTCGGCGCTGCTCGGCGGCGGGATGGGCGTCCCGCTCCTCTTCGCGGCCGCGGTGACGAGCGCGTTCGGTGCGGTGGCGATCCGCCGCGCCGAGGCGACGCTGTCGAGCACCGCCCGCACCGTCTGGGGGGTCCCGCTGGCCGCCGTCCTCTCGCACGCCCTCAGCGTCGGCGCCGGCGAGTCCGTGGCCTCGCTCGCGGTGCCGCCCGTCGCGGTCGCCGCGCTGCTGTACGTCGGCGTCTGTTCGGGCGCCGTCGCGTACCTCGCCTACTTCGCGCTGATCGACGAGACCGACGCGACGCGGGCGAACCTGCTTTTCTACTTCGTCCCGGTCGTCTCGGCGGTGGGCGGGTGGGCGCTGCTCGGGGAGACCCTCTCGGCGCTGTCCGTCGCGGGGTTCGGCGTGATCTTCGTCGGCTTCCTCCTCGTCAGCGGGCGCGCGGTGCGTCCGTCGCGGATCGTTCGCTCGGTCGCCCCGGAACGGTTCGTCGGCGACCGGTCCGCCTGAGCGGCGCGTTCGCGATCGGGCCGGCGGAGCGATTCCGGGTCGGAGTGGCGCCAGCGCGATCGTCGTCATCGCCGTGAACCCGACCGAACCGCGGCGAGAGGTGCGACCCGCACTCCAGACAGACTCCGGACTCGTCGGGGTCGACGCGGAGCTCCATCATCCGGAGATCACCCCGAAGTTGGTTGGGTCGATCGGCCGACGCGAAGGGGTCGCGATCGGTGCCGTATTCAACCCGATTTCAAGACCGGGTTCGGAAGGAATCGATTCAGGCGATTCCGGGGCGTAGCGAGTCGCTACGGTAGAATTGGCATTAGTCGTGAAACGGTTCGTCAGTAAGCGGGCGCGACGGGATTTGAACCCGCGGCGTCTTGGTCCGGAACCAAGTGCTCTGTCCGCTGAGCTACGCGCCCTCACGAGCCGGTACCCGCGGCGAGCGTTTAACGCTTCTGACTCGGATCCTCGGCCGCCGGCCGCGGATCGGTCTGCCACTCGAAGGCGTCGTCGTCGGTGCCGCCGTCGACGAGGTATAAGCCTCGCTGCGGCAACATCTCACGGTTCGCAAGGCTTCGGCGGGCACCAACGGTGGCACGCGGCCAGAGTTCATCGGCCGCCCGATAGTTAATTATCAGTTCTGATTTCGAAGGCGCGCGGTTTTATCACCTCGTAGTCGTACCCTCTGGTAGAACCGACTGTGACCCTCCGGCCATCCGACACGTCGACGTCGCGCCGCGGCGCCGACGAGGGCGACGCCCCCGACGCCGAAGACCGGTCCGCGGTCGACGCGCCGCCCGGCGACGGGGAGCGGGCGACCGGGTCGACCGACCGCGGTGCCCGACCGACATCCCCCGTAGCCGACGCCGACGAGGCGTCGGCCGGCGTCGACGCGACGCCCGCCGAGCGCGGGTCCGGGCCCGCCGAGGCGGACCGCTTCCTGCTGGCCGTGGCCGTCGACGGCGAAGTGCTGTTCGCGGGGCCGTCGGCGCCGGACGTCGTCGGCGTGGACCGCGGCGAACTCGTGGGCAGCGACCTCCTCGACCGCGTCCACCCGAGCGACCGCGAGCCGGTCGCCGACGCGCTGTCCGCGGTCGCGACGAGTCGGACGGTCACCCACCGAATCCGCCGCGCGAGCGGCGGGTACGCGTGGGTCGAGTCCGTCGTCGACGAGGAACTCGCCCCGCAGTTCGGCGGCCGGATCGTCACGGTCCGGCGCGTCGACGTCGACCGCACCTTCCCGGAGCGCTACCGCGCCTTCTTAGAGTACGGCAGCGACCTCGTCACGGTCGTCGACGGGGACGGACTCGTCGTCTACGAGAGCCCCTCCGTCGCGGAAGTGCTCGGCTACGAGCAGGGGTCGACCGTCGGGCGCTCCCCGCTCGGCTACGTCCACCCGGACGACCGCGAGCGCGTGACCGAGCGGTTCTACCGCGCGCTCAACGAGCCGGACACGTCCCCGACGCTGGAGTACCGCTACCGCACCGCCGACGGCGACTGGGTCTGGCTGGAGTCGCGGACCCGCTCGCTGCCGGCCGACAGCCCCGTCGGCGAGCTGCTCATCAACTCCCGGGACGTGAGCGCGCGGAAGGCGCGCGAGCGGCGGCTCACCGACCGCAACGAGCGGCTCGACCGCTTCGCGAGCATCGTCTCGCACGACCTGCGGAACCCGCTGTCGGTGATCCGGGGGTCGATCGAGATGGCGCGGCTGCGCGGCGAGGCGGAGCCCCTCGAACGCGGCGAGCGCGCCGTCGACCGGATCGACCAGCTCGTCTCGGAGCTGCTCACCCTCGCGCGGCAGGGGACCGGCATGGACGAGCCGACGGAGTTCGCGCTCGCCAGCGTCGCCCGCGACGCCTGGGAGACCGCCGCCGAGGGCGAGGACGACGCGGACCTGGTCGTCGCCCGCGACGCGCGGGTGTACGGCGACCGCGGCCGGGTGCGCCAGGCGCTGGAGAACCTGTTCCGCAACGCGACGGAACACGGGAAGCCGGAGGCCTCGGAGGCGGGAGCGTCCGAGCCAGACGACGACGCGACCGACTCCGGCGGCGACGCGCCCGACCCCCAAGACGACGCGACCGCGTCCGACGACGACGCGGACGACGGTCTCACCGTCCTCGTCACCGCCACCGACGAGGGGTTCCTCGTCGCCGACGACGGGACCGGGATCGACCCCGACGACCGGGACTCCGTGTTCGACTCCGGGTACACGACGCGAGCGGACGGGACGGGCTACGGGCTCGACATCGTCCGCGAGGTGGTCGAGTCGCACGGGTGGCGCGTCGAACTGCGGACGCCCGCGGACGGCCCGGTGGACCTCGCCGACGGTCGCCGGCTCCGGCCGCCGGACGGCGCCTGCTTCGAGGTGCGCGCGCCCGAGGCCGCCGACGCCGACCCGGACGAGCCCTGGATCGAGGCGTGAGCGAGGCGGCGCGCCGCCGCCCCGGTCGACCCGGCGCGTTTATTCCCCGCGGGCCGCAAACTGACCCGTGAGCGCCGCCGACGTCACGATCCGAGGGGCCGAGTCTGCCGACCTCCTCGCGGTGGTCCGGATCGAGCGGGCCTGCTTCTCGGACCCGTGGCCGCACGACGCCTTCGAGCGGCTGCTCGACGAGGCGGCGTTCCTCGTGGCGGAGCGGGCGGGCGCGGTCGTCGGGTTCGTCGTCGCCGACCGGACCCCGAACCACGGCCGCGACATCGGCCACGTCAAGGACCTGGCCGTCCACCCCGACGCCCGCGGCGAGGGGATCGGTCGGACGCTGCTCCGGTCGGCGCTGGCCCGCCTCCGCGCGACCGGCGTGGCCGTCGTCCGGCTCGAAGTGCGCGAGGGGAACGACCCGGCGCGGTCGCTGTACGCCGACGAGGGGTTCGAGCCGATCCGCCGGGTCGGCGGCTACTACCGCGACGGCGAGGACGCGCTCGTGCTCGTCGTCGACCTCGCGGCGTGGGCCGAGGGCGAGGACGGCGGGGGGCGGGACGAGCCGCGTTGACACGTCACGGGTGGTGCCGGTTCGCACGCATATCGGTCCGCCGCGCGGGGTTTGACAAGGCTTAGTGTGCGGGAGGCCGACCCGAACGGTATGAGTTCGGTTCCCGAGCGGTCCGAAATCGACGCCGAGTACAAGTGGGACCTCGACGGCATCTACGCCGACGACGAGGCGTGGGAGTCGGCCTACGAGACGGTCGCCGACCGGATCGACGAGCTGGCCGCCTACGAGGGGCGGGCGGTCGAGGACGCCGCCACCCTCCTCGAACTGCTCGAACTGCGCGAGGAGATATTCCGCGAGCTCCAGCAGGTGATGACGTACGCCCGCCTGCGCAGCGCCGAGGACACGCGGAACCAGGAGTACCAGGCGATGTCCGCGCGGGCGTCGTCGCTCGGCTCCGAGGCGTCGAGCGCGGTCTCGTACCTCGAACCCGAGATCCAGTCGCTCACGGAGTCGGACGTCGAGGCCTTCGTCGACGACGAGCCCGCCCTCGCCGAGTACGAGCACTACCTCGACGACGTCCTGCGGAAGAAGCCGCACACGCGGTCGAGCGAGGTCGAGGAGGTGCTGGCGGACCTCTCGGAGGTCACCGACGCGCCGAGTGAGATCTACTCGATGCTGACGAACGCCGACATGACCTACGGCGTCGTCGAGGACCCCGACGGCGAGGAGGTCGAGATCACGCAGGCGAACTTCACGAAGCTCCAGACGAACCCGGACCGCGAGTTCCGCGAGCGCATCCATGAGACGTTCTACGACGAGTGGGCCGACGTGCGCAACACGGTCGGCACCTCTTTAGAGAAGGCCGTCCGCGAGCACGTCACGAGCGCCGAGATCCGCGACTACGACTCCGCGCGGGCCGCCGCGCTCGACGACTCGAACGTCCCGGTCGAGGTGTACGACACCCTCGTCGACACCGTCGACGACAACCTCGACGTGCTCCACCGCCACGCGGAGCTGAAGGAGGCGGCGCTCGGCGTCGACCAACTCCAGAGCCACGACCTCTACATGTCGCTGACGGGCGACCAAGGGCCGGACGTGGAGTACGAGCAGGCCCGCGAGTGGGTGATCGAGGCGGTCGCGCCGCTCGGCGACGCCTACCAGGAGCGGCTGGCCGAGGGGCTCGACTCGCGGTGGGTCGACGTGTACGAGAACCGGGGGAAGCGCTCGGGCGCGTTCTCCTCGGGCACCTACGACACCCAGCCGTACATCATGATGAACTACCAGGACGACATCGCGTCGATGTACACGCTGGCCCACGAGCTCGGGCACTCGATGCACTCGGAGCTGGCGGGCGACGCCCAGCCGTGGCACGACGCGAGCTACGAGATCTTCGTCGCGGAGATCGCCTCCACGGTCAACGAGACGCTGCTCACCCACCACCTGCTCGACACCGTCGAGGACGACGAGCTCCGCACCCACGTCCTCGACGAGTACCTCGAGCGCTTCCGCTCCACCCTCTTCCGGCAGACGATGTTCGCGACGTTCGAACAGCAGATCCACGAGCGCGTGGAGGCCGGCGACGCGCTCACCCCCGACGCGTTCGACGAGATGTACGGCGACCTGAAGGCCGACTACTACGCGCCCGCCGAGCTCACGGGCGGCATCGAGCGCGAGTGGCAGCGCATCCCGCACTTCTACTACGACTTCTACGTCTACCAGTACGCGACCGGCATCTCCGCCGCGGCCGCCATCGTCGAGCGCGTCCTCGACGAGGGCGAGTCCGCGGCCGCCGACTACCGCGAGATGCTGAAGGCCGGCGGCTCGAAGTACCCGCTGGAGGTCGTCGAGCTCGCCGGCATCGACATGGCCTCGCCCGACCCGATCGAGTCCGCCGTCGGCGTCTACGACGACTACCTCGACGAGATCGCGGCGCTGCTCGACCTGGAGTGACGGCCCAGCGGTAGCGGACCCGCGGTAGCCGTTCGCCCCGCCGCGTCGCACCCCCGACCGACCGCGCGGGGCACACAAAGCATATACTTCGCTCGGAGCTACTCGCCCGGCGCGATGGACCGCCGACTCCTCGCCGTCCCGGGCGCCCTCCTCCTGCTCGCCGCCGCCGCGGACGTGAGCGTCGTCGGCTGGGAGGCGACGTTTCGGGCGGGCGCGGGGCTCGACCGGCACGCGACCGTGAACGCCGCCGACCTCCCCGCGCGCTGCGCCGACGCCGCGGTCGCCCTCGCCGACGGGCGCAACGTCTCGATCCGGGGGTATCGGGTCGCGCCCGGATCGGTCGACCTCCTCGTCGAACGTACCTCGACCGCCGGGGAGTGGGCGCTCGGCGAGACCAACTGCGCCGACCGGCTCGCCGGGACCGACGACCTGCGCGTCGACGGCGAGTCGTACAGGGTCCTCGGGAGCTACTCGCGGGAGCGGCTGGACCGAACCCCCGTGGGCGGGCTGGCGAGGCTCGGCGGCGGGCTCGGCGGCGTCGCGCTGCTCGCGGTCGGGCTCTTTGAGGCCATTCACGGGGAGCGCGAGTGACGGCCTCGCCGTCTCCTCCACGAGCCATTTAAATAGCGCGGTGGCGCGTGCCGGCGAGCGGCCGCCGAAGGCGGTCGCGAGTCGCACGCGCGAGGGAGTCGCTGGCGCCGACGGCGCCAGCGACGAGGCTGGGGAGGCACGAGGTGCTGTGCGGGGCGGGGTGGGACTCAAAGGGGCAGTCGCGAGACCGACGCAGACGACGTAAGCACCGCAACGAGGGAGCGGTAGCGACCGAGTGAGGAGCGCAACGAGTGTGCGTCGGTCTCGCGACTGGGGCTTTGGAGCCGTTCGCTGTTGATCTACAGTTGAGCACGCACAGCCGAGCGGCTGTGGCTTCGGCAGAGTTCTCGGCCGACCTGCGAGCGACCGTTTCGGAATGAGCGACCGGCGCGCCGTCAAAGTCTGCCCTCGCGCCGTCCCTCGATGAGACGTACTCTCCATCCCGGCACCGATTTACCGCTCCTCCACGACACACCGCGTAATGGACGAACGCGTACGCGAGCACGCCGAGGTGCTCGTCGACTGGAGCGCGCGGGTCGAGGCCGGCGACGACGTCGTCGTGAGCGTGGCGGAGGACGCCCACGAGCTGGGCGTCGCGGTCGCCGCGGCGCTCGGCGAGCGCGGAGCGAACGTCACGACGCTGTACGGCTCCGACGAACTCTCCCGCGCCTACCTGAAGGGCGTCGAGGCCGGGACCGACGGCGACGTCGAGGCCGACGACTTCGATTCGGACCCCGCCGTCGACCGCGCGATCTTCGAGGCCGCCGACGCCTACCTCCGGATCGGGGGCGGGCGCAACACCACCGCGTCGGCGGACGTGAGACGCTCGACCCGGCAGGCGTACGCGACGGCGCGCAAGGGTGTCCGCGAGGCGCGGATGGACACCGACTGGGTGTCGACGGTCCACCCGACCCGCTCCCTTGCCCAGCAGGCGGGGATGGCCTACGAGGAGTACCGGGACTTCGTCTACGACGCCGTCCTCCGCGACTGGGAGTCGCTCGCCGAGGAGATGGCGCAGATGAAAGACGTGCTCGACGCGGGCGAGGAGGTCCGGATCGTCACCGAGCGCGACGACGCGCCCGACACCGACGTTTCGATGTCGATCGCGGGGCGCACCGCGGTCAACTCCGCCGCCTCCGTCGCGTACGACTCCCACAACCTCCCCTCCGGTGAGGTGTTCACGGCGCCGTACGACACCGAGGGCGAGGTTTTCTTCGACGTGCCGATGACCATCGACGCGACGCGCGTCCGGAACGTTCATCTCACCTTCGAGGACGGCGAGGTCATCGAGTTCTCGGCCGAATCGGGCGAAGAGGCGCTCGCGGACATCCTCGACACCGACCCGGGCGCCCGGCGGCTGGGCGAGTTGGGCATCGGGATGAACCGCGGCATCGACCGCTTCACCGACTCGATCCTCTTCGACGAGAAGATGGGCGACACCGTCCACCTCGCGGTCGGCCGCGCCTACGACGCCTGCCTGCCCGAGGGCGAGTCCGGGAACGACAGCGCGGTCCACGTGGACATGATCACCGACGTGAGCGCCGACTCGCGCATGGAGGTCGACGGCGAGGTCGTCCAGCGGAACGGGACGTTCCGGTGGGAGGACGGGTTCGAGGAGTAGGTCGGGGGGACGATAGCTCGGCGAGAGAACGGGGAACTGTCGGTTCTGGTGAAACTCTCAATCCTCAACTTCGCCGCCAGTCCTCCGGTAACCGTCGCCAGAGCGGCAGAAATACCGCGTAAAACGACCCGAAGATGACGACGGTTGCAAACACGACCAGTTCCGTTTCCGACAGCTGTAGCGCCTCGTACGTAAGCAAGATAGTGACGATGACCCCAAGCGCCCAGACGGCCAGTGGGACGCGCGCTTTCAGTGACAGGCCCCGGTGGATAGACACACATTCATTCACCTACCACGAACGTAAATATTGATGGGATAGCAGGGGTCGGCGCCCCGCTGTGTCAGTTCAGTCCGCATCTGAAAATGAGATTTCAACGGAGCCTCACAGGTATGCTGGTCGAGACGCAAGCGCAATCGGCTGATTCGTCATTTAGATCGAGAAAACAGCGGAGTCCTCGTGCCGATTGGATCCGCTGTATCCCGCACGCAGCCTCGCTCAGTCCCCGAGTGTTTCGACGGAACCACCCCGTCGGAAACGGGCGAATCGCGGTTACGCCGTCGCCGCCTCGATGGCGGCCTCTAAGTCGGCGACGATGTCCGCGGGGTCCTCGATGCCGACCGAGAGGCGAACCATGTCGTCGGTGACGCCTGCCGCCTCCTTCTCCGCGTCCGTCAGCTGCTGGTGCGTGGTCGAGGCCGGGTGGATGACGAGCGTCTTCGCGTCGCCGACGTTCGCGACCAGCGAGGCGAGGTCCGCCTCCTCGACGGTCGCCCGCGCGGCCTCGTAACCGGCCTCAAGCCCGAAGGTGAGCATGCCGCCGTACCCCCCGTCGAGGTACTCCGTCGCCTCCTCGTGGGTCTCGTGGTCCTCCAGGCCGGGGTAGTTCACCCACGCGACCTCGTCGTGGTCCGCGAGGTACTCGGCGACGATCCCGGCGTTCTCGCAGTGGCGGTCCATCCGCAGCGGGAGCGACTCCGTCTGCTGGAGCGTGTTCCAGGCGTCGAACGGCGACTGCTGGTCGCCCAGGTCGCGGAGCCCGCGGGTGATCGCGGCGAAGGTGAACGCGGCGTCGCCGAACCGCTCGGCGAAGTTGATCCCGTGATAGGCGGGGTTGTCCTGCGCGATCTCCGGGTACTTCTCGGCGTGCTCGGCCCACGGGAACGAGCCGCCGTCGACGACGACCCCGCCGACCGTGGTGCCGTTGCCGGTGAGCCACTTCGTCGTCGACTCCCAGACGAGGTCGGCGCCGTGTTCGAGCGGCCGGCAGAGGTACGGCGTCGCGAACGTGTTGTCGACGAACAGCGGGGCGCCGTGCTCGTGCGCGATGTCCGCGATCCGCTGGATGTCCGGGGTGACGAGGGCGGGGTTGCCGATCGTTTCGAGGTGGACGTAGGCGGTGTCCTCGTCGATGGCCTCGGCGTACCCCTCGTAGTCGAGGGGGTCGACGAACCGCGTCGAGACGCCGCGGCGCTCGACGGAGTGGGTGAGGTAGGTGTACGTGCCGCCGTACAGCGCCGACGAGGAGACGATGTTGTCGCCCGCCGAGGCGAGCAGGAACGTCGTCACGTCCAGCGCCGCCATGCCCGAGGCGGTCGCGACCGCGCCGACGCCGCCCTCCAGCGAGGCGATCCGCTCTTCGAGGGCGGCGTTTGTCGGGTTCATCAGCCGGGAGTAGACGTTGCCGGCCTCTTCGAGCGCGAAGAGGTCCGCGGCGTGGTCGGCGTCGTCGAACTGGTAGGCGGTCGTCTGGTAGATGGGCGTCGAGCGGGCGCCGGTCGCCGGGTCCGGGTCCTCGCCGGCGTGGACGCTTCGCGTGCTGAATTTGGGCTCGTCGGTCGCCTCGTCGGATGGCATACCACCCGGTTCGGCCGCCGCCCAATTAAAGCCGGCCGGCCCGTGCCGGCCTTTCCGGTATCTCGGAGTCCGGCGCCGCGGACGCGAATCGACGGGCGCGACGCGGATCAGCCCGCAGTCTCGTGCGAACCGTTAACAGCGTCGGGCCGTAACCTCGGGTATGGGAACACAAGGTCCGCGCGGCGAGTCCGCCGAGCTGGAGGATCTGCTGGCGGAGGTCCCGGACGGGGTCTGGCAGTACCTCGCGCTCGGCGTCGCCCTCCTCGTCGGGGTCGCCCTCCTCGGGCAGAGCCTCGTCTTCGGCGTCGCGGCGCTCGCGGTGCTTTTAGCGGCCGTCACGGTCGTCAGCGCCGTCGAGATCGTCGACGCCTACGACAAGGAGGCGCTCACCGTCTTCGGCGAGTACCGCAAGCTGCTCGACCCGGGCGTTCACGTCATCCCGCCGTTCGTCTCGCGGACGTACGCCTTCGACATGCGGACGCAGACCATCGACGTGCCGAGCCAGTCGGCGATCACCCGCGACAACTCGCCGGTGACCGCCGACGCGGTCGTCTACACCAAGGTGATGGACGCCAAGAAGGCGTTCCTCGAAGTGGACGACTACAAGAACGCCGTCTCGAACCTCGCGCAGACCACGCTTCGGGCGGTCATCGGCGACATGGAGCTCGACGACACGCTCTCGCAGCGGGAGCTCATCAACGACCGGATCAACGAGGAGCTCGACGAGCCCACGGACGAGTGGGGGATCCGCGTCGAGGCCGTCGAGGTCCGCGAGGTGAGTCCGTCACAGGAGGTCCAGCGCGCGATGGAGCAACAGACCGGCGCGGAGCGCCGCCGTCGTGCGATGATCCTCGAAGCGCAGGGGGAACGCCGCTCCGCCGTCGAGCAGGCCGAGGGCGACAAGCAGTCGAACATCATCCGCGCGCAGGGGGAAAAGCAGAGCCAGATCCTCGAAGCGCAGGGGGACGCCATCTCGACCGTGCTGCGGGCGCGGTCCGCCGAGTCGATGGGCGAGCGCGCCATCATCGAGCGCGGCATGGAGACCCTCGAAGAGATCGGCAAGGGCGAGTCCACCACCTTCGTCCTCCCGCAGGAGCTGACGAGTCTGGTCGGCCGCTACGGCAAGGCCCTCTCCGGCTCCGACGTCCAGGAGATGGAGGGCCTCGAGAGCAAGGAGTTCGACGCGGAGACGGAGCAGATGCTCGGGTTAGAGGACATCGAGTCCGCGTTAGAGGAGCTCGACAGCTACTCCGACGAGAACCTCTCGGCGAGCCGCGACGGCGAGGGGATCCCGGACGGCGAGGTGGAGGAGTTCGAGGTCGACGAGGCCGACATCGACCTCGAAACGGAGAGCGAGCGGCCGAGCGATTAGGCCGGGAGCGGGGTCGCGGCCGCGCGACGGCGTGCGTGCTCAGGGCCGCCAGCGCTCGGGGTCGACCGCCCAGAGCAGGCCGACGGCGACCTGAATTCGAGGACGGAGCGACCGGGGTGACGGACGGGCTGACTACTGGGAGCGATCAGCTCTCACAGGCCCGACACTCGAGGATGTCCCGACTGAACTTCTGTGCGGCGTTCACGCTGTGCTGATAGTAGAGGCTCTTGACGCCCTTCTTCCACGCCTCGATGTAGAGCTGATTGATCTCTTTCACGCTCACTTCGCTCGGGTCGATCGAGACGTTCACGCTCTGTGCTTGGTCGATGTGTTTCTGCCGCTGTGCCGCCTGATTGATGATCGCCATCTGCGGAATCTCGGCGAAGGTCTTGAACACCTCTTTCTCTCGGTCGGTCAGGCAATCGAGGTGTTGGACGCTCCCGTCCTTGTTCGCGATGCTGTCCCAGACCTCGCGGGTGTCTTCGCCTCGCTCCGCCAGTATCGCCTGAAGGAACCTGTTCTTTTGCGTCGACTTCAGCTTCGCACCGTCCCGCACGAAGTAGTTCGACTTCAGCGGCTCGATGCTCGGGCTGACCTGCCCCAGGATGACGCTGCTCGATTTCGTCGGGGCCACGCTCATCGTCGTCGTGTTCCGCCTGCCGTACCCCTCGAGCACCTCCGGCTCCCCGAACTCGTCGGCGAGCGCTTCGCTCGCCTCGTAGCTCCGCTCGCTGATGGTCCGGAAGATTTCCTCGTTCTTCTCCATCGCCTCCATGCTGTCGAAGGGGATCATGTTGCGCTGGAGGTAGCTGTGCCACCCGAGGACGCCGATCCCTATCGCTCTGTGTCGCTTCGCGAACCGCACGGCCCGCTCCATGAACCGGACGCCCTCCGTGCGCTGGATGAACTCCTCCATCACCGCGTCCAGGAACCGGGTCAGCGTCTCCACCGCATCGGTGTCCTTCCATTCGTCGTAGTGGAGAGCGTTCATGCTCGAGAGACAGCAGACGAAGCTCTCGTCCGCGGTGGCCGGCAGCGCGATCTCGGTACAGAGGTTGGACGCGTTTATCCGGTAGTCCTTGTCCTTGTAGACCTGCGGCTTCCCCTCGTTCATGTTCCCCCGGAAGATGATGTACGGAACGCCGATGTTGATCCGGGTCTCGATGATGTCCGCCCAGGTCTCCCGCTTCTCCTCGTCGCCGTCGATCATCGCCTGGAACCAGTCGTCACCGATGATGACGCCGTAGTAGATGTCCTGTACCGGGTCTCCCTCGGTTTTGATGTTGAGCCATTCCTCCAAGTCGTCGTGTTCGACGTCGATGTAGCCGGCGAACTGCCCGCGCCGGGTTTCCCCTTGGCTGATGACGTTGATGATCGTGTCGAACAGCTCCGTGAAACTGTAACTCCCGTTGCTCTTGCCGTTGTTCGTTATCGGACTGCCCCGCGGCCGCAGCTCACCGAAGTACCCGCTCGTACCGCCGCCCTGCTTGGTCATCTCTCCCACCTCGGCCTGGGTGTAGAGGATGCTCTCTATGTTGTCTTCCATGTGGCTGCCGAAGCAGCTGATGGGGAGACCCCGATCCAGTCCGAAGTTGGCCCATATCGGGCTGGCGAGGCTGTAGAAGCCGCGGCTCATGTACTCGTAGAACCTGTCCGCGAACCCCTCCTCGCCGAGGATCGCTTCGGCGCGCTCGGCGATTTGCCTGACCCGCTCTTCCGCCTCGACGCCCTCGATCAGATACCCCTCTCTGAGGAACTCCCTGCTGTCCTCGTTCAGCCAGTAGAAGGGTTCCGTGTACTGTTCCGAAACGCCGTCGAGTGCTGTCTGTGCCATGTTAGAACATGTCCTCCGCGGTAACGCTCTGCGTGTGCTTGTTGTACGTGGTCGACCGCTTGCTGAAGAAGTCGTTATCTTTCGTCATCATGATGTCCTCGTCGAACCAACGCGTCTCTTCGAGCAGGTCGTCGTCCGTCTCGAATATCGGTTCCACACCGACGTTTTCCAGGCTCTGATTGAACCGGTCTCGCAGGAAGGCGTCGACGTGGGAGCGGGGGAGAAACTCCAGTTCCCCGTCCTCGAATATCCAGTCCAGGATCTCCAGTTCCGCCTCGTAGGCCTGCCGACAGGCTGCTTGGACCTCGTTCTCGAAACCGTCGTCGAAGAGGTCCGGGTTCTCCTCTCTGATCGTCTCTACCAGTTCGACCCCGAACAGCCCGTGAATCTGCTCCTCCTTGCTGGTCGCTTCGACGGCGTTCGCTATCCCCGTGAACTTCTTTTCGTGCTTGTCGAAGCTCGTCATGATGAGGAACTGGCTGAACAGCGATACGTGCTCGACGAACGTGCTGAAAAGCAGGATGCTCATCACGTACTCCCGTTCGTCGTCGCTCTCGCTTTTGTCCAGATACTCGTCGAGGTACTCGATCCGCTTTTTCATCGCCGGCTCCTCGGTCACCTGCTCGAAGTCGTCCGTGATTCCCAAGACGTCGAGGAGGTGACTGTAGGCGTCCATGTGGCGCACCTCGCTCTCCGCGAAGGTCATGCCCACGTTCCCGACCTCGGCTTTGGGCATCTCCGCGTAGATGTCCGACCAGAAGGTCTTCACCTGCACCTCGATCTGCGCGATGGCCAACATCGTCCGCTTGATAACGGTCTGCTCGGCGGGAGTCGTGTTGACCTTGAAGTCTTGGACGTCGCCGTCGAAGTTGAACTCCGTGTGGACCCAGTAGCTGTTCCGGATCGCCTCGACGTAGTCGAGAAAGTCGCTGTACTCGTAGGGCTTCAGCTGCGTTCTCTCCGAGAAGATGTCCCTCTCCGTATCTGCGCCTGTACTCGTGTTCGTGGTCGTGTTTTCGCTTTCACTCATCGTTGGTCATCTCGAACGTGACCGATTGCGTTGGGTTGCCTCTGCCACTTCGTCGTCGGTCCGGTGAGTCCGACCGCGGTCGTGTCGATCGGGAGACGGTCCTACAGCGTGAGTGGAGCCGCGTGAACCGTGTCGGAACACACAGACTCGACTGGCATAAGTATTACCAACAAAATTGTAGTACTACAAATTTACTTTCATGCTACGCGATCGGAGTCACTCCTCCGATTCACGGACGAGCGGTGCCGTGACGGTGACTCAGCGGTGAGGTCCGGTCACGGGAGGTCGCTACAGCACCCAACTGGCGGCGTCGACGCTGGTCCAATCGCGAGGACTCTACCGGGCAGTTCGGTGAGAAGGACAAACTCGAAGCCGGGCGCAAGCGAGGGATCGACGAGACGTGAGGTTGAGGCCCGGACTCAGGGCCGCCAGCGCTCGGGGTCGACCGCCCAGAGCAGGCCGACGGCGACCGCGCCGCCGAGGCCGCCGGTGACCAGCGAGACGGGGTCCGAGGCCCCGGCCGCGAGCGCCGCGAGCAGCAGGACGGCGCCGGCGACGAGCGCCGCCGTGTCCTCGGTGGTCGTCGCGCGGATCACCGGGGCCACGGCGCCGCCGGCGACGACGCCGGTCGCGACGGTGCCGGGCGGTCCGGCGACGGCGGCGGCGAGCGCTTCCGCCTCGACGAGCGCCGGGAGGATCGCCGCGGGCGCGGCGGCGACGCCGGCGACGAGCGCGAACGCGGCGACGCCGCCGAGCGCCGGCGCGAGGAGGGCGGCGCGCGCCGACAGGTCGGCGCTCGCGAGCGCGGCCGCGCCGCCGATCAGGAGGACCGACCCGACCGTGAGGAGGGGCGGCGTGGCGACGAACGAGTACGGCGTGGGCGCGATGATCGACACGGAGTCGGCCGCCGACTCGGGCGGGACCGTGGGGGCAAGAGAGACCGTCGCCGCGAGCGCGGCGACGCCGACGACGAGGAGGGCCGATCCGAGGAGGCGACTGCGGAGTGACATGGTCGGGGGGAGACGTTCCGGCCACAAAACGATCGCGGGACGGGACCGCCGTCGTCGGGCGGAGGGCCGCGACCGTCAGATCGTGATCCCGGCGCGGCCGTCCCCGATGACGACGACCGCTCGCTCCGGCGGGCCGCGCTCGTCGGAGAGCCGCAACAGGAGCGTCTTGACCACCGGGTCGTCGGTCTCGATCTCGCCGCGGACGCCGCTCTGGTCGACCGCGATCCGGAGCGAGTGGTCGCCCGTCCGACTGATCCCGCCGAGCCGGAGCTTGACCTCGGGCGCCGTGAGCCGCTGGGCGATCACCAGCACCGCGTCGCCGCCGTCGTCGACGAAGTCGGTGCGCTCGACGAACTCGCGCGACTCGGTCGCGTCGGGCTTGAGCGCGCCGCGGGCCGAGGAGGCGGAGCGGAAGGAGGCCGCGTGCGTCAACAGCTCCTCGGGCCGGGCGAGGACGCTGCGCGAGTCGACCATCGGGTTGCCGTCGATATAGCGGCTGCGAACGCCGAGATCGCCCGGCGTCGAGGCGGCGACGTCGTGGAGGCGGTCGACGCACCCCCCGGTGGCTGCGGCGAGCGCTCCGGCGACGACGGCGCGACGGTACACGGCCGAGAGTGTGCGGTTCCGAGGTAAAAATCCCGCCGTCACGGTGACGCGGACTGAGAATCGGGCGTCGCTCGCGTCTGTCCCGGCGCGGAGGGTCGCTACTCCTCGATCGCCGGCGCCGGGACGCCCTCGTCGCCCGCGTCGATCTCGAAGGCCCGGCGCAGCTCCGCGATCCGGTCGCGGATGTCGGCCGCCAGCTCGAACTCCAGGTTGCTCGCGGCCTCGTCCATGCGGTCTTCGAGCGCCTCGATCTGCGCTTTCGCCTCGTCTTCGCTCTCCACGTCGCCGACACTGACGTTCGAGGTGTCCGTCTTCGAGCCGGGGAGGTTCGTCTCGCTGACCGGCTTGTCGATGGTGGTCGCCTCGTAGCCGTGCTCGGCGTTGTACTCCAGTTGGATCTCGCGGCGGCGCTGGGTCTCCTCGATGGCCGCCTCCATCGAGTCGGTGGTCTCGTCGGCGTAGAGGACGACCTCGCCGTTGACGTTGCGGGCGGCCCGCCCCATCGTCTGGACGAGGGTCGTGGTGGAGCGGAGGAACCCCTCCTGGTCGGCGTCGAGGATGGCGACGAGGCTCACCTCCGGGATGTCGAGCCCCTCGCGCAGCAGGTTGATGCCGACGAGCACGTCGATGTTGCCGAGTCGGAGGTCGCGGATGATCTCGTGGCGTTCGAGGGTGTCCGTCTCGTCGTGCATGTACGCCACGTCGACGCCGGCCTCCTCGAGGTACTCCGTGAGGTCCTCGGCCATCCGCTTGGTGAGCGTGGTGACGAGGACGCGCTCGTCGCGCTCGATCCGGTCGTCGACGCGGTCGAGGAGGTCGTCGACCTGCCCCGTCGCGTCCGTCACCTCCACCTTCGGGTCGACGAGGTGGGTCGGGCGGACGATCTGCTCGACGATCTGATCCGAGGTCTCGCGCTCGTAGTCGCCGGGCGTCGCCGAGACGTAGAGGGTCCGGTCCGTCTTCTCCTCGAACTCCTCGAACGTCAGGGGGCGGTTGTCGTACGCGGTCGGGAGCCGGAACCCGTTCTCGACCAGCGAGTCCTTCCGCGACTTGTCGCCCTCGTACTGCCCTTTGATCTGCGGGATCGTCTGGTGGGACTCGTCGACGACGGTGAGGAAGTCGTCGGGGAAGTAGTCGAGCAGGGTGTAGGGGGCGTCGCCAGACTCGCGGTCGTCCATGTGGACCGAGTAGTTCTCGATCCCGGAGCAGTAGCCCGCCTCGCGAAGCATCTCGATATCGAAGGTGGTGCGCTCCTCGATGCGCTGGGCCGCCACGAGGTCGCCCTGCCGCTCGAAGTAGCTGACCCGCTTCTCCATCAGGTCCTCGATCTCGGCGATCGCCTGCTCCAGCTTGTCGTCCGGGATCGAGTAGTGCTCCGCCGGGTGGAGCATCACCGCCGGCTCCTCGCTCACGACCTCGCCGTGCATCGGGTCGACCTTGATCATCCGGTCGATCTCGTCGCCCCACAGCTCGACCCGGACCGCGTACCGGCCGTACATCGGGTATATCTCGACGGTGTCGCCGCGCACGCGGAACGTGCCCTGCGTGAAGTCCACGTCGTTGCGCTCGTAGTTCAGGTCGACGAGCCGGGTGAGCAGCTCCTCGCGGCCGATCCGCTCGCCGACCTCCAGGCGGAGGGCCATGTCGCGGTAGTTCTGGGGGTCCCCGAGCCCGTAGATGGCCGAGACGGAGGCGACGACGATCACGTCGTCGCGGGTCAAAAGGGAGCGCGTCGCGGAGTGGCGCAGGCGGTCGATCTCCTCGTTGATCGACATCTCCTTGTCGATGAACGTGTCCGTCTGCTCGACGTACGCCTCCGGCTGGTAGTAGTCGTAGTAGGAGACGAAGTACTCGACGGCGTTGTCCGGGAACAGCTCGCGGAACTCCTCGTACAGCTGGGCCGCGAGCGTCTTGTTGTGGGCTAAGACGAGGGTGGGCTGGTCGAGCTCCTCGGCGACCCACGAGACGGTGTTCGTCTTCCCGGACCCCGTCACGCCGAGCAGCGTCTGCTTCTCCGCGCCCGACTCGAACCCCTCGACCAGTTTCTCGATGGCCTCGGGCTGGTCGCCCGCGGGCTCGAACGGGGCGTCGACGCGGAGCGGGCGGTCGACGGTCGGGCGGTCCTCCGAGAGGGGGGAGTCGGCGTCGCTCACGATACGCGTCGTTGGGCGGCGATACACTTGAGCGGCGCGCTCAGGCGGCCGGTCCGCGGCGGGTTCGTCGCGTCTCGGTGGAAAGCACTTACGGCTTCCGTGCGAACTCGGGGCCGTGAAGCGAAGGTCCCTCCTCGCCTGTGCGCTGCCCGCGGCCATCGCGGGCTGTACCGGTGACGCGCTGCCCGGTAGAGACGAGGAGCCGGGCGGCGGCGAAAGCGAGTCCGGCGGTGGAAGCGACGGGTCCGACGGCGAGGGCAACGAGACGAGTGATAGCGGAGGCGACGGCGTGGAGGCGGGGTACACGGTCGGCGTCGAAGCGCCGGTGTCGGACCCGGGCGACAGTGTCGTCTGCGAGTTCGAGTCGCTCCCTGACGCGGCACGCGAGGAGTTCGAGGCCGCGATCGAGGGCGTCGACTTCGAGACCGACGACCGCGGGTATTACTCGTCGGAGAGCTCCCCGGCGCTGCTGGATACGGACTGTTACAACGCCTACGTCGCGTACGAGGGCGAGTACTACTGGGTCAGCGTCGACGCCGTGGGCGGGTGAGTCCCCTCTGGGAGAGGCGATCGGCTCAACTCCTCTCTCAGCCGATTCGAGACTCGGCGAATGGCCGGCGCCAACATCGGGCGGGGACAGACGTTTAACCGACTGTTCGGGGACAAGAGCCATCACCGAGCGGTCGGAACGCTGAATCGTGTCCCTCCAGTTCACTCCCGCCGTCGCCGTCGGCGTCCTCTGCTTCCTGCTCGTCTGGGTCGCGATCGGCGCGTGGGTCAACTTCGACTCGCACGCCCGCGGAAGCGACCACCCGGGGTTCTGGGGCGTCCTCGCCCCGGTCTCGGGGATCGTACTATTGTACTACCTGTTATGGTGGCGCCGCGGGCAGGCCCGCCGGTATCCGCTGTCACGGTGGGAGCGGGCCGCCGCGACCGTCGCCGTCGCCGGTCCCGCGGGGCTGGTCGTCGGGAGCCTCGTCTCGCCGCCCGACCCGATCTCGCAGTTGACCGTCTGGCCGGTCGCGTTCGCCGGCTGTCTCCCCGTCGCGTACTTGGCGGTCAGAAGGAGGTTCGACACGACCGGCGGCTCGCCTATGAGTGATCGATTGTAGATCGACGGCAGACACCCCAAAGGGCCGGTCGCTCGCTCACAAACGGCCACTCACGGACCGGCCGCGAACACCTCCAAAGCCCCAGCCGCGGGGGCAGCGTACACTCGCTGTGCTCCTCACTCGGTCGCTCACTCCGTTCGCTCCCTCGTTGCGGTGCTTACTTCGTCTACGCTGCCCCCGCGACTGCCCCTTTGAGTCCCGCCCCTCCGGAAGACGGTCCTGCTCGCTCACTCCGTTCGCTGCGCGGGCTGCGACTTCCGTGCTCCCGCTCGCTGCGCTCGCGGGAACGCACAGCGACCGCACCTCACGCCTCCCCAGCCTCGTCACCGGACTACGTCCGGTTTCAAGCGAGAGCTTCGCTCTCGCCCTGTCGCTCACTTCGTTCGCGACTCCCTCGCGCGTGCTCCTCACGCCCTGCGGGCGTTCGGAGGCACGCGCCACCGCGTTTACTTATAAACGATTTCGCGTCGACACCCGCCTCGCGCTCCGGACGAAAACGTTTCCCCCTGTCCCCGCGAGTCGTGGCGTATGCGCATCGCCGTCCCCAACAAGGGCCGCCTACACGAACCGACGCTCTCTCTCTTGGAGCGCGCCGGGCTCCACGTCGAGGAGACCGCCGACCGCCAGCTGTACGCCGACACCGTCGACGAGGACGTGACGGTGCTGTTCGCGCGGGCGGCCGACATCCCCGAGTACGTCCGCGACGGCGCAGCCGACCTCGGCGTCACCGGTCTCGACCAGGCGGCCGAGTCGGGCGGCGTCGTCGATGCCGCGGACGAGGCGGCCGACGGCGACCTCGTCGACCTGCTCGACTTAGGGTACGGCTCCTGTAAGCTCGTCCTCGCGGCGCCCGAGGACGGCGACGTGGCGGCCGTCGAGGACCTCGCCGGGCGGACGGTCGCCACCGAGTTCCCGAGCGTCACGGAGGCGTACCTCGACCGCGTGGGCGTCGACGCCGACGTGGTCACCGTGACGGGCGCGACGGAGCTGACCCCGCACGTCGACATGGCCGACGCCATCGTCGACATCACCTCGACGGGGACGACGCTGAAGGTGAACCGCTTGGCCGTGATCGACGACGTGCTCGAGTCCTCGGTGCGGCTGTTCGCCCGGCCGGACGTGGTCGACGACCCGAAGGTCGAGCAGGTGCTGACCGCCTTCGAGTCGGTCCTCGCGGCGGACGGCCGCCGCTACCTGATGATGAACGCGCCCAAGGCGCGGCTCGACGCGGTGAAGGACGTGATCCCCGGGCTCGGGGGCCCGACCGTGATGGACGTCGAGGCCGACGAGAACGGCAACGGGATGGTCGCGGTCCACGCCGTCGTCGACGAGCGCGACGTGTTCGAGACCATCTCGGAGCTGCGCTCGGTGGGCGCGACCGGTATCCTCGTCACCGAGATCGAGCGCCTCGTGGAGTAGCTCCGAGACGGGGCCTACCCGTCGTCGATCAGCCGCTCCTTCTCGGCGCGCGACAGCGACTTGACGGCGTGCTCCCGCGACATCGCCGCCGACCGCGAGTCGAACGACTCGACGTGACGCAGCGTTACGGGGGTCCGCCCGCGGGTGTACTTCGCGCCCTCCCCCGCGTCGTGTTCGGCGACGCGGCGCTCGACGTCGGTCGTGTACCCGGTGTAGAGGGTGCCGTCGGCGCACTCGATCACGTACACGTAGTGGTCGGCCACGACCGACCGTGCGAGCGCGAGCGCAAAGTGGGTACGGGTGTGCCCGGAAGGGGGACCGGACGGAGCCGCCGCTCTCCGTGCGCTCGGTCTCACATCGGCGGTTCGGCGGTCAGTCCCCGGTTCGCGTCCGCTCGCGAGACACCTCGGCGATGCCCGCGTTCGCGGAGCACTTCGGGCACGCGTTCAGGTCGCCGTGCTCGTCCGCGAAGACGCGCGCGAAGCGGTCCGAGACGTGCGACCCGCAGTGGTCACAGCGTGGCATGTGATGCCGACGTGCGTCGGCACGATCGGTAGGGACTGGACGAACAAATACCCTTTCTCGGACCCGTCGACTTCCGGTATTCGCGCGTTTAATCCCCCCGCGATCCGCGGCGATCGAGGGGGATATCGACGGGGCGATCCGCGCCGTCGACCGGAGCTCCGCTCGGGGGGCCGACCGCGGCGGACGGGCACCCTCACTCGGCCCGGGCCGCGTCGACCGCGCGGGCGATCAGGCCGGCCTGCGCGCCGGCGACGAACCCGGCGTCGACGTTGACGGTCGTGAGCACGGAGCACGACTGGAGCGCGCCCTCGAGCGCCGCGACCCCCTCGCCGCCGACGCCGTAGCCGGTCGAGACGGGGGCAGCGATCACGGGGGCGTCAACGAGGCCGGCGACGACGGTCGGGAGGGCTCCCTCGCGGCCGGCCGCGACCACGACCGCGTCGGCCTCGCGGACCCGGTCGACCTGGTCGAGGATCCGGTCGAGGTTGGCGACCCCCACGTCGTCGACCCGGTCGACCGCGGCCCCGACCTCGCGGGCGACGACCGCCGCCTCGCCGGCGACCGCCGCGTCGGCGGTGCCGGCGGCCACGACCGCGACCGCGGCGTCGAGCGACGGGGGCTCGAAGTCGGCCGCGTGGACGACGACGGTGCCCGCGCGGTCGTCGCGGTCGACCGTCGCGTCCGCGTCGGCGTCGCCGACCGCCGCGGCGACCGCGGACGCGGCGGCCTCGTCCGCGCGGGTCACGAGCGCCCGACCGGTGGTGTCGAGCGCCGTGGTCGCCAGCGCGGCGACCTCCGCGGGCGTCTTCCCCTCCGCGAGGATCGCCTCGGGGATCCCGCGCCGCCGCTCGCGGGCGGCGTCGAACCGCCCCGCGTCCGTGGTCGCGTAGCCCGCGAGCCGCGACTCCGCCTCCTCGATCCCGATGTCGCCCGCCTCGAGCGCCGCCAGCGTCTCTCGCATGGACGGTGGTGCGCGTCGGTCCCGGTCGAACCTGTCGGTTCGCGGTCCGGCCCGCCGCGCGCCGACCTCGACCGGGACCGGAGCGACTCCGCGGGCGTCACGCGACGGGGGACGCGGCCCGAGCGAGGCCGGACCGACCCGGGGTCCGAGGGGGTTCCGAGCGCCGTCGAGGCGGAGCGCGGACGAGAATCCCACAAGGCTTATAAGCAACTATCCTCGTAACCCCCGCGAACCGGCGTCACGGCGCCCCTCGCGGGCGAATTCAGGAACTCTTATTAACCATCACCGGGTAGGCCCGATCGCATGGCAGACCTCATTGTCAAAGCGGCCGTCAAGGAAGCCCTGGACGACAAGAACGTCGCTTCGGACTTCTACGACGCGCTGGACGACGAAGTGGACGAGCTGCTCGAAGACGCCGCGCGCCGCGCCGAGGCCAACGACCGGAAGACGGTCCAGCCGCGCGACCTGTAAGGCGGACCCGTTTCCGTCCCACTTTATTTGGACGCCGACCGGCCAGCGGCCGCGCCGTCGCTCGCGTCGCCGCTCGGCGACGGGTCAGACCTCGTCGACCCGGACGCCGGACTCCGTCCCGACGTGAACCTCGTCCGCGAGCCCGACGAAGAGCCCGTGTTCGACGACGCCCGGGACCGCCGACAGCGTCGCCGACAGGGCGGCCGGGTCGGCGATCTCGCCGAACGCGCAGTCCGCCACGAGGTTCCCGTTATCGGTCACGACGGGGCCGTCCTTCCGCTCCGCGCGGCGCAGCGTCGGCTCGCCGCCCGCCTCCCGGACCGCCGCGGCGACCGCGGTCCGCCCCGCGGGCAGCACCTCGACCGGCACCGACCGGTCCAGCCGCGGCGACTCCTTCGAGGGGTCGGCGACGACGAGGAAGCGGTCCGCGGCGGCGTCGACGAGCTTCTCGCGGGCGTGGGCCGCGCCGCCGCCCTTGATCAGCGCGCCGCCGGAGACGGGGCCGTCGCCGCCGCCGGTGGCCACCTGATCGGCGCCGTCGATCGCGACGTCGATCCCCGGGCCCTCGGGCCCGACCGCGTCGGGGAGGTTGAGGAGCGGAATCCCCTCCTCGGCCGCGAGCTCGCGGCTCGCGAAGGAGGTGGGGACGCCGCGCACGTCGAGGCCGGCGTCGGCCCGCTCGCCGAGGCGCCGGATGGCGTGGGCCGCGGTCGACCCGGTCCCCAGCCCGATCACGTCCCCGTCGGTCACCGCCTCGGCCGCCGACTCGCCGGCGCGCCGCTTCATCGCGTCGCTCCCGCCGCTCGTCTTCATGTGGCCGGGTGCGCGCGGGACCGACGAAAAGGCGTCGGCGCGCGGACGGGCGGACTCATTCCAGCCGGTCTAACACCGCCTCCGAGTCGTAGGCCAGGGAGAGCTCGCGGGAGCGGCCGCGGCCGTCGACGTCGGCGTACTCGGCGTCGATCACGCCGAGCTGGTCGAGCTTGTTGATGATCTCCGAGTAGCGGGTGTAGCCGAGGTCGGTCGCGTCGTTGAAGGCGTCGTACACCGCGCCGGCGCGCTCGCCGTCGTGTTCGGCGAGGACGCGGACGAGGTCGCGCTCGGAGTCGGAGAGGCCGCGGAGCGACCGCGAGAGGTGGACGTGTTTCGACTTGTCGTAGGCGTCCTCGACGTCCTCCTCGGAGACCGTCTTCGAGGCGCGCATCTCGGCGTTGAGCCCGGCCCGGCGCAGGAGGTCGATGCCAACCCGGAGGTCGCCGCTCTCGGCGGTGAGGTCCGCGACGCGGTCCAGCTCGGCATCGCCGATGACGCCCTCGTGGAAGCCGCGCTTGGCGCGCTCGGCGAGGATGTCGTAGATCTCGGTCGCGTCGTAGACGGGGAAGTACACCTCCTCGGGGCGGAAGACGGACTGGACCCGCGTGTCGAGGTCGTCGATCACGTCGAGGCCGAGGTCCGAGGAGACGACGATGACGCCGATCTTCGCGCCGGAGTGGGCCTCGTGGGCGCGCAGGAGCGAGTAGAGGGTGTCGGAGGCCTCGTTCTCGTAGAAGAGGTAGTTCACGTCGTCTAAGGCGACGACGAGGACCTCGTCCTCCTCGACGAGCCGGTCGGTGATCTGGCCGAACAGCTTTTTGAAGGAGATGCCGGAGGAGGGGGGCTCGTACTCGAAGATTCCCTCGAACAGCCGGGAGAACACCGCGTAGCGCGTCGAGTCGACCTGGCAGTTGACGCGCACGGTCCGGACCTCGGTCCGGGCGCCGAGCTCGCCGAACAGCTTCTGGACCGCGGTGGTCTTGCCGGTCCCGGGCGGGCCGCGGACCATCGTGTTGAGGGGGCGGGAGCCGCGGACCGCGGGGCGGAGCGCGTACTTCAGGTTCTCCAGCTGGCTCTCCCGGTGGCGGAACGTCTCGGGGACGTGGTCGATCTCGAACACCGACTCGTCGCGGAACACGGACTCGTCCCACGAGAGCATGTCCCCGGCGTCCCTGGTCATGCGAGTACCACGAGAGGCCGCGCACTTAACCGTTGCCCGGCGCCGGGGCGAAACTGAAACTTGTCGCACGAGCCTCCGAAAGAAGCGATTCCGCCGATCGGTCGTTCACTCTCGGTCCGGCGGGATCCCCGCCGCGCTCGCCGCCGGTCACCCCGCGTCGCCGCGGCGCAACACCAGTACGTGCCGCGTCAGCGAGCGGTGGACGCGGCGCTCGAACGCCGCGTCGACCGTCCAGCCGGCGGCGCGGGCGGGGGCGCGCCAGTCGCGGTCCGCGACCAGCACCGCGCGCGGCGCGACCCGGGCGGCCTCGTCGAGCGCGCCCCCGACGAGGTCCGCGAGCTCGTGGCGAGCGATCTTCGACTGCCGGCCGTACGGGGCGTCGAACGCGACCCCGTCGACGGCGTCGTCGGGGAGGGGGAGCGCGGTCGCGTCGCCGCGCGCGACGTGCCAGTCGGGGGCCCCGTCGCCGCCGGCCTCGCCCAAGTACTCGCGGAGGTTCCGCCGCGCGCCGCGGACCATCTTCGCCTGCGCGTCGCAGGCGACGGCGTCGGCGCCGACGAGGCCGGCCTCCAGCGGGAGGCCGCCGGTGCCGCACATCGGGTCGAGGAGGGTCCGACCCGGGGCGGCGCCCGCGAGGTTGGCGTAGGCGCGGGCGTCGGCCGGGGCCATGCTCCCCGGCTGGAAGAAGGGGCGGTCGGTGGGGTCGGGCGCGAAGTCGCGGGCCGCCTCGACCGCGACCCAGCCGAGGGCGCACAGGTCCGCGTCGCCGCCGTCCGCGCCGGCCACCGCGTCGTGCTCGGCGCGCGGGCCGGCCGCGAACAGCGCGCGGAGGACGTGGTCCGGGTCGTCGAGGTCGACCTCGAACCCGCGGTCGACGAGGACGCTGCCGAGCGCGCGCTCGGCCGCCCCCGTTGAGACGCCGGCCGTGGCCCGGACGTCGCGGGCGCGGACCGCCACGGTCCCGGAGCGGTCGAGCGACGCGGCCCGGAGCGCGGCGGCCGCGGCGTCGACGTCGGCGTCCGTCCGCGCGATCGCCTCGTGCGCGGCGTGAGTGTACGCGAGCCGGGCGGCGTGATCGCGGTCGATCCCGCCGGTGCGCGCGACCCCCGGCGCGAGGAGGTCGACGCCGGTCGCGGCGGTCGCGGCCTCGCGGGCCGCGAAGGCGTCCGTCTCGCCGGCGAGTTCGAGCCAGTACACGCCGACCGCTCCGCGCGGCGGCGCCAATAGCGTGGCGGTTCCGACCGGCCACCATTTAAGTGCGTTCGGGCGAGAATCGAGGTGATGACGGCCGACCCGAAGGAGACGATCACCGTAGAGAACGTCGTTGCCTCCACGGGGATCGGACAGGAGCTCGATCTCCAGAGCGTCGCGATGGACCTCGAGGGCGCCGACTACGACCCCGAGCAGTTCCCCGGGCTCGTCTACCGGACCACAGACCCGAAATCGGCCGCGCTGATCTTCCGGTCGGGGAAGATCGTCTGTACGGGGGCGAACTCGATCGAGGCGGTCCACGAGAGCCTCGACACCGTGTTCGGGGAGCTCCGCGCCCTCCAGATCCCGATCGAGGACCCGGAGATAACGGTCCAGAACATCGTCACCTCGGCCGACCTCGGCGAGAGCCTGAACCTGAACGCGATCGCGATCGGCCTCGGCTTGGAGCACATCGAGTACGAGCCGGAGCAGTTCCCCGGGCTCGTCTACCGCCTCGACGAGCCGGAGGTCGTCGCGCTGCTGTTCGGCAGCGGCAAGGTCGTCGTCACCGGCGGCACCAGCGCCGACGACGCGGCCGCCGCCGTCGACGTGATCGTCGAGGAGCTGAACGGGCTCGGGCTGCTGGGGTGACGCCGCGACCCCGCGACGGGAGCGGGACCGACGCGGCCGCGTTCCGCGACCACTTTTAGTCGTCGCCCCGTAGGCCGACCATGCTCTTACAGACGGTGACGCCGGTCTCCGTGCTCGGGACGACCGTCCTGTTGGCGCTGTTCCTCTCGGTGACCGCGCACATCGCGGCGCGGAACGTCCTCGGCGACGTCGACCCCCGGCGCGCCCTCTACGTCGGGCCGCTGCCCGCCGTGATCAGCGTCGTCGGGAACGCGTTCGAGCTCTCCGGGGCGCTCATCCTCCTCGCGGCGCTCCTCGTCGACGGCACGATGTTCTGGTGGAGCTACGAGCAGCCGCGGCGGACGGTGCTCGCGATGACGCTGATCCACGGCGTGGTCACGACGCTGCTCAGCGGGCTCCTGCTCGTGGCCTCGATCCTGATCGCGTCGATGCCGGGGTAGGGTCGGCGGCGGTCCTCGCGAACGACCGCGGTACGGCGGCGGCGGTCCTCGCGAACGACCGCGGCACGGCGGCGGACCCCGCCCGCGACCGCCTCACGGCGACGGCGGCTGGCCGTCGTAGGCGTCGTGGTCCTGGTAGAAGTTCAGCAATGCGAACTTCAGCTTCGTCGGGTCGACGTCGAGCAGCTCCTCGCGCTCCTCGGGCGGGAACGCGGACCGGACCGAGTACTTCCCCATGTCGGCGGTCGTGTAGCGGCGGTCCGCGAGGATCCGCACCCCGAAGTCTTCCGGGCCGCGGATCACGCGGCCGAGCGCCTGCCGCGTCTTGCGGATCGTCGGGATCTCGACCGCGTAGGTCCACCCCGGGTCGCGGGCGCGGTCGCGGTCCGCGAACGCCCGGTCGTAGGCGTCCTGAACGGCCTGAGTGCGGTCCGAGAGGTGTGGGTACGGAACGCCCACGACGACGACCGTGCGGGCGTCGTCGCCGTCGAAGCTCACTCCCTCGCCGAGCGTCCCCCACAGCGACGTGAACAGCGCGGCGCCGTCGCTCTCGACGAACTCGCTGCGGAGCCGCTCCTCGTCCTCGCCCGGGCCGTCGAGGTAGACGGGGCCGAGGTCGGCCGCGCTCGCCCCGCCGGAGCCCTCGGCGGCGCCGCCGGACGCCGCCCCGCCCGGGCCGGTGAGCCGCTCGTGGTAGCGCTCGGCCTCCGCGTACGAGGGGAAGAAGGCGAGCGTGTTGCCCGGCGTGAATCGGATCGCGTCGCGGAGCAGCGACGACACCGCCTCCTGGGTCTCCGGGTCGTTGCGGTCCGAGGCGAAAAGCGGCGGCACGTCGGCGGCGAACGTCCGGCGGTTCGCCTCGGGGTAGCCCATCTCGTAGGCCATCGACGCGGCGTCCTCCAGCCCCAGCACGTCCTCGGTCACGTCGAACGGGCGCAGCGTCGCGCTCATCAGGACGGAAGCCGCGACCTCGTCGAACAGCTCGCCGGTGACGCTGCGCGGGATACAGGTGTACAGCTCCGCGCGCCCGTACACCTCGTCGGTGCCCGCGTCGCGCCGGACGGAGACAACCGGATACTGGCCGAACTCGGCCCCCTCGTCCATCCACGTCGCGACGAACCGGGCGGCCGCGAGCGTCTGCGACTCCGAGCGGGTCGTCGCCTCCCCGTCGCGGTAGCGGCGCTCGTACTCCTCGTCTATCGCCTGGCCGAGCTGGACGGCGAGCTCGGCCTCGGTGTCGATCCCCCGCCCCTCGTAGTTGCGGAGGAACGCCAGCGTGAGGTCGTCGCGGCGGTCGTCGTTGGCGATGGAGACGTCCTCCCAGTTCTCGTCGACCCCGCCGAAGCCGAGCCCGTCCTCGTAGGTCTCGACGAGGGCGTCGCGGAAGGCGCGGAGGACGTTCTCCGCGGGCTCGGCGCGGGAGTCGTCGCTGTCGGCCAGCTCGTCGAGCGCGGCGTCGAGGGTGTTCTCGGTCAGCGTCCGGGTGGCGTGGTCGCGCGCGGCGTCCTCGATGTTGTGCGCCTCGTCGAAGACGGTGATTATCTCGCTCGGGTCGCGGTCGATCCACCGGAAGAACTGCTCGCGGATGTTCGGGTCGAGGAGGTGGTGGTAGTTACAGACGACGAGGTCGACGCCCTCCATCCCATCCTTCAGCAGCTCGTAGCCGCATAGCTCGCGCTCGTCGGCGTACGCGTACACGTCCTCGGGGGTCCGGACGTCCTCGAACAGCCAGCCGAAGAACTCCTCGGTGTCGCGGGTGAGGTTGTTCCGGTAGTGTTCGCAGACGTTCGCGGCCTCGTACTCGTCGAGCTCCGCCTCCAGCTCGTCGAGCTCGTCCATGATCGCCTCGCGGGCCTCGGCGGCGCCCGCGTCGCCCTCACGGCTCTCGGCGAGCAGCTCGCGCTGTCGCGACTCCAGTTCGCGGACCTCGCTCTCCGTCTCGACCATCTCGCGGGTGGTGTCCCGGAGGGTCTGACACTCCTGGTAGTCGACGTCGATGTGGCACATCGACGACTTCCCCTTGAAGACGACGGCGCGGATCGGCTCCTCGCGGGTGATGGCGCGGGCGTCCTCGACGAACTGCCGCATCTGCTGGTGGACGTTGGTCGTGATGACGACCGTGCGGTCGTGCTCGCGGGCGTGTTCCAGGGCGGGCACGAGCGCGGAGAGCGTCTTGCCCGTCCCGGGCGCGCCCTCGAACAGCACGTCCTGCCCCCGGTCCAGCGCGTTGGCGACCCTGTCCATCGCCTCGCGCTGGTTCGGGTAGGGCTCCTCGTACGGGAAGAACCGCAGGTGCGGCGACTCTGACACGGGGTGGGGTTCGGCGCCACCGGCCAAAAGGGGTGGGGTGGCGAGGCGGAAGTGGTCCGGCGGGGACGAACCGGGTTTAGTCCGTACCAGAGGCTTCAATAAGTATATATATCTTTGGGGCCGGTGCGAGCGAATCGCATTATTCCGGCAGCTATTACCGGTTTTCTGCCCACCTCAGGAGTGACATGGCGACAGAAACTGCGACGGCGACCGACGTACCGACCGAGACCGGACACTGGCAAGCGGGCGTAACGGGCGGCATCGTCGGAGCGCTCGTCTTCGGCGCGATGATGTCGATACTGACGCCCGGCGTCCTCGAGATGGGGATCCCGGCGATGTACGGCATCGCGGGGCCCGCCGGCGCCCTCGGCTGGGTGATCCACGTGTCTCACGGCGCGATCATCGGTCTCGGATTCGTCGCGATCACGAGTCTGAGACCCGCTCTCGGCGACTCGATCGGGACAGGCGTCGGCGCCGGCGCGGGCTACGGCCTCGTCGTGTGGGTCGCGCTCGCCGTCGTCGTGATGCCGATCTGGCTGGGCGCCGTTGGCTTCGCGGGCGCGCCTCCGCTGCCGAACATCGGCGTCGAGAGCCTCGTCGGCCACGTCGTCTACGGCGCGGTCCTCGGCGGCGTCTACTCGGCGATGGCGAACTGACCGCCGCGACGGAACCCCGTTTTTTAACCCCTCGTCCCGCGGATCCGTAGCAACGAATGTTCGACGAGATCCTCGAGAAGTTCGAGGGGTCACCCAGCCAGCAGGCGGTGATCCGGCTCTTCCTGGAGCGCGGCTTCTCCGTCAACGAGGAGGGACGGGTCGTCTCCGGCGGGATCGAGATCCCGTACACCGGCATCGCACGCGAGCTCGACGTCGACCGCCGCGTCGTGGACTCGACGACGGACGCGATCCTGGCCGACCCCGAGCTGAAGCGCATCTTCACCAACATCTCGTCGGTTCCGAGTCTGATGGATCTTGCCCCCGTCTTGGACCTCACGGTGCTCACCATCGAGGTCGCGGCCGCCGACGAGGCCGGGATCGTCGCCGAGGTGACCGGAATCCTGGCCGACCGCGGCGTCTCGATCCGACAGGTGCTGAGCGAGGACCCCGAGTTCACCGACGACCCGAAGCTGTACGTGATCACCGACGCCGACCTGTCGGGCGACCTGCTCGTGGAGATCCGCGACCTCGACTACGTCCGTCGCGTCGGCTTCTGAGCCCCCGGCGGTCGGCGTCGCGTCCTTTTGGCGGCGGCGACGCCCAAGGCGCGCACCCGCCGCGGCGGCGCCCGGCCGACCAGTTTCACCGGCTGGTCGGCGCGTCCGCTCCGCCGAGTCCGCTCGCTCGCGGTTCGCTCGCTCTCCAACGGACCCGCCGCGTCCGTTTCACTTTCACTCGGGTGTAAACCAGTCTTTATACCCGATGGCGAACAAGGACCGGATACATGCCTGAAGACGAACTCGAGGACCTCCCCGGCGTCGGCCCGGCGACCGCGGACAAGCTCGTGGACAACGGATTCGAGAGCTACCAGTCGATCGCGGTCGCGAGCCCCGGCGAGATGTCCAACACCGCCGACATCGGCGAGTCGTCCGCCGCGGACATCATCAACGCCGCCCGCGACGCCGCCGACGTGGGCGGGTTCGAGACGGGCGCGAGCGTGCTGGAGCGCCGCCAGGAGATCGGCAAGCTCTCCTGGCAGATCGACGAGGTCGACGACCTGCTCGGCGGCGGCATCGAGACGCAGTCGATCACCGAGGTGTACGGCGAGTTCGGGTCCGGCAAGTCGCAGGTGACCCACCAGATGGCGGTCAACGTCCAGCTGGAGCCGGAGAACGGCGGCCTCGACGGCGGCTGTATCTTCGTCGACTCCGAGGACACGTTCCGCCCGGAGCGGATCGACGACATGGTCCGCGGGCTCGACGACGAGATCCTCGCCGACGAGATGGAGCGCCGCGAGATCGAGGGCACCCCCTCGGACGAGGAGGCGATGGAGGCGCTCGTCGAGGCGTTCCTCGACCAGATCCACGTCGCGAAGGCGTTCAACTCCAACCACCAGATCCTCCTCGCCGAGAAGGCGAAGGAGCTGGCCGGCGAACACGAGGAGACGGAGTGGCCGATCCGGATCGTCTGCGTCGACTCGCTCACCGCGCACTTCCGCGCGGAGTACGTCGGCCGCGGCGAGCTCGCCGAGCGACAGCAGAAGCTCAACAAGCACCTCCACGACCTGATGCGCCTCGGCGACCTGTACAACACCGCCATCCTCGTCACCAACCAGGTCGCGTCGAACCCGGACTCCTACTTCGGCGACCCGACCCAGGCGATCGGCGGCAACATCCTCGGGCACGCCTCCACCTTCCGGATCTACCTCCGGAAGTCGAAGGGCGACAAGCGGATCGTCCGCCTCGTCGACGCGCCGAACCTCGCCGACGGCGAGGCCGTGATGCGCGTCCAGAACGAGGGACTGAAGCCCGAGTAAGCGACCGGCGGTCGACGCGGATCGATCGGAGACCGCGCTCGATCGCGACCGATCGATCGAATCGACCGGCGGACCGGGAGTCGGGTTGACGAACGTCAGATTTTATCGAGAAGGCTTCAGCGCCGCGAAATCGCCAAGAACGGCTCGTACTGCGCCGAATCGCGAGACGGCGGAGCGGCAATACTCGCCGTAGCGGCCCGCGCACGGCCCCGAAGCGCCCGGTAACGACCGATTTCGGTAGAATAGATAGTATTTTGACACAACGGTCGTTGGCTTCCGGCGCAACGATTGCCGCGAAACCCCCGAGAAAACGTCCTTATATTCCATAGCTACGTCCTTATATCGGACGACTGCCGTATTATCAACCGCACTTTTTGTGAAACTCAACTCTAACGTTTATGTATAGCCGTTCCCCGGAGTCGAAACGTGATTCAGCACATGAACACGAGCGAAGCACGGTTTGAATCGGACGAGCGTTCAGTAGAGGTGGTCGAATCGTGACGGCCGGCGTACTCGCCTCGATCGACCCGAGCGTCCTCGCCGAGGGCGTGAACCTGATGTGGGTCGCGGTGGTGTGTTTCCTCATCTTCTTCATGCACGCCGGCTTCGCGATGCTCGAAGCGGGGCAGGTGCGCGCGAAGAACGTCGCCAACCAGCTCACCAAGAACCTGCTGACGTGGAGCGTCGGCGTCCTGTTCTACTTCCTGATCGGGTTCGGCGTCGAGGGGATCGCCGGCGGCGCCGGCTTCTCCGCGGCGGCCGCGCTCGGTGACGGCGGCTGGGTGAACAGCTGGCTGTTCGGCGCCGTCTTCGCGATGACGGCGGCGACCATCGTCTCCGGCGCGGTCGCCGGCCGCGCGAAGCTCCGCGCGTACGTGGCGTACACCATCGCCATCTCGGCGGTCATCTACCCGGTGGTCGCGGGGATCACCTGGGGCGGCGGCTTCCTCGGCGGGGCCGGCCTCGGCTTCACCGACTTCGCGGGCGGGATGATCGTCCACGGCATGGGCGGTATCGCCGGCCTCACGGCGGCGTACGTGCTGGGTCCGCGGATGGACCGCTACGCCGAGGACGGCACCACGAACGTCATCCCCGGGCACTCGATGACGTTCGCGGTGCTCGGTACGCTCATCCTCGCGTTCGGCTGGTACGGCTTCAACGTCGGCACGACCGCGACGGTGTTCGCGGTCGACGGCGGCGAACTCGTCCTCGACGGCTACGCGTCGGTCGGCCGCGTCTCGCTGGGCACGACGCTCGGCATGGCCGCGGGCGGCGTCGGCGCCGCCGTCGCCTCGGTGGCGCTCTCGAAGAAGGTCGACACGCTGTACGTCGCGAACGGGCTGCTCGCGGGCCTGGTCGGCGTGACCGGCATCGCGAACCTCGCCACCTGGTGGGGCGCCATCGCGGTCGGGCTCCTCTGCGGCCTCCAGCTCCCGCTGGTCTTCGAGTTCGTCGCCGACCGGATGAAGATCGACGACGTCTGCGCGGTGTTCCCCGTCCACGGCTCGGCCGGGGTGCTGGGCGTCCTCGCGCTGCCGTTCGTCAGCATCAACGGCTTCTCCGTCGACCTGCTCGTCTCGCAGGTCATCGGCGTGGTCGTCATCGCGGCGTGGACCGTGGTCGCGACGGCGCTCGTCTTCGGCGCGTTCAAGGCCGTCGGACAGGCCCGCGTCACCCCCGAGCACGAGCGCGACGGCCTCGACGTCAGCGAGCACGGCGTCGAGACGTACCCCGAGTTCGGCAAGCCCTCGGTCGCGACCGACGGCGGCTCGTCGGTCGTCGACGCCACGGAGGGCTCGCCCCGCGCGGACGGCGGCGAGGAGGAAGGCGCGGAGATCAAGATGGTCACCGCGGTCGTCCGCCCCGACAAGCTCGGGGCCATCAAGCAGGCGCTCGCGGAGATCAACGCGCCCTCGCTGACGGTGACGAACGTCTCCGGCCGCGGCAGCCAGCCCGCGAAGAAGGGCCAGTGGCGCGGCGAGGAGTTCACCGTCGACCTCCACCAGAAGGTGAAAGTCGACGTGGTCGTCGCCGACATCCCGGCCGACGAGGTGGCCGAGGCGATCGCCGACGCCGCCGAGACCGGCGAGCCCGGCGACGGCAAGGTGTTCGTCCTGCCCGTCGAGGACGCGCTCCAGGTCCGCACGGGCGCGACCGGGCCGGAGGCGGTGTAGGCGCGGCGCGCGATCCGACCGGCTCCTTTTGAATCCGCGAACCGGTTCGCCCGGTTCGGCAACTACTTTCAGCCCGACGCTCCAACCGTTCGGTATGAACCACGAGCGCTCGCGCGGGCTGTACGACCGCGCGCTGTCGGTCATGCCGGGCGGCGTCAACTCCTCCGTCCGGGCGACGATGCCGCATCCGTTCTTCATCGAGCGCGGCGACGGCGGCCACGTGATCGACGCCGACGGCAACCGCTACGTCGACTGGGTGATGGGGTACGGCCCCCTGCTGTACGGCCACGACCTCCCGGACCCGGTCGAGGCGGCGGTCCAGTCCCACGTCGCGGAGGGGCCCATGTACGGCGCGCCCACGGAGGTCGAGGTCGAACACGCGGAGTTCGTCGCCCGCCACGTCCCGAGCGTGGAGTCGATCCGCTTCGTCAACTCCGGCACGGAGGCGACGGTGTCGGCGGTGCGGCTCGCCCGCGGCCACACCGACCGCGACAAGATCGTCGTGATGCAGGGCGGCTACCACGGCGCGCAGGAGTCGACGCTCGTCGAGGGGTCGCCGGGGGACGCGCACCCGTCGACGGCGGGGATCCCCGAGTCGTTCGCCGAGCACACCCTGCCGATCCCGTTCAACGACCCGGCGGCGGCCAAGGAGGTGTTCGCGGAGCACGGCGACGACATCGCCGCCGTCCTCGTGGAGCCGATTCTCGCTAACATGGGCATCGTCATGCCGATCGACGGCTACCACGAGACGCTGCGGGACCTCTGTGACGACCACGGCTCGCTTTTGATCTTCGACGAGGTGATCACCGGGTTCCGGGTGGGCGGTCTCGGCTGCGCGCAGTCGAAGTTCGGCGTCACCCCCGACGTGACGACGTTCGGCAAGATCATCGGCGGCGGCTTCCCCGTCGGCGCCATCGGCGGGAAGGCGGAGATCATCGAGGGGTTCACCCCTGCCGGCGAGGTGTTCCAGTCCGGCACCTTCTCCGGGCATCCGGTGACGATGGCCGCCGGGAAGGCCGGCCTGGAGTACGCCGCCGAGAACGACGTGTACGAGCACGTCAACCGCCTCGGCCGGAAGCTCCGCGAGGGGATCGCCGAGATCTGCGCCGAGCGTGCGCCGGAGTACACCGTCGTCGGCACCGACTCGATGTTCAAGACGGTGTTCACCCGCGAGGCGCCCGACGACGTCGACGCCTGCTGCGCGGGCGGCTGCCGGCAGGACCCCGACTGCGCCCGGTACGACGCCTGCCCGAAGACGGGCGCCGACGTGGCCGACGCCGCGACCGACCGCTGGGAGCGCGTGTTCTGGCAGGAGATGAAAGACCGCGGCGTGTTCCTCACCGCGAACCAGTTCGAGTGCCAGTTCACCGCCTACGCGCACACCGAGGAGGACGTCGAGCAGACGCTGGCGGCGTACCGCGAGGCGCTGTAGTCCGGCGGACCCCCTCGGGAACCGGTCCGGCAAGCCTTGCGACGGTCGAGCGGTGCGGAACAGTTTTATACCGGAGATCGGGTACGTACACGTGATGACCGCAGCGGCTCGTCTCGACGCCGCCCTTCTCCGAGGCCGACGAGCCCTGCGACCGCGACGAGACGTCCGACCGCCGCGACCGGCCTCCGGCGCGGCGCGACGACGAGGCCCTTCGGGCCAGTAACCTTCACCTCTCGTCGCGTTCGCGCCGCTCCGTTCCGAAGAGTCTCGACTCCGCGTTCCGTGAGCGGCCGCTTCGCCTTTTTCTTACAATATTAAAACCGCTGAATTTAAGGGTGTAGGCCGGGTGTACTCTGGTAATGACGAGCGTTGCACTCGCGTTCAGCGGGGGACTCGACACCACGGTCTGCGTACCGCTACTGAAAGAGGAGTACGGCTACGACGAGGTCATCGGCGTCAACGTCGACGTCGGCCAGCCGACCGAGGAGTTCGACGAGGCAGAAGAGACCGCGGAGGCGCTGGGGCTCGACATCCACGTCGTCGACGCGAAGGAGGAGTTCGCGGACCTGTGTTTCGACGCGGTGAAGGCGAACGCCAGCTACCAGGGCTACCCGCTCGGCACCGCCCTCGCGCGCCCGGTCATCGCCGAGGCGATCCTCGGCGTCGCCGAGGAGCAGGGCTGTGACGCCATCGCCCACGGCTGTACGGGGAAGGGCAACGACCAGCTCCGCTTCGAGGCGGTCTGGCGCGGCTCCGACCTCGAAGTGATCGCCCCCGTGCGCGAGCTGGGCCTCACCCGCGAGTGGGAGATCGACTACGCCGCCGAGAAGGACCTGCCCGTCGAGGCCGGCGACGGCGGCGTCTGGTCCATCGACGAGAACATCTGGTCGCGCGCGGTCGAGGGCGGCAAGCTGGAGAACCCGGACTACGAGCCGCCGGAGGACATCTACGAGTGGACCGCGGAGCCCGAGGGCGAGACCACCATCGAGGTGACGTTCGAGGAGGGCGTCCCGGTCGCGGTCGACGGCGAGGCGATGGACCCGGTCCCGCTCATCCAGCACCTCAACGAGTACGCCGGCGGCTACGGCGTCGGCCGCACCGACGTGATGGAGGACCGCATGCTCGGGCTGAAGGTGCGCGAGAACTACGAGCACCCGGCCGCGACCGTCCTCTTGACCGCCCATCAGGCGCTCGAAGACCTCGTGTTGACGAAGAACGAGCGCTCGTTCAAGAAGGGGATCGAGCAGGAGTGGTCCGAGAAAGCCTACGAGGGGCTCGTGTTCGCGCCCGTCGTCGACGCGCTGAACGCCTTCGTCGACGAGACGCAGGACGTGGTCACCGGCACGGCGACGGTGAAGGTATCGGGCGGCGACTGCCGCGTCGTCGCGCGCGACTCCGAGTACGCCGTCTACTCCGAGGAGATGGCCTCGTTCAACACCGAGGACGTGGCGGGCATCGCCCAGTCCGACGCGACTGGCGTCGCGAAGTACCACGGCCTCCAGGAGCGCCTCGCGAACGACGTGAAAGCGAGCGTCTCGAAGCCCGAGCTCGCGACGGACGGAAGCGGCGAGACGGCCGAGACCGACGAGACTGAGAACTGAATGACCGACGACGATCCCGACGCCGCGACGGACGCCGACGGCAGAGCGGGCGGCGGGAGCGACACCGCCGTCCGCCGCGACCGCTTCAGCGGCGGCCCCGCCCGCGAGTTCCTGTCGAGCCTCGCGGCCGACGCGGCCATCTTCGAGGCCGACCTCGCGGTCGACCGCGCGCACGTGGTCATGCTCGCGGAGCAGGGGATCGTCGACGACGCGGTCGCGGGCGAGATCCTCGGCGCGCTCGACGACGTCGAGGCCGCCGGGCACGGCGAACTCCCCGGCGGCGAGGACGTCCACGAGGCCATCGAGACCGCGGTCATCGACCGGGTCGGCCCCGACGGCGGCCGGATGCACACCGCCCGCTCGCGCAACGACGAGGTGGCGACGTGCATCCGCTACCGGCTGCGCGAGGACCTGCTCGACGCCGCCGAGGCGACCGTCGCCGCCCGCGAGGCCCTCGTCGAGGTCGCCGAGGAGCACGCGGAGACGGTGATGCCGGGGTACACCCACCTCCAGCCGGCGCAGCCGACGACGGTCGGGCACTACCTGCTGTCGTACGAGGGCGGGCTGGCGCGCGACACGGAGCGCCTGCTCGACGCGTACGACCGCGTGAACCGGTCGCCGCTCGGCGCGGCCGCGTTCGCCGGGACGCCGTTCGACGTCGACCGCGACCGCACCGCCGCGCTGCTCGGCTTCGACGGGACGGTCCGCAACTCGATGGACGCCGCCTCCGCGCGCGACTTCCTCGCGGAGTCGGCGAGCGCGCTCGCGACGCTCGCGACGACGCTGTCGGGGCTCGCGGAGGACCTGATCATATTCTCGAACAAGGGGGTCGTCGAGCTGGCCGACGCGTACGCCTCCACCTCCTCGATCATGCCCCAGAAGAAGAACCCCGACACGCTGGAGCTGACCCGCGGCGTGGCGGGCGACGCGATCGGCGAGGCGACCGGCACGCTGAGCCTGCTGAAGGGGCTCCCGCGCGCCTACAACCGCGACCTCCAGCGCGCCCACGCGAGCGTCTTCGAGATCGCCGGCGACGTGCGGGAGGCGACCGAGGTCGCCGCGGGCGCGGTCGCGACCGCGGAGTGGAACGAGGCCGCGCTCGCGACGGCCGCCGGGGAGGGGTTCTCGACGGCCACGGGCGTCGCCGACCTGCTCGCGACCGGCGGCCTCCCCTTCCGGACGGCCCACGAGATCGTCGCGGCCGCGGCGGAGACGGTCGCGGACGACGACTCGCCGGCCGCGGCGGCCGCAAAAGTTGACGAGGCCGCTCGAAAGGTGACGGGCGAGCCCCTCTCCGCGTACGTGAGCCGCGAGGACGTGGAGTCGGCGCTCGACCCGGCCGAGAGCGTCGCGAGCCGCGACTCCGCCGGGGGACCGGCCCCGGAGGCGGTCGCCGACGCGCTCGCCGACGCCGAGGCGGGGATCGAGGGAGACGAGGCCGCGCTGACGGCCGAGCGCGACGCGCTCGCCGACGCGAGCGAGGCCCTGGACGCGGAGGTCGACCGCTATGTCTGAGCCGCGACGCCCGCGAGGTCCGCGTCGGCTCGGTCGGGACCGACCCGACCGACGCCGACGACCGTCCCCGTAGGGGGACATACTTACTACCGAGATCTGACATTCGATCTCGACACGCCGGTATTTCGCCGATCTGTTCCCGTTAGCGACCGATCCGTTTTGTATAAACTATCCTACAAGTTCGAAGCCTTTATGCCCGTTCACGGCGGAGATGCTGGCACGATGACGAGCGACACCGACACGCTGACCGCGGAGGACCCGATCACGGGCGAGGAAATCGAGATCCCGGCCGACGTCGAGGTCGGCGAGATCATCGACAGTCCGGTCACCGGGACCGAACTGGAGGTCATCTCGCTCGACCCGGTCGTCTTGGAGGAGGCACCGGAGCTCGAGGAGGACTGGGGCGAGTAGATGGCGACGACCGCCACGGCCGCGACACGCGAGTGGTCGACATGCACGTAGGGATCCTCTACTCCCGGATCCGGCGGGACGAGAAGCTCCTCCTCAACGAGCTCCGCGACCGGGGCCACGAGGTCGAGAAGATCGACGTCCGGACGGAGCGGTTCGGGTTAGAGTCCACGACGGCCGCGGTCGACGACCTCGACCTCGTCGTCGACCGCTGCCTGTCGACGAGCCGGTCGCTGTACGCGACCCGCTTCCTCGACAGCTACGGCGTCCCGGTGGTGAACTCCCCCGAGACGGGCGACGTCTGCGCCGACAAGGCGAAGAACTCGCTCGCGCTCGCCGAGGCGGACGTGCCGACCCCGGCGACGGAGGTGGCGTTCACGAAGGACGCCGCCTTGGAAGCGATCGAGGAGTTCGGCTACCCGTGCGTCCTCAAGCCGGTCACCGGCTCGTGGGGCCGGCTGATGGCGAAGATCGACTCGCGCAACGCCGCCGAGGCGATACTGGAACACAAGGAGACGCTCGGCCACTACGAGCACAAGGTGTTCTACGTCCAGGAGTTCGTCGACAAGCCCGGCCGCGACGTCCGCGTCTTGGCGGTCGACGGCGAGCCGGTCGCGGCGATGACGCGCTCCTCGGACCACTGGCTCACGAACGCCGCGAAGGGCGGCGAGACGGAGTCGTTCGACCTCGACGAGCGGGCGACGGAACTGGTCGAGAGGGCCTCGGACGCGGTCGGCGGCGGCATGCTCGGCGTCGACCTGATGGAGGTGGGCGTCGACGCGGACGCCGACCCCGCCGAGGGCGGCGCGGAGGACTACACCGTCCACGAGGTGAACCACACCGTCGAGTTCAAGGCGCTCGACTCGGCCACCGACGTCGACGTCCCCGCGCGGGTCGTCGATTGGCTTGAGGCGAAGGCGGTCGAGTCCGCCGAGGGGTCGGTCGCGGGGGTGGACGCGTGAGCGCGACCGACGGCGGCGACGCGACCGAGGAGACGTACACCGCGAGCGTCGTCGGCGGCACCGGCTTCACCGGCGGCGAGCTGCTGCGGATCCTCGCCGGCCACCCGGGCTTCGAGGTCGTCCAGGCCACCTCGCGGTCGGCCGACAACATGACCGTCGGGCGCTCGCACCCGAACCTGCGCGGGCTCGACCTGCGCTTCTCGGACCCCGACGACCTGGCGTCGGTCGACGTGCTGTTCGCGGCGACGCCCCACGGCGTCTCGATGGGCCGGATCGACGAGTTCTTCGAGGCGGCCGACACGGTCGTCGACCTCTCGGCCGACTTCCGGCTCCCCGAGGCCGACGCCTACGACGAGTGGTACGACGGCCACGCGTCGCCGGAGTACCTGGAGCGCGCCGAGTACGCGCTCCCGGAGCTGAACCGCGAGAACCTGCCCGGGGCGGACCTGATCGCCGGCGGCGGCTGCAACGCGACCGCGACGATCCTCGGGCTGAAGCCGCTCGTCGACGCCGGCGCGCTCGGCCCCGACGCCGGCGAGGTCGTCGTCGACGTGAAGGTCGGCTCCTCGGAGGGCGGCGCCGGCGGGGGCGCGGCCTCCTCGCACCCGGAGCGCTCGGGCGTCGTGCGCCCGTACGCGCCCACCGGCCACCGCCACGAGGCCGAGATCGAGGCGTTCCTCGGCCTCTCGGTCTCGTTCACCGTCCACGCGGTCGACATGGTGCGCGGCGCGAGCGCGACCTGCCACGTATTCCCCGACGAGCCGGTCTCGAAGGGGGACCTGTGGGGCGCGTACCGCGAGGCCTACGCCGACGAGCCGTTCATGCGGATCGTCTCGGGCGGGGGCGGCGTCTACCGCTACCCCGAGCCGAAGTCGGTCGCCGGGACGAACCACGGCGAGGTCGGCTTCGAGCTCGACCCCGGGAACCGGCGCGTCGTCGTCTTCTCGGCCATCGACAACATGACCAAGGGCTCGGCGGGCCAGGCGGTCCACGCGGCGAACGTCGCGCTCGGGCTGCCCGAGACCGCCGGCCTCGAGTTCGACGGGCTCCACCCGGTGGGGTCGCCATGAGCGGGGAGCGGACCGGCGGCGCGGCCGCCGACGATCCCCCGGTCGTCGTGAAGGTCGGCGGCGCGAAGGCGGTCGACCCCGCCGGCGCGGTCGGCGACGTGGCGCACCTGGCGGCGAACGGCCGCGAGGTCGTCGTCGTCCACGGCGGCTCGACGGTCGTCGACGAGACGCTCGAACGGCTCGGAATCGAGCCCGAGTACGTCGAGTCCGCCTCCGGCGTCACCGGCCGCTTCACCGACGCGGAGACGATGGAGGCGTTCTCCATGGCGATGGCGGGCAAGCTCAACACCGAGCTGACGGCGCGGTTCCGCTCGGCCGGGGTCGACGCGGTCGGCCTCTCGGGCGTCGACGGCGGGCTCCTCTCCGGGCCCCGCAAGTCGGCGGTCCGCGTCGTCGAGGACGGCAAGCGGAAGATCCGCCGCGGCGACCACTCCGGAACGATCGAGTCGGTGAACGCCGACCTGCTCGCCGGCCTCCTCGACGACGGCTACACCCCCGTCGTCTCGCCGCCGATGGCGGGCGACGAGGGCGACGGCGAGGTGACCCCCGTCAACGCGGACGCCGACCGGGCGGCCGCGGCGGTCGCCGGCGCGCTCGGCGCCGACCTCGTCCTCCTGACCGACGTGTCGGGCGTGTACGCCGACCCGGACGACCCCGAGACCCGCATCGACGCGGCCGCGACGCCCGAGGATCTGGCGGCCGTCGAGGACGCCGCCGAGGGGTTCATGGGCAAGAAGGTGATGGCCGCGAGGGAGGCGCTCGAAGGCGGCGCCGGCCGCGTCGTGATCGCGGACGCCAACGTCCGCGACCCGGTCGTCGCCGCGCTCGGCGGCGAGGGGACGGCCATCGAGCGGTCCGCGCTCGGCGACGGCGCGGAAGGCGACGCCGACGGCGGCGAGGCCGCCGAGGAAGGGGGTGAGACCGCGTGAGCGGCTTCGTCTTCTCGGAGAAGCCGATCGAGATCGCCTCGGGCGACGGGGTCCACCTCACGGACGCGAACGGCACCGAGTACCTCGATTTCGGCGCCAGCTACGCCTGTACGCCGGTGGGCCACTGCCACCCCGAGGTCGTCGACGCCGCGACGAGCCAGCTGGAGGAGCTCATGTACGTCCAGGCGTCGTACCCGCACGCGGCGCGGACGGCGCTGTACGAGCAGTTGGCCGAGGTCGCGCCCGTCGACGTCGACAACGTCTGGCTCTGTAACTCCGGCACGGAGGCGAACGAGGCCGCGCTGAAGTTCGCCCGGCACGCGACGGGCCGCGAGAAGATAGTCGCGACCACGCAGGGGTTCCACGGCCGGACGATGGGGACGCTCGCGACGACCTGGAAGGACAAGTACAAGGAGGGGTTCGGCCCGCTCGCGGGCGGCGTCGAGTTCGTCGAGTACGGCGACGCCGACGCGATGCGCGAGGCCGTCGACGAGGACACCGCCGCGGTCATCCTGGAACCGCTCCAGGGCGAGGGCGGGATCAACCCCGTCCCGACCGAGTACCTCCAGGCCGTCCGGGTCGCGACCGCGACGAGCGGCGCCGCGATGATCCTCGACGAGATCCAGACCGGGCTCGGCCGGACCGGGTCGATGTGGGCCGCGGAGAACCACGACGTGGTCCCGGACGTGCTCACGACCGCGAAGGGGCTCGGCAGCGGGCTCCCGATCGGCGCGACGCTGTGCCGCGACTGGATCGCCGCGGACGCCGGCGACCACGGCTCGACGTTCTCCGGCGGCCCCGTCGTCTCCGCGGCCGCGGGCGCCACCCTCGACGTGATCGAGCGCGAGGACCTGCCCGCGCACGCCGACGAGGTGGGCTCCTACCTCCGCGGCGAGCTCCGCGACCGCCTCGGCGACGACGTGCGCGACGTGCGCGGCGACGGGCTGATGGTCGGGATCGAGGTGCGCCGCGGCTCGAACCGGCTGCTGCGCGACCTCGCGATCGAGCACCAGGTCCTCGCGCTGCCGGCGGGACGCACCGTGCTGCGGCTGCTCCCGCCGCTGACGATCGAGCGCGAGCACGCCGACGCGGTCGTCGACGCGATCGAAGAGGTGATCGGCTGATGGCGGCCGGAAAGGGACGGGAAGCCGACGCCGCGTCCGAGGAGGGCGGCGACGTGGTCGCCGGCGGCGGCTACCCGGCGGCCTGCGACACGCCCGCCCGGAAGCTGCTGTACGACATGGTCTCGATCCCCTCGCCGTCCGGCGAGGAGGAGCGGGCCGCCGAGCGGCTCGTCGACTTCTTCGAGGCGAACGGCCGGGAGGCGTGGATCGACGACGCCGGGAACGTCCGCGCGCCGGCGGACGACGCCGTGCTCCTCACCTCCCACGTCGACACCGTCCCGGGCGACATCCCGGTCGAGGTGCGGCCGGCGCCGCCCGAGGGCGAGCTCCCCGAGCCGTCCGACGTGCGCGTCGGCGAGCCCGGCGACCCCGTGCTGTGGGGCCGCGGCGCGGTCGACGCGACCGGCCCGCTCGTCGCGATGGCGGTCGCGGCGGTGAAGACGGGCGTCTCGTTCGCGGGCGTCGTCCGCGAGGAGGTCGACTCCGGCGGCGCGCGCGCCCTCATCGACGACCGCGACGCGCCCGAGGCGGTGATCAACGGCGAGCCGTCGGGCTGGCAGGGGATCACCCTCGGCTACCGCGGCCTGCTGGAGGGGACGTACGTGAACACCAGCGAGTCGGGCCACTCCTCGCGGCCGGAGCCGAACGCGATCCAGCACGCGATCGACTGGTGGCACGGCGTCGAGGAGACGTTCACGCCCGACGACGCCGAGACCGCCGTCTTCGATCAGGTGACGACGAAGCCCATCTCGGTCGACGGCGGGCTGAGCGACGACGGCCTCGCCGTCGAGGCGACGATGGACGTCCAGCTCCGGATCCCGCCCTCGCGGCCGGTCGACGAGATACACGAGCTGGCGGAGGCGGAGCTGACCACGGGCTCGGTCCACTGGGGCGAGCCGATGCCGCCGGTGATGGAGAGCCCGCGGACCGACCTCGCGCGGGCGTTCCGCGTCGCGATCCGGGGCGCCGGCGGCGACGTGCGCCTGCTCCGGAAGACCGGCACGAGCGACATGAACCTCTTCGCGGCCGCGTGGGACTGCCCGATGGTCACCTACGGCCCCGGGAACTCCGACCTCGACCACGCGCCCGACGAGCGGCTCCCGCTGCCCGACCTCGACCGCGCCGTCTCCGTGCTGACCGAGGTCTGCCGCGAGCGACGCTGACCGACCGCCGCGACCTTCGAACTCGACCGGTCTCCAACGACACCACACCACCCAACGATGCCACTCGCCACCGACGACTTCCTCGACATCGACGACGTGACGCCCGCCGAACTGGACGCCCTGCTCGACCGCGCCGCCGCGATGAAGGCGGGCGAGACCGACCCCCGACTGGCGGACGCGACGCTCGGGATGATCTTCGAGAAGCCCTCGACGCGCACCCGCGTCTCCTTCGAGACCGGGATGACGCGGCTCGGCGGCCACGCCATGTTCCTCGGCCCCGACGACATCCAGCTGGGCCACGGCGAGCCGCTGCGCGACACCGCGCGCGTCCTCGGCCGGTACGTCGACGGCGTGATGGCGCGCCTGTTCGACCACGCGGACGTCGAGACCCTCGCGGAGTACGCCGACTGCCCCGTGATCAACGGGCTCACCGACGAGGCGCACCCCTGTCAGACGCTCGCGGACCTCCTCACGATCCGCGAGACGGTCGGCGAGGACGCCACCGTGGCGTGGGTCGGCGACGGCAACAACGTCGGGCAGTCGTTCGTCGTCGGCGCCGCGATGGCGGGCATCGACGTGGAGGTGGCCACCCCGGCCGACTACGGGATGAACCCCTCCGTCTTCGACCGCGCCGCCGAGTTCGGGCTGGACGTGACGCCGACGACCGACCCCGAGGCCGCCGTCGAGGACGCCGACGTGGTGTACACCGACGTGTGGATCTCGATGGGCCAGGAGGACGTGCGCGAGGAGAAGCTCGCCGCCTTCGACGGGTTCCAGGTGAACGCCGACCTGCTCGCCGGCACCGACGCGACGGTGATGCACTGCCTGCCCGCGCACCGCGGCGAGGAGATCACCGACGACGTGCTCGAGTCCGACCGCGCCCTCGTCTGGGACCAGGCGGAGAACCGGATGCACGCGCAGAACGCGCTGCTCGTCGAACTGCTCGGCGGGGAGTGACGGGCGACGGCGGGGCCGTCGCCTCACTGACGCCGCGGCGGGTCGCGGTCGTCCATGAGGAAGACGCTGTCCTGGTTCGGGTCGAAGTACACCTCCAGCGCGCGGAGGGCGCCCACGTACGCCGCGACCGCGGCGAACACGAACGAGATAGCGGCCGGAACGACGAGGCCGAGGACCATACCGGGCTGATCGCTCCGCCGCCGACAAATGCGTAACGACGGCGTGTGCTGGTTAGCGCCGCACCGCGGCGCGAACCGCACGAGCGAGGGACGCCGCGAGCGAAGCGAGCGGGAACGTCTTCGGGCTGGATGGGCTTCAAAACGGCTAGGGCTCTGGAGGAGTTCGCCGCAGAACTCTAACAACGGCTCATAACCGAGCGGCTGGGAATTCGGAGGCGTCCGCCGGCGCTCTCCGGTTAGCTGCTTATGAACGAACGGCTCTGTTGAAATCCTCGGCAACTGGTGGGATCGGCGTGCGAGATACGGAGGGTGAATTCCTCAAAGTGGGTGGACCAAAGCGACGCACCGCTCGACGCCTACGCGGGAACGTCAGGCCGCAGGCGAGACCGGTTGGAACGCATCGCTGTTCGAGAGGTACGACGCAAACTCGGTCGGTTCGATGCCGTACGCCTCCGCATCGGCCGTCGGGTTCGACCCGTAGCCGACCTCCTCGAACCAGGTGTACATTTCGGCCATCTCCTCGCCGGCCATCGCGCGGTAGTCGTCGATCTCGGGACGGACGTGCGTGATTTCGCGACCGAGCATGTCCGAGAGCGCCGCCGCCAGTTCGACGGGCGTGCGGTTGTCGCCGGCGAGTTCGATGGTTTCCCCGACGAAGCGCTCGGGGTCGGCCAGCGCCATTGCGGCGGTCTTGCCGATGTCCGTCGCGTCGACGATCGCGAGCGGCCTGTCGCCGGACAACGGCATCGAGAGCGTCCCCTCCGAGAGCTCCTCCCCGTGGAAGTGGGCGAAGTTCTGCATGAAGAAGACCGGCCGGATGATGGTGTACTCGAAGTTCAGCGCCTTGATCCGGTCTTCGACGTCCGCCTTGGACGTGAAGTGCGCCAGCGGAGCCTCGTCCGCGCTCCCGACCGAGGAGTAGACGAGGCGCTCGACGCCGGCGTCCGCCGCGGCTTCCGCGAGGGTGACGCCCTGCGCTTTCTCCGCGTCGGTCCCGGCTTCGAAGAACGTCGTCACGCAGAAGACGGCGTCCATTCCCGCACAGCACTCGCGCATGCGCTCGGCGTCGGTGAGGTCCCCTTCGAGAACGGTCACGCCGGCCGATTCGAGCGCCCGGGCCGCCTCGCTGTCGGCGGTGCGGGTCAGACCGTACACGTCGTACTCACCGAACTCGCCCGAGAGGAGGTGGTCAACAACGCTGCCGCCCTGTGTGCCAGTCGCGCCGGCTACGAGAACTTTCATGCCCATACAGGTACTCAGACGGGCGCTGAGGAGATTAATTAGCAGTGATGCGTGGTAGCATTCCGTCGATAGCGTCTGCCGATGGCAAAACGGACGGGGCGAGGGGTTCGCGCCCGCTGTTCAGCACGGAAGCGACAAGCCGCCCAGCAGCTGTTCGGAAGCGACAAGCCGCCCAGCAGCTGTTCGTGACTGGCTGACGGACTCAGAGAGCGGGGAGGCCGGGTGATCTCTAATTTCCTGTCCCTCGGTGAACAGTCGAGCGTGGGGCGATCAGGGTGGCACAATTCGTCTCGCTTCACGGTCAGGCGTCTCGATCAGCGATCCATGCGTCGCAGGTCGACGCGGCCGAAATCGCTGGCAGCGTGAAGTCGGTGGCCACCGTCGTTGAGACGGCCGGCCACGCGGTTGCGGCGAGACCGCTGGTCCGACAGCTCAAGGTCCGAGGACACCCGCCCGTCGGCCTCGGCCAGTACGTCGAGGTCGAGGTCGGCAGCCACACCCACCACGACGTCACCCACCTCGGAGCGAATAGCGGTATCACGGCGCACGCCCAGCACTTCGACCTTCACGCGGCCAATTTCGGTTCGCACGTCGTCGAGTCCGGTCACGGACGCGGCCTCGATGTGGCCGGCAGTCGAGCGAAGCGAGAGGTAGCCGTCCACCCCGCTCGCGACGATAGCCCCGGCGACCGTCTGGATGCGGGCGTCACCGCGCGTGTCGGTCAGAGTCACCTCGCCGAAGTCGGTGGTGACCCGGGTGACAGCCGGCCCCTCGGCGCCAGCCGGTACGCCGATCGTGAGGTCCACGCGAGGCGTCTGGTCGGTCCTGATCCGCCCGGTGTCGGCCGTCGAGACGACCGTGAGGACCCCGTCCACTAGGTCGGCGTCGACCGCGAGCGCGTCAAGGCCGCGCTGCCCGTTCCACGACCGCTTCGTTGCGCCCACCTCGACGGCGTCGGTTGACCGACCGGCGACGGTCACGGACCCGACGTCGCTGGCCACGCGTAATTCCGTGACGGCTCCCGGGGCGAACGTCCACTCGCGGCGGTCGGTCGTTTCGCCGGTCCCGAGGCCTCGGGCAGTACAGCCCGCGAGAGACGTGGCGGCCACGACCGCGCCCGCGCCCAGAAACGCTCGTCGGCTCATCCCGCCATTTCGATTTGTCGTCGTGTTCATCAGCAGTGTAGAAGCTGGAAGACGACTTAACCGGGCCCAGAAGGCCGCTTCTGTACGATAGCGAGTGTCCCGCTCGGATCGACGCCCTACCCGATGGCGACACGCTCGACGCCGTTCAGTTGATTCCGCTCACCGGCCGTGGTCCGCGAGCCGGTACTCACCCGACCGTGATCCGCTCGACGCTGCTGATGCTCATGTCGTCTTCCAGCGTCGTAACGACCCGTTCGCCGTCGTGTTCCAGTTGGACCCTCATCCGGGGCGGCGATTCGGAGAGGAGTTCCCCGGTCGGGAGTCCGACTGCGCCGAGCTCCCACGTCGGCGTCCGACCGTTTTCGAAGCCGTGGTCGTAGAGGAACCCCGCGACCGCCGGGTGGTACAGCATCGGGGCACCGCCGGAGGTGGTGGCGGTGCTGCCGCAGCGGTCGCATTCGAACTCCGCGTGGGCGGGCAATCCGCCTATCCCCTCGTCCGCGTCGTCGACCACCAGCCGGCCGTCCATCCGGCCGGCACAGGTGTAACAGAACCCGTCGATGACGCCGCGGATAACGTGGCACATCCACCGGTCGAAGGCGAGCGGGAGCTCCTCGGGCTCGAACTGGTCGAGGCTGCCCGGCGGGAACCCGAAGTCGTTGTGGAAGTCCTCGCATGCGGTACAGTCGACGGTCGCGGTCTCCTCGGCGTACTCCGCGACGAGGCCACCTCCACAGACGGGGCAGCTCCCCTCGACGGGGATGGCCTCGACGGTCGCGTTGGCGGTGTAGAGGCCGGCGTATATCGCGCCGATGACCTGCCGGCCGGCGTATGTCAGCTCGTACCCGTCGTCGGTCCGGCGGACGAAGGTCCCGCGCAGCTTCCCCAGGTGGTAGTTGAACCGGCCGCTGTCGTCCACCCCCGACCGGCGATGTAGTTCGGCGAACGGAACGGGCTCATCGGGCGTCTCACCGAGGGCTTGGAGGATTTGGAGGCGACTCTCGTCGCCCAGCAGCCCGAAGACCGCCCCGGGAGACCGCCCCTCGACGCTGATGGCGCCGCTTCCGGGGTCGTACTCGTTGCTCATGTGGCACTAATCGATGTCGTAGTATATCTTCGTGTCGGCGTGAAAGGAAGTCGCACTGCGGCCGGGCCCGATCCGAGGCCCGGTTCAGAGGTCGGCGCGGGCGAACCGGCGGTAGCCCAGTGCCAGTGGGACGACGAGCCACGCCGCGAGGACCGCCATGCTGGCCCAGCCGGTCAGGTAGAACGGGACCGGCCCCGCGAGCTGTGCGCCCAACGCCGCCGCGGTCGCGGAGCCGTCCCCGAGGAACCACCCCAGAGCGTTCGTGTACGCCGTGCTCGGCGTGATGACGTTCAGGAACGCCACCCAGGCCGGAACCGCGGCGCCGCCGGAGGGCACCGAGAAGCCGTTGACGACGAAGAGCGCCGCCAGCGGGACGATGTCTGCGAGGATCTCGAGGACGACGAAGGCGCCGATGCCGAAGGCCATGGCGCGGCCGCCGCTCCCCGTCGTGGCAGAGATGGCGACCATGACGCCGATGTACACCAGCGCGAGCACGAGCGTCATCGCCGTGAAGACGGCGTAGTCGACGGGGGCGAACGAGTCGAACAGAGCCAGCGCCACGACGAGCGTGATCGTCAGGCCGACCACGATGGCCGCGCCGAGGACGGCAGTCCGACCGACGAGCTTGCCGAGGACCACGTCCGCGCGGCTGTGGGGGAAGCCCAAGAGGAGCTTGCCCGACCCGCTGGCGCGCTCGCCGGCGATGGCACCGGCGCCAACGACGATGGCCGCGATGGAGACGAACAACGTCACGGCGCCGATGAGCAGCGTGAGGAACCCCAGCGTGCTCACCTCGCCGATATCCTGACTCACCGCTGGAACCGTGCCGTACAGCACCGCGAAGCCGACCGACATGAGGACGAAAAGACCCGTGACGGCCCAGAGGCCCCGGGAGAGGCGCGCGTCCTGGAAGTCCTTCCGCGCGACGACGACCCAGCTCATGCGCGCACCTCCGTCGCCTCGTCGTCGACTGCCGGCGTGTCCGCAGCCGTCTCCGCGGACGCGTCCGGCGCGTCCTGGGTGTAGGCGGCGAACAGCTCCTCCAGCGACACGTCCTCCGTGTCGAAGTCGAGTAGGCGAGCCCCGGTAGCCTCGACGGCAGCGAGGACCGCCGTCTTCGCGGCTTCCTCGCAGGCGACCGACAGCCGCTCGTCGCCGTCGTCACGGACGCTGGAGACGCCCTCGACCGCCGCGATGGCAGCGATGACTTCGTCGCCCATCGGCTCGACGGCGAGGGTGAGCCGGGCCTCGCTGTCCAGCGCACCGCGCAGCGCGTCGATGGTGTCGACCGCGACGATGCGACCGTCGCGGAGGATGCCGACGCGATCACAGACCGCCTCGACCTGTTCGAGGATGTGCGACGAGAAGAACACCGTCGCGCCGCGGTCTCGCTCCTCGCGGATGATCTCGCGCATCCGGCGCGCGCCGTTCGGGTCCAGCCCCGTCGTCGGCTCGTCGAGGATGAGGACATCGGGCTCGCCGACCAGCGCCATCGCGAGGACGAGGCGCTGTTTCATGCCCTTCGAGAACCCACCGGCCGTCCGGTCGGCGGCGTCAGCGAGGCCCACGCGTTCGAGAACGGCACCGATGTCGTCGTCCGCTTCCTTCGAGTCGACCGCGAACTCGAGGTGCTGGCGCGCGGTCAACCGGTCGTACAGGTGATACCCGTCCGGGAGCACCCCGACCCGCTGCCGGACCGCCAGCGAGTCGGCTTGGACGTCGCGTCCGAGGACCGACGCCGAGCCGGCCGTCGGGCGCACGAAGTCGAGCAGGATGTCGATGGTCGTCGACTTCCCGGCGCCGTTGGGGCCGAGGAAGCCGAATATCTCGCCCTCCGCCACGGAGAGGGTCACGTCGTCGAGTGCGGTCACGTCGCCGTACCGCTTCGTTACGTTACTCAGTTCGATTGCGTTCATCGTCCGATGGATCGCCGTAAGGTGATATAGCGGCTCGCAGAAGACGCGTTCTGTGTGCGATAGCGTAGCGCCTCCGGCACCTCTCGAGTCCGTGGCGACGTGGCGGAACCGGAGTGGATGAGCGCTGAACGCCACACGGAGCGGTCCCGCGATGCTCGGGCGGCGACGCTACCGTGTCTGCCTGAAAAGCATCGCCTCGTTGGGTCGGGGCGCGGACCTGTAGCCGGCGGAGTTCCGGTCAAGAGCCCTACAGAACGACCCTTCTGGGCCCGCTTATCACGCGCTTCAGCGTCCACTCGCTCATGAGAACGCTCCTCAACAACCCCGATTTCCGGCGCCTGTTCGCCGGTCGCTTAGTCACCAATGCCGGTGACAGCCTCTACTTCGTCGCTGCGATGTGGCTGGTCTGGGACCTGACCGGCAACGAGCTCTACACCGGGCTGGCGGGCTTCTTGACGCTCGCACCCGCGGGACTCCAGTTCCTGTTCGGTCCGCTGGTCGACCGGTGGCCGCTCCGGCGCCTGCTGGTCGCTACGCAACTCCTACAGGGGCTGCTCGTCCTGTCAGTCCCTGCGGCTCATCTGACGGGTCACCTCTCGGTGTGGGTGGTGCTCGCGGTGATGCCGTCGCTTGCGCTGCTCAATCAACTGGTCTACCCCGCACAGACCGCCGCAATCCCCCGTATCGTCGACACGGACGAGCTCGTGGCCGCGAACTCGCTCTTCGCGCTCGCTTACCAAGGTGTCGACGCCGTGTTCAACGCGTTGGCCGGCGTGCTCGTCGTGGTCGTCGGTGCCGTGGCGCTGTTCACCCTCGACGCGGTGACCTTCGCGCTGGCTGCTGCCCTCTTTTCGACGCTCTCGGTGCCGCGGGCCGACGACACGAGCGTTGATCGCGGCCCCGAGTCTGAGACACCTGCCGAGGCGCCGACCCGGGGCGTCGAGCCGACTCCCGACGGCGGACGGGTGCCGGAGGAAGCTGTCCCGGAACGCGAGGAGACAGCCGCGCACGGGTCCCCCGACGCTGCCGCATCCGACGGAAACGGCGGTGCGTCCGGGTACCTCGCTGACCTCGAGGAGGGCATCGCCTACCTCCGGGGGACGTTCCTCGTCCCGATGCTCCTCGGAAGCGTTGTGATCAACTTCGCCCTCGGAGGGACCGTCGCGATACTCCCGTCGTACGCGGCTCACGTCGGGGGCGTCGACGGGTACGGGTACCTGATGGCGGCGCTGGCCGTGGGTATCCTGGTCGGGTCGCTGGCCGCCTCATCGCTGGCCGGACTGGCCTTCGGCCGGTTGTCGATCGCGGCGTTCCTGCTGTCCGGCGCCGCGTGGCTCGGCGCCGTCGCGGCCGGCCGGCTGCCCGTCACTGTCGCTCTGTTCGTCATTGCGTTCGTCCCGGTTGGCGTGACGAACGTCCTGATCGTCTCGGTCGTCCAGGCCGTGGTCCCCGAGACGCTACTGGGTCGGGTAACGGCCGTACTGGGGAGCGCCTCGGCGGTATCGACGCCCTTCGGAGCTCTCGCGGGAGGTGCCGCCGCTTCCTTTGTCGGGCCGGTGGCCGTGATAACGGTCGCCGGTGTCGCGTTCCTGCTACTGGCTATCTATCTCGCCAGTGTCCCCGCGCTTCGACGGCTCCCCGCGGTCGGTGACATCGACACGTTGGCAACCGAGCGACGGCCGACGTAGTTTCTCGCTCCGATCGCGGCTGCCTGTCTCCCTGCGTCGACTCGCAACCGCGAGTAACTCGCAGAGACGTCCGTCCGGCGATGCTACACCGTCTCACTACGAGTATTTCCGCTTGGTCAGCGTCCCTTGGTTATGCAACCGATACAGATTCTTCGACTGGAGGGGGCTGGCCTCGCCGCCGTGGCGACCGCGACGTATTTCACGATCGGTGGCCCGATTTGGCTGTTCGTCGTTCTTGCGCTTGCGCCTGACGTCTCGATGCTGGCGTACCTTGGAGGCGCTCGGGTCGGCAGTACGGTCTACAACGTGTTCCACACCTATCTCGCCCCGGCCGCGCTTGGAGTGGTTGGGGTGTGGTTCACCGTGACGCCGCTCACCTTGATCGCGCTCGTCTGGGCTGCTCACATCGGCGTTGACCGCGCCGTGGGGTACGGACTCAAGTATCCGACCGGGTTCAAACATACGCATCTCTCCGGTGACACCGACGACGGCACTCCGGCGGGGAATCCAGCCGAGCTAGTCTCCAGCGCCGCCGGGAAGAGAGACGACTGAGGCACAGATCCGTCACGGAATTACAGGATTCGCGCGTGGCGTTCGGCACGGCTCCGAAAACACATCGGCTACTGAGGGGTTCAACGGAGCCAAACGAGCGACACCGCCCGGACCTAGTTCCCGGTCCAGCGCAGTATCGCGAGCGTTCCCTCGAATAAGGCGATCATCGTCAGCGTCACGATGATCGGCGCCATCCCGGTCGGGTCGGGGCTGAACAGGAACGCGATCCCGAGGAACGTCCCCCAGAAGATCAGCCGCTTCGCCTCCAGCCACTGCCGGGTGACGAGGTTCATCATGATCGCGAGCATGATGAAAAGCGGGATCTGGAAGACGATCGCCATGAACGCGAGCATGATGACGATCAGGTTGAACGTCTCCGCGAGCCCGAAGGCGATCGTCGCCGCGTCGGAGGTGTAGGTGGTGAAATACGAGAAGATCGCAGGCAACACGAGGAAGTGCGCGAACGCGATCCCGATCCCGCCCAGGATGAGGCTCGTCGGCACCGCCGCGAGGTAGTAGCGCCGCTCCGTCTGGTAGAGCCCCGGCCGCATGAACCGGTACGTCTCGTAGACGAACGCCGGGAGCCCGACCACGACGCCCGCGAGGCCGGCCACCTTCAGCCGCGTGAGCGGGAGTTCGAGCGGGCCGTACAGCCGCGGGCGGTTCTCCATCGGCGCCGGGATGTGGTAGCTCCAGAAGTAGTTGATGAGCTCCGTCGACTCGGTGACGACGACGAGCGTCGCGAGCCCGCCGATGAGGAACACGACCGCCAGCCGGCGCATCATCTCCTCGATGTGCACGGCGAGCGGCATCTCCTCGTCCGTCTCGGGGCCCTCGATCCCGTCGAACGGCTCGTCGTCCTCGGTCGTCGGCAGGCCGGCGGTGGCGGGGTCCGCGGCGTCGGCGGTCGTCGCCGGGGTGCCGCCGTCGCCGGCGGCCGCGGCGTCGTCCGCCGTCGCGTCGTCTGCCGTCGCGTCGTCCGCCGACACGTCGCCGTCCGGCGTCCCGTCGTCTGCCGTCTCGTCGTCCGTCGACGCCTCGGCGTCGAACGACTCCTCGTCTGCCTCGTCACCGTCGTCGAGCGCGGCCGACCGACCGGCGTCCTCGGCCTCGACGACCTCGTCCGGGTCCGAGAGCGTCTCCGGGGACTCGTCGTCGTCGTCCGTCTCTCCCGCCGGGGAGTCGTCGTCGTCGCCGTCGGTCGACCCGACCTCGGGCTCGACCTCGGCGGTCACCTCGGACTCGACGCCCGCGGACGGCTCCGCGTCGGTCTCGGACCCGTCGTCGACGGCGCCGTCGCTCTCGGGTTCGGCCTCGTCGGTCGACCCGTCAGCGGCGGCCGAGTCGTCGTCGCGCGACCGGTCCGAGTCGTCCATTCAGTTTCCCTACGCGACCGGGCGGTTATCAACCTTTTCGGATAGCGGCGCCGGGCGGGACCGATCGGCGTCGTCCCGCGGGCCGTCCCGGAACGGCGCCGGCGGCGGCGCCCGCGGTCGAAAAGGTTGATAACGGCGACGGCCCTCGCCCTCCGTATGGCGAGCGCCCTCGACGAGGACACCCAACGGTCGATCGCGGAGGGCCAAGAGACGGCGAAGGCGTTCCTTCGGTCGATCCAGAAGGACCTCCAGAAGGTGTTCGTCGTCTTCCTCATCGGCTTCCTCGCGACGTTCTGGGCGCTCCGCACGTACATCTGGGACCGGCTCCGCGAGGTGACGGAGTCGAACATGAGCGCCGCGGTCGCCGAGGAGGCCGACATCATCGCGACGACCCCGTTCGAGGTGATCCTCCTCCAGGCGAAGATCGGGCTGATCGTGGGCGCGATCACCGCGATCCCGCCGCTGATCTACGTCACCCGCGACGAGCTCCGCGCCCGGGGGATGTGGCCGCAGTCGCCGATCGCCCGCTGGAAGCTCGCCGGGATCGGGCTGCTCGGCGCCGTGCTGTTCTCCGCCGGCGTCGCCTACGGCGTCTTCGCCTTCTTCCCGCTGATGTTCGGCTTCCTGGCCGAGTTCGGCCTGGAGGCCGACATCCAGCCCACCTACGGGATCGTGATGTGGACGGAGTTCATCGTCTTCCTCTCGCTGTCCTTCGGGCTCGCCGGACAGATGCCCCTCCTCATCACCGGGCTGTCGTACGCGGAGATCGTCCCGTACGAGACGTTCCGCGACAAGTGGCGCTACGCGGTCGTCGCCATCTTCGTGTTCGGCGCCGTCTTCTCCCCGCCGGACCCGTTCACGCAGCTCCTGTGGGCGTTCCCGCTGGTCGCGCTGTACGGGTTCAGCCTCTACCTCGCGAAGCTCGTCGTCACGGCCAAGCGGAGCTCCGACCGCATCCACGTGCTCGGCGCGGTCCGCGACCACTGGAACGTCGTCGGGGGCGCGACCGTCCTCGGCGGCGCGTTCGTGTACGGCTTCTACGAGTACGGCGGCCGGACCGCGGTCAACGACCTCCTGCGGCTCGCGGGGAGCACCCGCCGCTTCCTCGCGCCGGGCGAGGGGCTCGGCCTCGACCCCGCGACGGCGCTCTGGATCTACGCCGCCCTCTGGGCGCTCGCGTTCGCGGCCGTCGCGACGCTGTGGGCGGTGTACACCGACCTCGACACGACGAGCGCGGGCGCGCAGTACGGCGACCCGACCGCGATCGACGTGGGCGAGCTTGACGCCGCGGGCGTGCGGGCGGCCCCCGCGGACGCGTTCGCCGAGATGGGCGAAGAGGAGTCGCTCGCGCTGGCACAGGCCGCGATCGACGACGACGACCCGGAGAAGGCGCAGGCGATCCTCGACCGCTACGACGAGGTGAACGAAGGGAGCGACGACGACGGCGATTCGGACGCGAGCGACGCCGACGCCGCGGGCACGAGCGGTGGGGGCTCCGGTGACGGCGGCGGGGGCGGCCTCGTCGGCTCCGTCCAGAACCGGACCTCGCGCGCCGGCTCGACGTTCTTCGCCGAGCTCACCGACGGCAACGAGGAGGAAGCCGAGGACGACATCGGCGGCTACTACAAGGACCTCAAGTTCATCTTCGACTCGCTGCGCACGCGGTCGTTCCGGATCGTCGCGGTGTTCGGCGCCGTGATGGCGGCCGCGTTCACGTGGCTGTACCTCGGCGGCCTCGGCACCGTCCGCGGCGACCTCGAACGGCGCGTGCCGGCGGAGGTGGAGGGCGGGATCAACATCATCACGCTCCACCCGGTCGAGGCGCTCATCTTCATGGTGAAGTTCTCGGTGATGCTCGGCATCTTCGCCGCGTTCCCGGTCGCCCTCTACTACGCGTGGCCCGCGCTCCGCGAGCGCGGCTTCGTCGCCGGGCGGATCTACCAGGTGTACCTCTGGGCGGGCGCGCTCGGCGCCGGGATGATCGGCGGCTTCGCGCTCGGGTACACGACCATCGCGCCCGGCATCATCGGCTGGCTCGTCACGGACGCGCGCCTCGCCGACATGGTCATCACCTACCAGGTGAGCGACTTCCTCTGGCTCGTCATCTACACCACGATCGGGATCGGCTTCCTCGCGGACATCCCCATCGCGATGGTGCTGCTCAACAACGCGGGCGTCCCGTACCGCGTGTTCCGGGAGCGCTGGCGCGAGGTGACGATCGGGATCATGCTGGCCGCGGCGGTGTTCACCCCCGCCGACGTGATCACGATGTTCCTCGCGACGATCCCGCTGATGCTGGCGTACGGCGTCGGCGTCGGCGTCCTCTTCCTCGTCACCTTCGGCGGGCGCCGCGACCTCTCGCCGCCCGCGGAGTTCATCGGGGAGTGAGGCCCGCGCGCTCGGCGCGGGCGCCGGCGGCAACGGCCTCGCGAGGCCCCCGCGACCGACGACTATTCCCGCGCGCGCCCGCAACGGCAGCATAGAAATGAGCAAGGACTACATCGAGGTCCGCGGCGCCGAGGAACACAACCTCAAGGACCTCGACGTCCGGATCCCGCGCGAGGAGTTCACCGTCGTCACCGGGCTCTCGGGCTCGGGGAAGTCGTCGCTCGCGTTCGACACCGTCTATGCCGAGGGGCAGCGGCGCTACATCGAGTCGCTGTCCGCGTACGCCCGCAACTTCCTCGGGCAGATGGACAAACCGCAGGTGGAGTCCGTCGAGGGGCTCTCGCCGGCCATCTCCATCGACCAGAAGAACGCCGCGAACAACCCCCGGTCGACGGTGGGGACCGTCACGGAGCTCCACGACTACCTCCGCCTGCTGTACGCCCGGATCGGCACGCAGTACGACCCGGTCACCGGCGAGGAGGTCGGCGAGCAGTCCGCCCAGGACATGGTGAACCAGATCCTCGACCTCCCAGAGGACACCCGCGCGAAGATCGCCGCGCCCGTCGTCCGCGACCAGAAGGGCGCGTTCGAGGACCTGTTCGAGGAGCTCGTCTCGGACGGGTACAGCCGCGTCGAGGTCGACGGCGAGCCGGTCGACCTCACGCTCGACGACCCCGACCTCGACGAGAACTACGACCACACGATCGACGTGATCGTCGACCGCGTCACCGTCTCGCCGGACGCCCGCTCGCGGATCACCGACTCCGTCGAGACCGCCCTCGAAGAGGCCGGGGGCGTCCTCAAGCTGATCGTCCCCGACCCGCCCGAGGACGTGCCGTTCGCGTCGAACGCGCGCTCGACGGGGTCGCTCGCGGCCGACGCCGACGGCGACGACCGGCTCGTCGTGGAGTTCTCCGAGGAGCTGGGCAACCCCAACTCCGACGTGCAGTTCTCCGCGATCGAGACGCGCTCGTTCTCCTTCAACAGCCCCTACGGCGCCTGCCCCGAGTGCGAGGGGATCGGCTCGACGAAGGAGGTCGACGAGGACCTCGTGATCGAGGACCCGTCGAAGCCGCTGAAGCACGTGTTCGAGCCGTGGAGCTACGACCGCACCTACTACTCGCGCCAGCTCGACAACGTCGCCGACCACTTCGGCGTCGACCTCGACACGCCGTTCGAGGAGCTCGACGAGGAGATCCGGCGGCAGTTCCTCTACGGGACCGACGACCTGGTCCACTTCGAGTGGACGACGAAGAACGGCACCCGCGAGAAGACCGAGCGGTTCGAGGGCGTCATCCCGAACTTGGAGCGCCGCCACGTCGAGACCGACTCCGAGCGCGCCCGCGACCACATCGAGGAGTACATGGCCGTGACGACCTGTCCCGAGTGCGAGGGGACCCGCCTGAAAGAGCAGTCGCGGCACGTCCTCGTCGCGGGCACGTCGATCACCGAGGTCAACGAGCTGTCGATCGCCGAGGCCCGCGAGCACTTCGAGGGGATGGAGGCCGAGCTGACCGAGCGCGAGACGACCATCGCCGAGGAGATCCTCAAGGAGATCCGCGCGCGCCTCGGGTTCATGGAGGAGGTCGGCCTGGAGTACCTCACCCTCGACCGCGAGGCGTCGACGCTGTCGGGCGGCGAGAGCCAGCGTATCCGGCTCGCGACGCAGGTCGGGTCGGGGCTCGTCGGCGTGCTGTACGTCTTAGACGAGCCCTCCATCGGGCTCCACCAGCGCGACAACGACCGGCTGCTCGACACCCTCGAAGGCCTCCGCGACCTGGGGAACACCCTCCTCGTCGTCGAGCACGACGAGGAGACGATGCGGCGCGCCGACGAGATCATCGACATGGGCCCCGGGCCGGGCAAGCGCGGCGGCGAGGTCGTCGCGCAGGGCGACTTCGACGAGGTCGTCGCCGCCGACGAGTCGGTGACCGCCGATTACCTCGCGGGCCGGAAGTCGATTCCGGTGCCCGACGAGCGGCGCGAGCCCGAGGGCGAGCTCGTGGTGCGGGGCGCCCGCCAGCACAACCTGAAGGACCTCGACGTGCCGATCCCGCTCGGCACGCTGACGACGGTCACCGGCGTCTCCGGGTCCGGGAAGTCGACGCTCGTCAACGACATCCTCTACAAGGGGCTCGCCCGCGAGATGAACGACAACACCTCGGTCGACCCCGGCACACACGACGCGATCGAGGGGCTCGACGAGGTCGAGACGGTGCGGCTCATCGACCAGTCGCCGATCGGGCGGACGCCGCGCTCGAACCCCGCCACGTACACCGACGTGTTCGACCACGTCCGCGAGCTGTTCGCGGAGACGAAGCTCGCGAAGCGCCGCGGCTACGAGAAGGGGCGCTTCTCGTTCAACGTGAAGGGCGGGCGCTGCGAGGAGTGCGGCGGGCAGGGCACCGTCAAGATCGAGATGAACTTCCTGTCGGACGTGTACGTCCCCTGCGAGGAGTGCGGCGGCGCCCGCTACAACGACGAGACGCTCGACGTGGAGTACAAGGGGAAGACCATCGCCGACGTGCTCGACATGAGCGTCGCGGAGGCCCACGAGTTCTTCGAGAGCCACCGCGGGCTCGAACGCCGGCTGAAGCTCCTGAAGGACGTGGGGCTCGGCTACATGGAGCTGGGCCAGCCCTCGACCACGCTCTCGGGCGGCGAGGCCCAGCGCGTGAAGCTCGCCGAGGAGCTGGGCAAGCGCGCCACCGGCGACACGCTGTACCTCCTCGACGAGCCGACGACGGGGCTCCACAAGGAGGACGAGCGCAAGCTGATCGACGTGCTCCACCGCCTGGTCGACGCCGGCAACACCGTCGTCGTCATCGAGCACGAGCTCGACCTCGTGAAGAACGCCGACCACGTGATCGACCTCGGCCCCGAGGGCGGCGACGGCGGCGGCAAGCTGGTCGCGGACGGCACGCCCGAGGAGATCGCCCACGTGGACGCCTCGCACACCGGGCGCTACCTCCGGGACATGCTCCCGAAGGTCGACCTCGACGGCCCGCGCGACGACCGTCGGAAGCCAGCGGTCGCGGACGACGACTGAGGCGAAGCGAGGGTCGAGACGGAACCCGACCGCCCGTCCGAGCCCGGAGCGGCCGGGGGCGACCTCCGCGACCCGCAGCTTGATGCCGCGGCGCGTCGTCGCTCCGGCCATGCGAGAGATCACGACCGACGACGTGCCCGAGGCGCTCGGCCCGTACTCACAGGGGATCGTCTCCGGCGACACGGTCCACGTCTCCGGGAAGACCGGCGTGGACCCCGACACCGGCGAGGCCCCCGAGTCGGTCGCCGAACAGACGACCCAGACGCTGGAGAACGTCGCCGCGATCCTGGCGGCGGCCGGGACGAGCCCGGACGCGATCGTGTCGGCGACCGTCTACCTCACGGACATGGACGACTACGACGCGGTGAACGAGGCGTACCGGTCGTTCCTCTCGGAGCCGTACCCGGCGCGGACCTGCGTCGAGGTGTCGCGGCTCCCCGCGCCGCTCGACGTCGAGATCACGGTCGAGGCGGAGCTCGACGACGACTGAGCGGCGTCTTGGGGCCGTTTCGGGGGGAAATTGGGAAAAGAATTTTTATTTGACATTCCCTCCCACACGCCCATGGAACGACGGTCGTTCCTCTCCGTGGGCGGCGCAACGGTCCTCGCGCTCGCGGCCGGACGGTCCTCCACCGCCGACGACGCCGCCGGACCGACGGCGGCCGTCGAGGCCTACTACCGGCGGGCGAGCGCGAGCGAGGACAGCGAGGCGTTCGCGGACGACGTCGCCGAGCTCGCGCACGGCGCGTCCCCGCTCTCGCGGGTCGCCGAGGACGTGCCGATGGCGTTCGACGCCACCGTGAGACAGGAGCTCTCCGAGGCCGCGGTCGTCGAGGAGGACGTCTCGGCGGCCCGGATCCGCTCGATATCCGGGTTCCTCGCGGCCTCGCTGAGCGACGCGGAACTCGAGGCGATCGCGGCGGAGAACGCGGTCGTCTCGGCGACCGTCGTCGGCGGCGACGGCGGCGAGTTCGAACTGGAGTGGCTCGTCGCGACCGACGACGGCGAGTGGCGCGTCGTGTGGCCCGGCGAGCCCGAGGGCCCGGTGACGGTCGTCAGGGAGTACTACCGGCGGGCGGGCGAGGCAGACGACGCCGACGCGTTCGCCGACGACGTCGCGGCGCTGTCGCACCCAGCCTCGCCGCTCGGCGAGGTGGCGGCGGACGTGCCCGGCCTCTTCGACGGGGCGCGGGAACAGGAGATAGTATCCGCGGAGGTCGTCGCCCGAGACGTGGACGCCGAGCGCGTGCGGAGCGTCTCGGACTTCTTCAGCGGGGCCGTCGACGACGAGGCGATAGAGACCGTCGCCGCCGAGAACGCGGTCGTCGCGGTGACGGTCGCCGACGCCGACGGCGACGAGTTCGAACTGGAGTGGCTCGTCGCGACCGACGACGGCGAGTGGCGGCTCGTCTGGCTCTGAGAGGCGGGAAACAGGCTCGGGGAGCGGATCGTCGAGTCTGTCGTCACCCCGCCGTCGACCCCCGACCGGACCCCCGCGCCGCGCGCGCGACGACGAGGAGCGCGATCAGGTCGACGGCGACGGTCGCGACGACGCCGAACCGGAACAGCACCAAGAGACCCAGTACCGCCACGGCGAGACCGACCGCGGCGCGGGAAGCGCGGTCGCCGTCGGGGAGCGAGCGAGACGCCTGCGCGCCGACGCCGACCTGCGCCGCGAAGAGGAGGACGCCGAACGGGGACACGGCTGGCATGGTTTCGGATCGCGGTGGCGGGAACATGAACGTACCGCGGGCGGTGCCACCGCATCGGGGGCGGCGGCCGGAGCGCTCAGAACTTCTCCAGCAGGTCGCCGTAGAACTCGCCGCCCCGGTCGTCCGCGAGCTTCTCGACGATGAGCTCCGGCGTCGACCGCGCGAGGTGGCCCTTCTTCGGCGAGCGGTTCACGCGGAGCTCGCCGTCGACGAGCCCCGCCGCCTCGATGCCGTCGACCGCGACCGCGAAGTCGGCGGCGTCGCGTATCTCGCGGGCCAGGTGGGAGACGAAGACCGCGGTGGCGTCCTGGTCGTCGAGCGCCTCCAGGATGCCCGCGATGATCTTCGCGGAGGCGCCCGGCTCCGTGATCGACTCCAGTTCGTCGACGAGGACGAGCCGACCGTCCGCGCCGTCGACGAGGTCGCCGAAGTCCCGGAGCGTCGCCTCGAACGCGCCCGCGTCGAGCGTGCCCTGCGACTTCGCGTAGTAGTGGATCTCCTCGAACCGCTCGACGGTGGCCGACTCGGCTGGCACGGGCATGCCCATCTGCGCGAGGACGACGGCCAGCGCGACCAGGTCGAGCGTCGAGGTCTTCCCGCCGGAGTTGACCCCGGAGAGCAGCGTCGCGCCCGAGACGGCGTAGTCGACGGGCTCGACGTCCGCGAAGTCCACGTCGAGCAGCGGGGAGCGGCCGCCCTCGATGCGGAAGCCGGCGTCCGCGTCGGCCGCCTCCGGCCCGACCACCTCGGGCATGACGCAGTCGAAGTCGTCGGCGAACCGCGCGATCGCCAGCTCCACGTCGAGTTCGAGGGCGTCGCGCACGAGCTCCTCGACCGGCTCGCGGAGATCGCCGAGGTCGCTCGCGAGGTCCGCCTTCAGCTTCGCCGCCCGGCGGTCGCGGGCCGCCGACAGCTCCGTGCGGAGCCGCGAGACCGCGCTCTCGTCGTGGTCGACCGGGAAGGAGGGGTCGCCGCCGAAGACGCGCTCCGCCAGCTCCGCCTCCTCGGGCTCCAAGCGGAGCGCGTCGGCGAGGTGCTCGCGGGCGGCCTCGACCGCCGCGTCGTACTCGTCGGCCAGCTCGCGGTCCAGCAGCGAGTCGACGCGGGCGCCCTGCTCGACGAGGGAGAGGAAGTCGGTCCCCTCGATGGTGACGTCGCGCTCGCGGATCGCCTCGCGCAGCCGGTCGTCGGCGACCGAGGCCGCCGTCGACACCGCGGCGTCGAGGTCGTCGACGGCGGCCGTCAGCCGGTCCAGCTCCGCGTCGCCGGCGATCGTGCCGTCGTCGTCGAGCCGCGAGAGCGCGTCGCGCAGGCGGTCGAGGTCGACGGGGGGGTCGCCGCCCGAGACGGGGGCGCCGGCCGCCGCGGCCGCCTCGTGGACCGCCGCGGCCGCCTCCAGCCGCTCGCGGTTCTCCGCGAAGAAGGCGAGCAGGCGCTCCGGGACCGTCTCCGCGGGGGTCTCCAGCGCGTCCGGGCGCACGCTCACGTCGCCCTCCACGTCGAGGCCGGCGAACGACTCGTCTAAGACGATCACCGAGGCGTACGACCGGCCGAGCTCGGAGACGTCGCGCGCGTCCTCGACCGTCTCGACGGAGAGCTCGGGCACCTCGGCCTCGGCCCGCGCGAGCGTCTCGGCGTCGGCGCTCGCGAGGCAGCGGTCGCGGACGCGGACGGTCGGGGGGTCGGCGAGCGGCGCGCAGTCGGCGAGCGCCTCGCGGACCGCCGGGTCGGGGTCGCGCTCCGTCGCGGCGGCCGCGAACGACTGCGCCTCGTCGATGCGCGAGGCGGACGCGCTCGGGTAGAACGTCTCCAGCCGCTTCGCGGCGTAGTCGGTGACGGTGCGCTCGCGCAGCAGGTCGATCGCCTCCCGGTACAGCTCGCGGGCCCGGTCGGTGGCCAGCACACGCCCGTCGTCGCCGTGTCGGCGGCGGATCGCCCCGCGCGCGATGCGGGCCGCGCGGGCCTCGTTGACGCCCGGCGCGCGGGCGATGGCGGCCACGTCGCCGGACTCGACGGTCGCGGCCGGGTCGTCGAGCTCGCGCAGGGCCGCGGCCGTCTTGGCGCCGACGCCGGGGATCGCCTCCAGGTCCATCTACCGGCCGGTATCGCGGCAACGGTCTAAAGCGTGCGGGTCGCTCCCGCGGGGCGCCGCTGCCGAACCCCGGCGGCCGCCGCCGATTCCGCGTGCGACGGGCTTTTTCGCGCGGGCCGCGAACGCCGGCCATGAGTCAGAACGCGCGGCCCGTCGGCGACGGGTCGCTCGACCCCGAGACGGCGGCGAAGGCCGCGAGCGCCCGCGACGCGCTCGGCGAGCGCGACGGGGTGCTCGTCGCGTTCTCGGGCGGCGTCGACTCGGCGGTCGTCGCGGCGCTGGCCCGGGACGCGCTCGGCGGGGACGCCGTGGCGTGTACCGCCCGCAGCGAGACGCTCCCCGCGGCGGAGCTCGACGACGCGCGGCGCGTCGCCGGCGAGATCGGGATCGACCACGAGACGGTCACCTTCTCCGAGCTCGACGACCCGAACTTCGTCGCGAACGACGGCGACCGGTGTTACCACTGCCGGACGATGCGGCTCGGGAAGATGTACGAGACGGCGAAAGAGCGGGGGATCGACACGGTCTGTGACGGGACGAACGCGGACGACCCGGGCGAGGGACACCGACCCGGGCTCCGCGCGGTCGAGGAGCTCGACGTGTTCTCCCCGCTCTTAGACGCCGGGATCGCGAAGGAGGAGGTCCGCGCGATCGCCGACGCCTACGACCTCTCCGTGGCCGACAAGCCCTCGATGGCGTGTCTCTCCTCGCGGATCCCGACCGGGCTGGAGGTGACCGAGGAGCGGCTGACCCGCGTCGAGAAGGCCGAGCGCGTGCTCCGCGAGTGGGGCTTCGAGGGGTTCCGCGTCCGCGACCACGACGGGCTCGCCCGCGTCGAGATCGCGCCCGACGAGCTGGAGCGCGCCCTCGATCCCGCCTTCGCCGACGCCGTCCACGAGCACCTGACCGACCTCGGCTTCGAGTACGTCACCCTCGACATGGCCGGCTACCGGACGGGCAGCGTGAGCCCGGGCGGCGAGGGCGAGACCGCGGACGGCGCGGACGGGGCGGACGACGTGAACAGTGTGGACGGCGCGGACGACGCGGCGGACGGAAGCGAGTCGGCGGCGGGCGGCGTCGACCTCGGACGCCAGTACCCGCGCTGAGAGGCCGGGGAGGAGACGGACGCCCCGGCGCTCGCCGACGCGCTCGGCGTTATCACCCGAGAGAACCCGGCAGGAACGCTTATAAACGGTGTTACTGAATCGACACCTATGCGGGAGGCACAGACGCTGGCGGTGATCGCCGGCGGCGTCGGCGGGGCCGTCGGGGCGTTCGTCGGCGTCGCGGTCGGCGGGTCCGCGCTCTCGGTGACGCTGACCACCCTCGGGGTCGCGACGCTCGTCGGCGTCGGGGTCATCGCGAGCGCGGTCATCGCCGGCGACGTGGAGTTCCTCGCCGACGCGGACGGCGAGTGAGCGAGCGCGGCCGGCGGACGGCCGCAGCGGCGCCGAGCGGGTGGGCTCAGAGTAACATTCAAATGCGAGTTACGCGTAGATCGAACGTGATGGACGCTGCGGCGTCGTTCTGGAAGGAGTGCGAGCGTTACCACGAGCTCGCGGAGCGGTTCCAGCGCGGGATTCGGGTCACCAGCCCCGACCGGCTCACCGGCCGGAGCGGCTACTACAGCGAGTGCGGCTGCGCCTGGTGCGCCGAGGCGGTCACGTACTTCGAGTACCGCGGCGAGCGGCTGTGAGCGGCCCGGGCGGCGACCCGCCGGTCGGTGAAATTCGCGGCCGACCGCGCGCTTCAAGACCCCGCCGCGACGAACGGACGCCATGAGCCTCATCGCGTTCGACTTCGACGGGACGCTCTCCGACTCCGAGATGACGGTCCTGCTCGCCGAGCGGGCGGGCGTTACCGACGAGGTCGCCGAGATCACCGAGCGGGCGATGAACGACGAGATCGGCTACGCCGAGAGCCTCTACCGGCGCGCGGAGCTCCTGGCGGGCCTGTCGGCGGCTGACGCCGAGGACGCCTTCGACGCGGTCCGGATCCGTCCCGGGGGCGCGCGCCTCATCCAGCGCCTACGCGACGAGGGGCACCACGTCGCCGTGCTCACGGGCGGGTTCGAGCGCGGCGTCGAGGCGGCGCTCGACCGCGAGGGCGTCGCCGTCGACACGATCGTCGCCAATCGGCTGCCGACCGACGCGGACGGCGCGCTCACCGGCGAGGCCGAGGGGCCGCTGATCGAGGGGACGAAGGACGACGCGCTCGCCGACCTCGCCGCGGAGGTGGGCGTCCCGATGTCCGAGACGGTTGCGGTCGGCGACGGCGCGAACGACCTGCCGATGCTGGAAGTCGCGGGGCTCGCGGTCGGGTTCGTCCCGAAGTCCGCGGTGCGCCCCGTCTGCGACTCGGTCGTCGCCTCCATGTACCGGCTCGGGAAGGTGCTGGAGGCGCACGGCGTCCTCGCGGACGCCGAGTGACGGCCGAACCGGTTCGGTCCGGCGGTACCTGACGACGTTCGGCTGAAGGGTTAAAGAGAAACGAAGCGAAATATACGGGTATGAGTGTCTCTGCTGGGGTGGTTCGATGCTGCCGACGCTGACGTATCTCCAGTTCCACCTCGTCTTCAGTCTCCCCGCGGTCGCGGCGCTGTGGTACCTCGCGCCGCGGTACGACGCGGTCCGGCGGCGTCGCGCGACGGCCGGCATCGCGATCCTCGTCGCCATCGCGTACCTCTACACGACCCCGTGGATCAGCTACATGATCCGGCAGGGCGCGTGGGGGTACGCCGACGGCGCGGTGCTCGTCCGCGCGCTGTCGATCCCGCTCGGCGAGTACCTCTTTTTCACCATCCAGACCGTCGTCACCGCGTTCGCGCTCCACCTGATCGGGTTCGACCCGACGTTCCGCGAGGGCGACTTCGACCGCGCGCCGCGGATCGCCGGCGTCGCGGTCGGCCTCGCGATGGTGCCGATCGGGCTCGGACTCGTCCTCCTCGACCCCTCGTTCCTCTACCTCGGCGGGCTGATCGCGTGGGTCGGTCCCGTCCTCGCGCTCCAGTGGGGGGTCGGCGGCGGGTACCTCGTGCGGACGCCCAAGATGTGGCTGGCGGCCACGCTGATCCCGGCCGCGTACTTCTGGATCGCCGATCGGATCGCGATCGGAATGGGCACGTGGTACCTCTCGCCCGACCTGACGACGGGCGTCACAGTTCTCGGGCTCCCGATCGAGGAGATGCTCTTCTTCGCCTCGGCCGGCGTGATGACCGTCAACGGACTCGTCCTCTTCGAGTGGGTGCTCGACTGGAACGACCGCCGGGGGCGGGCGGTCGCGGAGCCGTCCCCGTCGGGCGACGGCGAGCGCGACGTTCCGGGCCCGGAACCGCCCGCCGACCCGGACCCCGACGTGGTCGATGACTGAGGCGGCGTCGACGGGCGCGGCCGAGTCCAAGACCGCGGCGGCGCGCGATCCCGGAGCGGGCGCGGCGGACGCGCCGGAGGCGGCCGACGCCGCGAGCGAGCGGGTCGACCGCTGGTTCGCGCGCCGCCCGGCGCTGGCGCTGGCCGCGCTGCTGCCGATCGGCGCCGTGACCCCCCTGTTTCCGGTCGAAGTCGGCGTCGCGACGTTCGCGCTCGGCACCCTCGTCGTCGGGATGGCGCACGGCGCGGTCGACCACCTCGTCCCGCTCCGGGGCGCGCCCGACGTGTCGCTCCGGCGGTCGATCGCGGTCGTCTCGGTCGTCTACGCGGCCCTCGGCGGCGCGGTCGTCGCCGCGTTCTTCGCGGCGCCCGTCGCCGCGTTCGTCGGCTTCATCGCGCTCACGTGGCTCCACTGGGGGCAGGGCGACGTGGCGACGCTCGCGATCGCCGGCGTCGACCACCTCCCCTCGTCGGCGGAGCGGTGGCTGGCGCTCGTCGTCCGCGGGGGCCTCCCGATGGGCGTCCCCCTCCTCGCGCACCCGGATGAGTACCGGCTGGTGGCCGAGTGGATCGTCGGGCTGTTCCTCGTCGACGCCGGCGCGGCGGCGGCCGCGGTCGACCCGCTGTTCGCGCCCGGCGTCCGGGTCGCCGTCGGGGTCGGGATGGCGGCCGCGACGCTGGCGTCGGTCGCCCTCGGCTACCGTCGCGTGAAGAACGGCCGCGACGCGGGCGGGTGGCGCCGCGACGTCGGCGAGCTCGCCGTCCTGTGGGCGTGGTTCCTGCTCGCGGCGCCGGTGTTCGCGGTCGGGGTGTACTTCGCGCTGTGGCACGCGCTCCGGCACGTCGGGCGGCTCGTCCTCGTCGACCCCGAGGCGGCGAGCGCGGCGTCGGCCGGCGACGCGGTCGGCGCGCTCGCCCGGTTCGGCCGCGACGCCGCGCCGCTCACGCTCGGCGGGTTCCTCGTCGTGGGCGCGGTCGGGGTCTCGGTGCCCGCCGGCGTGGCGGCGCCGGGCGACCTGCTGGCCGTGTCGCTGGTCGCCATCGCGGCCATGACGCTGCCGCACGTCGCCGTCGTCGCGTGGCTCGACCGGCGACAGGGCGTCTGGCGGCCGGACGCCGGCCGGTGACCGCGGGCCGCGGGGACGGCCGGGTTCCGGCACCGCACCGCTCTTACTCCGCGGCGACGTTCCCTCCGTCGATGGACGAGATCGCGATCCGGGACCCGCGGCCGGACGACGCCGAGGCGCTGGAGGCGCTCATCACCTCGCACTTCAGCGAGGGGAGCTCCTACGGCGTCGACCTCGGGCTCGACGACCCGACGTACCACGTGCTGGTCGCGGTCGAGGCCGGCGCGGAGGACGCGGGAGAAGCGGGCGCAGAAGACGCGGGGGAGACCGGTCCCGGAGGGGGCCGCGAGGGCGACGAGAGCGGCCGGATCCTCGGGGTGATGGCGCTCCGGGAGCTCGCGTCCCCCGACGCCGTCGCCGACGAGATGTACTTCTTCGACGACCCCGACCTGCTCCCCGACGCGGGGCTGTACGGGCACCTGGAGATGGGGTACGTGCGCGACGACGCGACCGGACGCGGGATCGGGAGCCGGCTGCTCGAACGCCTCCACGCGGTCGGCGCGGACCGCGGCGTCGACCTGTTCCTCGCGGACTCGTGGTACCACGGCGGCGACGACTCCCCGGAGAAGCTGTTCGACGCGCACGGCTACGAGACGGTCCACCGCGAGCCGATCGAGCGGTCCGCGGCGGAGTGCCCGAAGTGCGAAGGCGAGTGCGTCTGCGAGGGCGCGCTCGCGGTGCGACGGGTCGCGAACGGAGAGTAGAACGAACGCCTACTCGCCCCAGCCCGGCGTGCCGGGCGCGCCCGCGTCGTCCTCGACCTCGCGGACGAGCCGGTCGCGGGCGTCGCGGTCGAGTGCGACCAGTTCGCCGTCGTCGCCGGCGTGGTCGGTCCACGCGCGGATCGCCGCGCCGACCCACGAGTCGGCCTCGCGGGCCGCCTCCCGCGCGTCGCTCATGCGGTCGCGGGTCACCGACAGCGATCCCGGGCGAGAGCCGACGGCGGCGCCGGCGAAGCGCGCGCGGTCGTCGGCGGTCGCCTCGCCGTCGCGGAGCCGGGCGACGACGCCGTCGAGGTCGTCCGGGTCGGGGTACGCGAACACGGTCGCGCCGAGCGCCTGCGGGCCGAACGCGGGCGCCGGGAGGTCACCGGGCGGCTCGTCGTCGAGGAGGCGCTCGCCGCCGCCGGCGGCCGCGACGCGCTCGCACTCCGTCTCCGCGCCGAGTTCGAGGTTGTGGCCCGGATACGTCGAGCAGGTGCGCGGGTAGCGGTCGGCCCCGTGGATCCGGCACTGGAGCGTCGTCGGGTCGAGGAAGGCGCAGGCGCCGAGCCAGCGCGGCTCGTCCGTGCCGATCGGCGCGACGGGCTTCGGGGGCTTCCGGAGGCCGACGACGAACACCGGACGCCCGTCGACGGCGGCGAGGTCGGTGCCGTCGACGGTGACGGCCTCGTCCCGCTCGGCCGGCTCGAAGAGTCGGGGGGCCAGGGCGTCGCCGAGGCCGTCGTCGACGAACCGCGCGACCTCGTCGCGGGTGAGCGGCGCGAGGGCGTACACGTCGTCGAGCGGGGGACGTGGGCCGGTGCGGTCGGAGCCCGCCGCGTCCGGGTCGAGCGGGCGCCAGTCGACGCAGCAGCCGGCGCACCCCTCGCAGTCGAGTTCCATGCGTCCGTGGTAACGGTTCGCGCGGTGATAAGCGATCGGCGGCCGCGGGGGGACGGGGGCGGTCGGTCGCGGCGGCGGCCTACAGTTCGCCCTTCGTGCTGGGCGTGTCGCTGCGGCGCTCGTCGAGGCGGGTCGCGTCGTCGAGCGCGCGCGCCAGCGCCTTGAACAGCGCCTCGACCTCGTGGTGGGCGTTGTCGCCCTTCTCGACGGTCGCGTGGAGCGTCAGCCCGGCGTTGTGGGCCAGAGAGAGCGCGAAGTGGTCGGCCATGACGCTTGTGAACTCCCCGACCGACTCCTGGGAGAACTCGCCGTCGAACTCGTAGTACGGGCGGCCGGCCACGTCGACGACGACGCTCGCGACCGCCTCGTCGAGCGGGACGCGGCGGTCGGCGTAGCGCCGAATGCCGCGCTTGTCGCCGAGCGCCTCGTCGAACGCCTCGCCGAGGCAGATCGCCACGTCCTCGACGGTGTGGTGGTCGTCGATCTCCAAGTCGCCGTCACAGCGGACCGTGAGGTCGAAGAGGCCGTGCTTGGCGAACGACGCCAGCATGTGGTCGTAGAAGCCGATCCCCGTCGAGACCTCGCTGTCGCCGTCGCCGTCGATAGCGAGGGTGAGTTCGATCGTCGTCTCCGAAGTCTCGCGGGTGACGGCCGCGGTCCGGTCGTGCTCGCTCATACCGGCCCGTCGCGGGGGATTCGTAAGTCGGTTGCGGGTGAAATCGCGGCTCGCAGTGGCGCGTGCCTGCGAGCGGCCGCCAGGCCGCGAGGAGCACGCGCGAGGTCGCCGGCGCTACGCGCCGGCTGCCAGAGGGACCTTCGGTCCCTCGCTGGAGTCGGGCGCCGAGCGAAGCGACGGCGGCCGACGAGGCTGGGGAGGCGTGAGGCTGCGGTTGCGGTGCGGTTGCGGTGCGGTTGGGTGGGACTCAAAGGGGCAGCCGGGAGGCGGGCGCAGGCGACGTAAGCACCGCAGGAACGAGCGAAGCGAGTGACGAGGAGCACAACGAGCGTGCGCCCGCCTCCCGGCTGGGGCTTTGAAGATGTTCGCCAGCGACCCGCAGTAAATCGGTTATAAGCGATCAACGACGAACCCGCGCTCCGATTCTTATATCTCGTCGGTCGCGTCCTGCGCCTCTCGCAGCGTGAACTCGCCCTCGTATAACGCGGTGCCGACGACGACCGCGGCCGCGCCCGCGTCCTTCAGCGCGACCACGTCCTCGACCGTCGCCACGCCCCCGGACGCGATCACCGGGATATCGACGGCCTCGACGACGCTTTCGACCGCCTGCCGGTCGATCCCCTCCAGTTGGCCCTCCACGTCGACGTTGGTGAACAAGATCGCGCCGGCGCCCAGCTCCTCGTAGCGCGACGCGGCCTCCGCGGGGTCTAACCCGGTTCCCTCGGTCCACCCCGACACCACGACCTCGCCGTCCTTCGCGTCGAGGCTGACGGCGACGCTCCCCGGATGGGTCTCGTCGATCTCGGCGACGATCTCCGGCGTCTCGACCGCCGCGGTGCCGAGGATGACGCGGTCGAGTCCCAGGTCGAGGAGGTCGCGCGCGCCCTCCGCGGTCCGGATGCCGCCGCCCAGTTGGAGGCCGACTCCGTCCGGGACGCTCTCGACGACCGCCTCGATCGCCGCCGCGTTGACGCGCTCGCCCTCGAAGGCGCCGTCGAGGTCGACGAGGTGGAGCGTCTCGGCGCCCGCCTCGATCCAGCGCTCGGCGGCCTCGACCGGGTCGCCGTAACGCTTGCCCGTCCCGCGCTCGCCGCCGACCAGCTGGACGACCTCGCCGTCCTGGACGTCGACGGCGGGGATCACCTCGAAGTCTGGGAAGTCGCTCATGGGGGGTGAGAGTCGGGGACGCCGATTAAACGGGTCGGTTCGAGGCGAAACGGAGGGTTACGCGGTGGACGTCTCCGAAGACGTAGTCGACTATTTATAAATAGCTGAGACAGGATCCCTGACGAACACCGCCAAAGCCCCAGTCGCGAGGACTCGCGCGGCTTGCTGCGCTCCTCGTCACTCGCTTCGCTCGTTCCTGCGGTGCTTACTGCGCCGTGCTTCGTCCTCGCGACTGCCCCTTTGAGTCCCGCCCCGCACAGCGACCGCACCTCACACCTCCCCAGCCTCGCCGCTCGCTCCCTCCGGTCGCTCGCGGCGTCCCTCGCGCGTGCTGTCTCGCGGCCTCCGCTTCGCTCCGGCCGCTCGCAGGCACGCGCCACCGCGCCTCCATTTATAAACAATAGCGCTTCGACGGAGCCGAAGACCCACGCCTCTGCCGCTCACACCACCGAGATGAGCAACTGCGAGACCTCCACGTCGAAGGTCTCGGGGTCGGTCGCGAGCGCTTCGGCGGTCTCCGCGCCTGCGATCTCTCGGATGGCGGTCTCGGCATCCACGAAGTCGGGGAGCGCCGCGTCGAGTATCTCGATCAGCGACTCGGTCGGGTACGCGCCGCCGGCGACGAGCACGTCGGTCCCGTCGTGCCAGACGCCGAGCCGAGCGCCGATTTCGAGCCGCCGGTCTATCTCCGCCGTCGTGCCGTTCGGCAACGGGATCGCGCCGTCGATCGCGTACTCGCCCGTCAGCCGCCACGCGGTCGCGGTGTGGCCCGACCGGACGGTGGTGATCCCCTCGTTCGCGACCTGAACGTCCTCGATGCCGGCGTTCCGGAGCTGCGCGCGGAAGGCGTCGACGGCCGCCGTCTCGACCTCGCTCATCACCCGGTCGCGGCCGATCCCGGCCGGCAGCCCGTCGATCGCGGGCCGGAGGTCGATCCGCGTCGCGAAGAAGACGACGGGCGACCCCGACACGTCGACCGTCTCGGCGAGCGCGTCCGCGACGGGCGCGTACTCGAAGATCCGCGTTCGTTCGAGCGCTCGGACCGTGACCGGGCCGTACGACTGCTCGAAGGCCGTGCGCTCGGACTCGTCTATCCGCCGCCAGTCCTCGATGCGGTCGCTCGTCACCTCGGGGGCCGGGACCGGGCCGTCGCGGCCGCCGAGACAGCCGGCGAGGCCGCCGGCGCCGACCGCCGCCCCGCCGGCGATCAGCCGCCGTCGGGTGGTCGGCCCGAACCGCGCCGGAGGCTCTCCGGAGCCGTTCCTCGGTGCCTCTCCCATACGAATTCGACGGGCGCGACGGGGAAATTCGTGTCGCCGCCGACACGGATCGCTTATGTAACCACCGAGTACAACAACCGAGTGATGACTACCGACGAGAGCGAGACGCGGCGGCGATCGGCCCGGCCACGCACCCGACGACGCTTCCTGACCGCGGCGGGGACGGCCGGGGCCGTCGCGCTCGCCGGCTGTACCGCAGAGCGCGTCGACGACGGCGGCGACGGGTCCGGCGGCGACGGCGGCGGGAACGGAACGGACGAGGACGGCAGCGACGGCGGCGACGGCGGCGGCGAGGAGGAGACGCCGACGCTGACGGTCGCCACGTACACGAACTTCATCGACGCGCCCTCGGTGAGCCCGGGCGAGTGGCTCAAAGAGGAGTTCGAGAGCCGGTACGACGCCGAGCTGGAGTGGGCGACCCCCGACAACGAGGTGAACTACTACATCGAGCGCGCCGCGTCGGGCGCGGGGATCGACGCCGACCTCTACGTCGGCCTCACCACCGAGGACCTCGTGCGCGTCGACGGCGAACTGGACGAGGACCTCTTCGCTGAGGCCGGCGACGTCGAGGGCCGCGACGCGGTCAAGGAGGGCCTCCGGTTCGACCCGTTCGACCGGGCGGTCCCGTTCGACACCGGGTACGTCAGCCTCGTGTACGACGGCACCGCGACGGAGGCGCCCGAGACGTTCGAGGGGCTGCTCGACGACGAGCACGCGGGCGCGCTCATCGCGCAGAACCCCGGCGGCTCCTCGACCGGGCGCGCGTTCCTCCTCCACACGATCAACCGCTTCGGCGACGGCGGCGTCGCGAGCGACGGCGACGGGGAGGCGATCGAGGGCGGCGACGGCGACCCCGACTACGACTACCTCGACTACTGGGCGGACCTCCAGGCCAACGACGTGCGCGTGCTAGGGAGCTGGGACGACGCGTACTCCGCCTGGAGCGAGGGCGAGGCGCCGATCGTCGTCTCCTACTCGACCGACCAGGTGTTCGCCGACATGGAGGGCGCGGACCTCGAGGAACACCAGATCCGCTTCCTGAACGACCAGGCGTACGCGAACCCCGAGGGGATGGCCCTGTTCGCCGACGCCGACCAGCCCGAGCTCGCGCGGCGGTTCATGTCGTTCATGCTGGAGCCCGAGGTCCAGGGGGAGATCGCGCAGCGCAACGTCGCGTTCCCGGCGACCGACGGCGCCGAGCTGCCGAGCGACTACGCCGAGCTGGCGAAGGAGCCGAGCGACCCGGTGACGTTCACCTACGACCAGCTCCAGGGCTCCGTCGACGCGTGGGTCGAGGCCTGGGAGCGCCAGTTCGCCGGGAACTAAGCGCGTGGCCGACGTGGGGCCGAGCGCGTGACGGGAGCTGACGGCGGCCGCGCGCGGCGGCTGGCCCGCCTGCGCCAAGGCGTCGAGGCGAACGCGCTGACCGCGCTCGCGGTCCTCACCAGCGCCGCGCTCGTCGTCGCCTTCTACTACCCGGCCGCGACGGTCCTGATCGAGGCGGTCGTCGTCGACGGCGCCGTCACCCTCCGCGTCTTCGCTGACGTGCTCACCGACCCGTTCTACTTCGGCGAGCTGGCGCGGCTGCTGTCCGGCGAGCCGCCGGCCGCCGTCGCCCGGTCGCTGCTCTCGCCCGACCGCCGGCTCGGGGTCGTCGGCTTCACCGCGTACCAGGCGGTCCTCTCGACGCTCGCGAGCGTCGCCCTCGGGCTCCCGGCCGCGTACCTCCTCGCGCGCTACGAGTTCCCCGGCCGGCGGACGCTGCGCTCGCTCACCATCGTCCCGTTCGTTCTACCGTCGATCATGGTCGCGGTCGGCTTCGTGGCCACGTTCGGCGAGAACGGGACGCTGAACGCCGCCCTGACCGCGCTCGGGCTCCCGCGGGTCGAGCTCATGTTCACCCTCGAAGCGGTGGTGATCGCACACGCCTTCTACAACGCCCCGCTCGTGGCGCGCGTGACGACCGCGGCGTGGGAGTCGGTCGACGCCAGCGCGGTCGAGACCGCCCGCAGCCTCGGGGCGGGACCGGTCCGGGCGTTCTACGACGTGGTCGCGCCGCAGGTGTACCCCGCGGTCCTCACGGGCGCGGCGCTGACGTTCGTGTTCACCTTCGGCACCTTCCCCATCGTCTTGGCGCTCGGCGGGTTCGAGCTCGTGACCGTCGAGGTGCTCGTCTACCGGCTGGTGCGCGACCTGAGCTACGCCGAGGCCGCGGTGCTCGGGATCGTCGAGCTCGCGGTGTCGCTCGCCGTCCTGCTGGCGTACCTCCGGTACGAGGCCCGGAACGCGACGAACGCGCGCGGGGCGCGCCCGCTGCCCCGGCGCTCGCTGTTGCCGCCCGCGCCCACGCTCCGGGAGCTGCTGCCGCGGGCGGGGCTGGCGGTCTACGCCGTCGTCGCCGGGGTCGTCTTCGTCGCGCCCATCGCGTCGATGGTCCTCGCGTCGCTGACGGGCGGCGACGGCGCGCTCACGCTGGAGCACTACCGGTTCCTAGTCGAGCGCCAGCGGACGGGGGCGGCGTTCCAGGTGCGGCCGCTGCCCGCGATCTACAACTCCCTCGCGTTCGCGACGGCGGCGACCCTGCTCGCGCTCCCGATGGGCGTCGTCGTCGCGGTGCTGACGACGCGGCGGTACCGCGGGCGAACGCTGGTCGACGCGGCCGCGATGGCGCCGCTGGCGGTGTCGGGGATCATCGTCGGCCTCGGGCTCCTGCGGGGGCTCGTCTTCGGCGTCGAGGTCGCCGGGTGGCGGATCGCCGCCGGCGGCGCGGTCGCCATCGTGGTCGCGCACGCGGTCTCGGGGTACCCGTTCGTCGTGCGCACCGTCTCGCCCGGGCTCGCCGGGCTGGACCGCTCGCTCGTCGAGTCCGCGCGGGCGCTCGGCGCCTCGCGGGCGCGGGTGATCCGCGACGTCGAGATCCCCCTGGTCTGGCCGGCGGTCGTCGCGGGCGCGGCGTTCGCGTTCGCCATCTCGATCGGCGAGTTCACCTCGACGGTCGTGCTCTCGACCGGCGCCGATGCGTACACGATGCCCGTCGCGATCGAACGGTTCATCGGGCGGCGGCTCGGACCGGCGACCGCCATGGGCGTCGTCCTGCTGGTCGTCACCGGCCTCAGCTTCGTCGTCATCGAGCGGCTCGGGGGTGACCACCGTGGGCTCTGAGCGCGGCACGGAGTTCGAGAGGGACGGCGAGGTCGCGGTCGAGCTCGACGGCGTGACGAAGCGCTACGGCGGGACGACCGCCGTCGACGACGTGACGCTCCGGGTGCGCGAGGGGGAGTTCTTCACGCTCGTCGGCCCCTCCGGCTGCGGGAAGACCACCACGCTCCGCCTGATCGCGGGGTTCGAGGAGCCGACGAGCGGGACGGTCCGTTTTTCCGGCGCGTCGGTCGCGGGCGTGCCCCCGGAGGACCGCGACGTGGGCGTCGTCTTCCAGAGCTACGCGCTGTTCCCGCACATGACCGTCGGCGAGAACGTCGCGTACGGGCTCAACTTCGCCGATCCGCCCGAGGGCGTCACGCGCGACGAGCGCGTCGCCGAGCTCCTCGACCTGGTCGACCTGCCCGACGCCGCCGACCGCGACCCCGAGAGCCTCTCGGGCGGGCAACAGCAGCGGGTCGCGATGGCTCGGGCGCTCGCGCCCGGCCCAGACGTGCTCCTGCTCGACGAGCCGATGAGCGCGCTCGACGCGCGGCTCCGCGAGCGGCTCCGCGCGCAGGTGAAACGGATCCAGTCCGAGCTGGACATCACCACGATATACGTCACCCACGACCAGGAGGAGGCGCTGGCGATATCCGACCGCGTGGCGGTGATGAACGACGGCGCCCCCGAGCAGGTGGCCGCGCCCCGCACGGTCTACCGCGAGCCCGCGACGCGGTTCGTCGCCGAGTTCGTCGGCGACAACAACGTGTTCGCCGGGACGGTGGCCGACGCGTCCGCCGGAGGCGAACTCGCGGTCGAGGTCGACGGCGGCGACGAGACCCTCCGCGTGCGGGCCGACGCCGACCCCGACGCGGCCCCGTCGGTCGGCGACCGGATCGCCTTCTGCGTCCGTCCGGAGAACCTCCGCGTCGCGGGCGCGGACGGAGATCCCGGAGACGGCGCGGCCTCCGCGGGCGAGAACGCGCTGCGCGCGACCGTCGCCAGCGCGGAGTTCCTCGGCGAGACGACGCGCGTCACGCTCGACTGGGGCGACCGCGAGCTCGTCGTCCGCGTCGTGGACCCCATCGACGGCGCGGTCGCGGTCGGGTTCGACCCCGGAAACGCGCACGTGATCGACGTGGAGCAACGCTGATCCCGCGGTGGCGCGTGCCTGCGAGCGGCCGGAGCGAAGCGACGGCCGCGAGTGAGCACGCGCGAGGGAGTCGGCCGGTCGGAGCGAAGCGGAGACCGGCCGACGAGGCTGGGGAGGTGTGAGGCGCTGTGCGGTTGCGGTCGGGCGGGACTCAAAGGGGGAGCCGGCGAGGCGGGCGCAGGCGACGCAAGCACTGGAAGGAGCGAACGGAGTGAGCGACTGAAGCGCGCAGCGAGCGTGCGCCCGCCTCGCTGGCTGGGGCTTTGGAGGTATTCGCTGTAGGCTTGGTCGCAGCCGTTTATAAGCAAACGACTAGATTTTAAAAAGCGTTCACTGATTAACTCACGACGACGAGCTATCTGACCACTCCGCTGAACTCGTCAACGACGTACACGTATCGAGGCGACACGCCTTACCCCGCGGCCCGCATAAGGCGAACATATGGCCTCCGAGGCGTGCGACGTCTGCGAGCGGTCCGTCCGGATCGCCGGCGGGATCGGCGACCTGTGGAACTTCGCGTTCGAGTCGACGCAGGGACTGACGCTCGAACTCACCGACGGCTCGGAGTTCTTCCTCTGTTTCGACTGCATGGAGCGGCTGCCGGACGACCACGAGCCGACCGCCGAGGACGTGGCCGCCCTCCGGGAGCGCACCGAGCCGGTCGAAGACGACGACAACCACTTCTGGCACTGGGGGTGACGCGGGGCACCCGCCCTCCGCTAGTAAAAAGCGACCGCCGCGTCAGTCCGCCTTCGACTCCTCGCCCGCGCCCTCGTCGATCTCGGGCGTCGACGGCTCGGGTTCGACGCCGGTGTCCGCCGGCGTCTCCTGGACGTCCGCGACGTCCGGCGACCCCGTCCCGCTCCCGAACAGCCGGTCGAGGATGCCGCGGTCGCTGCGCTTCTCCGCGAGCAGCACGGAGCACTCCACCTCGTTGAGCACGTCCAACACGAGCGAGCCGCGGACCAGCCGCGAGAGCAGCCCCTTCTGCGTCGCGCCGATGATGAGCATCGTCGCGTCGCGGGCGGCGCGCTCGATGCTGTCCTCCACGTCGCCGGTCTCGATCCGCAGCGTGGCGTCCGAGAGGTCGTGCGCGTCGGCCCACTCGGCGAGGAACGCGCGGCCCTCCTCCTCCTCGCCGTCCTCGGCGACGTGGAGCAGGGTGACCTCGCCGTCGAACTCCGCCTGGAGCATCTTCGCGACCGCGCCGGAGAGGTCCGAGGCCGGGCCCCCCGCGGTCGGCACGAGGATACGCGAGGCGTCGAACCCGCGGTCGCGGAACACGAGGAAGTCCGAGGGGAGCGAGTACGCCAGCTCGTCGACGGCGGACTCGGCGCGCCCCGGCGCCCCGTGGGAGTCCTTCCCCCAGCCCATCACGGTCATGTCGGCGCCGTAGGTGCGCGCGGCGTCGAACACCTCCTCGAACACGCGGTGCGAGAGCACGACGTGGGTCTCCACGTCGACGCCGAACGTCTCGGCGTCCTCGCGGGCCTGGTCGAGGAGGCCGTGGGCCGCCTCGTGGGCGCCGCGCTCGCGGGCCGCCTCCAGGGAGGTCTGGTCGGGGACGTTCGCGATGTTGACCGCGACGACGGTGCCGTCGCGCTGCTTCGCGATGGCGGACGCGAGCGTGATCAGGTGCTCCTCGGTCGCGGGGTTCGCGAGCGGCACCATCACGCGGTAGTCGCCGCCGCTCGGCTGGACGGAGGTCGCCGCCGAGACGGCCGGCTCGGGCAGGTCCTCGGAGCGGTCGAGGATCCACGTCCCGAGCACGCCGCGCGACTCCACCTTCCCGCGGGCGTACAGCAGGTACCAGAGCAGCGCGAAGACGACGAGGCCGGCGGACAGCAGGATGATCGTCGGGTCGATGTAGTAGATCAGCGCGAACGACGACACGGCCCCGATGATCGGGACGACGGGGTAGAAGGGGACCTCGAAGTCGGGGTCGTACCCCTCGACCTCCGACTCGCGCATCACGATGAGCGCGAGGTTGAGCAGGCCGTACACCACGAGGTGGAGCACGGAGCCCATCGTCGACAGCGACTCGACGCTCCCGGCGACGAGGAAGAGGACGATGAGCGCGCCGGTGAGCGCGATCGACTTGTACGGGGTCCCGAACCGCTCGTGGATCTGGTTGAGCTTCGGGGTGACGATCTTCTCGCGGCCCATCGCGAAGTTGATCCGGGACGACGAGAGGATCGACGCGTTCGCGGAGGAGGCGGTCGCGAGCAGCCCGCCGATCAGCAGCATGGCGGCGCCGACGGCGCCGAGCGAGAAGCCGAACACCGAGTACTCGCCGAACAGCAATCGGGCGGCGTCGACGACGGCGGTCTCGTTGTTCGCGACCAGCTCGTTCGGCACCGCGGCGAGCAGCACGAGGAGGAACAGCGCGTAGACGACCGTGACGATGATCACCGAGCCGAGGACCGCGAGTGGGAGGTTCCGCCCGGGGTTTTTGATCTCCTCGGCGACCGAGGTGATCTGGACGAAGCCCAGGTACGAGACGAAGATGATCCCCGTGACCGGGAGCACCTCGCTCGTCGTGCCCGGCGGCGCGAGGGGGCGCAGCGACGACATCTCGGCGTTCAGCAGGCCGACGACGGTGAAGACGGCGAGGATGCCCAGAAGCGACATCACGATGACGATCTGGAGCCCGCCGGTCTCCTTCGCGCCGAAGTAGTTGACGGCGATGAAGAGCAGCGCGCCCGCGAGGCCGATCACCTGCGCCGCCTCCAGCGTCACCGGGCCGAGCCCGATCGGCCCGAGGCCGACCAGGGCGTTGACGTACTCGCCGAAGCCGTACATGTAGAACGCCGACGCGAACGCGAGCCCGAGCCAGTTCGCCCAGCCCGCGACGGAGCCGAACATGGGGCCGAGCGCGCGGTTGACGTAGAAGTACGCCCCGCCGGACTTCGGCATCGCGGTCCCCAGCTCGGAGGCGGACAGCGCGGTGAACAGGGCGATCACGCCGCCGAGAACGAAGGTGAACGCGGCGAGCGGGCCGGCGCGGGCGACCGCGGTGCCGGGCAGCACGAAGATCCCGGCGCCGATCATCGTCCCGATCCCGATGGTGAGCGCCGCGAGCGGGCCGAGGTCCTTCGCGAGCTCCTCGTCGCCGCTCACGGCGGCCCACCTCCGGCGGTTGCGACTCTCGGTGCGTGTATCATACCACATTTCTGTCGCCCGGTCGTATAAACCCGGTTGATCCGGGCGACGGCGCCGTTTCCGTGAGGCGACGGCGACCGCGCGTCGCGCCTTTTGAACGGAACACAAGGACCATACCCTCACGCGCCCCGGTAGGATCTAACAGGTGGATCCCGTGACGAAGAAACGCGAATACCGCGACGACTACGACGAGAAGACGCTGTTCATCCCCGGCCCGACGGAGGTCCGCGACGACGTCATCGAGGCGATGGCCGAGCCGATGTTCGGCCACCGGATGGACCGGATGACCGACCTCTACACCACCATCGTCGAGGACACGAAGGAGTTCCTCGGCACCGACAACGAGGTCGTAATCCTCACCGGCTCCGGCACGGAGTTCTGGGAGGCGACGACGCTCAACCTCGTCGACGAGCACGTCCTCGTGCCGACCTGCGGCGCGTTCAGCGAGCGCTACGCCAACGTCGCCGAGCGCCTCGGGAAGACCGTCCACCGCCTGGAGTACGAGTGGGGCGAGGCGGTCAAGCCCGAGGACGTGCGCGACGCGATCGAGTCCGCGGACGTCCACTACGACATGGTCGCGGGCGTGATGAACGAGTCCTCCACGGGCGTCCGGAATCCGATCGAGGAGATCGGCGATGTCCTCAAGGAGTACCCGGACACCTACTTCGCCGTCGACGCCGTCTCCTCGCTCGGCGGCGACTACGTCGACATCGACGAACACGGGATCGACGTCATCTTCGCGTCCACCCAGAAGGCGTTCGCGATGCCGCCGGGGCTCGCCGTCTGCGTCGTGAGCGACGATGCCTACGACCGCGAGGTCGAGAAGGGCGACTCCTCGTGGTACGGCGGCTTCCGCCGCACCATCGACTACTACGACCGCAAGGGACAGACGCACTCGACGCCCGCGATCCCGATCATGTTGGCGTACCGCACGCAGATGAAGCGCATGCTCGACGAGGGGCACCGCGCCCGCGACGAGCGCCACCGCGAGATGATGGAGTACGTCCACGACTGGGCCGACGAGCACTTCGCGATGTTCCCCGAGGCGGGCTACGAGTCGCAGACGGTCGCCTGTATCGAGAACACGCGGGGGATCGACGTGGCCGCGACCATCGAGGAGGTGAACGAGGAGTACGACATGGCCTTCTCGAACGGCTACGGCGACCTCGGCGAGGAGACGTTCCGGATCGGGCACATGGGCGAGCACACGGTCGAGAGCGTGAACGCGCTCACCGACGCCATCGAGGACGTGGCGGACCTGTAATCCGGCGCCCGCACCGACCGAAGTCGAGCCGCGTCAGTCCCCGTCGCGGTCGGCGACCAGTTCGATCCGGTAGATCCGGCCGCCCGCCGCCGTCCGCTCGGTGCCGACGACGACGAAGGCGTGGTCGCCGACGTCGACGATGTCGCCCGTGTCGAGCGGCTCCGCCGGTTCGCCGTCCGGTTCCCCCTCCGCTCCGCTCTCGACGGCGTCCGCGCCGACGCCGAGCGCCGCCGCTCCCCGGTCGATCGCGCGCCGCCAGAAGGCGTCCGAGGGCGGCCGCGGCCCCACCCGCGACGCCAGTTCGCTCCGCGTGAGTCGTCTCATCGGATCCGCCTCGTCGCGCGCGCCCTTAGCCGGTTCGGATCCCGGCGAGACGGCGGGCGACGGCCGTTACAACCAGAGCAGCTGCGCGTGCCGCGTCCCGTCGAACTCCAAGACGGTCTCCTCGTCGACGAGGCCGGCCTCGACGGCGACCCCGACCGCCTCGGTGCCGACGATGTTCGCGACCTGCGCGCGCCGGAGGCCCTCGACCACCTCGTCGGCGGTCGCCTCGACGGCGTCGTCGCCGCCGTAGAACTCCTCGCTCACGGTGAGCGTCGCGCGCCCGTTGTCGTACGTCTCGCCGAGGCAGTCCGGGTCGCAGACGGAGACGAGCCGTCCCTCGGCGGTCTCGCGCTCGCGGAGCAGCATTCAGAAGCCCTCGGGCCCCTCGCCCTGGAGCTCGCGCTCCGGGCCCTCCTCGCCGCCGCGACCGCCGGCACCGCCGCGACCGCCCTGCGGGGGCTGGCCGCCCGGCCCGGGCGCCTGCCCGGTCTGTTCCTCGACCATCTGCTCTTCCGCCTCGCGGCGGAGCTCCTCGGCGCGGTCGGCGACCTCCTCGGCCTGCTCGTGGTCGCCGGCCTCCTCGAGGGCGCGGGCCTTCTCCTCTAAGACGCCCGCGTCGCGGTAGCCGAGGCGGATCGCGTTGTCGAAGCACTTGACGGCGTCCTCGGCGAGGCCGCGCTCGACCAGGAGGAACCCCCGGTTGTACCACGCCTCGGCGAAGCGGGGGTCGGTCTCGACGGCGCGCTCGGCGTGTTCGAGCGCCTGCTCGCCCCGGCCGGACTCCCAGAGCGCGTACGCGAGGTTGGTCTCGGCGGTCGCGGCGTGCTCGGACTCCTCGTCGATGCGCAGCGCCTCCTGGTAAGCGCCGATCGCCTGGTCGAACTCCTCCAACTGGGCGTGGGCGGCGCCCTTGTTCACCCACGCCTCCTGGGCCTCCAGCGAGCCCTCCTCGGCGAAGTTGGCGGCGCGCTCGAACGTCTCCGTCGCCTCCTCGAAGCGGTTGATCCCCATGTAGGAGAGCCCCACGTCGATCAGCTGCTCGACGTCGACGTCCTCGCTGCCGATGTTCCGGCGGTCCAGCTCCTCGGTCAACACCCGGGAGTCGACGGGGTCGACGCGGCTCGGGTCCTCGCCCAGCTCGGGCGGGTCCAGCGTGAACGCGTCGTAGTCGGCGTCGACGCCCTGCCCCGAGGAGAACTCGTGGCCGTCGTCGTCGCGTTCGTCGGTCATACGCCCGGATTGGCGGTCGCGACGCGTAAGGGTTGCGTCGTGCCGGGGCCGCGGGGGCGACTCCCACGGGTGAAGCTTTTCATCGGTGGGGCCCGTCTCTCCGCGCGTATGCCCTCCGACTCCCGACTCTCCACGCGGCTCCGGTTCGGCGTCGCGGCCCTCCTCGTCGCCATCGGCGCCGCTGTCAGCCTCGCGGTCGCACCGGACCTGCCCGAGCGGATGGTGACGCAGTGGAACGGCGCCGGCGAGCCGACCGGAACCCTCCCGCGAACGCTCGGGATGTGGTTCGTGCCGGGGCTCGCGGCCGGGCTGATCGGCCTGTTCGCGCTGCTCCCGCGGATCGACCCCCTCGGGGAGAACATCGCCGCGTTCCGCGTCCACTACGACCGGTTCGTCGTCGTGCTCACCGCGTTCCTCGTCGCCGTCCACCTCGCCGTGCTCGCCGTCAACCTCGGCTACGCGGTCGACGTGACGACGCTCGCCGTGGCCGGCGCGGCCGCCCTGTTCTACTACCTCGGGACGCTGCTCCCGCACGTCGAGCCGAACTGGTTCGTCGGGATCCGGACGCCGTGGACGCTCAGCGACGACGCGGTGTGGGACCGGACCCACGCGCTCGGCGCGCGGCTGTTCAAGCTCTCCGCCGCGATAGCGGTCGTCGGCCTCTTCGCCGGCGAGTACGCGGTGTACTTCCTCGTCGGACCGGCGCTCGCGACCGCCGCGGTCACCGTCGCGTACTCGTACGTCCTGTACGCGAGAGGGCCGAACGAGGGTGACGACGGCGACGCCGCGGCCCGAACGGCGAAGTAAGGCCCGCGCCGAGGGGCGTCCCGCATTCGGGCGAGTTCCGCCCCGGTGCCCGGCGTTTATACCTGCGGCCCCGAAGGGACGTGTATGACCGAGGAATCACGCGCTGACCGGCGGTCCCCCGTCGGCGAACCGGTGGTCCGGTCGGACCCGGCGGTGACGGGCGACCGGGCCGCGGACGCGGTGGGGTTCGACCCGAACGACCCCGACAGCGTCGCGGAGGCCGCGGAGACGGTGGCCCGCTTCGCGGCCGGCGACGTGAGCGACGACGACAACGTCCTGATGCTGCGCGGCGCCGCCGCCTGCGCGGCGCTCGTCCGCGGCGTGGGGTCGTACAAGGAGGCGGCCGAGCGCGCGGGCGAGGGCGTCTCCGTCGCGTTCATCCGCAAGTGGGCGCGGGTCCACGACCTCCCGCAGGCGATCCGGCGGCAGGTCGCCAACGGGCGGATCGCGCCCAGCGCCGCGAAACACGTCGCGCGGCTCGGCGGGCGGGACCGGTACCTCCTGGCGTGGGCGGCGATAGACGGGGACCTCACGGTCCGCGAGGTTCGCGCCGTCGCGTCGGCGGTCAACGACGGGGCCGACGTCGAGGCCGCGGTCCGCGACGCGGGCGTCGAACTCGGCCGGCTCCAGCTCCGGCTCCCGGCGGACACCTACGTCGAACTGCGCCGCCGGGCCTCGATGGAGAACGTCGAGCCGGGCGCCATCGTCGCGGACGCGCTCGACGAGTACCTCGGGGACGACCGGTAGACGACCGAGGGGACCGCGCGTCGCCGACTAGGCGGCGTAGTCGGCCGCGAACCGCTCGGCGGCGGCGGCGACGGCGTCCCGCGCCGCGACGACCTCCTCCCACGCGATCGTCTCGTCCGGGTAGTGCGCCTCGTCGATGGTGCCGGGACCGAACAGCACCGCCGGGATCCCGGCGGCGACGAAGTGTCGCGAGTCCGCGCCGTACGTCGCGCCCCGCGGCTCGACGTCCGGGTGGCCGGTCGCGGCGAGGCCGGCGCGGACCGCCTCCACGACCGGCTCGTCGACGGCGATCTCGGCCGGCTCGAACTGGACCGAGAACCGCTCGAACCGGGGCGGGTGCTCGCGCAGCCAGGGGTCGTCGGCCGCGACCCGGTCCAGCCGCTCGCGGAACGCCGCCTCCACCTCGGCGACGGTCTCGCCGGGCGCGACGCCGATCCGGAACTCCGCGTCGAGCGTCGCCGGGACCGTCGAGGCCCACGAGCCGGCCTCGACCCGGCCGCAGACGACCGGCCACGGGACCGGGAACGACTCGTACAGCGGGTGCGACACCGACTCGGCGCGCTCCGTCTCCAGCTCGGCGAACGCCTCCCGCACGGCCTCGAACCGCGGGAGCACGTCCTCGCCGCGCCACCGGGTGGCCGCGTGGGCGCTCCGGCCGTCGATCTCCAGCCGGGCCATGAGCGACCCCTCGCAGGCGACGACGGGGCGCAGCTCGGTCGGCTCCGCGACGATCGCCGCGTCGCGCTCGAAGGGGTACGGGCTCGCGAGCGCGGCGGTCGCGGCGCCGTAGCCGCCGTCCTCCTCGCCCGCGACGGCCTCGACGACGAGCCGGAGCCCGGACGGCGGGAGGTCGACCGAGCCGTCCGCGACCCCCTCGCGGACGTCCACCGCGGCGCCGACGCAGGCCGCCAGCCCCGACTTCATGTCGGCGGCGCCGCGGGCGGTGAGCGTCTCGCCGTCGGCGTCGCGACCGGGCGGCGCGTCCCGGGCCGCGGCGTCGCCCCAGACCGGCTCGAACGGTTCGCTCGACCACTCGGCCGGCTCGGCGGGGACGACGTCGAGGTGCCCGTTCAAGACGAGGGTGGGGGTCGGGTCGTCCCCGTCGCCCGCGTCGGCCGCGTCGCTCGCGCCGCCGAGTTCGAGGACGCCCGCGACGCTGCGGCGCCCCTCGACGGCCGCCGCGTCGAGGTCGTCCGGGAACGAGGGGTGGTCCGCGAGGACGGCGGGGTCGGCGTCCCAGGCGTACGTCTCGAAGCCGAGGTCGGCGAGTCGCTCCGCGACGAACGCGGCCGCGGCCGCCTCCTCGCCGGCGGTCGAGCGGTGCCGACAGAGGTCGGCGGCGAACGCGCGCATGTCGAAGTCCATGGTCGCGGCGACGGCGGGGGCCGGGAAACCGTTTCGGGTGGCGACGCCGACCCCTACCGCGGTTCTAAACGTTTATCCGTCGGCTGACCCTACGGCAGTTCGTCTGGGCCGGTAGCTCAGTTAGGGAGAGCGTCCGGCTTTTAACCGGACGGTCGGGGGTTCGAATCCCTCCCGGCCCGTACAGCGAGACGGTGAGCAGCGCGAACCGTCGAGCGAACCGGTCGGGAGGGATTCGAATCAAGGAGCGGGAGGTGAGCGAGCGTAGCGAGCGAACGGGAGTGACCGTGGTTCGAATCCCTCCCGGTCCGTATCCTCGCGGCGAGCAAAATGGCGAGCCGCGAGGCCGTCGAAAGGGGGAAGAAAGCGCGTGGAGCGTCGGCGCGGGCTCAGTACCCGAGCTGTTCGCGCACGAGGACGACCGTCGTGCGGCCCTCCTCGGTCTCGCGGCGGTAGATCAGCTGCTTCGCGATGGCGGACTCGACGCCGTACGCCTCCTGCGCGCGCTCGTTCTCCAGCGGGTACGCGACCGACTCGAGCCGGTCGAGGGCGTCGTCGAGCGTCGGAACGATCTTGTTGATCCCGGTGACGATGACGACGTTGCCCGCGGCGAACGGGTACGCCCCGATCCGGCTGCCGGAGAGGTCGGCGGCGACGAGCTCGCCCGTCTGCGCGACGGCGTTGATGCCGCCGAGGAAGTAGTCCGCGGTCTGGGACTCGCGCCGCGCGGCCTGTCGCTCCGCGTCGTCGTCGATGCCCCAGATCTGGTCCGGGAGGCTCTCCCACTCGTGGTCGCCCTCGCTCAGGAACTCGTCGAACCCGATCTCTTCGAGCGTCGTCGAGTGCCCGTTCATCACGGAGACCCCGGCGGGGATCTGCGACGTCACGGCCTCCAGCGCCTCGTCGGCGTCGTCGACGACGACCACGTCGAAGCCGCGCTCCTCTAGGTTCGCGACCGTCTCCTCGACCGTCTCGTCGTCGGGAAGCTCGTCTAGTTCCGCGTCGATATCGGCGTCGTCTGCGTAATCGGCCTTCTGCTGTGGCATGGTGAACGTGAGAACCTCGTCGGATCATCGGAGGGCCGGGAGTCACTTAACCGCTCGCGGACACCGCCGTCCCGTGGTTACACGGGTGTTACCCTCGTGTCGTCGGCGACGAATGTGTGGCTCGATACCGATGATCGCGGCCGCTTGACGAGCGGGACGCTCCGCGGTACAGTCGTCGATAAAAGTCGTGTGTCGTCGGGCCCGAAGGGGCGCGCGACGGTCGGTCTGCGGACGGTTCGGCGAAGCGGCTGCGGTCAGGCTGGGGGTGTGAAGGCGTTAGCCGAGCTTCACATCGCGCCGCCCATGCCGCCCATGCCGCCCATGCCGCCGGGCGCGCCGCCGGGGCCGCCGTCGTCGCCGCCGTCGTCGGTGCTGCCGCCCTTGAGGTCGCCCGCGGCGATGACGTCGTCGATGCGGAGGATCATGACGGCCGCCTCGGTGGCGGACTCGATGGCCTGGGTCTTGACGCGGAGCGGCTCCACGACGCCCTCGGCCTCCATGTCGATCACGTCGCCCGTGTAGGCGTCGAGACCGGCGCCGAACTCGCCGCCGTCGTGGCGGGAGCGGAGGTCGACCAGCGAGTCGATGGGGTCGAGGCCCGCGTTCTCGGCGAGGGTGCGCGGGACGACTTCCAAGGCGTCGGCGAACGCCTCGACGGCGAGCTGCTCGCGGCCGCCGACGGAGTCGGCGAAGTCGCGGAGCTGGAGGGCCAGCTCGGCCTCGGGGGCGCCGCCGCCGGGCAGCACCTTCCCGTCGAGCAGCGTCGTGCGGACGACGCCGAGCGAGTCGTCGATGGCGCGCTCGACCTCGTCGACGACGTGCTCGGTGCCGCCGCGGAGGATGAGGGTGACGGACTTCGCCTCCTCGACGTCCTCGACGAAGATGCGCTCGTCGCCGCCGATGTCCTTCTGGGCGACGGAGCCGGCGAAGCCGAGGTCGTCCGTCTCGATGTCGTCGAGGTTGGAGACGACGCGGCCGCCGGTCGCGCGGGCGAGGCGCTTGAGGTCGTCGGACTTCGCGCGGCGGACGGCCAGGATGCCCTCCTGCGCGAGGTAGTGCTGCGCCATGTCGTCGATGCCGTCACCGACGAAGACGACGTCGGCGCCGATCTCGGTCAGGTGGTCGACCATCTCGCGGAGCTGCTCCTCCTCCTGGTCGAGGAACTGCTGGAGCTGGTCGGGGTCCGTGACGTTGACCTCGGCGTCGATCTCCGTCTCCTTCACTTCGATGGCGCCGTCGAACAGCGCGACGTCGGCGTCCTCGACCGCGAAGGGCATGTTCTCGTCGACGCGCTCCTTGTCGACGATGACGCCCTCGACGAGCTCGGACTCGTCGATGGAGCTGCCGACGACCTTCTCGACGGAGACGTTCTCCGTGTCGATGCCGTCGTCGTCCTGGACCGCGAGGACGGCGTCGACGACGAGCTCGGCGAGGAGGTCCTTGGAGTTCTCCGCGCCCTTGCCCGTCATCGCCGTCTCGGCGATCTGGACGAGCGTGTCGCGGTCGTCGGCGGAGACGTCGATGGCCTCCTCGTCGAGGATCTCCTTGGCCTTCTCGGCGGCCTGGCGGTACCCCTGCGCGAGGGTCGTCGCGTGGATGTCCTGGTCGAGGAGCTCCTCGGCCTGGTCGAGGAGCTCACCGGCGACCACGACCGCGGAGGTGGTGCCGTCGCCGACCTCCTCCTCCTGCGTCTCGGAGACCTCGACGATCATGTTGGCCGCCGGGTGGTCGATGTCCATCTCTTTCAGGATGGTGACGCCGTCGTTCGTGACGACGACGGACCCGCCGGAGTCGACGAGCATCTTGTCCATCCCTTTCGGGCCGAGCGTCGTGCGGACGGACTCCGCGACAGCCTTCCCGGCCGTGATGTTCATGTTCTGCGCGTCCTTTCCGGACGTGCGCTGCGACTCTTCGGAAAGTACGATCATGGGCTGGTTGCCCATCCGCTGTCGCTGAGACATAATCAACCTCTGATTGTTTGTGATTCTATATAAACCCTTCGCTCACATCGTGCGAAACCGCAACACGGAGGGGGCGTATCGCCCGGTATGAGGTGCGTTCACACGCCCCTTTATATAGAACTCCAGATCGACTGCTGGCCGGTGGTCGTTTATAAACGGACGGCAGTGGCGCGTGCCGGTGAGCGGCCGATAGGCCGCGAACCGCACGCGCGAGGGAGTCGCTGGCTCCCGGAGCGAAGCGGAGGGTGCCAGCGACGAGGCTGGGGAGGCGTGAGGTGCGGTTGCGGTGGCGGTCGAGTGGGACTCAAAGGGGCAGTCGCGAGGCCGGAGTAGGCGACGTAAGCACCGCAGCGAGCGAAGCGAGCGAGGAGCGCAACGAGCGTACTCCGGCCTCGCGACTGGGGCTTTGGCGGTGTTCGTCGTAGTGGCAACGACGTAGTGCCGAGCGACTGGGGCTTTGGCGGTGGTCACCGCCTTGCCAGTAACGCAGTTATAAACGAACGGCGACGGCAATACCGACCGCAGCACCGAGAACCGCTGTCGACTACTGGGGCGCGCTGAAGCTCACGTCGTCGTCGAGCTCGTTCGACATGCGCTCTAAGTACGAGTACACCGCGCCGTGCGGGGCGCCGTCGAGCAGCATCCCGACCGCCCGCCGGACCACTTCGAGCTCCTCGGGCTGGCCCACGGCGCCCACGGTCGAGCCGTAGACGACGACGTTCGCGCCCGACAGCTCCTCCAGCAGCTCCCTGGTCCGACCGTTCTCGCCGATGATCCGGCCCTTCTTGCGCTGGAGGTCGTTGTCGTTGCGGGTGTGTTCCGACAGGTCGATCAGATCGAGCGTCCGGAGGTCGTGGTCGAGGATCGACAGCGCCGTCTCCGGCTTGAAGCCGCGGCCGATCGCCTTGATCACGTCGGGGGCCACCATCGCCGCGACCGGGTCGTCGCGCTCCTCGATGGCGACGCTCCCCGACTCGGAGTCGATGTCGAGCCGCACGTTCGCCCGCTCTTCGATCTCCCGCATCGTCTCGCCGCCGGCGCCGATGACGACGCCGATACGGTCCTGCGGAACCGTCACGTGTTGCATGCCACGGAGTACCCGGCGGAGCCTTTTAAGCGTGTTCCGCCGCGGGCGGTGTGTGCCCGCGTGACGGTGGTCTTCGGCCGCTTACGCCGGAGCCGGCGTCGGTCTACTCGGTCGCCCTTTCGTCCGACTCCGGCTCGCCGTCCGCTCCCGGCTCGCCGTCCGCTCCCGGCTCGCCGTCCGCTCCCGGCTCCCCCGTCGGGTCCGGCTCGGGCTCCGTCACGTACGCGCGGAGGTCGTCGGGGTCGACGTCGATCCCCTGTCGCGTGAAGAAGGCGGCCACGTTCTCGCAGTCGCGCCGCAGGAACTCTCCCGCGTTCGGGTGGTGGACCGTCACCGCCTGGCCGAGGTCGATGATCACCAGCTCGCCCTCGTGGATGATCATGTTGTACTCCGAGAGGTCGCCGTGGATCAGCCCGGCGCCGTACAGCCGGCGCATGTACTCGCGGACGACCTCGTAGGCGGTCTCGGGGTTCTCCACGTCGACCTCGCTCAGCCGCCGAGCGCGGTCCTCGGCGTGCCCGACCAGCTCCATCACGAGGACGTTCCGCTGGACCGCGATCGGTTCGGGGACCCGGACGCCCGCCTTGCGCGCGCGTTCGAGGTTCGCGAACTCCTTGCGGGTCCACGCGAGCACGACCGCCTTCTTGTCGCTCGCGATCCCCTCGAACCGCGGGTCGCCCTCCAAGTAGTCGCGCATCTGCCGGAAGTTCGAGGAGTTGATCCGGTACACCTTCACCGCGACCTCTCGCTCGGGCGCGACGCCCTCGGGGCCGCCGCCGGCCGCCTCGGACCCCGGCTCCGGCCGCTCGCCGGCCTGCCCGCCGAGCGCCTCGAAGACGCTCGCCTCCTTCCCCGTAGACACCGGCCCGCCGAAGGCGTCGACGTAGCCGTCCTGGACCAGCTTGTACACCGCCGCCAGCGTCGCGTCGTCGAAGACCGACTCCTGGAGCTTGAACTGCTCGGTGTCTTTGATCCGCTTGCGGAACTCGTCGAACTCGCGGTCCTGCCGCCGGGCGATCCGGTCGGCCTCGGTGTCGGAGACGTCGAGCTGCTCCCACTCGTCGCCGGGCTGGTCCGCCGGTTCGAGCAGGCCGAAGTCCTCGCTCATTCGTCCCGGAGTTCGACGCGGCGAGGGATAAGCGAGGGGGTCGCGGGGCGGGGGAGGTCCGCCGCGCTACAGCACGTCGAGCGCGTCCTCGACCGGCATGTGGCCGTCGCGGACGGCCTCTAGGATCGCCCGCCGCTCCTCGGTCTCGGGATCGACCTCGTCCGCGTCGCCGTCGCCCCCGCCGACCTCGCCGAGCGTCACCTTCTCCGTCTCGCCGACGAACTCGGGGAAATCGGTGCCGTCGGCCAGGGCTTTCTCTTTCTTCACGCGATACGAGCCCGCGTCGGTGGTGTAGAGGTCGCCCGGGTGGAAGAAGTACCAGTCCTCGCGGTCGAACCGCACCGCGATCCGGGCCTTCGCGCCGAAGTTCCGCGCGAAGAAGAGGAGCGCCTCCACCTCCTCGCCGGTGAGGTAGATTGGGTCGCCCGCGCTCGACTTCGCCTCGATGGCGTAGAACGTCTCGCCGTCGCCCGCGAGCACGTCGGGCAGCTCGCGCTCCGTGGCGGAGCCGCTGGCCGGCGCGCGCATCACGGCGAACCCCGCCTCGTCCAAGGCGTTCACCAGCTCGCGCTCGCGGCGGTCCCCCTTCCGGTTAGCGGACACGGTCGTCGTCACCCGGTTCGGTCATGGGCGCCGTAGGCGCGAGGCGGGCAAAAGGGCGGCGGGTTCCGGCGCCCGAGTGCCGCGACCGCGCGCCGTCACCCTCGCAGCCGCCACCACAGCGACCGGACCCTGTAGCCGAGCGACCCGCGCTGGTACCCGTTCCAGCCGCTCATGCCGCCGGCGAGCGTCGACGCCTCGTAGCCCGCCTCGTCGAGCACGCGAGTCGCGCGCTTGGCGACGATCCCCATCTTACAGACGGTGACGACCTCGCGGTCGTCGGGGATCTCGTCGAGCCGGCCGCGGAGCGCGGCGTCGTCGCCGCTCCGGAGGTCGTCGTACACGGGCACGTTCCGGCTCCCGTCGATCGCGCGGCGCCCGTAGTCCGACTCGGGCCGAATGTCCAGCAGGAACGGCTCGTCGTCGGTCCCGAGGCGTTCGTCCAGTTCGTCCGGGCGGATGCGGCTCATGGACGGACGGTCGGCCTCGCGGGGGAAACGCCTGCCGACCGCGGCCGGCGCTCGGCGGCCGGCGCCGCTCTCACTCCCGCATGCGCTCGGCGTGCTCGACGACGACCCGCCCCAGCCGCTCCGTGCGGCGCCGGATGTCCTCGTCGGTGATTCGCGGCCCGCGGTCGGGGGCCGCCGCCGCGGTCTCGACCTTCGAGGAGGCGCCCTGAATCCCGACCTCGTGGGGGACGGTCCACGCGTGGACGTTCCGGAACGTCGACCGGAGGTGTTCCAGGGTTCCGCCGTAGGAGCCGCCGCCGGCGGTCGCGAGCAGCCCCACGGCCGTGTCCGCGTACTCGTCGGAGCCGCAGAAGTCGTGGAAGTTCTTGAATGTCGACGAGTAGGAGCCGCGGTAGACGGGCGTGCCGGCGAGGACGCCGTCGGCCTCGCGGACGCGGCGCTTCAGGGCCTCGCTGTCGCCCTGCGCGCCCTCGTCGGGGTGGTACAGCGGGAGGTCGGCGGCCGCGAGGTCGATCAGGTCGGTCTCCGCGCCGGCGTCGGCCGCGGCGTCGAGCGCGACGCGGAGCGCGGCCCGGGTGGTGCTGTCCGCGCTCCGGCTGCCGGAGACGGCGGCGATTCGGGTCATACGGCGGGTTCGAGGTCCGGCCACAAAAGCGCGGTCGATCGACGGAGCCGTCGGGCCCTCACCGGGCACCGCCGCTCGCCGCGCCCGTCGCAAGCCTCGCGACCGGCACGGGGCATTATTGCCCTCGCCGCCGACGTGGCCGGTATGGACGAGATTGCCTTCGGCACGGACGGCTGGCGCGCGACGCTCGACACCTTCACCGACGAGCGCGTGCGGATCGTCGGGCAGGCGGTCGCCGACCACCTCGAGGCGGCCGGTCGCGACGAACCGGTCGCCGTGGGGTACGACGCCCGCGAGACCTCGGAGGGGTTCGCCGAGAGCCTCGCCGAGGTGCTCGCCGGCAACGGCTTCGACGTGATCTTACCCGAGCGCGACGCGCCGACGCCGATCATCGCCCACGCCATCGTCTCCCGCGGGCTCGCCGGCGCGTGTATGGTCACCGCCTCGCACAACCCGCCCGAGTACAACGGCGTGAAGTTCATCCCCCACGACGGGGCGCCCGCGCTCCCGGACGTGACCGAGGACGTCGTCGACCGGCTCGCGGAGCCGGACCTGCTGCCCGAGGCCGAGCGGGGCGATATCGAGCGCGTCGACCTCGTGAGCGACCACGCCGACGCGGCCCGCGAGGTGGTGGGGAACCTCGCCGGATCGGGAGGCGGCGTCGACCTCTCCGGGCTCACGGTCGCGTACGACGCGATGCACGGGAGCGGGCGCGGCGTCACCGACGCGCTGCTCGAATCGGCGGGCGCGGAGGTCGTCCGCCTCCGCTGCGAGCGCGACGTGACGTTCGGGGGCGACTCCCCCGAGCCCTCGGCCGAGCACCTCGGGGAGCTGGCCGACCGCGTCACCGACCCCGACAGCGACGCGGACCTCGGGGTCGCTAACGACGGCGACGCCGACCGGATCGCGGTCGTCACGCCCGACCGCGGCGTCCTCGACGCGAACCTCTTCTACGCCGCCTGCTACGACCGCCTGCTGGAGGCCGACTCCGGGGCCGCGGTCCGCACCGTCTCGACGACGTTCCTCGTCGACCGCATCGCGGAGGCGCACGGCGAGGAAGTGTACGAGACGCCGGTCGGCTTCAAGTGGGTCGCCGAGGCGATGGGCGAGCACGGCGCGCTGTTCGGCGGCGAGGAGTCGGGCGGCTTCACCCTCCGCGGCCACGTCCGCGAGAAGGACGGCGTGCTGATGGCGCTGCTCGCGGCCGCGACCCACGCCGCCGAGCCGTTCGACGCGCGCGTCGACCGCCTGCTCGACGAGCACGGCCACATCGCGGCCGGGAAGGTGTCCCTCGACTGCCCCGACGACCGGAAGGGAGGCGTCCTCGACGAGCTGGAGGACCACATCCCCGAGTCCGTCTGCGGCTCGCCCGTCGCGAAGGTCGTCACCCTCGACGGGTTCAAGCTCCTCTTAGAGAGCGGCTCGTGGCTGCTCGTCCGCCCCTCGGGAACGGAGCCGAAGCTGCGCGTGTACGCCGAAGCGGACTCCGAGGCCGCCGTCGACGACCTGCTCGACGAGGGGCGGGACCTCGTCGAGCCGCTGGTCTGAGGGCGAGGGGACCGACCGATCGGAGCCCCGACCGCCCGGACGAGTTTCAGTTCCGCCTTGCGTTCGGCTCGTTTATTTATAAATTAACCCCGTATCGTCGCGTACGGCCCGACGCGGCCGAGAGACACCATGCCCGACGAGCCGCTGCCGGCGACCGAACGCACCGACGCCGAACCGAGCCCGACCGAGCGCGGCGAGCCGCCGAAGCGCGACCCGACCGACCGGAGCGGCCGAGCCGAACCGGACCGAGCGACCGATCCGCCGCCCGACGGCTCCGGCGGGGACGCCGGGCCCGAGCGCGACCGCGAACCGGGCGGCGGGAGCGACGAGCCCGACGGGAGCGAACGGTACGAATACCGGCTCGAACGGCTCCGACTGTGGCGGACCGTCGTCACGCTCGCGGTCGTCGTCGCCCGCCTGATCCGGTCGCTCTGAGCCGGCGGTCGCCGCTCCGATCGGGTGCCTTTTTAGGTGATACCGCCCAAGCTGAACGTATATGTTCAAGGCCATCGTGGGCGCGTCGACGTTTCAGGACGCGCTCGATTCGGTGAGCGTGTTGGTCGACGAGTGTAAGATCCGCCTGAACGAGGAGGAGCTCTCCATCCGGGCCGTCGACCCCGCCAACGTCGGCATGGTCGACCTCACGCTGGAGGCGGCCGCGTTCGAGTCGTACGACGCGGACGGCGGCGTCATCGGCGTCAACCTCGCCCGCTTGGAAGACATCGCCGGCATGGCCAACTCCGGCGACCTGATCCACCTCGAACTCGACGAGGAGACCCGCAAGCTCCACATCGAGATCGACGGCCTCTCCTACACCCTCGCGCTCATCGACCCCGACTCGATCCGCCAGGAGCCGGACATCCCGGACCTCGATCTCGCCTCCGAGATCGTCGTCGAGGGCGCCCAGCTCGACCGCGGGATCAAGGCCGCCGACATGGTCTCCGACCACATCCGCCTCCGCGTCGACGAGACCGACGAGGCGTTCTTCATCGAGGCCGAGGGCGACACCGACGACGTGAACCTCAAGCTCGACCGCGAGGACCTCATCGCGCTCACCGCCGGCCCCGCCGACTCGCTGTTCAGCCTCGATTACCTCAAGGACATGAACAAGGCGATCCCCTCCGACGCCGAGGTCACCGTCGAGCTCGGCGAGGAGTTCCCCGTCAAGCTCCACTACGGCTTCGCCGAGGGGCTCGGGAACGTGACATTCATGCTCGCTCCGCGCATTCAGAGCGACTAACGCGCCCGATTTCTGCCGCTTCGGGAGGAACAGCTGTCTCGTTTTCCGACCCGACTCACTCGCCGTCCACGACCGGGATCGACACCGTCACCCGCGTCCCCCGCGGCTCCCGGTCGGCGTACTCCACCTCGGCGCCGACCGCGGCGGCGCCCCACGCGACGACCCACAGCCCCAGCCCGGAGCCGTGTTCGAGGGCGGTCTCCCGCCCGGACTCGACCGCCTCGACCTCGTGGTCCGGGATGCCGGGCCCGTCGTCCGCGACGGTGAGGACGAACCGGGGGTCGTCGCCCCCGGACTCGCCCGTCGCGCCGCCCGCTCGGCGGAGCGAGACGCGCACCCAGGCCCCGCCGTCCTCGCGCTCGGTCCCCTCGCCGTCGTGGTGGGCGACGGCGTTCTCCACGGTGTTCTCGACGACCGCCTCGAGCGCGTCGGGGCGGACGTGCGTCGTCCACTCGTCGGCGGCGGAGTCGGTCTCCGGATCGGGCTCGCCGTCGACCGCGAGTTCGACGACTGCGTCCGGGTCGCGCTCGCGGGCGTCGGCGACGGCCGCGCCGACGAGGTCGCGGACGTCCGTCGCCGCGGCGTCGCTGTCGGCGAGGAGCCGCTCGACGGTGCCCGCCTTCTCGCCGAGGGCGGCCAGCGCGCCGGCGCGCCGCTCGACGGCGTCGGCCATCCGGACCAGCTCCGGGTCGTCGAGGCTGTCGCGGAGGATCTCGCCGTAGCCGTGGACGACGCCGGCGTCGTTGCGGAGGTTGTGCCGGAGGATGCGGTTGAGCACCTCCAGCTGCTGCCGCCGGCGCTCGCGTTCGGTCACGTCCGAGAGGACGACCGTGTACCCGACGTGCGTCCCGTTCGGGTCCGTCAGCCGCGAGACCGACACCGCGTACGTGCGGCGGCCGGCGGCGCCGTCCGGGTCGACCTCGACGGTCTCGCGGGAGCCGTCGTCCGCCTCGGCGCCGTCCGCCCCGTCGCCGACCCGGACGGGCAGGTCGAGGAAGTCGGCGAGGGGGCGGTCGCGGGCGGTCTCGGCGTCGACGCCCAGCACCGTCTCCGCGGCGGGGTTGAGCCGGACGACGCGGCGGTCGAGCGCGAGCGCGACGATCGGGTCCCGGAGGTCGTCGATCGCCGTGCGCTCGGCGGCGCGGCTCGTCGTCGGGTTCCGGTCGAACATCTCCGCGCGGTCGAACGCGTACGCGTCCAGGATCATGTGCGGGACGAACATCACCGGTGCGAGCTGGAGCTGTGGGACCGGGCCGAGCTGGAGCGTCCACGCGACCAGCGCGAACCCGGGCGGCAGCGAGCTCAGGGCGACCGCGGCGCTCTCGCGGCGGTACAGCGGCCCGTAGCTGAGCAGCGTGTCGACGAGGAGGAAGACCGCGCTGGCGACGAGGACGGTCTCGACGGCGACGGTGAGGTACGCCCACGGACCGAACGCGTACGAGACGGTCTCGACGCCGAAGACGGGGGCGCGCGAGAGGTCGGTCCAGAAGGCGCCGTGGAGGGGGTTCGTGGCGACGAGCGCGGACGAGAGGAGGCCGAAGCCGCCGATCGCGCCGAACAGGCGGCTCCGGACCACGTCGCTCCGGCCGGTGTACTCTAAGGCGAAGCCGAGGAAGGCGATCCCGGTCCAGATCACGCCCAGCCACATCGTCGCCTCCAGCGCGGCGCGGACGGCCGGGTCGGCGACCAGCAGGCCGACGCCGTAGGAGACGCACCACGTCGCCTGCGCGGCGAAGACGCCGAGGAACCAGTCGACGCCGGGGCGGCCGCGGTGTTCGCGGATCGCCCACGCGAGCGCGACCGCCCCCGCCCCGCCCGCGAGGGATCCGACGGCGGGCCAGGCGGGGACGAGGTCGAGGGCCATGTGCGAGGTACGACGGCGACGGTGGGCGTAAAACTGTCGTGCGGAGGCGGGACGGCCGCTCGCCGCCGCCTCGACGGGCCCTCACCCGGTCCGTCGCCCGAACGCGACCGCCACGGGCGCGAGGAGCAGCGCGCCGATCAGGAACGGCGACGCGACGGCGACCGTGTACAGCACCGCCATCAGCGGCGGGCCGACGGTCCGCCCGAGGCTCGACGCGCCCTGCGTCACCCCGAAGGCGGCCCCCTGGTCGGCGTCGTCGGCCGACGCGGAGACGAGCGTCGCAAGCGAGACGTTGACGAGGGCGTTGCCGAGCGAGAGCGCCGCGAGCGCGGCGAGCAGCGCGAGCAGGGGGAGCGTGAGCCACCCCGGGCCGCCGAGGGCGACCCCGCCCGCGACCCGGTCGACGAGCCCGGTCGCGGGGATCGCGGCGAGCGCGCCGGCGAGGACGACGGACCCGGCGGCGACGAGCGTCCGCGAGGAGACGACCCGCGAGAGCCGACCGACGACGACGCCCTGGTTCACCGCGCCGAGGACGCCGACGTAGGTGAGCAGGAACGCCGCGGCCGTCGCGTCGTAGCCGAACGCGTCCGCGACGTACGGGATGAACATCACCTGGACGCCCGCGAACGCGACGGCGACGACGAAGTACGCGACCGTCAGCGGCCGGAGCGACGCGGACGCGAGCGCGTCGCGGAACTGGCCGATCGCGGTGGTGCGGGCGCCCGCCGCGTCACCCGCGGGCCGCGTCCGCGCCGGCTCTTCGAGGAGGAGGAACCCGACGGCGACCGCGAGGAGGCTCATCCCCGCCGCCGCGAAGCTCGGCAGGGAGTACGGCGTCGCCGGGACGAACGGGGGGAAGAGGGCGTCGGCGCGGGCCACCACGGCGTCGGCGGCGAGCAGGCCGCCGATCGCCGGCCCGAAGACGAACCCGAGCGCGAACGACGCACCGACGAGGCCGAGCGCGCCCGCCCGCCGGTCGCGGGGCGTGATGTCGGCGACGTACGCCTGCGCGGCGGCGATGTTGCCGCCCATCGCGCCGGCGAGCGTGCGGGAGGAGAAAAGCACCGCGAGCGCGGCGACGGGGCCGAAGCGCGCGCCCGCCGAGCCGGCGTAGCCGAACGTCACCCACGCGACGGCGGCGGCCGCGAGCGACGCGAGGAGGACGGGACGACGCCCGATCCGGTCGGAGAGCCGGCCGAGCGTGGGCGCCGCGACGAACTGCGCGAGCGAGTAGGAGGCCGCGAGCAGCCCGATGAAGGCGTCGCTGACGCCGAACGACCGGACGTAGAAGGGGAGGATGGGGATCACGATCCCGAAGCCGACGAGGTCGATGAACACGACGCCGATCACGACGGCGAGCGCGCGGCGGGGATTGGCGACGGCCGGGGGGCGGTCGGCGCCGTCGCCGTCGGGGGCGTCGGCGTCGGCGTCACTGACGGCGGCCGCGTCGGGGTCCGCGGTCGGCGCGGCGCCGGCTTCCGGGTGTGTCACGGTGGCGAGAGGTCGCGGGGCGACTTAAATCGGCGCTACAGGTGCCGCTCGATGACGCGCTTCGCGGCCTGGCCCTTCTCCTTCCAGCCGTACCCCTCGTCGTACACGTGGCGCTTGGCGTCGACGAGCTCTCCCGGCGTCGACTCCTCGAAGCCGCCGCGGTCCCACGCCCCCGACTCGCGGAGCCACTCGATCACGTTCTCGCGGGTCTCGGGCCACGAGAGGCCGACCATCTCGTACCACGCCACCATCGCGAAGACGGCGTTGTCGTGACAGCCCGGCACGGAGCCGTGCTGGTAGACGGTGCGCATCGGCTCGCGGGTGGGCTCGGAGACGCGCTCTTTGAACTCCGCGGCCGTGAGCAGGCGGAGCCGGTCGCCGTCCTCGACGACGCGCTGGTCGCGGCGGAGCGCGCCGAGCGCGGCCTTGTGGAGCCCGCCCCAGTCGGCGGGGACCGCGTCCCGCAGCGCCGCCTCCGAGAGGCCGTCGGGCTCGGCGGACAGCACCGAGAGGAGGTCCGTGTAGGCCTTCTCGACGGTCGGCCAGCTCACGCCCTCGAACTCGCAGTCGGCGTCGTGGAGGCTGTTCGTCGTCCGACAGCCCGGACACGGGTAGCGGAACGTCGGCACGAAACGAGGGTTCGACGCCGCGGGAGTTAGGGGTTTCGCGACGGCGCTCGCGGACGTTGGGGGGTTCCGAAACGTTTACTCGCCGCCCGGTCGCGGATCAAGACGGTATGACAAAGGTCAGCGTTATCGGTGCGGCGGGGACCGTCGGAGCCGCGGCGGGCTACAACCTCGCGTTACGCGACGTGGTCGACGAGCTCGTCTTCGTCGACATCCCGGACCAGCGCGAGACGACGATCGGACAGGCCGCCGACGCGAACCACGGCGTCGCCTACGACTCGAACACGACCGTCCGACAGGGGGAGTACGAGGACACCGCCGGGTCGGACGTCGTCGTCATCACGGCCGGCATCCCGCGGAAGGAGGGGCAGACCCGCATCGACCTGGCCGGCGACAACGCGCCGATCATGGAGGACATCGGGTCGTCGATCGCCGAGCACAACGACGACTTCTTCACCGTCACCACGTCGAACCCGGTCGACCTCCTCAACCGCCACCTCTACGAGGCGGGCGACCGCGACCGCCACAAAGTGGTCGGCTTCGGCGGCCGGCTCGACTCCGCGCGCTTCCGGTACGTCCTCTCCGAGCGCTTCGACGCGCCCGTCAAGAACGTCGAGGCGACGATCCTCGGCGAGCACGGCGACGCGCAGGCGCCGGTCTTCTCGAAGGTGCGCGTCGACGGCCGCGACCCGTCGTTCGACGCCGACGAGAAGGAGGAGATCCTCGCGGACCTCCAGGAGTCCGCGATGGACGTGATCAGCCGGAAGGGCGCCACGCAGTGGGGGCCCGCCACCGGCGTCGCCCACACGGTCGAGGCCATCCTCAACGACACCGGCGAGGTGCTCCCGTGCTCGGTCGTCCTCGACGGCGAGTACGGCTACGACGACACCGCGCTCGGCGTGCCCGCGAAGCTGGGCTCGAACGGCGTCGAGGAGGTCGTCGAGTGGGACCTCGACGAGTACGAGGCCGAGCTGCTCGACGAGGCCGCCGAGAAGCTCTCCGAGCAGTACGAGAAGATCGCGTAGGGCCGTCCGCGGCGATCGGCCGCCGACACCCACCGGATTTTTACCGCTGCCGCGTCGCCTCGGAGCATGAACCGCGCCGAGATCGACACCGACGACCTGCTGAAGGTCGTGTTACTGCTCGTCGTCGTGTGGCTTCTCCTGGAGATCGTCGGGACCGTCCTGGAGGTCGCCTTCTGGTTGCTCGACGCGCTCCCGACGCTTATCGGGATCGCGCTCGTCGTCGTGATCGCCTTGCACCTCACCGATCGGATCTGAGGCGCCCGCCGACGTGTTCAGCCTCAACGTCCCGCTGCCGCCCGGCGTCGACCGCCTCGCGGCCGATCTCCACCCGAAACTGAAGGGCTTCGACACCGTCCGGGAGCGCCGCACCCTCGTCTGTAAGCGGTTCGGCGTCGCGGACGTGCGGGACGGGGAGCGCGACGCGAGCGAGGGAGGCGGGCGGGAGAGGAGTCGAGAGACACCGCCCCGCGAAGAAGCTCTCGACCGCCTGCGCGAGCGGCTTCGCCGGCCGCTCGCCGGCGTCGACCCCTTCGAGGTCGCCGTGACCGGGATCGACGTCTTCGACGCCCCGCGGTCGGGATCGCGGCCGGTCGTCTACCTGACCGTCGAGAGTGACGGACTGGATCGGCTCCACCGGCGGCTCTGCGCGGCGTTCGGGCCGGTGGAGGGAATCGAGGGCGACGACTACGTGCCGCACGTCACGCTGGCGCGGGGCGGGAACCCGGAGCCGGGCGCCGTCGCCGACCTCGTCGACGCCGCGTTCGACCCGATCCGGTGGCGGGTCCACGCGCTCGACGTGTGGGACCCGGAGTTCCGAGAGGTCGCGGCGAGCGTGGAGCTGTAGCGTCGCGCAGTCACGCGCGGTCGGTCGGCGTTACGTCGGCGTCGGCCGTCCCGTCGTCGTTCGGCTCCTCGATCGCGTGGTGCGGTCCCACCGGGCCGTGGGTGGGACAGACGCCGGCGATGGGGGTCGCGTTGAGACAGCAGGCGCGCCGTCCGCTCGCGACGAGGCCCCGCGAGAGGGGCTCGCCGCAGCGGGCGCAGTAGGCGTCGGCCTCGCCGTCGGGGGTCGCCTCGGCCTCGGGGGGCTCCTCGTCGGCGCCGGCCATCCCTCAGCGCTCGCGGATCCGCATCGGCACCGGGTGGTTCGGGTGCATCGTCAGCGACCCGCGTAAGGAGAGGTCCGGCCCCTCGTAGTCGAGGTCGAACCGCGAGCAGACCGTCGCGAGGATGATCTTCGCCTCCAGCAGCGAGAACGCCTTCCCGATACAGTGGCGCGGGCCGCCGCCGAACGGGAAGAACGCGAACCGGGGGCGCTCGCTCCGGCGCTCCGGGGTCCAGCGGTCCGGGTCGAACGCCTCGGGGTTGTCGTACCAGCGCCCGGACCGGTGGATCGCCCACTGCGACACCATCAGCGCGGAGCCCTCGGGGATGCGGTACCCCCCGAGCTTCACGTCGAGCTTCGGCTCGCGGAACAGCGTGTACACCGGCGGGTAGAGCCGCATCGACTCGTTGAGGGCGCGCTCGGTGTAGTCCATGTCGCGGACGGCGGCCGCGGTCAGGGGGCCGTCAGCCGTCGCCTCCCGGGCCTCGGCCGCGACGCGGTCGCGGGCCTCGGGGTGGTCCGAGAGGAGGTAGAACGCGTACGTCAACGCGAGCGCGGTGGTGTCGTGGCCGGCGAGCAGCATCGTCACCAGCTCGTCGCGGAGGTTCTCGTCGGTCTGCTCGCCGCGGTCGCGGGCGCGGAGCAGGACGGAGAGCAGGTCCATCGGGAGGTCGGCGTCGGGGTCGCCCGGCGGCCCGCGGACGCCGGTGCCGTCGGGGCCGGCGGGGTCGACGCTCGGGTCGCGCTCCGTGCCGCGGCGGCGGGCGACGATGTCGTCGATCACCGATTCGAGCGTGTCGATGGCGGCGTCGAACTCGCGGTTCTCGCGGGTCGGCAGCCAGTCCGGGATCAGGTACCGGCGGGGGTCCGGCTCGAACCGGGCGCCGAGCGGTTCGAGGTTCTCCTGAACCGTCTTCACCTCCTCGTCGGAGATGTCCGCGCCGAACATCGCCGTGACGATGATCTTCACGGTGAGCCGCGCAAGCTCCAGCTGGATGTCGACGACGTCGCCGTCCTCCCAGTCGGCGACGTGCGACTCGGCGTGGTCGGCCATCACGCCCGCGAGCGCGCCGATCCGGCGGTTGTGGAAGGCGGGGTTCGCGAGCTGACGCTGGCGCTTCCACGTGTCGCCCTCGCTCAGCAGGAGGCCGTCGCCGAGGAGCGTGTCCATCGCGTCGTCGAACTGCGGCTTGCGGTAGCGCTCGGCGTCCGCGACGAGGACGCGCTCGACGTCGGCGGGGTTCGTGAGCAGGTACGTCTCTCGCGGGCCGAGGTCGAGCCGCACCACGTCGCCGTAGCTGTCGGCGCAGGCGCGCAGGAAGCCGAACGGGTCGTCAGCGAACTGGCGACCGTTCCCGAAGAGGGGGTCGCCGAGCGGTCCGGGCGGCGTAACGGACATACGATTTCTGGGGGTTGAGCGGGGTTAAACGTTCGGCGGAGGGGGAGGGAACGCGGAAGAAAGACGCGGGAACGAGACGCGGAGAATGAAACGCGGGGAGAGCGGGGGCGCGGCGTCGGCGGGCCGTTACCGCGCGTCGAGGCGCTCGACGCGGGCGATCAGCTCGTCGACGGCCGCCTCCTGCTCGTCGGTGGCGTCGACGATGCGCTCGGTCGCGTCCTCGGTGCGGTCGGAGCGCTCGCGGACCGCCTCCAAAGAGGAGGTGAGCTCCTCGACGGTCGCGGCCTGGTCGTCGGTGGTCCGCGCGACCTCCGCGACGCCCGCGGCCGCCTCGTCGACGGCGTCGGCGATCTCTTCGAGGGAGTCGAGCACCGTCTCGATCTCGGTGCCCGCGTCCTCGATGCGCTCGTGGGAGCGCTCGACGGCGGTCGTCGTCTCCGCGGACTGCGCCTGGAGCTTGTCGAGGCTCTCCGTGATCTCCTCGGTGTAGCCGCGGGTCTCGTCGGCGAGCTTCTTCACCTCCTCGGCGACGACCGCGAAGCCGTCGCCGCCCTCGCCGGCGCGGGCGGCCTCGATGTTGGCGTTCAACGCGAGCAAGTTCGTCTGCTCGGCCACGTCGGAGATGACCTCGATGACCTCCTCGATGTCGTCCATGCGCTCGGAGAGCGCGCCGACGCTCTCGACCAGCTCGTCGCCGATCTCGACGACGTCCTCGGTCGCCTCGCGGGCGTCCTCGCTGGCGTCGAGGCCCTCGTCGGCCGCCTCGCTCGCGGCGACGGCCGCGGAGTCGACCTGGTCGGCGGTGGCGGCGACCTCCTCCATCCCGGCGGAGAAGGACTGCATCTCCGAGACGCTCTCCTCGAGGAGCTCGTTCTGCTCGTCGACGTTCTCCGCGATGTCGGCGGCCGCGGCGCTCGCCTCCTCGACGGTCGCGTCGAGGTCGCGGGCCTGCTCGTGGACGCTGGAGGAGAGCTGGTCGAGGTTGTCGGCCATCCGGTTGACGACGTCGACGACGCGGACAAGGTCGCCGTCGAGGTGATCGAAGGAGTCGCGGTGGCCCGCGCGGGCGTCGAGGTTCCCCTCGCCGATCGCCTCGGCGGTCTCGCGGACCTCCGCGACCAGCTCGCTCGTCGCGTCGCGCTCGTTCACCGTCTCCGTCCGGTCGATGACGACCTCGGTCACGCCGACGAGCTCGCCGTCGTCGTACAGCGCGGTCGCCGTGAACTCGATGTGGCGCTCCTCGCCGTGCCGGTCGACCATCGTGCTGGCGTCGCGGTAGCGGTCGCGCGCGGAGTCGCACGGCTCGACGCCGTACACCTCGTCGGCGTTCGACGGGGCGTCGAGGACCTTGTCCGCGAGCGTGTCGGCCCGGCGGCCGTCGGGGTAGAACAGCTCGGAGACGTGGCCGTGCCCGACCGCCTCGTCGCGGTCGACGCCGGTGAGCGTCGCGATCGACTCGTTCCACTCGGCGACGTTCCCGTCGCAGTCGAGGATGAACGTCGGGATGCTGGTGGCGTTGAACACCTGCTCGAAGCCGGCGCCGGCGAGCGTCGCCGCGCGGTCCACGCCGTCCTCTTCGGTGACCGAGTGGTCGGCGTCGCCCCCGTCGTCGGCGCCGATCTGACTCCTGTCGGCCCCCGTCTCGTCGGTCGATCCGGCCGGCTCGCCCTCGACGACGACGCCCCCGTCGGGAACCGACCGGGAATCGCTCCCCCACCCGAGTGCGTTCCGCAGGCGCTCGCGAAGTCTACTCATGTCTACGTCACCGTCTCCCAAGCGCCATCATAAAGCGTCCGTCCCGATATTCGATTCTGATAACTTCGGGCGGCCGGCGGCGCGGCGGCGAGGACCGCGCCCCGCAGCGTTCAATGGCGTCGGGCGGCTACGGCGATCCGAGACCGATGGATGCCGACGCGGTACGCGAGCGGGCCCGCGACCTCCCGACGGAGCCGGGGGTCTACCAGTTCCGGGCGGGCGAGGCGACGCTGTACGTCGGGAAGGCGCTCAACCTCCGCGACCGGGTGCGGTCGTACGCGGACCCGCGCTCGGGGCGGATCCGGGGGATGGTCGAGCGCGCCGACCGGATCGAGTTCGCGGTCACCGACACGGAGACGCAGGCGCTGCTCCTGGAGGCGAACCTCATCAAGCGGCTCCGGCCGCGGTACAACGTCCGGCTGAAGGACGACAAGTCGTACCCGCTGGTCGCCTTCTCTGACCACGAGGTGCCCCGCATCGAGGTGACCCGCGACCCCGAGGCGGGCGCGGTCGCGTACGGCCCCTTCACCGACGTGGGGCGCGTCGAGACCGTGGTGAAGGCGGTCCGCGACGAGTACCGGCTGCGCGGCTGCTCGGACCACAAGTACGAGGGCCGCGACCGGCCTTGCCTCGACTACGAGATGGGGATCTGCTCGGCGCCGTGTACGGGCGAGATCGACCCCGATGACTACGCCGAGGACGTGGCCGCCGCGCGGCGCTTCTTCGAGGGCGAGACCGGCGTCCTCGCCGACCCCCTCCGCCGCCGGATGGAGGCGGCCGCCGAGGCGAACGAGTTCGAGCGCGCCGCGAACCTCCGGGACCGGCTGGAGGCCGTCGAGGCGTTCCACGGCGAGGGCGGCGAGGCCGTCAGCGACCGCAGCGACGACCGCACCGTCGACGTGCTGGCGGCCGCCGTCGAGGGCGACACGGCCCGGGTGGCCCGGCTCCACAGCGAGCGGGGCCAGCTCGTCGACCGGAGCCGGCACCGGCTGGACGCCGCGGCGGTCGAGGACGCGGAGGGCGGCCCCTCGTCCGCCGACGCCAACACCCCGGCCGCCGTCCTCGCGGCGTTCCTCGCGCAGTACTACGCCGAGCGGGAGTTCCCGGACGCGGTCCTCCTCGCCGAGCGGCCCGCCGACCCGGACGTGGTCGACTGGCTGGAGGGCGAGGGGGTCGCGGTCCGCGTGCCGGGGGCCGGCCGCGAGGCGAAGCTGGTCGAACTCGCGCTGAAGAACGCCCGGAAGCGCGGCGGCCGCGACGACCCCGTGGGCGCGCTCGGCGAGCGGCTCGGGATCGCCCGCCCCGAGCGGATCGAGGGGTTCGACGTGAGCCACGCGCAGGGGACCGCAGTGGTCGGCTCCGACGTGTGCTTCGTCGACGGGAGCGCGGAGACGGCCGACTACCGCCGGAAGAAGCTGACCGAGCGCAACGACGACTACGCGAACATGCGCGAGCTGGTCCGGTGGCGCGCCGAGCGCGCGCTCGACGGCTCGGACGACCGCCCCGACCCCGACCTCCTCCTCATCGACGGCGGCGACGGACAGCTGGGGGCCGCCCGCGACGCGCTCGCGGAGACGGGGTGGGACGTGCCCGTCGTCGCCCTCGCGAAGGCGGAGGAGCTGGTCGTCACCCCGACCGGGACCCGCCGGTGGGACGACGACGCGCCCGAGCTCCACCTCCTCCAGCGCGTGCGCGACGAGGCGCACCGCTTCGCGGTCGCGTACCACCAGACCGTCCGCGACGAGGTGGCGACCGTCCTCGACGACGTGCCCGGCGTCGGCCCCGAGACGCGCCGCCGGCTCCTGCGCCGGTTCGGCTCGGTGGAGAACGTCCGCGAGGCCTCCCGGGAAGACCTCATCGACGTGGACGGCGTCGGCGACGCGACCGCGGACACGCTCCACGAGCGGCTGTAAACGCGGGTCTCTCTTTCGCGGCGGACCCGATCACTCCGACTCGACGGCGCGCTCGACGACCGCCGCCTCCGCCTTGCGGAGCAGTTCCCCGGCCGTGCTCGTCGCGCAGTCGAGCGCGGCCGCGACGTCCGCGACGGTGCCCTCGCGGGGCACCTCGTAGTAACCCGCCGAGACCGCCGCCTCCAGCGCCGCGCGCTGTCGGTCGGTCAGCCGGGAGGGGGTCGCCCGGCGCTCGAACTCCTGGACCCGCTCGATGGTGAGGTCGGCGAGGCCGGCGAGGTCGTCGTGGAAGCCGCTGAGCGCCGCCGTCGCGCCCGCCGCCTCGAACCGCACGTCGCCGTCCTCGCGGAAGACGACCGGCGGGAGGAAGATCACCCGCGACGACGCGACGGTGTCGAGGAGCGCCGCCGGGAACTCGTAGTCGTCCTGTCGGAGGAAGGCGTAGGTCCCGCCCGCGCCGCGCACGAGGCTGCGCGCGACCAGCGAGTCGAGCGCCTCGACGGCGGCGGTCGTCGCGTCGCGGTCGCCGTCGAACCAGAGCAGCGTCGTCGCGTCCGCCGTCGGACTCCACATCAGCAGCTCGGCGCGAGAGATCGGCGACTCGCCGACGATCGATCGGTGGAGGGGGTGACGGAGCCGCTCCGGGTAGGCGGCCGAGAACCGGATCCGTTTCATTCGGCGATCGCTCGCCGTTCGGCGCTCCCACACATCAATCCGCATGGTTCGGCACGGGTTCTGGACAGGTTCGAGAAGCGGTGCGGGTGGAAGCGGTCAGCGGGAACGCGGAGCGGACTGAAGCGGTCAGCGGGAACACGGGATGGGTGGGAGGGGTCAGCGGGAACCTGGAGGGCCAAAGCGGTCAGCGGGCATTCGGAGGGCCGAAGCGGTCAGCGGGAACGCGCCAGCACCTCGGGGGTGGCCCGGAGGAAGGTTCCGAGGTGGTCCGCGCCGTCGAGGGTGCGGAGGTCGGCCGTCGGGAGCGCCTCGGCCAGTCGCCGGGCCCCGGCTATCGGGACGTTGGCGTCGGCCGTCCCGTGCCACAGGCGCACCGGGACGTCGACCGCGTCGAGGTCGATTCCCCAGTCGTCCCCCGCGTCGCGGAACTCGGTGACCGCGCCGCTCCGGTGGCGCTCGAACGCCGCGAGGAAGTCCGATTTCACCGTCGCCGCGGCGTCGGCGGGGACGGCGTCCGCGTCCGCGGCGTACTGCCCGACCACGAACGACGGGTCCGCCCGGTCCGCGAGCCACGCCTGTCCGCGGAACAGCGCCCCGAGGACCGAGGGCGTCGCGGACGCGAGACCGGTCAGCAACCGCTGTACCGCCGGCGCGTCGTCGGTGAGGGAGGGCGGCGTCGCCCCGGCGACGAGGTCGACGCCGGTGACCCGCTCACCCAGCGTCGCCGCCGTCGAGAGGGCGTAGGGAGCCCCGCCGGAGAACGCGGCGAGCGGCGCGCGCTCGACGCCCGCGTCGTCCAAGACGGGCCGCACGGACGCCGCGGCGTCGGCGATCGTCCGGTCCGGCTTCGGCGATGACCGACCGCAACCGGGCCTGTCGGGCGCGATGACGCGGACGTCGTTCGCCCGCGCCGACGGTTCGAGGAGCGCCCCCAGTCGGCGTGACCCGGGCGTCCCGTGGAGGAAGACGAGCGGGTCGCCGGTCGGCGGGCCGTACGTCGCGTACGCGATCCGGCGGCCGTCGTCGGTCCGGACGACGCTCGGTGCTCGACGCTCCAGGACCCGAGGCTCCGGGGTCGATTCCGGCCGCGCGGAGTCGGTGGTGGCCATCGGTGTCGAGTACGACCGCGCCGCTGGTGGGACTGGTGCCGGACTGATACGGGAGTATTTACGTGTCGCTCGCCGGCCCGGCCCCAAGTCGTATCCGTCCCTCGGTCGATCCCTCGACCGAGATGCGCGCGTTCTTCGCCGTCGACCTCCCGGACGCCCTCGCGCCCGCCGTCGCGGACGCGCAGGCCCCGTTCGCCGACGCGCCCGGCGTCAACCCGGTCGACCCCGAACAGGCGCACGTGACGCTGAAGTTCCTCGGCGAAATCGGCGGCCGCGACGACGGGGGCGACCCCCCGCTCGACGACGTGATCGCGGCCGGCGAGCGCGCCGTCGACCGCGCGGGCGTCGCCCCGTTCGAGGCCGAGGTCGCGGGGCTCGGCGTCTTCCCGAACCGGGAGTACGTCTCCGTCGCCTGGGCCGGGGTCGAGCGCGGCGGCGACGCCCTCGCCGCGCTCCACGAGGCGCTCGAAGCGGAGGCGACCGCGCTCGAGGTCGACCCGGCCGATCACGACTTCACGCCGCACGTCACGCTGGCGAGGGTGGAGACCGCGGCCGGGGCCGACGCGGTCCGCGACGCGCTCGACGCGGACGGCCCGGCGATCGGGTCGTTCTCGGTCGGCGAGATCCGGCTGGTGGAGTCGAGGCTGACCGCGTCCGGCCCGGAGTACCGCATCGTCCGGGATTTCGAGCTCGGCTGACACGGACTGCTCGCGCCCCGGCCGCGGATTCTCACTGGTGATAGCCGCGGGCGTACGTTTAACATACCGGTTCGGTGAACTGTTCGTAGATGGACGACGCGTCGCGAACGGGGGAGCGCGCCGGGGCGGAGGACAGCGGCGGCGCCGGGCGAGACCGCCGCGACGACGGCGGGCCGGCGGCGGTGACGCGGCTCAATCCGCGGCGGTTCGACGCGGCCACGCGGCGCGAGGCGGCCGAGGCGCTCGGGAACCCCTCGGCGTCGATGAGCGCGGACGAGGGGCGGATCGTCGACGCCCTGTTCGAGACCGCCCTCGACGACCCCGACGACGCCGTCCGCGCCGCGGCGATCGAGTCGCTGTACTTCCACGGCGACGACCACGTCGACCGGGTGGCGAGGCGGATCGCCGAGCGCGGGGCCGCGGGCGACGCGGACGGCGAGGGGAGCGACGCGGGAGCGGACGCGGTCGCCGCGTTCTCCCGCTGGCTGGACCGCGACCGGGCCGCGTACCGCATGGTCGCCGCGACGGGGCTGGCCGCCGCGGGGGGCGAGGGCGCCGCGCCGCGGCTCCGCGAGGCGTTCGACGACGACGACGCGCGGGTCCGCGCCCGGGCCGTCAGCGGGTACGCCCGGGCGGGCGGCGAGGCGGTCGAGGCGGTCCGGCCGCTGGTGACAGAACCGAACGAGCTCGTGCGCGGCGCCGCGGTGGACGCCCTCGTCGCGATGGACACCGACGACGCGGTCGAGCTGCTGGCGCGCGCCGCGCGGCGCGGGAGCGAGCGGCTCCGGCTCGCCGTCGTCGACGGGCTGGCGGACCTCGACCGGCGCGACGCGGCCGGCGTGCTGCTCGGGTCGCTGCGGGACCCCTCGGAGCGGGTGCGCCGGGCGGCCGCGGCGTCGATCGCCGCCGTGATCGCCGAGGCGGGCGCCGTGCCCGCGGGCGACGTCCGCGACCGGCTCCTGAGCGAGCGCCCCTTCGAGGCCGACGGGCTCCTCGCGTCGTTTCGCGCGGTCGCCGCGGAGCGGACCGCGGCCGACCGAGCGGGGGCGGACGGGCGGACGGGCGGAGGGCCGCCGGACCGCGTCGGGGCGGACGCGCGCCGACACGCGGCGTGGCTGTACTGCGAGCTCCTCGAGGCCGCGGACCCGGCCGCTGCCGACCGGTCGGCCGCGGTCGAGTGGCTGATCGACGCGCTCGACCACCGCGACCGCCTGGTGGCGGACCTCGCCGCCGCGTACCTGCCCCGGGTCGTCTCGGCGGATGCTGCCGACGCGGGGCGCCCCGACGGCCCCGCCGAACCTCCGCTCGGCCTCGACGTGGAGCGGGAGCTCCGGGCGCTCGCGAGCGACGGGAGCGCCGCCGAGGCCGCCAGGGAACGCGCCCGCGCCGTGCTGCGGCGGTTCAAGCGGTCGGTCGTCGAGACGGCCGCGGACCGGCACGTCGAGTACGTGTACGTCCGCTGGCCCGCGGACTACACGGAGCGCTACGAGGAGTAGGCCGCGGCGGACCGAGGCCGGTCGGCGGCCGCCGCCGGCGGTCAGGGCCGCCGGACGAACCGCCCGTCGTCGACGGCGACGGTCAGGTCGATCGTCTCGTCGAGGAGGTTCAGGACGGTGGCGACGTTGCGGTCCGCGTCGGCGTCGACGTACAGCTGTAACACCCCGCCGGCGTCGGCGAGGCGCGCGGCGAGCATCCGGACGAACTCGACCGCGCGCTCGACGTCGAAGGCGGCGACGATCTGGTGGAAGACACTCACTTCGAGCGACACGCGCTCGCCGGGCTCGTGGTTGGCGTCGAGGATGCGCGAGACGGTCTCGCCCACCTCGTCGGGCGAGAGCCGCGGGTCGAGCTCGACGATCTCGATGTCGACGCCCTCGAAGTCGACGTCGGGCGTCGCCTCGAAGTCGTACTCGCCGGTCGAGACGATCACCGTCCGGCGGGGCCACGAGGCGAGCCGCTCGTCGAGCGCGCGGACCAGCCGCTCCGGCGTGGGGGTCACGGCCACCGCGATCCCGGCCGCGTCGTGGAAGTGCGCCCGGAGCGCGTCGGCCTCGTCGTCGGTCGCCGCCGCGTCGACCCGGACGACGCCGTCCCAGCCGATCCGGTCCGCCACGTGGACCCCGTCTTCGATCCGGTCGACCACGTGGTCGTGGAGGTGCGACTTGAACTCGGCGACGGCCCCGTCGGTGTCGTAGGCGGTCTTGGCCGTGGCGCAGTACGGGCAGTTCCAGCTCACGCGGAAGTCGGACTTCGAGAGCGCGTCGGAGTGGTGCGCGAGCAGGTGCGACCCCGTCACCTCGGCCATCGCCGACCGCTCCCGCGTCCACGCGACGAACCCACATCGGCCACACGCCCAGCGGCTCACCATGATCGGAAACTACCACCCGAGACCCGTCGGAGACACATGTATGTTGGGTTACGTGTGCGCGGTTGCCGCGTGGGCCGACTCGGCGACGGTCACGCCGTCTCGGCCGCCCCGCCGTCGGGCGCGTCCAGCGCGAACCCGTTCTCGTCCGCGTGTTCCACCCGGACGCGCGTGACCCGCGTCGCGGTCGCCCCGGTGACGGCGAGCGTGACGGCGCCGACGGCGACGCGGTCGCCCTCCCGGGGCAGCCGCCCGAGCTGTCGGGTGACGAGCCCCGCGACGGTCTCGGCGCCCGCGTCCGCGGGGAGCGCGAGCCCGAGCGTCTCGTTGAGGTGCGAGACGGTCGTCCAGCCGCGGACGACCGCCGCGTCGGGCGCGACGACGGCGACGGCGTCGGTCTCCCACCGCCCGACCAGCTCGCCGACGACCTCCTCGAAGAGGTCCTCCAGCGTCGCGATCCCGACGACCGCCCCGTGCTCGTCGACGACGATCACCATCCGCGCCTCGCTGGCGCGCATCTCCGCGAACAGCTCGTCGAGGGGCTTCGTCTCGGGGACGAACGTCGCCTCGCTCAGCGCGCTCGCGAGGTCGGCGCCCGTCTCGTCGGCGCGGATCGCGTCGCGGACGTCGACGATGCCGACCACGTCGTCGCGGTTCTCGCCGTAGACGGGCATCCGGGTGACGCCCTCGCTCGCGGCCGTCGAGAGCGCGTCCGACGGCGTCGCCGTCCGCGGGAGCGAGACCACGTCGGTGCGGGGGACCATCACCGCGGCGACGGTCGTGGACTCTAAATCGAGGACGCCGCGGATCATCGCGCCCTCGTCGGGGTCGAGCGCGCCCGCGGCCTCGCCGGACCGCACGAGGGTCGCGATCTCCTCGCGGGTGAGGTACGACTCGATGTCCGACTCGCCGCCCGTGACCCGGTTGACGATCCCCGACAGCGCCTCGAACACGTACAGCACCGGCCGGAGCACGCGCTGGATCGCGACGACGATCCGCGAGACGCGGAGCGCGTGCCTCTCGGCGTTCGCGACCGCGTACGACTTCGGCGCGATCTCGCCGAAGACGATGACGAACACCGAGGTGACGAGCGTCGACCCCGTGGCGGCCTGGCCGCCGGAGAAGCCGAACCGGACGAACACCGCGGTCGCGACCGACGCGGCCGCGATGTTGGCGACGTTGTTGCTCACGAGCGCCGTGACGAGGAACCGGTGCGAGTCGTCGCGCAGCGCCGACAGCGCCCGGGCGCCCGGGGCGTCCGTCGCGACGAGCGATTCGATCCGGTGGGTGGGCACGGAGAACACCGCGAGCTCGGAACTGGAGAAGAAGGCGCTCACGGCGGTCAACGCGAGGATGGCGCCGACGCCGACGAACGCGATCGTGAGGTCCATACCGTCCCATGCGGGCGGGTATAAAAGGGAGTACCGACGCGAGAGGTACCCACGAACGCGCATTCTCCACCGGAAACGCAGGGGTCGATACCCACGTGCGCGGATCCGTCCGGCGGCAAAACGGCGCGATGAGGAAAGCGTTAACCCCGCGCCGCGGGTGCGTTTCGGCATGAAGGTACTCGTGACCGACCCCATCGCGGACGCGGGGTTGGACCGACTCAGAGACGCCGGCCACGAGGTCGTCACCGACTACGAGGCCGAGGGCGAGGCGCTGCTCGACGCCGTCGCCGACGCCAACGCGCTGATCGTGCGGTCCGGGACCGACGTGAGCGAGGCCGTCTTCGAGGCCGCGAGCGACCTGGTCATCGTCGGCCGCGCCGGCATCGGCGTCGACAACATCGACATCGAGGCCGCCACCGACCACGGCGTCATCGTCGCGAACGCGCCCGAGGGGAACGTCCGCGCCGCCGCCGAGCACACCGTCGCGATGACGTTCGCCGTCGCGCGCTCGATCCCGCAGGCGCACGGCCGCCTCGTCGGCGGCGAGTGGGCGAAAGGCGAGTTCCTCGGCACCGAGGTGAACAACAAGACGCTCACCATCGTCGGCCTCGGCCGCGTCGGCCAGGAGGTCGCCAAGCGCCTCGACTCGCTCGGGATGGACCTGGTCGTCTACGACCCGTACATCTCCGAGGAGCGCGCCGACCGGATGGGCGCCGAGCTCGTCGAGGACCTCCACGACGCGCTCGCCGCCGGCGACTTCGCGACGATCCACACCCCGCTGCTCCCCGAGACCGAGGGGATGATCGGCGAGGACGAGCTGGCCCAGCTGGAGGGCGGCTACCTGATCAACTGCGCGCGCGGCGGCATCGTCGACGAGGACGCGCTCGCCGCGGCGGTCGACGACGGCGTCCTTGCGGGCGCCGCGCTCGACTCCTTCGCGGAGGAGCCGCTGCCCGAGGACTCGCCGCTGCTCGACGTCGAGGAGATCGTCTTGACGCCCCATCTCGGCGCCTCGACGGAGGCCGCCCAGGAGAACGTCGCGGTCGACACCGCGGAGGCGGTGCTGGCGGCGTTCAACGACGAGCCGGTGCTGACCGCGCTCAACGCGCCCTCCGTCGACGAGAGCGCCTTCCCCCGGATCGAGCCGTACATCGACGTGGCCGAGACCGCCGGGAAGGTCGCCGCCCAGCTGCTCGACGGCCGGATCACCGAGGTCGAGGCGACCTACGAGGGCGACATCGCCGCGGAGGACGTGGACCTCGTCACCGCGAGCGCGCTGAAGGGCGTCTTCGAGCCGCTGGAGTGGCAGGTGAACGCCGTGAACGCGCCGCGGCTCGCCGAGGAGCGCGGCATCGAGGTGACGGAGTCGAAGACCCGACAGACGGACGACTTCCAGAGCCTCGTCCGCGTCACCGTGCGCAACGGCGACGACGAGATCGCGGTCGAGGGGACGCTGTTCGCGGGCGAGGACGCCCGAATCGTCCGGATCGACGGATTCCGCGTCGACGCCGTCCCGTACGGCCACATGCTCGTCGCGCGCAACACCGACGAGCCCGGCGTCATCGGGCTCATCGGCACCGTCCTCGGCGACCACGGCGTGAACATCGCCGGGATGTTCAACGGCCGCGAGACGCAGGGCGGGGAGGCGCTCACCGTCTACAACCTCGACTCGGCGGTCCCCGACGCCGCGATCGAGGAGCTGCTGGCGGACGACCGTGTCGTGGAGATCACCGAGATCACGCTGGACGGCGCCGACGAGCGCGCCGACGAGTAGAACCGAGCAGACCGACGCGCCGGCGAGCGGGAACCGGCGCGGCCGGGCCGCTCACTCCTCCGCCGCGAGCGCCCCGGACGGCGCGACGAGGTCGTCCGGGTCGGCGACGACCGGCGCCGCGACCTCCTCGACCGGCCGGGCGCCGAACCCGACGACGAACGCCGCGCCGTCGCCGACGGCCGCCGTCTCCCCGTCGAGCGCGGCGTCCGCCTCGCCCCGGCCCCGCCCGGCGACGACGGTCCAGCCGTGCGACGCCGCGAGCGTCGCGACGGACGCGAGCCCGATCCCGGTGCCGTCGTCCGCGGTCGTGTAGCCGCGCTCGAAGACGCGGTCGCGCTCCGACGGGGGGACCCCGGGGCCGTCGTCGACGACCGCGAAGCCCCCGTCGAGCGCGACGGCGGTCACGGTCGGGTCGGTGCCGGCGTGGACCGCCGCGTTCCGGAAGAGGTTCTCCAAGACGCTCCGGACCGCGGCCTCGTCCGCGGCGTACGACCCGTCGCCCGCGAGCGCCAGCGTCGCGGTCCCCGTCTCCGCGGTCCGCCACGCGTCCTCGGCCAGCGCCGCGAACGAGAACGGCTCGGCGTCCGCGTCGGGGTCCGGGTGGTCGACCGCCGCGAGCGTCTCGTCGACGATCTCGAACATCCGGGCGTGGGCGCCCTCGACGCGCTCGATCGCCGCCTCGTCGCCCGCGGTCGCGAGGTCGGTGAACCCGTCCGCGACCGCCAGCGGGTTCTTCAGGTCGTGCGCCAGCGCGTGCGTCAGGGTCTGGAGCCGGTCGTTCGCCACTTCGAGGTCACGCCGGTTGCGCTCCGAGTCGGTCACGTCGCGCAACAGGAGCACCGTCCCCTGCGACCGGTTGCCGAGCGTCGGGAGCGGGACGGCCGACAGCGAGACGAACCGCGTCTCCCCGTCGACCTCGACGGAGAGCGGCTCGTCGGGGGCCTGGCCGCGGCGGTACGCGGCGTGGACCTCCGGGGCGCTCGCCAGCGCGTCCGCGGCCGCGGCGCCGACCGCGACGTCGTCGCCGAGCCACGCGCGCGCCGCCGGGTTCGTGTCCGCGATCCGGCCGCTCCGGTCGACGACGACGATCGGGTCCGGGACGGCCTCCAGGGTCACCCGGCGGGCGACCGGGGTCACGCCGAGCGTCCGGCCCCAGCGGACCGCGACCGTGAACGCGACGCCCGTGAGCACGAAGAGGAGCTCGGGCCGGAACGCGGGGCCGCCGCCGAGGACGACGTACTGCGCGGCCCACGGCGCCCCGGCGCCGACGAGCAGCAGCCCCGCGGAGACGCGGAACGCGGGCGCCGAGTCGTACACGCCGTACGCCAGCGTGGCGAACGTCGCGGCGAGCAGCACCTGCGAGTAGAGCCACCCCGCCCACCACGCCGGGCCGAGCTCCCGGACCAGCACCGTCTCGGAGCCGTACGCGGCGAGGTCGGTGCCGGTCCGCACCAGCCCGTGGTAGTCGTTCGTCCAGCTCAGCAGCGTCAGCGCGGCGAGCGGGGCGGCCAGCGCGAGGATCCGGCGCCGCGAGACCCACGCGTCGTACCCGAGGTAGGAGGCGACGAACGCGACGGCCGCGACCGGCGTGACGGCGGTCGCGGGGTACTGGACGTTGAGCCAGAACAGCTTCCCCGCCTCCGTCGACGCGACGGCCTCGCCGAACAGCGCCGCGGACCACCACGCGATGGCGCACATGAACGCCGTCGCGGCGAGGCCGCCGGGCTCGTCGCGGTGGTCGAACGCGACCGCGGCGGCGCCGGCCGCCACGGCCGCCGCGAGCGCGGCGACCGGCGCCGTCATCGAAACGTCTACCAATTCGTTTGTTGTAGCGCTGCCCGATATTTAATACAAACCGTGTCGGCCGTACGTCCGAGCGGCGGGGCGCCGAGAGGTCGGCGAGGGCGGGGGTCGTCGCGGGGGACTCAGTCGCCGAGGTGCTCGACGACGGCGTCGACGTCGTTCGGGACGGGTTCGGGCTCGCCGCCGGCCTCGTAGGCGGCGTCGGGGTCCTTCAGGAGGTGCCCGGTGGTGAGGCAGACGACCCGCTCGTCGTCGCCGACGACGCCCGAGCGGCGGAGCTTCTTGAGGCCCGCGAGGCTCGCCGCGGAGGCCGGTTCGACGCCGACCCCCTCGGCGGCGAGGTGACGCTGGGCGGCGGTGATCTCCGGGTCGCTGACGGCAACCGCGGTGCCGCCGGTGTTGCGGATCCCCGGGATCGCCTTCGGCGCGTTGACCGGGTTGCCGATGCGGATAGCGGTCGCGCGCGTCTCGACCTCCTCCCAGCGCCGGATCTCGTCGTTCCCCTCCTCGATCGCCTCGACCATCGGGGCGGCCCCCTCAGCCTGGACGCCGGTGAGCTTGGGGACCTCGTCGACGTCGAGCGCGCCCGCCTGGACGAGCTCGCGGAACCCCTTGTACAGCGCCGAGGTGTTGCCCGCGTTGCCGACGGGGAGGACGATCCGGTCCGGGAACGCGCCGTAGTCGGCGTAGAACTCCTCTAAGATCTCGAAGCCGATCGTCTTCTGTCCCTCCAGGCGGAACGGGTTCAGCGAGTTGAGCAGGTACGCCTCGCCGCGGGCGGCCAGCGCCTGGACGATGTCGAGGCAGGCGTCGAAGTTGCCGTCGACCTCCAGGATGCGGGCGCCGTGGAGGCTCGCCTGCGCCACCTTGCCGGCGGCGACCTTCCCCGCGGGGAGGAGGACGAGCGTCTGCATGTCGCCGCGGCCGCCGTACGCGGCGAGCGCGGCCGAGGTGTTGCCGGTGGACGCGCAGGCGAGCGCGCCGACGCCCAGCTCCTTCGCGACGCGGACGCCGACCGTCATCCCGCGGTCCTTGAACGAGCCCGTGGGGTTCATCCCCTCGTGTTTGATCCGGAGCGCGTCGACGCCCACGGCCTCCTCGATGCGCGGGACGCGGTGGAGGGGGGTGTCGCCCTCGGGGAGCGTGACGCCGAGGTCGAAGGGGAGCGCCTCGCGGTAGCGCCAGACGCCGCGCTCGGGGCCGTCGGTCGACGCGCCCGACCCGAACTCGTCGAACGTCGGCGGGTCGTCGTACCGCACTTCGAGCAGGCCGTCGCACTCGTCGCAGGTGTACCGGACGTCCTCGAAGGGGGCGAACGTCTCGTCGCAGTCGATACACGCGAGCCACGTCCCGTCGGCGGCGCAGTCGGGCGCCGCCGGGGCCGGGGCGTCGATGGCGAGATCCATTACCACGGGGTCCGTCCCGCCGACGCTTAAGCCGGCCGGTCGGAACGGACGTTGCCGGCCGGAGCGAAGGTGTTCGGCCGTCCCGCTCGGGGCGACCGCCGTGGGGGTCAGTCGACGATGATCTCGGAGGTGTCGTCGCCCTCGTCGCCGCCGGAGCCGAGGCGGTCCTGGTAGCGCTGGATCCAGTCGGCGAAGCAGTCGGGGCAGAGCCGCTGGGTGTCGATGTTCGCCCGGTCGACGCTCAGCCGGACGGTGCGCGCGAGCGCGTCCGTGGTGGGGTCGCCGCAGGCGTCGCAGGGCTCGGTCGTCGGCGCGTCGCTCATGTCGTACCGGTCGCGGCGGCGGCTCTTAAAAGTACGTCGACGGGAGCGGGGCTCGGGGCGGCGACGCGCCCGCCGCGGGCCTCACACCGTGCGGAACGCCCGGTCGCCGGCGTCGCCGAGGCCGGGGACGATGAACCCGTCGTCGTCGAGGCGGTCGTCGATGGCGACCGTCAGGAGGTCCGCCTCGGGGACGGCCTCGCTCACGCGGACGAGGCCGGCGGGCGCGGAGACCGCCGACAGCACGAACAGGTCCTCGAAGTCCTCGGCCTCGTCGAGGACGTGGTCGAGGACGGCGACCATCGTCGAGCCCGTCGCGAGCATCGGGTCCGCGACGATCACGGTGTCGTCCGGTCGGATCTCGGGGAGCTTCACGTAGTCGACGGTGATCGGGAACTCGCCGTCCTCGGTCATCCCGGCCTCCTCGTCGCGGCCGGCGGAGATGACGCCCTGCTTCGCGCGGGGGAACGCCTTCAGGAGCCCCTCGACGAACGGGGTCGCGGCCCGGAGGACGTTGATGATCACCACGTCGTCGAGGCCCTTCACGCGCTCGCCCGTGGTCTCCTCCAGCGGGGTCTCGACGGGGACGTACTCGGTCTCCATCGCGCCGTCGATGATCTCGTAGCCGCAGATGCGGCCGAGCTTCACCAGCCCCTTGCGGAACGCGACCTGCTCCGTCTCGGCGTCGCGCAGCCGCGAGAGGGTGTCCGTCGCCAGCGCGTGCGTGATGAGGTACGCGTCGTCGCGGTCTTCGATCGTCATTGGTCGGAACCGCGGCCGGAACGGTCTTAAAACGTGGCGTGTCGGCCGCTCGACGGGTGACGGCCGGTACCGAGAGCCGCCGGCCGAACCGCCCGACCGCTACCGGAGCACGGCGACGTACGTCACGGCGAAGAGGATCAGCGCCAGCGTCGCGACGTTGCGCGCCGACAGCGTCGCCGCGCCGAGGAAGTCGAGCCCCCAGACGACCATCCACGCGAACCACGCCGAGAGCACGGCGTTCATCGCGAGCAACACCTTCGGGTCCCCCGAGGAGCGCTCGACCCCCTCGCGGATCCCGGGGCCCTCCTCGTCGTCTCCCCCGTCGACGCTCTCCTCGGCGCTCATACGCCGACTGGCGGGTGTGCGCCACTTAGCTCTTGTCCGTCCGGGACGTACGGCGGCCATGGTCGCAGCGCCCCGCCCCCGCAACCGCCGCGGCGAGCCGATAGACCCGGTCCCGTTCCTCGTGACGACCGGGCTCGCGTTCACGCTCGTCTTCTCGTTCGGGCCGCTGTACGGGCTCGCCTACGGGCTGTCGCTCCCCCTCGCGCTCGCGGCCTCCGCGGTCGGGTTCGCCGGGGTCGCGCTGGTCGCGCACCGGCAGCTGGTCCGGTCGGCGCCGCCGGTCGACGCCGGCCCGCTCCCCTCCGGACAGCGGTTCGAGCGGCTGCTGTACGCCGGGGTGGGGCTGGGCGTCGCGTTCCTCGCGCTCACGCTGCCGCTGCTGTGACGGGGCAGCGGGGCCGAGCGGGGGGATTCGGGACCGCGAGACGGCTGTGCGACTCGATCGCACGACACCGGGAGACTAAGACGATCGATGCGGATAATTAAGGCATGGGGATCTTCGACACGGTGACCGACGCGCTCGCGGGCTCGACGCAGCGGGCGCCAAGCACCGCGGGCGACGACGGCTCCGAGGGGGCGTACTGGTGCGACGACTGCGGCGTCCGCGTCCGCGACGTCGACGTGGACGACGAGGGGCTCGACCGCGACGCCGAGGGGACGCCGACCTGTCCCGACTGCGGCGACGCGATGCGATTCGAGCGCGCGACCGGGAGCGGCTGCGCCTGCTGAGCGGCGGAACGACCCCGGTTGCGAACGATTCTACGGCTCTCGGAGCGCGACCTCGTCGCCCTGCTCGGCGGGGAAGGGCGCGGGGTCGACCGCGGCCGGGTCGTCGCCGACGCCCGGGTCGCCGAGCTCCGCGAGTTCGGCGTCGGTCAGCAGCGCGTCGTCGAACCGCGAGACGAGGGCGTCCGCGTCGAACTCGGTGCCGATGACGACGTACTCCGTCCGGCGGTCGCCGCGCTCGTCGTCCCAGTCGAGGTCGGGGCGGTTCGCGCGGAGCATGTCCCGCTCGACCGCCGGGACGCTCGCGATCCACGGGCCGAGCGCGGTGACGCGGACCGAGCGCCCCGCCTGCCCGACCTGCTGGCGCTGGTCGGTGCCCGCGACCCACAGCGTCCCCTTCGAGCGGACCACGCCCGCCGGGAGGTCGCGGAGGACGGCGGCGATCCGGTCGGGGTGGAACGGGCGCCGGCGGCGGTAGGTGAAGGAGGTGACGCCGTACACCTCGTCGGGGTGGCGGTGGTCGTGGCCGCCGTCGTCGTGTCCGTCCTCGTGGTGGTCGTCCGCGAGCGCGCGCTTCCAGCCGGGGAGGTCGCCGAGCGCGCGCTCGTCGAACAGGCCGACGTCGAGGATCCGGTCCGGGTCGACCGCGGAGAACTCCGTGACGACCGTCTCCGCGTCGGGCTGGAGCGCCCCGACGAGGTCGACCGCCTCGTCGAGCTCCGCCTCGGTACAGAGGTCCGCCTTGTTACACACCACGAGGTTCGACACCTCGACCTGCTCGACGAGGAGGTCGGAGAGCGGCCGGTCGGCGTCCTCGCCGCCGGCGTCCGGGTCGACGCGGCGCTCGGGCGCCTCGTCGCCGGCGAACGCGTCGAGGAACTGGCGGGTGTCGATCACCGTCACCAGCGCGTCGACGCGGTACCGGGCCGCCGCGCGCGACTCGGTCGTGAACAGCCGCGCGACGGGCGCCGGCTCGGAGATGCCCGACGACTCCACGACGAGGGCGTCGAAGGAGCGCTCGTTGGCGAGCCGCACCACGGCGCTCTCGAGGTCGTCCTGGAGCTCGCAGCAGATACAGCCGTTCGACAGCTCCGTGACGCCCTCGACGCCGACCTCGGACTCCTCGGCGATCAGGTCCGCGTCGACGTTCACGTCGCCCATGTCGTTGACGAGGACCGCGACGTCGCGCTCGCCGGCGTTCCGGAGCAGGTGGTTCAACAGCGTCGTCTTGCCCGCGCCGAGTCCCCCCGAGAGCACGGTCACCGGGATGCGGTCGTCCATACGACCGGATCGGCCACGACGCTCTTCAAGCCCCCGGCGGCGTCCGCCGGATCGGGGGCGAGCCGAGCGCGTTCCGAGCCGATACGTTGATAGGCGGTGGTCGTCGAACTCGGGACATGGTTCTGTCCGCCGCTACCGTCTCGCTGGTCAGCATCACGATGACGGTGCTGATGGTCGCCGCGATGCTGTACCTCGTCTGGGGAGCGTTCGACAGCGACATCCACAGCCCGAGCCCCGGCGACGACGACCGACCGGAACTGGACGACGCCGAGGACGGCGAGTCCGACGAGTCGGCGAGCGAACTCCCGGACGGCAACGCCGCCTGACGACCGACGCGACGGGGACGGCCCCCGCCCCGGATCCGAGCCTCGCCGCCCCGACCGCGACAGCTTTTAGCACGCGAGGGGTGTCATGACAGACGATGACAGTAGCCGATCGGATCGAACGGTTCCGGGCGGTCCTCGAGGAGTGGGCCCGAGGCCTGTATCACGGGATGATCACGCACCCGGCCTACGAGAAGATCGAGAAGGAGGCCGAGGACACCGAAGACGAGTTCATGCTGGCGTGTTTCCCCGACGCATTCGGGATCCCGTCGCCGGTGTCGTACTACACCGCCGAGCTGCTCCCGTACCTCGAAGACGAGTTCGAGGCGTGGGAGCGGCGGCTGTGGGACCGCGACAGCCTCATCGAGCGCAAGGGCCAGCAGTACCACTTCTGATGACGGACCGACGCTCACTCCGCGACTGATGGAGCAGTTCGTCTTCTTCGGCGGCAAGGGCGGGGTCGGGAAGACCACCGTCTCGTGCGCGTACGCCCACCGCTGCGCGCGCGAGGGGCTCCGGACGCTCGTCGTCTCCACCGACCCGGCCCACTCGGTGTCGGACGTGTTCGACCAGCGGTTCGGCGACGAGCCGGAGTCGGTCACCGGGGTCGAGGGGCTCGACGCGATGGAGATAGACCCGGAAGACGAGATGCAGCGGCACTTAGACGAGATCCGCGAGTCGCTCTCGGAGCAGGTGTCGGCGGCGATGGTCTCGGAGATCAACCGCCAGCTGGAGATGTCCCACGGGACGCCCGGCGCGTACGAGTCGGCGCTGTTCGACGCGTTCGTCGACGTGATGCGCACGGAGAGCGAGCCGTACGACCGGGTCGTCTTCGACACCGCCCCGACCGGGTCGACGCTGCGGCTGCTCGGGCTCCCCGACTTCCTCGGCGACTGGATCGACCGGCTGCTGTACAAGCGCAAGCAGTCGATCGACCTGTTCGAGAAGGCCGCGGTCGGCGACATGGAGCCGCGGCGCCTGCTGGAGGGCGACCCCGTGATCGAGCGGCTCCAGCAGCGCAAGGAGTTCTTCGAGTACGCCGGCGAGACGATGCGCAACGAGGCCGCCTTCTTCCTCGTGTTCAACCCCGACCAGCTCTCGGTCAACGAGACGGCGCGGGCGATCGAGGGGTTCACCGACCGCGACCTGCGCGTCCGCGGCCTCGTCGCGAACAAGCTCACGCCGTCGCCCGACGACGACGAGACGGGGCGGGGGGCACGCTACCTCCGCGAGAAGGTCGAGACCGAACGGGACCGCCTCGCGCAGGTACGCGAGGGGTTCGACCCGCCGCTGGTCGCCGAGATCGAGTCGCGCACGACGGAGGTCCGCGGCGACGTGCTCGCCGACGTGGCCGCGTCGCTGGACGTGGAGCCGTGACGCGCGGCGCGCCGGCCGAGTTCCGCCGGACCGCACCGCCGCCCCGGATCGCGCGCGAGGTCGATCGGGGCGACGACGGATCGGATTTTATCGATTAACTGGAGAAATAAATCGAATCCCCGCGGCGAGGAGGGCGCGACCGGCAGATATTGTCGTTGACCATCATGAACGAAAGTAACGTTTAAGTTTGACATAGTGAACCGATACCACGAGGCAGGGAACTTATGACAAGTGTAATTTGGATCGTCGTCGCCGTGCTCAGTACGTTCACCGTGGGATACATGGGGTACTCGCGGTACCTCTCTCGGTTCGTCGAACTCGACGACGACCGGGAGACGCCGGCACACAAGTACGAGGACGGCCAGGAGTACGTACCGGCGAAGAAGCCGGTGCTACTGGGGCATCACTTCTCAAGCATCGCGGGCGGGGCGCCGATCGTCGGCCCGATCACCGCCGGGGCCATCTGGGGATGGGTCCCGGCGCTTCTGTGGGTCGCCATCGGCAACCCGCTGATGGGCGCGGTCCACGACTTCATCTCGCTGTCGGGCTCGATGCGACACGAGGGGAAGTCGATCGGGTACATCATCGGGGAGTACGTCGGGGAGCGCGGCAAGAACATGCTGCTGTGGTTCGCGTTCCTCACCATCATCCTCGTGGTGGCGGTGTTCGCCTTAGTCGTCGGGATCGTGTTGAACGCGTTCCCGTCGGCCGCGACCGCGAGCCTCGTGTACATCGCGCTCGCGTTCGGGTTCGGCGTCTACCTCTACCAGCTGGACGGCCCGTTCCTGCCGGGGACGGTCGTGTTCGTCGCCGGCGTGTTCGCGGGCGTCTGGCTCGGGATCCAGTACCCGCTCGCGCTGTTCCCGGCGGTCGAGACCGGCGCCTACCCCGCGGGGACCATCGTGCTCTTCGAGTTCCTCGGGAACGGCGCCTGGCTGCCGGGCGCCGTGGTGAGCGCCGACGCCATCCTCCAGCCGAACGTCGCCGCGTGGGTGCCGGTCATCCTCATCTACGCGTCGCTCGCGAGCGCGCTCCCGGTGTGGGTGCTGCTCCAACCGCGCGACTACCTGTCGTCGTTCCTCCTGTACTCGGGCGTCGGCGGGGCGCTCCTGGCGATCATCGTCGGCACGCTGCTCGGCACCTCCGCGCAGCCGCTGACGATCGACCCCTCGATCGGGGCGTACATGGGCTTCTTCGGCAGCGAACTCGCGATCGACACCAGAGGGATCACGCCGCTGTTCCCCCTGCTGTTCGTGACCATCGCCTGCGGGACGATCAGCGGCTTCCACTCGCTGGTGTCGTCGGGGACGACGGCCAAGCAGCTGAACAAGGAGAGCGACGCCCGGCTCATCGGCTACGGCGGCATGCTCGGTGAGGGGCTGCTCGCCTCCGTCGCCATCTCGACGCTCGCGGTGGCCGGCGCGACCACGGCGGCCGCGGGCGGCGGCATCGGCGGCGCGCTGCCGAACTTCGCGACCGGCGGCGGGATCATCCTCACCAGCCTCGGGATCCCGCAGAGCTTCGGCGCGCCGTTCATGGCGCTCGTGCTGGTGAGCTTCCTCCTCACCTCGACCGACACCGCGGCGCGGCTCGGTCGGTACATGATGGAGGAGATCGTCGGAACCCGGGGGAGCGGGACGACCACGGGCTTCTCGACCGACCTCGGCAGCTTCGCGAAGGGCCGGTACACCAACCCCGTCGTCCAGTCGCTCGTCGCGTACCTGCTCGTCATCTCCGGCGAGTGGGTGACGCTGTGGGCGCTGTTCGGCGGCGCGAACCAGCTGCTCGCCGCGCTGGCGCTGCTCGCGGCGACCGTCTGGCTCGCCAACTGGGACGAGTCCAAGCAGCTCGCCTCCACCGGCGTCCCGATGACGATCATGGTGACGATCACCGTCCTCGGGCTGTCGTGGGTGGCGCTGTGGGACAACCTCTACCAGAAGCTGATCCTCGGGAACGTCACCGCGTTGGCCGGACAGATATCGGCGGTGGTCCAGATGGGCCTCGCGTTCGTGCTCATCTACCTCGCGCTGTCGCTCGTGCGCATCGGCTACGGCAACATCACGAGCGTGCGGGGCGGGAGCGGGGCGGCCGCCGAACCGAGCGACGACTGACCGGCGCTCCGGTCGCTTTCGCCGCGGAACCGATTTTTTCGCCGACTCGACGACCCGGACGCGGAGCGACGGCGCCGCCCGGCCGGCGGCTCAGCTCCAGAAGCGCTTCGCGAACCGCGAGAAGAACCCCTCGTCCGGGGGGTCGACCCGCTCCCACAGGCGGAACGCGGCCGCGGTGTCGGCGTTCTCGCTGGCGACGAGCGCCTCCCGGTCGGGCGCGACGACGACGAGGTTCACCTCGTAGTGGCCGTAGTAGCCGAACTTCAGGAGGGTGCGGTCGCGGAACCCGGAGACGAACTCGGCGACGTCGTCGGGGATCCGGTCGGCGACGAGGACGATGGTGACGTCGGTGCCGTAGTGCTGTTCGTGGGCGTCCACCCGCTCGTCGGCGACGCCGTGGGCGAACTCGACGAGCCGCTCCGCCTCGTCGACGCTCGGCGTCGCCACCCGGCGGGCGAAGACGAACTCCCGCATGTCGTGGTCCGCGTAGCTCAGCGCGGGGTGGAGGAACTGCTTCTGGTTGCGCACCCGCATCTCCGCGGTCATGTCGAACCGCTCGCCGTCGACGACCACGTCGCGGTCGAGGTCGTAGCTGTACATCAGCCGGTCGGAGACGCGGTCGAGGTACTCGTCGTCGTAGTCGGGGACCGCCTCGCGGATCTCCGCCGGCAGCTCCTCGGGGTCGCGACGGGGGGCCTCGCCCGGCGCCGCGTTCTCACTCATCGTCGTCGGGGTCGTAGGCGACGGCGTCGCCCGACGCCGGCGGGGCGCCGATCGCCAGCACCGTCACCGGGTCGTCGGCGTCGGCCGGGTTGTACGCGCGCTGCGGGCTCTCGGGGTCGACGACGAACAGGTCGTCGGCCGGGACCTCGTAGGTCTCGTCCGGCGTCTCGACCGCGAGCGTCCCGTCGAGGACGTAGAACGCCTCCTGTTGGGTCTCGTGGTAGTGGTACGCGAGCGGCAGCTGCTCGCCGGGCGCCGCCCGGAACCGGTTGATGGCCGCCGCGTCGAGCTCTCCGGGGTCGGACAGCTTTCGGCACTCGCAGGGGCGGTCCGGCTCCGGTTCGACGGCGTCGACGTCCACGACGCGATATCCCATGCGAACGCATTCCACGGAGGGGGTGAAAAGGGCGTCGGCGGCGGTAGCGGACGAGGGGCGGTTCGGTCGGCGGATTGCGGGCGACGGTCGGTCCGCGGAGGATCGGCGGCGGGCGCGAGCCGCGTCGCTCGGGGGTGAGCCGCGGATTTAAGACCCGCGACACCGTATCGCACAGTAAACGACCATGACAGACGAGGCCGACCGGACCGACGCCGACGAGCCGATCGAGGCGGAGGCGTGCGGGCGCTGCTCGATGTCGACCGTCGTGGGGGCGGTCGCGAAGGACCAGTCGCCGGAGGAGCGGGCCGACCGCGACCCGTTCCGGGGCGACCGGATCGAGGTCGACGAGTCGGCGATCCGGCGCGTCTCGCCCGCGGGGTACCTCGGCGACCTCAAGGAGCGGCTGGACGCGTTCGCGCGCCGGCTCGCGTACGGCAAGTAGCGTCGCCGCGCCCCCGGTCGCCGACCCGGGAGCGGCGGGTCCCGTCAGTTCGGAGAGACTTATACGCGTCCGTTCCGTAACGGTGGCAACCGATGGAAGAGAGCATCTCCGGCTTCAAAGTGCGCGGCGACTGGGGCGACGTCGTCGAACACGGCGAGCGGATCGCCCTCGCGCTCCGAGAGGTCGGCGTCGACGGCGACGCCTACTACGAGTTCGACGAGTGGCGTCCCAAGACCCACGAGCGGATCGACGAGGACGTCTCGGAGAAGACCGCGGCGCAGGCGTCCGTCGACGAGGGGGAAGGCGAGCGCGCGGGGCAGTCGCCGGGCGACGACCTCCAGACGGCCGGCGAGAAGCTCACGGAGTCCTACGAGAAGGTCGAGGAGAACGACACGGAGAGCGCCCGCGAGAGCTGGGGCGAGTCGATCGAACACGTCGCTCGGGCGGCCGACTCCGCCAGCCGGAAGGCGCTCCGGAAGGTCGAGGACGCCGTCTACCGCAACGTGATGACCCAGATGGCGCCGTACTACTTCGACAACGAGCTCGTCAGCGCCAACATCCAGGAGGTCGCCCGCGCCGAGGACGGCGAGACGTTCGTCTTCGAGGTGAACGTCAACGACGACGAGCTGAAAGACGAGGTGTCCGCGGTCCTCGACGAGTACGAGGCCGAGATCGACCGCTGGCACGTCGAGGCGGAGAAGCGGACCGAGGACGTCGCGGCCGCCGAGGGCGTCGAGCCGCCCGCCGAGGAGGGCGGCCCGGACTCGACGACGACGTGATCGGTCGCCTTTAACTCGCCGACCGCCGAATCACGCCCATGAGCGAGGTACTCCGAGTCGAGGCGGGCGAGCTGTCCGCCGACGAACTCATCGACGCGCTCAACGACGGCCGGCGGATCCTCGTCGACGTGGAGGTCGCCGGCGCCAACCACGAGGTCGCGCTGCGGTACGACGGGGAGACGTACCACTGCGACACGCCGACGAACCTCCACCGGCACGCGGACGAGTCCGGGATGCGGGGCTGCATCGACCAGATGGGCTACGCGGCCGAGGAGTGACCGCGCCGCGCGGCGATGACGGAGCTTTAACACCGCCCCGCGCGGAACGAGTGACATGAGCGACCCCGAGATAGAGGACCTCGTCGGCGACACCTCCCCGTCGTTCGAACACGTCCTCTCCTGCGTCTTCGGCGTGCGCGACCACGAGAGCCGCGCGTACCTCGCGCTGTTGGAGTACCCGGGCAGCACCGTCTCGGAGCTCGCCGACGCGCTCGACCGCGACCGGTCGAACGTGAACCGGTCGCTGTCGACCTTACGCGAGAAGGGGCTCGTCGAGCGCCGCCGCCGGCTGCTCGACTCCGGCGGCTACGTCTACCAGTACACCGCGATCCCGGTCCCGGAGGCGAAGCGCCGCCTCCACGACGCGCTCGACGAGTGGGTCGCGGACGTCCACGACGCCATCGACGCGTTCGACCCCGACGAGCGCTGACCGGGTGCCGGGGGCGCGCCCCGGTTACGACTCGTCGCCGTTCTCCTCGCCGTCCCCGTCCGCGCCGGCGCTCAGCCCGTCGTCCTCGGGGCGGTCGAGCGCGCGCTCGGCGTCGTGGTGCTCGGAGTAGCCGTCGAACCAGCGGGCGATCCGCTCGATGCGGTCGACGACGTGCGCCGGCTCGCCCGACCGGGAGAGCTCGTGGCCCTCGCGGGGGTACCTGACGAACCGCGTGTCGACGCCGTTCTTGCGGAGGATCCGGTGGTACAGCTCCGCCGTACAGATCGGCGTCCGCGTGTCGTCCTCGGAGTGGATGAGCAGCGTGGGCGTGTCGACCGCGTCGGCGTGGCCGGTCGGCGACTGCTCCCAGAGCCACTGCGGCTCCTCGGAGGGCACCGTGTCGAAGTCGCCCTCGACGAGCTTGTAGGCGGCGTCGGTCGAGCCGTAGAAGCCGGTGAGGTCGTAGACGCCGCGCTGGGCGACGGCCGCGCTGAAGTAGTCGGTCTGCCCGACCGCCCACGAGGCCATGAACCCGCCGAAGGAGCCGCCGGTGACGAAGGCGTCGTCGGCGTCGATCTCTGGGCGCTCGGCGACGGTCTCGACGCCCGCCATCACGTCGTCGAGGGTCACCGCGCCCCAGTCGCGCTCGATCGCCTGCATGAACGCCTCGCCGTAGCCGGTCGAGCCGCGGGGGTTCGACCAGAAGACGGCGTAGCCGCGGGCGGCGAGCGTCTGGAACTCGTGCCACATCGTCCCCGCGGTCGACCACATCGCGTGCGGCCCCCCGTGGATCTCCACCGCGAGCGGGTACGGCTCGTCGGCGTCGGCGGGCTCGGGCGGCGTCAGCAGCCACCCCTGGATCTCGACGCCGTCGGACTCGAAGCGGACCTCCTCCGGCTCGCCGACCGCGCGCTCGGCGAGGTAGTCGGCGTTCAGTTCGGTCAGCCGGGCCGTCTCGTCGGCCGCGGCGTCGTACGCGAACGCGTCGCCGGGGTGGTCCCACTCGCTGGCGGCGTAGGCGACGGTCACCGACTCGGGGCCGGCGCCCGCGTCGCCGCCGACTGTCGCGCCCGACACGGTGCCGGGCCGGAGCAGGCGCTCGGGGTCGGCGCTCCCGTCGGCGGGGACGTGCCACAGCGCGGTCTTTCCCTCGTCGGGCGTGGCGAAGTACAGCGTCTCGTCGTCCGGGCCCCACTGCGGCGCCGTGTCGCGGGCGAGCCCGCGGTCGATGCCGCCGGTGAGGTCGGTGACGGCGCCCGACTCGGCGTCGAGGACGCGGAGGTCGGTCGGCTGCATCGACACCTGCTCCGGCTCCGCGTGCGTGAAGGCGACGCGGCCGTCGTGGGTCGCCGCGAGCGCGGCGCCCCAGCCGGTCGTCGTGTGGACTACCTCGGACTCGCCGCTCGCGAGGTCGTGCTCGCGGATCGCGATCTCGACGGAGTCGTCGGGGTCGTCACCGACCGCCTCGGTGTAGTACAGGGTGTCGGCGTCGCCCCACGACGGCGCCGCGAAGTCGGCGTCGCGGTCGGTGACGCGCTCGACGGCGCCCGCCGGGTCCGGGTCGGTGACGCCGCCCACCGAGGCGTCGGCGTCGACGACGTACACGCCGGGGCGTCGGCCGTCGAAGTAGCGCTCCGCGGCCCGGTAGACGGTCCGGTCGATGACGCGCGGGTCGGGGTGCTCCTCGGGCTCGTAGTCGTCCGGCACCGCGAGGTCGCGGTCGGCCTCGCGGTCGTCGGCGGTCACGGACTGGACGAACGCGATCCGCTCGCCGTCGGGCGACCACGCGATCTGCGAGACGCCGCCGACGGCGTCGGTGACGCGGCGGGCCTCGCCCCCGCCGAGCGGGAGGACCCACAGCTGCTGGCGGTCGTCGTCGGCGCCGCGGGTGGAGGTGAACGCGATCCGGTCGCCGGAGGGGCTCCAGCGCGGCTCGGCGTCCGAGCCCTCCGAGATGGTGAGGCGGCGGGGCTCGCCCTCGCCCGCGGCGTCGACGAGGTACACCGTGGTCTCGTAGCTGTCGTCGCCGTTCGGCTGTCGGCGCACGAAGGCGACGCGGTCGCCGTCCGGCGAGACGCGGGGGTCGGACGGGACCACGAGGTCGCGGTAGTCGGCGGCGGTGATCGGCTCCATGCCCGTCACTCGGACGGGGGAGCCAAAAGGCGTCGGGAGGCGGAAAGGCGGTCGGCGGTCGGTACCCCTGGGCGCGAGCGATCAGTCGCCGCCGTTGTCGAACGCGAGCGAGACGCCGTCGCCGTCGACGGTCGCGCCCGCGGCGCAGACGGGGTGTTCGAGGTCGGCGCCGAGCAGTTCGGTCGCGACCGACGCGGCGTCGGTCGCCGTCAGGTCGTACGGCTCGGGCGAGTCCGTCTCGTAGGTGGCGACGACGGTCGGCTCCTCGACCGCCTCGACGAGCAGCGCGTCGCGGCGGACGGTGCCGATCGTCGCCGCGTCGGCGCCGACGACGCCGGCGACGCGGGGCGTGTCGTAGTCGTCCTTCTCGTAGTCGAGCGCGAGCAGCGCCGACGCGAGCGCGTCGCGGGCGGGGTAGCCGCGCGCCAGCTTCTCCGCGATCGGGTCGACGTGCGAGCCGTTGCCGAGGGCCGCGAGCGGCTCACCGGTCGGGGTCTCGACCGCCCGCGCGCAGTTGTACGAGACGTACGGGTTGTCTGTCTCGGGCGCGTCCGCCGTCGGCCCGACGGTGAGCGTCCCGCCGCGGTCGCGGACGCGACGGTTCGGGAACGAGCGCGAGGAGACGCGGTAGCCGCCGATGCCGGGCGCGACGACGACGAATCGTCCGACGTACATACAGGGTCGTGTGGATTCGGTCCTGTAAAGCGCGTCGGTATGTCCACGAACGCGATCCGGTAAGAGGTGGTCGGCCCCGGCGCGGCCGCCTCTCCCTGCCGACCGCGCCCCCGTCGGGAAGCCGTCCCGTCAACTGATCGCACGGCGGCCGCAACGCGCAACGCTTACAAAGACGTACTGGCTATCGGTTGGTACGGAGTCCATTGGGGTAGTGGCCAATCCTGTTGCCTTCTGGGGGCAACGACCCTGGTTCGAATCCAGGATGGACTACTTCTCTCGCGTCTCGCTTCGTCTAGAACCGAGCCGCGCCGCCGTCCTGCGGTCTCCAGTCGAAACGAAGGGGTGGCGGTGGGGCGTCCGCGGTCACTTCTCCACGTCCAGCAGCGCGACGCGCTCGCGGACGGCGTCGGCGAGGCCACCGTTCGTCGCGGCGAGCTCGCGGTCGGTGACGCCGTAGAACTCGCGGACGCGCTCCTCGTCGAATCCGGTCAGGGGCGCGTCCCCCTCGACGAGCTCGGCCGAGTCGAGCGCGAGTCCCCGGACCGCCTCCACCGCCCGGTCGGGGTCCGCCGGCGGACGGTCCGCGCCGGGCACGTCGCCGAAGTCCGCGACGAGGACGACGGCCCGGCGCTCGCCCTCCGCGACGCCGAGGTCGAGGGCGCGGTCGATCTGTCGGCGCCCGGCCGCGTACAGCAGGACCTCGACGCCGGGGTCGCGCGCGACCGCCTCGCCGCGGGCGATCGCCCGGGCGGCGAGCCGCGCCGCCTCGCGGAGCTGCGTCCCGGAGACGACGAGGTCGGCGTCGAACGCCTGGACGACCGCGCCGGTCTGCGCGGCGATCCCGTCGAGGTCGGCGAGGAACGCGTCGAGGTCGGCGACCGCGAACGTCCCGGCGACGAGACGGACCGCGGGGGCGGGGGGCGGCTGCCCGTCGGCGTCGGTCGCGGGCGCCGTCATCCGAAATCACCCAGGCTCGCCTGCCCGTCGCCGTCGCCGTCGGCGTCCGCGCCCGCGGTCGCCGCCGCGGAGGCCGAGCTGTCGGGGTCGACGCCGTCGAGCGAGGGGTCCTCGCGGCCGGCGTTCTCCAGGATGCGCTCGGCGGTGCGCTCGCGGCCGCGGAGCGCGCCGAGGACGACGGCCTTGTCCGCCTCGCGGAGGTCGGCCCGGCTCTCGATGCCGGCCTCGTAGAGCCGGCGGGCCCGCTTGCGGCCGACGTTGCGGACGCCGGCGAGGTCGAGCAGCTCCTCGCGGACGCCGTACTCCAGCCGCTTGCGGGCCTCGCGCACCTGAACGACCACGTCGCCGTCGATCCCCTCCACGTCGCGCGCGAGCGTCTCGGCGGCGCGCAGGAGCCACTCGGCGGTGTCGACCTTCCCGCGGATGTCGCCCGGCCCGACGCCGTACCGCTCCGCGATCCGGTCCTCGTCGACCTCGTTCGCCCAGTCCTCCAGGAGGCGGCCCGTCTTCAGCGCGGCGAGCCAGTCCTCGAACCGCACGTCCTCGTACTCGGAGGGGGTGTCGCCGAGCAGCTCCGCCTCGCGCTCGTAGCAGACCTCCGTGTACTCCTCGCGGTCGCCGGACTTGAGGTACAGCTGGTAGGTGTCCGGCGTCCGGCTGACGAGGTGATAGAGGCCGAGCGGGGTGACCGCGGGGGCGTCGTCGCCGTCCGACGCCGCCGCCTCGGCGGGGTCGTCCGCGTCGCCGTTCGCCCGCGTGTAAGTGGTGAATCCGGCGTCGTCGGCGTCGTCGGCGTCCGCGTCGGGCCCGGGGCCGGCGCCGTCGGCGGGCACGAAGTCGCCGGCGGCGCCCCCGTCGTCCGCGCCGTCCGCGACGGTGCGGAGCCCGTCGAGTATCTCGGCCGCGCTCATCGGGTCGAGGTAGAGCCGCGAGACGGTGTGGCCGATGCCGGTCGCCGCGAGGCCCTCGCTCCCGCCGTCGCGGTCGCGCTCGACGAAGCCGTTCACTTCGAGGTACTCGAGGACGGTGTCGGTGACCGCGGCGAGGCGCCCCTCGTCGTCGGTCTGGGTCGCGTAGAGGGTGTTATCGAGGAAGGAGAGCAGCCCGTCTCGGGTGGCGGCGAAGCCGGACGCGACCGTCGCGAGGACGTGCGTGCGGAGCGCGGGCTCGGCCGCGAGCTTCGAGCGGACCGGCTCGGCCTCGGCCCAGACGTAGCGGTCGAACAGCTCCTCGCGGGTGTCGGCGCTGTTCGCGAGCAGCACCGCCTCGCCGTAGGGGTCGAGGCCGGGGCGGCCCGCCCGCCCGCACATCTGGTGGACTTCGAGCACGTCGAGCGGCTTCATGCCGCCGAACTCCCCGTCGTAGCGGCGCCAGTCGCGGACGATCACCCGGCGGGCGGGCGTGTTGACGCCCGCGGCGAGCGTCGGCGTCGCGGAGACGCACTTGATCAGGCGGTCGCGGAACGCGTCCTCGATCAGGCTCCGGTGCTCGCTCGCGAGGCCGGCGTGGTGGAACGCGGACCCCCGCTCGACCGCGTCGGCGAGGTCCTCGGAGGTGTCCGTGTCGGAGACGCCGCGGATCTCCTCGGCGAGCTCGCGGAGGCGGTCGCGCTCCTCGCCGGTGAGCCGCGAGCCGGTGACCTCGCCGAGCTTCCGGGCCGACGACTCGGCGTTGCGCCGGGAGTTGACGAAGACGAGCGAGGAGCCGCCCTGCCCGTCCTCCTCGGTGTCCAAGGCGTCCGCGACGAGCCTCGCGGTCTGGTCCTCGCCGCGCTCGACGGGCACCTCGCGCTGGCTCCCGTCGTCGAAGTTGATCGCGTTGCCGAAGTGGACGCCGGTGCGGAGTTCGATGGGCCGCCAGTCGGACTCGACCAGCTCGGCGTCGAGCCAGTCGGCGATGACGTCCGCGTTGCCGACGGTCGCGGAGAGCGCGACCGTCTGGAGGCCCGGGTTCACCTTGCGGAGCTTCGCGAGGGTGACTTCGAGCGTGGGGCCGCGGTGGGAGTCGTCGACGAGGTGGACCTCGTCGCTGACGACGCAGGTGAGGTCGTCGATCCACGGCGCGCCGTTGCGGATGAGCGAGTCGACCTTCTCCGAGGTGGCGACGATGACGTCCCGGCTCGCGAGCCACTCGCCGTCGGAGTCGTAGTTGCCCGTCGAGACGCCGACCGTGACGCCGTGGTCCTCCCAGCGCTCGAACTCGGCCTTCTTCTCGCTGGCGAGCGCGCGCAGCGGGACGATGTACAGCGCCTTCCCGCCGCGCTCGATGGAGGAGAGCATCGCGAGCTCGGCGATCAGGGTCTTGCCGGACGCGGTCGGGACCGCCGCGACGAGGCTCTCGCCGTCGGTGACGCCCGCGTCGACGGCCGCCTCCTGGGGCGGGTACAGCTCCGCGACGCCCTCCGCTTCGAGCGCCTCGCCGACGCCGGCGGGGAGCCCGGAGAGCGAACTCGGTTCCATTACCGGACTCTGGTCTCCGACGCGATTTAAACCGTCGGAAGAGCGCGATAGCGGGAGACGACGAACGCGGCCGCGACCGCCGACGGCGACGGATACGCACAAACAGAACCGCGGTGGCGCGTGCCTGCGAGCGGCCGGAGCGAAGCGGAGGTCGCGAGGAGCACGCGCGAGGGACGCGGTGAGCGACGGGCGACCGCAGGGAGCCCGGAGCGAACCGCGAGGCTGGGGAGGCGTGAGGTGCGGGGCGGTCGCGGCAGGGTGGGGATCGAAGGGGCAGCCGTGAGGGCGAAGCACGGCGAAGCAAGGACCGGAGCGACGGAGCGAGTGAAACGAGCGACGGAGCGAGGACCACGGCGAGCCGCGCGAGCCCTCACGGCTGGGGCTTCGGCGGCGGCCCTCACGAGAGCAGTCGCTCACGATGGATCGGGACGGACGCCGTCGATCGAACGGGAATACGCGTTAGGGAGCGACGCCGACCGTCAACAGCGTCCCCCACGTCCGATACCGATCGATCATCGCGTCGCGCGACTCGTACCCCTCGGTCGGGAACTCCGACGCCTCCGGAATCTCTGTCTCGCGGTCGGGAATCGCGTCCTGCTCGGCGACGTAGAGGCCGGCCTCGCGGAACGCCTCGCGGTACGCCTCGCGCGACCACAGCGTCATCTCGACGGAGATGTTCTCCTGCCACGCGTGGGTCGTCTCGCTCTCTTCGAAGTAGTTGACCGCGCAGTAGAAGGTGCCGCCCGGCCGGAGCACGCGCCGGACCTCTTCGAGGGTGTGGACGGGGTGGCTCGCGTAGTAGAACGCCTCCATCGAGAAGACGTGGTCCAGCGAGTCGTCGGCGAAGGGGAGCTCGTCGAAGTCGCCGACGAGGTAGCCGACCGCGCCGTCGTCCGTGTACTCGCGGGCGTTCTTCGCCATCTCCGGGGCGCCGTCGAGGCCGTAGCCGCGCCCGATGCCCCGCTCGCGGAGCGCGCGGAGCGCGTAGCCGGAGCCGGTGCCCAAATCGAGGACCGCGTCGCCGTCCTCGACCGGCATCCGCGCCAGGACGTGTTTCGCGGTGTGCCAGTGCCGGTCCTCCATGCCGCGGTCCTTCCCCGCGGCCGCCCACTCGTCGAACTCCTCGCGAACGCTCATACCGGTCGGACGTGGAGAGCGGTGAAAAACGGCGGTGTTTTACCGACTCCGGCCCCGGTCGTGGGTATGAAGCGACCGCGGGCGCTCCGCCGACCGCACTTCCGGGTGGCCGACATGGCCCAGCAGTCGGTCGGCGGCTTCCTGCTCGCGGGGCCGTTCGTCGTCACCGCGGAGGTGTGGGAGCTCGCCGCGGGGATGAACTGGATCCAGGCCGCCGTGACCGCCGTGCTCGTGGGGCTGATCGGCTACGCCGCGCTGTACCGGGCCGACACCGGCCGCGACGTGGACGAGGAGCCGGACCTCGTCGGGATCCCGACCCGGTTCGTCTCGCTGATGACGGTCGCGTTCGGCTCCGTCCTCCTGCTCGCGCTGATCTTCGACGCGCCCCACACGTTCCTCGTCGAGGGCGGGATCGGCGACGGCGCGGTGGTGGCGACGACCGCGAAGGCCGTCGCCGTCGGCGCCGTGTTCAGCGTCGTCGGCGCCGCGACGGCCGACAGCGTGTTCTAGTCGGGCTCGAACCGATCGGTCCTCACAGCGCGACCGAGACGACCGCGAAGAGGATCAATACGCCGGCGATGTCACAGAGGTTCGTCACCACCGGAATCGTCGTGTCGTCGGGGTTGAGCCCGATCCGGTAGGACGCCTCGACGGCGGCGACGCTGGCGACGACGACGAGCGCGGCGAGCGCCATCCCGGAGACAAGCGAGATCAGTAGCACCCGGCCGAGCGCGAGCGACCCGCCGAGCGCGAGCCCGATGGCCCAGGCGGCGACGCCGACGGCGCCGAAGACGGTCGCCGCGAGCGCGAACACCGCGCCCGCGTTCGCTCGGAGAGCGGGGTTCGACGGGCTGAGCTCGTAGGTTCCGAGGTACAGCTGGGTCGTGAGCCGTGAGCAGGTGATCGACGCGAGGTTGCCGGCCGTCCCGATCTGGACCGGGACGAGGACGAGCAGGGCCGGGTACCGGAGGAGCACCGCCTCGTAGGTCTCCAGCACGGTGCCGGAGACGAGCTGGAGCACCGACAGCGCGGCCAAGAGGGGGATCATCGTCCGGACGATCCGCCGGACCGACCACTCGTCGACGACGGTCGACCGCGGCTCGGTCACGAGACGGCCCCCACGACGGCCACCCCGACGAGGAGGAAGAACACCCCGAACACGTCGCCGAGCGTCGTGACGACCGGCCCGATGACGTTGTCGGGATCGAGCCCGCGGCGGTAGCCGACGAAGATGACCGCGATGAGCACGGTGATCATGAGGACGGCGGAGAGGAAGCCGGCGACGACCATCACGCCGACCAGCTGGAAGAGGCTCCCGCCGTCGCCGAACAGGACGAGCGTCGCGTAGGTGACGACCGCGATGAACACGGAGACGGTCATCCCGTTGAGGAAGGAGGCGACGACGGCGTTGGTGAGCCGGCGGTCCGGGCGGAACCGCGGCTCGATGATCCCCTGGTGGAGGCCGGTCGAGAGCCGGGCGCCGAGCGAGCCGTACACCCCGCCGCGGGTCGCGAGGAACGCCGGCAAAAGCAGCAGGAGGCCGGGGACCTCTGCGATGTTCGCACGCATGGTCTCGGAGGCGAGTATCGTCCCCGCGAACAGCCCGGCGATCAGGCTGACGGCTATCACCGGGAGCGCCTGCCGGTAGACGTCGCGCGCGGAGTCGTGCCCGGGCATCGACCGCACCGACGGCGGGCGGGGCAAAAAAACCGACCGGCGCGACCCGAGAGCCGTCGGCTCGCGGGCGGGCGGGCAGTCGGCCGACCCGTGCCTATCAGAACCTCCAAACGAAACGAAGGGGAGAACGTGAGCGACCGCGACGCCGGTCGGACGCGGGCCGAGCGACCCGCCCGGGTCGGACGGTCTGAGATGCCCCGGCCCGCACCGTTAAGTCGGTCCGGCGAGTTCCGATCCCATGGACTACTCCCTCGCCATCGAGAACGGGCCGGAGGCGATACCGGGCGGGACCGGACTGCTCCTCGTCCACCCGAGCATCGGCGAGACGGACCGGATCGACACGGACTTCCTGAAGACCGACACCGACGCGTTCCTCGTCGTCTCGACGCGGACGACGGCGCGCGAGGTCGAACAGAAACTGGAGTACTACGACGTCGACGAGACGAAGGCGACCATCCTCGACACCCTCTCCGTCGAGCGCGGGTACTCGCGCCGCACGTCCGACGACGTCTACTACGTCTCCGCGCCGGACGACCTCGACGGCGTCGTCGACCGGGTCGAGCGGTTCCTCACGGAGCACGAGGGGAAGCGACGCGTCTCCGTCGACTCGCTCACCGAGATGGCCTACTACGCCGACGACGACGCCGTGTACGAGGCGGCCGCCGAGATCCTCGACCTGCTCGACGAACACGACGCGGTCGGCATCTTCCACCTCTCCGAGGAGGTCCACGAGGTCGCGACCCTCGACCGGTTCCGCGACCTGTTCGACGGCGTCATCGACCTCGACGGCGACGGCAACGTCGTCGTCGACGTCTGAACGGCGGTTTTCGCCGCGAGCGGGCGCCCCGTTACTCCTCGTCGTCGACGAGCGCGGCGAACGTCTTCTCCGCCCACGCGACCGCGTAGGGCGCCCCGCGTTCCCGGTAGGCGGTCGTGTCGAGCGCGCCGTACGGCGCCGGCAGGTCGAGGTCGTGTTTGACCGCCGAGCAGGCGTACTCCGTCGCGGCCGGGAAGTCGGTGTCGCCGCGCGCCACCTCGCCGGAGAGGTCGCCGAGCCGCCCGGAGAGCCGGTCGCCCGCGTCGACCCAGGCGTCGAACAGCCGGGGGTACTCGTCCTCCCACGACGCGAACGCGTCGCGGGTGTGGAGCCCGACCCAGGCGTCGAACAGCGCGTTCGCGACCTGGAAGACGTCGGTCGGACCGAACCCGGTCGTCGACTCGCCGGTCTCCGGGTCCGGGCGGCGGATCGCGGCGTCGAGGTCGCGGTAGCGCTCGCCGAAGAAGGGCAGGAACGACTCGGGGATGCCGGCCGGGTCGCCGCCGGTCGAGGCGTCGCCGCGGACCGCGCCCGGCGCCGGCTCGCGACCGATCCGGACCAGCCGCTCGGCGATCAGGAACGCGAGGAAGTCGTCCGGCGTCCCCTCCGCGCGGCGCTTGACGAGGACGGTCGGCGGGTCGGTCTGGGTCGTCCGGACGACCGTGCCGTCGCCGGGCAGCCCGACGGTGAACGCCGGCCCGGCGTGCTTCCGGAGCAGATCCGGGACCGAGTCCGGGAGCCACTCGGCCGGGTAGGAGGCGGGGTCGAGCCCGTCGACGAAGAGCCCGAGGTCCTCCGCGGCCGCCGGCGGGAGCGTCTCGAAGTCGGCGTCGACGTCGAGGACGGGCGACCCGGGCGCGTACCGGTCGCGGACCGCCGCGAGGTCGTCGTCGAGCGACCGGGAGGAGAACATCAGGCGAAGACGTACGAGAGGACGATGAGCACCGAGAGGACGGCCGAGACGCCGACCGTACCAACCACGATCTGGGTCGATTTGTTCATGCGTGCCACTGGGCGCGCCGGTCGTTAAAATCATCCGGTCCGCGGCGACCGGGCGGCGATTTTATGTCGCCGGGGGAGAGTGCGGAGGTATGCGAGTTCGCGACGGGGTCGAGGCCGACGCCGCGGCCCTCGCGTCGATGACGGGGCGCCCCGAGGGCGTCGTCCGCGACATGATCCACGACCGGTCGGTCCGCGTCGCGGTGACGGACGGGGCCGACCCGGCCGCCGACGCGGACGCCGGCGACGACACCGCGGTCGACGCGGTCGCGGGGTTCGTCGCGTTCGACGTGCGGGACGGCGTCGTCCACGTGACGAACGTCGAGGGCGCCCCCGACCCGGTCGAGCGCCTGTTCGAGGAGCCGGTTAGGTTCGCGACCCGGGAGGGGATGACCGTCGAGGCCGTCCTGCCGGCCGACGGGACCGCGGCCGACGCGGCCGAGGCGGTCGGGTTCGAGGCCGTCGGCTCGGGGCCGCGGATCGACGGCGCGACGACGACGCGGTACCGGTTCGACCCGGAGGAGAGCGGCTGAGGGCCGGGGAGGTCGGGTCGGATCGATCCGGTCAGTCGAACCGCCCTTGGACGATTTCGAGCGCCTCCTCGCGGTCGTCCCAGTCGACGAACACCGCGACGGAGGTGGCGCTGGTGATCAGGTCGATGATGTTGATCCCGGCGTCCGCGATGGGCGCGATGATGTCCTGGATGACGCCCGACTGGTTGGGGAGCTCGCCGCCCGTGACGCGGATCACGGCGATGGGGTCGGCGACGGTGACCGAGGAGAGCGCCTCGTCGGTGACGACCGCCTCGTGGAGCAGCGCCTCGGCGGTCTCGGCGACCTCGACGTCGACGTAGAAGGTGACCGAGTCCATGCCGGAGGCGACGGCGTCGATGTTGATCTCCTCGGCGCGGAGCGCGTTCGAAAGCTCCGAGAGGATCCCGGGTCGGTTGCGGATCGCCCGGCCGGCGATGGTGAGACACGCCAGCGGCTCCTCGCGCATGTCGATCAGGCTCTCGAACTCGCCCTCGATCCGGGTACCGCCCCGGAGGAGGTCGCCGTGCTGGTAGTGGACGACCCGGACGGCGAGGTCCTCGTCCTTGTACGAGAGCGCGGACGGCGCGACGACCTCGGCGCCGCGGAACGAGAGGTTTCGCAGCTCGTCGACGGTGATCTGCCCGACGTTGCGCGCGCCCTCGACGACGCGCGGGTCGCCCGTCATCACGCCCTCCACGTCGGTGACGATCACGACCTCGTCGGCGTCCATGTAGTTGCCGAGCATCACCGCGGTCGTGTCCGACCCGCCGCGCCCGAGCGTGGTGACGTTGCCGTCGTGGTCCTCGGCGAGGAACCCGGTGATGATCGGGACGACGCCGTCCATGTCGGCGGCGACCTTCCGCGCGCGCTTCTTCGTCTCCGCCACGTCGACCTCGCCGAGCTCGTCCGTGATGACCGGCCAGTCCGGGTGGCCCGGTTCGAGGAAGACGGCGTTGACGTCTCGAACCGACAGCGCGGCCTTCAGCATCCGGACGCTGGTGCGCTCGCCCATCGAGACGATCTCGGCGCGGTCGGCGTCGTCCGTCTCGAAGGTGATGTCGTCGAGGAGGTCGTCGGTGGTCGACCCCATCGCGCTCGCGACGACCGCGATCTCGTGGCCGGCGGCGACCGCGCTCGCGACCGAGTCGGCCGCGCGCTCGATCCGGTCGCCGCTCCCGAGGCTCGTGCCGCCGAACTTCGCGACTACGCGCATGCGGCTACCTCGTCGGGAGCGCGAGGCGCTCGGTGTCGGGGGTGCGGTCGGCGGCGAGCGAGCGGGACGACGCGGCCCGAACCGGAGCCGGAGTCCCGGCCCGGTCGGCGGCGATCGGTAAACATGCCACTGGGTAGCGGAGGAAGCCGGATAACAGTATCCTCTTCGACAAGGGTCGCCCGAATCGCAGAACCGCACGAAAAGACGGGGGAGACGCCGAGAAATCGAAACGAACGATCACCGGAGATCCGGACGGCGTCGAGCGACTGGAGGAGCGGTCGCGGAACGCGGCGCGGCGACCGCGGAACCGAGGGACTGCGGAACTGAGGGACTGCGGAACCGAGGGATTGCGGTACCGAGGGACCGGGGAGTCGGGGGCCGCGGGGTCGGGGTCCGGGGCCTGCGGGGGCGGGGACCGCAGGGTCGGGACGGAGAACGCTACTCGTCCTGGATGCCCCACGCGTCGGGCATCTCGATGACGTACCGGCCGTCCTCCTGGAGGGAGATGATGTACTCCTGTCTGTCGTACAGCTCCATCAGGTTGAGCTCGTACTGCCCGGGGCTGACGATGCGGATGCTCTCGAACTGGTCGTTCAGTTCGTCGCGGAGCGCGTCGATGCCGGGCTGGGGCTCCTCCGCCGCCGGCGTCTCCGCGGGCTCGACGTCGCGGCTCGCGCGGTCGAGTTCGTCCGGCGACACCACCTCCGAGCGGGCGCTCGCCTGCGCGGTGTCCTCGTCGCTCCGGTCGGCGATCTGTTCGGTGCCGTCGGACTCGCCCGCGGCGTCGACGCTCGCGGAGGCGTCGCTCGGCGCCGCGTCCGCGGGCTCGGTGGGACGGCGGTCGGCCGCGGGCTCGTCGGTAGTCGGCGCCGGCGAGTCGTCCGGGCTCGGGGCCGTCCGGTCGGAGGGGTCGGGAGCGGACTCGGACGTCCGGCCGCCCTCGTCGGCGCCGGCGTCGTCCGCGGCCCCGGCGGGCTTGAACTGGAACTTGTTCCCGCCGCAGTCGGGACAGCCCGACAGCATCTCCTTGGAGCCGTCGGGGAACGTCCGCCCGCAGGAGGTACACTGGTGGGGCATCTACTTGCGGGAGACGAGCGTGCTGATGAGGTTCTCGTCTTTGTGGAGGGTCTCGATGCGGTTCGCCGGGCCGATGACGGTGAGCTTCTGGGTCGACTCGCGGCCCATCAGCTTGTCGAGGAAGCTCTGGTCGCCCGCCTCGGCCTTCGGGTACGTCTCTATCTCGATGCCGGTGAAGTCGTCGGGGCTGATCTCGGTCATCGTCACCTCGATGAGCTTCGACTCCTCGTCCGGGGAGAGCCCCTCCTCGAGGATGACGATGTTGCCGTCGCGGACGCCGTCGAGGATGAGCCGGATCTTCTCCATCCCGGTGAGCCCCTCCATCCGCGCGCCGCTTATCATGTCGATCCGGACGCCGTCGTCGCCGTCGTCCGGGTCGTCCGCGGCGTCGACGTTGGCTTTCGGACCGGCCATTAGCCGAAGTACTCCGCGATCTTGGTGTACACTTCGTCCATGTTGTCGCCCTCCAGCGCGGACAGCGGAATCGTCTCGTGTTGCGGGAAGGCGTTCGCGATCTGCTGGACGTCCGACCCCTCCAGGTCCGTCTTGTTCGCGAGGATGAGCGCCGGCAGGTCCTGCGACTCGATGATCCCGATCAGCATCGTGTTCACCTGCGTGAACGGGTCGGTGGTGGAGTCGAGCACGTAGATGACGCCGTCGACGTCCTCGCGGAGCCAGTGCATCGCCTCCGCGACGCCCTCGGTCGCCTCGCGCGACCGGCGGACGGCGTCGTCCTTCTCCATGTCGTGGTCTAAGAACTCCTTGTAGTCGACCTTCGTCGTCACCCCGGGGGTGTCGACGATGTCGATGGTGACCTTGCGCCCGTTGCGCTCGATCTCCACGTTCTCCTTCCGGCGGGCCCGGCGAGTCTCGTGGGGGATGTGGCTCTCGGGCCCGACGGCGTCACCCGTCCAGTCGCGTGCGATCCGGTTTGCGAGGGTCGTTTTGCCGGCGTTCGGCGGTCCGTAGATCCCGATCCGCTTGGGCTCGTCGGCCGCGAACAGGCCGTCCGTGACCCGCGATATGCTGTCTCTGAGATTCGTGAGCAGTCCCATCCTGACCTCCAGTCCGTGTGTGGTTGACCCGAACACCGCGATCGTCTCGCGACGCCGTTCGATCCGTGCGCTCGACGCCCGTTCGGGGAATTACGGTAGGGTCCTCGCCGCTCTCACTTAAGAACTGCGTCAGACATCCCCGATCCGGAGCGTCGACGCCGGACGGACCCGAAACGCGGGACCGGCTAGGTCTCGTCGCGCTCGGTCACCGGTTACGTCTCGTCGGACTCGGTCGAGGGGGCGCTCGCCTCGTCGCTCCCGCTCGCGGCGTCGAGGAAGACGAGGGCGCCGCCCAGCAGCGCGAGGTTCTTCAAGAAGTTGATCTTGTTGCCCTGCCGCTCTTTGCCCTCCATCGTCCAGAAGTCGTGGATGGCGGGCGTCGTCCCGAGGAAGAAGACGACGAGCGCGCCCGCGGCCGCCCGCGGGAGCCGCCAGAGGACGATACCGAGGTTGGCGACCAGCAGCATTCCGGTGACGAACGGGACCAGCACGTCGGGCATCGGCACGCCCTTCTCCTCGGCGACGGCGACCCGCTTGTCGTTGTTCTTGAAGCCGTCGACGGCCATGTACGCGAGGACGCCGCCGTACAGCGAGCGGCCGAGCAGCGAGGGGGCGTCGCGCCCGGATCCGCCGTCGGCCTCGGACTGTGTTTCAGAGTTGTCCGCCATTCAGACCACCTCGATCCGGCTGACGTTCGCGTCGACGCGACCGACCGTCTCGTAGGTCGGCCCCTCGTCGCCCTCGCCGTCGAGGCGCCGCATGATCCGGCCCTCCACGTCGTCGCGCTCGTCGGGCACGTCGAACAGGCCGGAGCCGCAGACCACGTCGCCGTCGTGGACCGCCCACGTCTCGATGATCTCGTGGGGCTCGCCGGGGAAGGAGACGCGCTCGAAGTCGCGGCCGAAGTTGGTCGACTCGAACAAGGCGACCTCGTGGTCGTCGTTCACCCACGCCGGCGGCGCCTCCTCGCCGCCGCAGAAGATCACCCGGCCGTCGTGGACGAACACGCGGCGGATGTACGAGAAGTCGCTGCCGACGTCGAGGCGGTCCCACGACTCGCCGGCGTCGGTCGTCCGCCACAGGCCCCCCTCACCGACCGCGTGGCCGAGGCCGAGGTTCTCCAAGTCGTGGTCGAGGTAGCCGGTCGTGGCCAGCCACACGTCCTCGGAGATCGGGAGGACCTGGTGGACGTCGTCGACGATGGCGTCCCGGTGGTCCGTCCACGTCCGGCCGCCGTCGCGGCTGACGTGGATCCCGCCGGCCTCGACGCCCGCGATCAGATGCTCGGGACGGCCGGGCACCGCCTCCAGCGCGCGGAGGCGGGCGTAGTGCGGGTCGATCGGCGACTCCCAGTGCCCGCGGGAGGGCAGCTCTCGGAAGCCCTTCTGCTCGGTCCACGTCTCCCCGCCGTCGACCGAGCGGAAGACGTACGGGTCGTTGGTGCCGGCGTACAGCGCGCCGTCCGCGGTCGCGAGGATCGACCACACCTCGCTGGTCCCGGCGTGCCAGAACCGGTCGCCGAGCGGCACTTCGAGGTCGGTCCACGTCTCCCCGCCGTCGAGCGAGCGGTACGCGCCCGTCGAGGAGGCGACGAACACGCCCTCGGTGTGGTCCCACGACTTCACGGCCGTGACGACCCCGCAGTCGAGGATGGGGTCGAGCTCGTCGCGCTCGAAGGGGACGTCGTCGGCTCGGTACAGCCCGGAGTCTGTCCCGATCAACAGTGTCATATCCGTGAGTCAGTCGGGCGGCTATTAAGTTTTTACCAACCTGTAAAACGCTAAGTGGCCGGGGGACGACGGTGGAGGCATGACCGCGCCACGCGCCACCGTTCGCCCGACCGACGCCGACCACCTCGACGAGTCGGCGGCCGACCTCCCGACGGAACTGCTGAACCTCCCGTGGATCGACCCGCACAACCACGCGCACACGCTCTCGTGGGAGGACCGCGAGCGGTACGCGCTCGCCGGCTGTCGCTCGATGGTATTGGTGTCCTCGGGGTACCACTGGACGCCCTACAAGCCCGTGGAGGCGAGCGACATCCGGTTCCTCTGGGACGACGCGATCAACCGCCGCCGCGCCATCGAGCGCAACCACTTCTTCGAGGCGAAGCTGAGCCTCGGCGTCCACACCGGCGTCCGGATCGAGAACCCGGACGAACTGCTCGACGCGATGGACGACTACTGCGCGCTCGACGAGGTCGTCGCCATCGGCGAGACCGGCGTGACCCCGAGCCAGCACGTCGAGCGCTGGGACCTCGACGAACAGCAGGCGGTCGTCGAGGCGCAGATGGCGCTGGCCGCCGACCACGACCTCCCGGTCCTCCTCCACACGCCGAACACGACGCCCGACGCGAAGCGGGAGTACCGCGACGACCTCGGCGTGACGCCCGGCTACGAGAAGAACGCCGGCCTCGGGACGGAGCCGGTCCTCGACGGCGAGAACCCGGCGCTGGAGGCGGTGAAGCGAGACGTCGCGGCCGCGCGCGACGCCGGCCTCGCCGAGGAGCGCGTCGTCGCCTCGCACGCGGACGCGAACAACACGGAGTACCTCATGACCGAGACGGACTGCTACCTGAGCTACACCATCGGGCACTCGTGGCTCGTCGGCGTCGACGCCGCCGACGTGGCGGACGCCATCGACGAGTACGGGCCCGAGCGGATCATGATCGACACCGACACCGCGAACGTGCTGCGCACGGACCCGTACGCGGTGAAGCGCGCGATGTTCGAACTGTACCGCTACGGCATCGACGTCGACGACATCCGGACCGTCGTGTACGAGAACCCGCGGGACGTGTTCGGGCTGGCCGCGTAGCCCCGCCCGCCCCCGGCGTCGCTCAGCGTCCCGTCCGTACAGTTAACTGTACGAGGGGCGTAGCGCCGGATCGTGACAGTCAGGACGGAATTTCGACTTCGTTCGTCCGCCCTCCCGCTCGTCGACGTCCCGGCGACGCTCCCGCCGGACGCGATAGAGTGTACCCATGCCCTCTGTCTCGAACCCGACGCGCGGGTGTTCCACGTCGAGATCGGAGCGGAACACGACGTGACCGAAGAGGACCTCGGAGCGCTCGACGAAGTCGTCTCGGTGACGCCGCTCGGGGTGCGGGACGGCGAGGCGGCGTTCAAGCTCACCGTCGAGCTCGACGACTCGATCGCGCCGGCCTTCGACCCCGAACGGTTCGACGGCGCGAAGATGGAGTCGACGACCATCACGGCGGACGGATGGCGCGAGACGAAGGAGTTCAAAGATTACGAGACGTTTCACGACTTCAAGGAGACCTTCGAGGATCACGGAATTTCGCTCGACCTGATCTCCATCACGTCCGATCAGGCCGGGCTGGACGGCGCGGCCGAAGGCGAGCTCACGGACCGGCAACGGGAGGCGTTGGAGCTCGCCGTCGCTCGGGGGTACTACGAGAGCCCGCGTCGGATCACCGCCGCGGAGCTCGCCGAGGAACTGGACATCTCGCAGCCGTCCCTGTCCGGTCTCCTCCGACGCGGCGAGCGTCGGATACTCACCTCGTCGCTCGACGTGGACGGCGACCGAGCGACGGGGACGCGGTAACGGCCCGGGCGTCCCCGCGTCGCGGGATCGTTAATTCGGGGTCAGCAGGTCGTACGAGACGCCCGTGAGTTCGCGCGAGACCTCCCAGAGCCGGCGGGCGACGCCCTCGTCGTACGACTCGGGGCTGGACTCCTGGACCACGGGCGCGCCGCGCATGTTCCGGAAGCCGTCGGGGCCGACGAACTCGCCGCTCTCGATCTCGGGGTCGGTCGCGGCGCGGATCATCGGCAGCGCCCCTCGCTCGGCGCTTTGAGCGATCACCGCGTTCGCGAGTTTCATCGCCCACAGCCGGAGCCGCGAGCCGGACTCCCGGGGGCCGCGGAACTGGAGGTTCGTCGCGGCCCATCCCGGGTGGCAGACGACGCTCTCGACGTTCGCGTCGTCCGGGAGTCGGCGGTCGAGTTCGTAGCCGAACAGGACGTTCGCGAGCTTCGACTGTCCGTACGCTCCCCACGGTGAGTAGGCGTCCTCTCCGTGGAGGTCGTCGAAGTCGATCTCGCCGTTCCTGTGTGCGACGCTGCTCTGCGTGACGACGCGCGACTCACCGGACCCGCGCAGGGCGGGGAGGAGGCGACCGGTGAGCGCGAAGTGACCGAGGTGGTTCACGCCGAACTGGTACTCGAAGCCGTCGGCCGTCTCCTTCCGGGGGATCGCCATCACGCCGGCGTTGTTACAGAGCACGTCGAGGTCGTCGTGCGTCGACGCGACCCGGTCGGCGAACGCCGCGACGGAGTCGAGGTCCGCGAGGTCGAGCTCGCGGACCGTCAGCGACGGGTCGGCGAGCTCGGACTCGATCTCCCGCTTCGCGTCCTCGCCGCGCTCGGTGCTCCGACACGCCATCACCACGTGTGCGCCCCGGTCGGCGAGTGCCTTCGTCACCTCGAAGCCGAGGCCGCTGTTCGCGCCCGTCACGACGGCGGTGTCGACGTCGCCCGTGCTGCCGGCCGAACCGCGTCTGTCGCTGCGAGTTGTCATCGACCGGAGAGACGGGACGCGAGAACCCAAGGTAGACGCTATCTGTAAAGGTCGTTTATGAGTGACAGAGGCCACGGCACCCGTTCCGGACGCGGGACGAGTTTCGGCCGTTCGCGGTGGCCACGTACTTAATCGGCCTTTCCTGATAGCATCGGAGCCAAGAGACGAGCCCTCTAAGCGCTCGGCGGGGACGAGACATGGAGATCACCGAAACCGCTTCGCGCCCGTCCGTCGACGGGCCCGAGGAGTACTTCACCGGAGACGTACGGATCGACCCGCTGTTCGACGCGCAAGACGACGCCCGGGCGGCCGCGGCGAGCGTCACGTTCGAGCCGGGCGCTCGCACCGCGTGGCACACGCACCCACTCGGCCAGCAGCTCGTCGTCACGGACGGCAGGGGGCTCGTACAGCGGGAGGGCGGGCCGATCAGGGAGGTCCGAGCCGGAGACGTGGTGTGGTTTCCGCCGGGCGAGAGGCACTGGCACGGCGCGACGCCCGAGAACGCGATGACCCATATCGCCGTTCAGGAGGAGCGGGACGGGACGGCGGTCGCGTGGGGAGCGCACGTCACCGACGAGGAGTACGGCCCGGCGTCGACGGAGTGACCCGACGCGACGCCGGTATTTAACCACAGTATCAGTATAGGACAACCGCGAAGCCCGAGGGGGGCGTACGTCCGGTCGATGTCAGCGGAATTCGGCACGGAACTCGACGGACAGGTAGCGATCGTGACCGGCGCGTCGTCCGGCATCGGCAGGGCGACCGCCGAAGCGCTCGCGGCGCGCGGCGCGGACACCGTTCTCGCCGCGCGGCGCGAGGGCGACCTCGAAGCGGTCGCGGAAGGGATCGAGGACGACGGCGGGGAGGCGCTCGTCGTCCCGACGGACATCACGGACGACGACGACATCGACCGCTTGGTCGACGCGACGCTCGACGAGTACGGGCGGATCGACGTGCTCGTGAACAACGCGGGCGTCATGCCGCTCGCGCACATCGGGGAGGCCGACCGGGAGACCCTTCAGCAGACTATCGATGTGAACCTCACGGGACTCATCACGCTCACGCACGCGGTCGTCCCGACGATGCTGGAGCAGGGGAGCGGTCACGTCGTCAACCTCTCGTCGGTCGTGGGGCGGTTCCTACAGGAGAACAGCTCGCACTACAACGCGGCGAAGGCCGGCGTGAAGATGTTCGGCGACTCGCTGCGGCTCGACGTGGCCGAGTCGGGGGTCCGGGTCGCGACCATCGAGCCGGGCGCGGTCGACACCGAACTCCTCGATCACATCCCCGACGAGGAGCTCCGGGCGGGCGTCAAGGAGTACGTCGGCTCGATGGACGCGCTCGCGCCGGAGGACGTCGCCCGAACCATCGCGTTCGTCGTCACGCAGCCGCAGCGAGTCGACATCAACGAGGTCCTGATCCGGCCGCTCGATCAGGTCCAACCGTAGCCGGGTTCGGGGCGGTGGTCGAGTCGGGCGCTACTCCGTCTCGAACTCGCTCGTCAGTTCGCCGACGCCCTCGACGCCGATCGTGACGCTGTCGCCGTCCCCGAGCAGCACCGGAGGGTCGCGGTAGACGCCGACGCCGGGCGGCGTGCCGGTGAAGACGAGGTCGCCCGGTTCGAGCGTGAACGCCTGACTACAGAACGAGATCAGCTCGTCGACGCCGAAGATCAGGTGCTCGGTCGAGGACTCCTGGAGGCGCTCGCCGTTGATCTCGGCGAAGATGTCGAGGTCGTGGGGGTCGCCCACCTCGTCAGTCGTGACGAGGTCGGGGCCGGTCGGCGCGAACGTGTCGAGGCTCTTGCCCCGGACCCACTGGCCGTCGCCGTGCTGGAGGTCGCGCGCGGACACGTCGTTGCCGACGGTGAAGCCAGCGACGTGGTCGAGGGCGTCCTCGGGGTCGACGCGGCGGGCGCGCTCGCCGATGACGGCGACCAGCTCGGCCTCGTAGTCGACCTTCTCGGTGTACTCGGGGTCCCAGCGGACCGGGTCGTCGGGGCCGACGACCGAGGTCGGGAACTTCGAGAAGAGGACCGGCTCGTCCGGGATCTCGTTGTCGCCCTCCTCGGCGTGGTCGCGGTAGTTCAGCCCGACGCAGACGACCTTCTGCGGGTCGTCGACGGGCGCGGCGCGGTCGAGGTCGGCCGGGTCGCGGACGCCGGTGCCCGTCTCGGCGGCGCGTTCGACCGCGAGGTCGACCTTGCGGCGCCACTCCCAGTCGGCGAGGAGGTCGCTGGTCCGGCTCGGTACGTGGACGCCGGCGGCGGCGCCGGCCTCGGCGAGGTCGACGACGCCGTCGTCGGTGGCGACGCCGGCCCACGGTGTCTGTTCGTCCGTCGTGCGGTATTGTCCGATGCGCATGTGAGAGTGAGTGAAGTGGGGTGAGAGAGGTGAGTCGAGGCGTTACAGGTCGATGCCGGCCTCGTCGAGGAGGCGCTCGCCGGAGGCGACGAAGCGGTCGAACTCCTCGTGGACCTTCGGGTTCGTCAGCTCGCCGTCGCGCTTGACGACCTCGCCGTCGACGAGGACGGTGTCGATGTGCGAGGGGTCGGCCTGGAACACGACCGTCTGGATCGGCGAGTGCGACGGCGCGGTCATGAAGTCGTCGGCGTCGAACAGGACGAGGTCGGCGCGCTTGCCGGGCGTGATGGTGCCGATCTCGTCGTCCAGCCCGAGCGCCTTCGCGCCCTCGATCGTAGCCATCTCCAGGGTGTCGCGCGCGGAGATGCTGACCTCGGTGACCTCCTCGTCGCCTTCGAGGACCTTCTGGTTGTCGAACATGCGCTGGAGCTGCATCCCGATCCGCATCTGACTCCCCATGTCGCCGCTGACGTTCGAGCAGACGTCCACGCCCCACGTCGGGCGGCCGCCCGCTTCGAGCACCTTCCCGGTGACGGGGATGCCGTGGCCCATCTGCATCTCGACCTCCGGCGTCGACGAGAAGGAGACGCCCTGTTCGACGGCGTGGTCGATGTCCTCCTGCGAGAAGTGGTTCCCGTGGGCGACGTTGACATCGGGGCCGAGCATGTCCTCGATACAGCCGAAGCCCTGGTAGTCGCCGCCGTACTCCGAGGACGGCCACAGCGCCGCGCCCATGTGGATCGTCGAGAGGACGCCGAGGTCGCGGGCGAGTTCGAGGTCGCCGCGGGCGGTCTCGTCGGTACAGAAGTCGGGGCCGCGGAGCCCGAGCGCGAGGCTGAGCAGGTTGTCGTCGCGGATCTTCTCCTCGTGGAGGGTGCGGATGTTCTCCTCGGGGAGGCCCACGTCGCTCTCGTACCACCACTTCGCCGAGTCGTCGCCCGGCGGGCCGTAGGTGTACACCGCGCGCAGGCCGGTGTCTTTGAGCGCGTCGACCGCGCGTTCGCCGTGTTCGAGCGTGTTCGGGTACGACCAGTCGAGGGCGGTCGTCGTGCCGGTGTGGAGCTTCTCGAAGGCGCCGAAGAGGCCGCCGAGGTACATGTCCTCGGGCTGATAGAGCCCGGTGATGTTGCCGAGCATGTGGTCGAAGTACTCGTTCATCAGCGACCAGTCGCCGGCGATGCCGCGGACCTGCGTCTGCGCGAGGTGGATGTGCGAGTCGACGAAGCCGGGGACGACGATCTTCCCGGCGGCGTCGATCTCCTCCGCGTTCGACGCCGACAGTCCGGTGCCGACCTCGACTATCTCCCCGTCTTCGATCAGGACGTCGGCCTCGTCGAACTCCCCCACGTCCGGGTCCAGCGAGACCACGGTCCCGTTTCGCACGATCGTCTGTGTCATGTTCGATAATAGGGTTTGACCAAGAGGTTAAAACTTTACCGGACGGTAAACTAGCGAGAGGCAATCGTATTATGTACCTCACCCGTAGAGTGTGAGTATGAGCGAATCACAGGGCGGACCGGCGGGCGACTCCGTCGAGTCCCGGAGCGACGCCGGCGCCGACGGGTCCGATCGGGACCCTCCGGCGGACGATCCCTCGGACGAGTCCGGCGAGGAGACGGTCTCCTCGAAGGACACGAAAGAGGTGATCATGGAGGCGACGTTCCGCGCGCTGAGCAAGCACGGGTACAAGGACCTCCGGATGCGCGACATCGGCGAGGAGATGGACCTCACGCGGCAGGTCATCCACTACCACTTCGACGGGAAGTACGACCTGATGTCCTCGTTCCTCGAACACATCATCGACCAGTACGAGGGGAGCGTGGTCGTCGACGGGGATGCGGACCCGCGGACGGAGCTCCGCGCCCGCGTCGACCAGTGCCTGTTCGGCCCCGAGTTCGAGGAGTTCAGCCACTGGGACCGGATGAAGGTGTACCACGAGCTGTACACGTACGCGCAAAACGACGGCGAGCACCGCGAGGTGTTCAACGAACACTACGATCGCATCCGCGGCAGCATCGTCGAGGTCGTCGAGGAGGGAATAGAGGAGGGCGTCTTCCGCGACGTCGACGCGGAGCGGATGGGCCAGTTGGTGACCGACGTCATCCACGCCGCCCGCGGGCGGCGGATCTCGCTCGGCCACGAGGACGCGCCCGAGGAGGCCCGGAAGGCGATGGACGAGTTCATCTTCGAGTCGCTCGAACGGACCGAGTAAGAAGGGCCGAGTGGGTAACGAGACCGAACGGTCCGAGCGGGCGAAGCGTCGGAAGTGGATTTGGAACCTGTTTGCTGTCGTCAGGAATCGTCGACCGCGACGAGCCGCGGATCGGTCCGGTCGCGGCCCTCGCGGAGCCGGTGAGACCCCTCGAAGCGGACGGCGTCGCCGGGGGCCAGGTTGCCGTCGACGGCCTGCGCGATCAGTCGGACATCGTCGAACCGCGCCAGCGCGAGGTGGTTCGGCGCGCGGACGTCCGGCGGGGTAGTCTCGACCGTCGTCGTCGCGACGACCCTCCCCGTTTCGAGCGGAACCGTTCCGGCCGACTCGGCGCCGTGGCCGCACGCCGGGCAGCGGCGGCGGTCGTAGTACCAGCGGTGGCCGCAGTCGTCACAGGCGAACGCGCGGTCCGCGGGGATATCTCGGTCGGCCGGTCGGTCGGTGACCGGATCCGCGGAGGCGCCGGTGTCCGGGCGGTCGGAGCCGGTGTCCGGGGAATCGGAGTCGGTCACGCGCGCAACACCGTACAGACGCTGTTGTTCCCGAACCCGGCGACGTTGATCGCGAACGCCGTCTCCGCGCCGTCGACGCGGCGGCCCGCGGGGAGGTCGCCGCGAAGCTGCCACACGAGTTCGACGATCTGCGAGAGGCCGGTTGCGCCGAGGGGGTGGCCGCGGGCCTTGAGCCCGCCACCGGGGTTGACCGGGAGCTCGCCGTCGAGCGCGGTGTCGCCGTCGAGTGTCGCCTCCCACGCGGTCCCGGTCTCGTAGAATCCCAGCTCCTCGAGTTCGATCAGTTCGAGGACGGTGAACGCGTCGTGGATACAGGCCACGTCGACGTCGTCGGGCCGGATCCCGGCGCAGTCGAAGACGCGCTCGCCCGCGGTCCGGACCGACTCGATCGAGAGGGGGTCCGGGCGCTCGGCGACCGCGTGGGTGCCCGTTGCGCTCGCGATGCCGGCGACGCAGGGAGCGACGCGGTCGGCGTCGCTCCCGTCGGTGGCGTCGGTGGTGTCCGTGGCGTCACTGGCGTCGGTAGTGAGGGTGGCGTCGGTGGGGTCCGTAGCGTCCGTGGGGTCGTCGTCGGCCGCGCGGGTCAGGACGACGGCGGCGGCGCCGTCGGACATCGGACAGCAGTCGTACAGCCGGAGCGGCGCGGCGACGACCGGGGAGTCGAGCGCGTCGGCGACGTCGATCGACTTCCGGAACTGGGCGACGGGGTTGTCGACCGCGTTCCCGTGGTTCTTCGCCGCGACCGCGGCGAGCGCCTCGCGGGGCGCGTCGTGGCGGTCGAGGTAGGCGCCGGCGGCGAGGCCGCCGAACGAGGGGAGGGTGAGCCCCTGCGCGTACTCGCGCCGGTGGACGAGCCGGCTGATCGCCTCGGTGACGGTCCGCGTGTCGGCCGCCGACATCTTCTCGGCGCCGACGACGAGCGCGACGTCGGCGTCGCCGCTCCGGAGCGTCTCGACGCCGCGGTGAAACGCGCTCGCGCCGGTCGCGCTCGTGTTCTCGATCCGGTCCGCGGACGCGCCGTCGAAACCGAGCGCGGCCGCGAGGGCGTTCGCGAGCCCCGCGCCCTCGTCGAGCGCCTCGGCGAGCGCGTTGCCGAAGTGGAGCGCGTCGACCGCGGCGGGGTCGACCGCGGCGTCCGCGAGGGCGCGCTCGGCGGCGGTGGCGGCGAGGTCGGTGAGCGAGCGCTCGGTCTCGCTCTCGAAGGGAGTCATGCCGACGCCGCCGACGCGGACGCCGGTGGAGTCGGTCGCGGACGGCGCCATCAGTCGTCGGTGTCCCCGTCCTCGGCGGCGTCGCCGAACACGCCCAGCTCCGCGAGGCGGCCGATCTCGGCCTCCGAGTAGCCGTGTTCGCGGAACACCTCGCGGTTGTGCTCGCCGAGCAGCGGCGGCGGGAGTTCGAAGCCGCTCTCCGCGTTGCGGAACTTGAGCGGGTGCTCGATCACGGGCACCTCGCCGAGTTCGGGGTGTTCGATCTCGGTGATAGTGCCGCGGGCGTCGATCTGCGGGCTGTTGAGCGCCTCCTCGACGCTGTAGACGGGGCCGGCCGGAACGCCGGCGTCCTCGGCGATGACCTCGATCCACTCGTCGGTCGTCTTGTCGGCGAGGGTGGCCTCGATTTCGGCTTCCAGCTCGTCGAGGTGTTCCACCCGGTCCGCGTTCTGCTCGAAGCGGTCGTCCTCGGGGAGGTCCGGTCGGTCGAGCGCCTCGCAGAGCTCGCCCCAGAGCTTCTCGTTGAGGATACAGATGTTGATGAACCCGTCCTTCGTCTCGAACGTCTGGTACGGGGCGAGGACGGGGTCTTTCGTCCCCATGCGCTTCGTCTCCTCGCCCGCGAACACCATGCCGGCCTGCTTGGTGAGCCACGGCAGGGTGGCTTCGAGCATCCCGAGGTCGATGTACTCGCCCTCGCCGGTCCGCTCGCGGCGGTACAGCGCGGTCGTCGCGCCGAAGGCCGCCCACATCGCGGTGATGAGGTCGGTCATCGGGAGGCCGACCTTGACGGGCTGGCGGTCCGCCTCGCCGGTGACGCTCATGATCCCGCTCATCCCTTGGATGAGGAGGTCGTAGCCGGAGCGCTCGCGCCACGGGCCGGTCTGTCCGAACGCGGAGATGGCGAGGTAGATCAGGTCCTCATTGTGTTCGGTGAGCGTGTCGTAGTCGACGTCGAGGCGCTCGGCGGTGCCCGGGCGGAAGTTCTGGATGAAGATGTCCGCCTCCTCGACCAGCTCGTACAGCGCCTCCTTGGCGTCGTCGTTCTTCAGGTCGAGTTCGAGGCTCTTCTTCCCGTAGCTCAGCGTCCAGTAGTACGGGGACTCGCCCTTGATGAACGGCGGGCCGGAGTGGCGGACGGCGTCGCCGTAGCCGGGCTGTTCGATCTTGACGACCTCCGCGCCCTGGTTCGCCAGCATCGCCGAGCAGAAGCCGCCGGTGACGAACGTCGAGAGGTCGAGGACGGTGACGCCGTCCAAGATCCTCCCGTCGCTGGCGGCGTCGGCATCGGTCATCGGACCACCTCGTCCGACGTGCGGAATCGGGTCATGTGTGCGTGTACCGTTTGTTTACCATGTGGTAAAACTATCGCCGTCGATAGTGACGTCCGTTGGCGGCGCGCCGTGAGTAGGGAGCGTCGTCGAGGTGGAGCGTCGCCGAGGGAGGTCGTTGTCGAGGCGAAACGTTGCCGTTGAGAGGGTGTCACCTGGGAGCAGGTGTCGACCAGTAGCCCCCCACCCCTTCGTTTCAGGTGGAACCCGGAGAGGTGTCGGGGCGGATGGTGGCCGCTCGGGGGTCGGTTGGAGCTACAGCAGATAAAATCAGCACGAAGATCAAATAAAACAACTACAACACTACAAATATAATCCAGAGCAGATTGTCGAGGGTACTGTTGTATAGTATATGTATTAAAACCACCGCTATACATAACCACCCCAACACCCCCACCCCACCCATCCGTCGTTCCACCCGAAACAAAGGGGTGTGGGGGTAACCCAACCGACGCGACTCCCCGAGTGGGGGAACCGCGACCCGAAATCGCCGAGCGTGAGGTGGAACGCCGAGTCCGACTGCGAGGGCCCCCGAGACGATTGCCGGAGGGCGAGATGACCGCAACGGCTGTCGATGTCTGCTACACGCCTTGGTTCCGTCGGGTCGCCTCGCGATCCGACCGGCCGTCATTCCAATTGGCTCCGGCTCCCGATCGGTTCGACCGGAACACTGTTCGACTCGAACCGACCCCCTATCGACCCGAGACCCCGACCGAGGGGGACGTTTCAACTCCAGAGAGGAACACTTTTGTACCGTCTCTTCATCTGGTTCGACTGTATCAACTGGACGTGGTCGGTCTCGGTTCCGACCGCGAACGCGTGTTTCCGACCGGAGACGGCGTCTGAAGGGACTTCCCTTGCCGTCTCCACCTGAAACAGAGGGGTTCACATGGACGAAGGCGATCACACACCGCGGGCCGACGGCGGCATCGACCCGGACGACGGCGACGAATCGGACCATAGCGGCGACTCCGATGACTCGCCGTCGAACCGCTCTTCGACGGCCGACCCCGACGACTTCGCGGTCTCGGGCACCGAAACCGCTGAGTCCGGAGACGACGGGTCCGAGTCCCCCGACATCGACGACTTCGACCCCGACGCTCCGACCGGGTCCGGCACCGGTGCCGACGTGGGATCGGACTTCGGCGCCTCGGACGTCGAATCAGACCCCGACGCGGCCTCCCTCTCGACCGACGCTCGACCCGAAACGGCGGGGCTCAACAACGGCGGCCGCGACCGGTCGTCGCCGGACGTCGACTTCGACGGCGTCGTCCTCGACGACGACGATGACAACCAGGGACTGTTCGACGACCTCCTCTCCGGCGAACCGATATTCGAGAACAAGGAGGTCCTCCGCCCCTCGTACACGCCGCACGAGCTCCCCCACCGCAACGATCAGATCAACCGGATGGCGACCATCCTCGTCTCCGCGCTCCGCGGCGAGACCCCCTCGAACATCCTCATCTACGGGAAGACGGGGACCGGGAAGACCGCCTCGGCGAAGTTCGTCTCTCAGGAGCTCGAATCCACCTCCCAGAAGTACGACGTGCCCTGCGAGGTCGAGTACATCAACTGCGAGGTGACCGATACCCAGTACCGCGTCCTCGCCCAGCTCGCGAACACGTTCATCGAGGAGAACCAGGCGGTGATCGCCGACCGGTTAGAGCGGCTGGAGGGGCTCCGCGCCGACGCGACGGACGCCGCGGAGACCGCGGGACGCGACCCGGCCGCCGCCCTCGCCGACACCGAGTTCGACTCCGTCGACGAGCTCGACGACCGCATCGACGAGCTCGAAGCTGACGCCGACGAGATGGAGGAAGTGCCGATGACCGGGTGGCCCACCGACCGCGTCTACTCGACGTTCTTCGAGGCGGTCGACTACCACGAGCGCGTGGTCGTGATCATGCTCGACGAGATCGACAAGCTCGTCGAGAAGAGCGGCGACGACACCCTCTATAACCTCTCCCGGATGAACTCCGAGCTCGACCGCTCGCGCATCTCGATCATGGGCATCTCGAACGATCTGAAGTTCACCGACTTCCTCGACCCACGCGTCAAGTCGAGCCTCGGCGAGGAGGAGATCGTCTTCCCGCCGTACGACGCCAACCAGCTCCGCGACATCCTCCAGCACCGCGCCGACACCGCGTTCAAGCCCGACGCGCTCACCGACGACGTGATCCCCCTCTGTGCCGCCTTCGCCGCACAGGAACACGGCGACGCCCGACGCGCCCTCGACCTCCTCCGGACCGCCGGCGAGCTCGCCGAGCGCTCGCAGGCCGAGATCGTCGCGGAGAAACACGTCCGGCAGGCCCAGGACAAGATCGAGCTCGACCGCGTCGTCGAGGTCGTCCGCACCCTCCCGACGCAGAGCAAGATCGTCTTGTTCGCCGTTATCCTCCTCGAAAAGAACGGCGTCCACAACATCAACACGGGCGAGGTGTTCAACATCTACAAGCGCCTCTGCGAGGAGATCGACGCCGACGTCTTAACCCAGCGACGGGTCACCGACCTCATCAGCGAGCTCGACATGCTCGGGATCGTCAACGCCGTCGTCGTCTCGAAGGGCCGCTACGGCCGGACGAAGGAGATGGGCCTCTCCGTGCCCGTCGAGGAGACGGAGGCGGTGCTCCTGTCGGACTCGCGGCTCGGCGACATCGAGAACGCGCAGCCGTTCGTCCAAGCGCGGTTCGACAACTGACTTCGGTCCGTCGAGGTCCGTTTAATACCGGCTCCCCCAGAAGCTACGCCGTCAGCGCAGTCGAAGCGCTCCCCGGTCCGGTCGCCGGGAGGCCGCTTCCCACGGCCCCCGCTATCGCCTCGTTCAGCTCCACCTGTCCCGTCGCGATCAGCCGGATGTAGCCGAGATACGGAACCCGGAGGCGCGCCACCCCGTTCACCCACTCGGCCCTGACCGGCGGCGAGAGGCCGCTGGCCTGGTCGTAGGCGCCGTTGTTGTCGCCGAGGGTGATGTACCCGTCGTGCGGCGCCGGGCAGTTGGCGAGCGACCCGCAGTCGACGGCGTTGTGGTACTCCGCGTCGGCGCGGTCGTACCAGTTCTCGCCCTCGGTGACGTGGAACATCGCCCGGTGGATGATCGGCGCCCCGGTCCGGCCGGGCGGCGTGTATATCATCACCGACCCGTAGGACCCGAACGTCCGATAGTCGACCTCCTGGCCCACCTCGTGGGTGACGACGCCGACCCCGTTTTCGGCCGCGTCCGGCGCGAGCCGGCCGGGTTCGGTGACGAACACCAGGTCGCCGACCTGCATGTTCGGCTCCATGCTCCCCGACTCGACGGCGACCATCGGCGGCCACACGCCGCTGACGCCGAACAGCAGCAGTCCGACCAGGAGGACGACGGCGACGCTCGACAGCATCTCGCGGATCCACATCAGCGCGCCCTCCCGGTCGTGCCGGAACCGGTGGACGAGCGACTCGTCCGCCGTCGGCTCTCCCGACTCGATTCCCGACTCCCCTCCCGCTCTCGACGCGCTCCGCTGTCCGGCCGCGGCGTCGCCCTGCCCGAGCGACCCGGGCTCGTCCCGAGGCTGAGCGTCGACCTCGGAATCGGAGGGCACGTCGCCCTCGCCGACGGAGGTCGGACCGGCGGATTCGTCGGGAAGGCGGTCGTCCGACTCGTCAGGAGGTTGATCATCCGACTCGTCGGAAAGCGGGTCGTCTGACTCCTCGGGAAGCCGGTCGGTCGACTCGTCAGAAAACCGGTCGACCGATTCGTCGGACGATCCGTCGTCCGAGCCCTCGGACGCCGCCGCGGACTCCTCGTCCGTCCGCTCGTCTCGACCGGCCGACTCGTCGGTGTCCGTCGGCCGATCCCCTTCGTCCATTACGTCGGCTTTGGGGGGTTCCGTTCATAAGCTTCCGGGTCCCCGCGTTCCGGGGGCTCGGGCTCCCGCGCACCGACTTCCTTCGACGCCTCCGGAACGGTTTTGCCCGCGACCCCCCTTTCGGGTAGCGTGCCGCTGGAGTCGAACGCCCGGATCGCGAAAGCCCTCGCCGAGCGCGGCTACAACGCCGAGCGCGAGGCGGTGACCCTGCTCGCCGGCGCGACCGACCCGGCCGCCGCCGTCGCGGCCGCCGTCGACCGCGCCCCCGACGACGCCCTGCGGATCACCGCCGACCACGTCCGCGACGCGATCGGGGAGACCGACGGATCTCCGGGTTCACCGGGCGAAACGGAACAATCTCCAGTCGAAACGAAGGGGTCTACGGATCCGGAACCGGCGGACGCCGGGGCGGCCTCGCGAGGGACCGCCGACGCACCGACCGCGACCGCGGACGCCGTCGAGACGGACGCCCCCGTCGAGACCGCCGACGCCGCCGGGACGGGCAACACCGTCGAAGCCGCCGAGACTACCGAGGCTACCCAGGCCGGCGCTTCCCCCGACAACTCGGAACGCCGCCGCGACCCCGACCTGCGCGACTTGGAGGTCGGCAACGACATGACCGGGCGCAGCACGGGGACCGGCGAGTACAAGGACTTCGTCACGACGTTCCGCGACCGCTACGAGCGGCTCTCGAAGATCCTCCGCGGCCGCGTCAACCACCGGCCCGCGGAGGCGATCGCGGACATGCCGGGCGGCAGCGACGCCGCGATGATCGGCCTCGTCAACGACGTGCGCTCCACCAAGTCCGGCCACTGGCTGATCGAGTTGGAGGACACCACCGGGACCTTCCCCGCCCTCGTGATGAAGGACAAGGGCCTCGCCGACGTGGTCGACGAGATCCTCTTAGACGAGTGCGTCGCCGTCGAGGGGTCGCTCGCGGACGACGCCGGCATCCTCTTCGCCGACTCGCTCCACTTCCCGGACGTCCCTCGGACCCACCGCCCGGGCGGCGCGGACCGCCACGTCCAGGCCGCGCTGATCTCCGACGTCCACGTCGGCAGCGACGAGTTCATGGCCGACGCGTGGCACTCGTTCACCGACTGGCTCCACACCCCCGAGGCCGACCCCGTGGAGTACCTCCTCCTCGCGGGCGACATGGTCGAGGGGGTCGGCGTCTACCCCGATCAGGACGAGGAGCTGGACATCGTCGACATCTACGAGCAGTACGAGGCCTTCTCGGAGCACCTCAAGGAGGTGCCCGCCGACACCGAGGTCGTGATGATCCCCGGCAACCACGACGCGGTCCGGCTCGCCGAGCCGCAGCCGGGCTTCGACGACGAGATCCAGGAGATCTTAGACGTCCACGACGCCCGGATCGTCTCGAACCCGGCCACCGTCTCTGTCGAGGGCGTGGAGGTGCTGATGTACCACGGCGTCTCGCTCGACGAGGTGATCGCGGAGCTGCCGGAGGAGAAGGCGAGCTACGACGAGCCCCACAAGGCGATGTACCACCTGCTGAAGAAGCGCCACGTCGCCCCGCAGTTCGGCGGTCACACCCGCGTCGCGCCCGAGGAGCGCGACTACCTCGTCATCGAGGACGTGCCCGACGTGTTCCACACCGGCCACGTCCACAAGCTCGGCTGGGGGAAGTACCACAACGTGCTCGCGGTCAACTCCGGCTGCTGGCAGGCCCAGACCGACTTCCAGAAGTCCGTCAACATCGACCCCGACGCCGGCTACGCCCCCATCCTCGATCTCGACACCCTCGACATGACGGTCCGGAAGTTCTCGTAGGTCGAGCCCCCGGCCCGCGTTTCGGGTCTCCGGCGACCGCTACCGTTCGATCTCGACCCGTCCGCTCGTCGCGTCGTTGAGCCGCTCGCGGAGCGCCTCCACCTCGGCGACCGGCACCCGGAGGTCGAACCGGACGCGCTCGCCGTAGTCGGCGTCGAACTCGACGCCCGCCGACTCGATCACGCCCCGGACCGTCCCCGAGTCGTCGTACTCGGTCTCGACGACGAGGGCGCGGTGCGGCCGCTCCTCGACCACGCCGGCGGCGTCGATACCGTCCTTCACCGCGCGCGAGTAGGCGCGCGCGAGCCCCCCGACCCCGAGGTTCGTCCCGCCGTAGTACCGCGTCACGACCGCGGCGACGTTCCGGACCTCGCGCTGCTGGAGCACGTTCAGCGCGGGCTTGCCCGCCGAGCCGGTCGGCTCGCCGTCGTCCGACGAGTACTCCCTGAGCATCGGCTCCGACCCCGGCGTCCGCTCGGACGGCTCGCCCGCGGGCACCCGGTACGCGGGCACGTTGTGGGTCGCGTCCACGTACTCCTCGCGGACCGCCGCGACGAACGCCTCCGCCGCCTCGACCGTGTCGACGGGCGCGACGTGGCCGAGGAACTCCGACCCCTGGACCTCGAACCGCGCGGTCGCGCGCTCGGCGACCGTCAGGTACGTGTCGCTCACGGCGACTCCTCCCCCCCGTCCCCCGACGCCTCGTCCGGTCCCTCGTCCCGTCGCCGTTCGAGGGCGACGCTCGTCGGCGGCGCGAGCCGGTACAGCACGAGGAAGGCGCCGACCCCGACGACCTCCGCTATCGCCGCGACGACCGCCAGCGGCTCGGCCGCGAGCGCCGCGGTCGCCTCGGTCCCGTGCCACGCGAGGAACCCGCCGAGGAACGTCCCGAGCGTCCCCGCCCCGAGCGCGTACAGCCGCCGGTACTCGCCGGCCCGGAGCGTCGCGACGGCGACCGCCACGGCGAGCCCGCTCCCGGCGAGGAAGAGGTACGGGCGGGCGTCCGGCGGCGATCCGAGCCGGGGCCACGCCCACAGCAGGTGGACCGCCGCCGCGACGGCCGCGGCCTGGACGGCGACGCCGCGGAGCAGGCGCTTCTTCGGGGCGTTCCGCCCGGCCGCGTCCGCTCCGTCGCCGAGTTCCGGCCCGCCGGTCGGGTCGCGCCCGTCGCTCATCGGACCACCGTCGGCTCGGCGGTCACTCCCACGGGTGGCTCCCGGGCGCGTCGGGCCACAGCGGGTACCAGTACGACTCGTCGTCCTCTAAGCCGAGCTCGCCGTCTAGGACGGACTGGAGCTTGAACTCGACCCGCTGGTTCCGGTCATTCGTCCCCCGCGGCGCGAACGGGTAGTACGCGCCCCGGCGGAACGAGTAGATCCAGTAGACCGGGCCGTCATCGTTCTCGAAGCCGAAGACGGCCGCGAGCAGCCGCGACCCGAACCCCTCCTCGATGAACTGGTCGGCCGCGAAGTGGACGCTCGTCACCAAGTCCTCGGGGTCGTCGTCCTCCAGCACGAACCACTGGTAGCCGTGGTCGTCCTCGTACCGGTGGAAGCCGGTTCCGGTGTCGATCTCGCCGGCCTCTAAGATGGCCTCGACGGTCTCGACCGCCTCGTCGAAGCGCGTGCTGTCCATCCCGGAGAAACACAGGGCGGCCTCGCCGCAGTGGTCGTACCGGAGGTCCGCCTCCATCGTCATGTACGCGGTCGACATCCCGAAGAGGTCCTCGGGGTCCGCCTCGCGGGTCGCGTCGGTCTCGGCGCTCGTCCCGAGCACGGCCCGGATCGTGTCGAAGATGCCCATCTGCCCCGGCCTACGGGCGGCGGGGTTTAGGGCGTTTCTCTCGCCGGGGCCGCCTCCGTCGCCGCTTCCCGCCCGGTCGCTTCCCTGCCCCTCGTCCCCCGGCGAGTCACGCCTCGTCGCCGGCGCGGTCGAGGTACGTCAACACGCCTCTCGCGTTCAGGCTCGCGTTCGCCCGCGCGCGCTCGCGGTTCCAGTAGTCGACGTCGCGGCTCGCGGACTCGAAGTGTTCGACGACCGCCTCGTCGTCGCCAAGTTCGGCGCGCTTCTCCCTGACGCGCTCGACCCACTCGACGTACGCCCGCTTCGCCTCGCCGATCAGGACCTCGTCGCAGGTCCGCGGTCCGAAGTGACCGAAACAGATCGTGTCGGGGTCGAGCTCCTCGATCAGCCGGATGTCGTCGAGGCACTGCTCGAAGTCGAACTGCGGCGGCGGCGTCGTCGGGGTCACCGCGTCGACCGCGGGGACGTAGATGCCGGCGGCGTCGGCGGCGAACACCACGTCCGCGTCGGGGTCGTGGTAGACCGCGTGGTGGGGGGCGTGCCCCGGCGCCTCGCGGACGACGAGCTCGCGGTCGCCGAGGTCGATCCGGTCGCCGTCGGCGACGCCCGCGATCCGGTCGTCCGGGACCGGCCGCGGCTCGGCGTAGTACTCCCACTGGTCCTCGACCGCCGACTTGGTGCCGGCGACGAGCGCGTCGGGGTCGACGAGGTGGCGGACGCCCCTCTCGGGCACCCGGACCTCGGCGTTCGGGTAGCGCTCCGCGAGGTAGCCGGCGCCGCCCGCGTGGTCGAGGTGGGCGTGGGTCGGGAGGATCCACGCGAGCTCCTCGCGGGAGATTCCGATCGCCTCGACGGTCTCGAAGAGGGACTCCCGGTTCGCTCCCGTCCCCGTGTCTATCACGATCGGTCGCTCGGCGTCGTACACGTAGACGGCGCCGTACTCGTCGGTGTCGAACATCCCGGTGTCGTGGACGTACAGGTCCTCGACGCCGCGGACCGGTTCGAACTCGCCTGCGCGCATACCGGAGGAGGAACCCGGGGGCACTTCTAGCGATCGGTCCGCGGGCCGAGGCTTATGGTCGTTCCGCCCCAGGAGACGGTATGCGAGTGCTCGTCACCGGCGCGACCGGATTCGTCGGGAGCCGGCTCGTCCCGACGCTCCTCTCGCGCGGCCACGACGTGGTCGCGCTCGTCCGCGACGCCGACGGCTACGACGCGCCCGAGGGCGTCTCGGTCGTCGAGGGCGACCTCCTGGAACCGGAGACGCTCCCCCCGGCGTTCGAACTCGACGGCGAGGCGGTCGACGCCGCGTACTACCTCGTCCACTCGATGGACGGCGGCCCGGGGTACGAGGAGCGCGACCGGAACTGCGCGAGGAACTTCGTTGCGGCCGCGTCGGCCGCCGGGATCGACCGGATTGTCTACCTCGGCGGGCTCGGCGAGGACCGCGAGGAGCTCTCCGAGCACCTCCGTTCGCGCCGCGAGGTGGAGCGGATCCTCGCCGAGGGCGACCCGGCGCTCACGACGCTTCGCGCCGCGATCATCATCGGCGCCGGCAGCGCCAGCTTCGAGGTGGTGTCGGGGCTCGCCCGGCGGCTCCCGGTGATGGTCACGCCGAAGTGGGTCGACACGCTGTGCCAGCCGATCGCGATCGCCGACGTGGTCGCGTACCTCGCGGGCGTCCTCGACGCCCCCGAAACCGCCGGCGAGACGTTCGAGATCGGGGGCCCGGAGGTGCTGACCTACGCCGAGATCCTCCGCCGGACCAGGCGCCAGCTCGGCCACTCCCTCCGGATCGTGCGGGTCCCGGTGTTGAGCCCGGAGCTGTCGGCCCGGTGGCTCCGGCTCGTCACCGACGTGAACCCCTACCTCGCCCGGTCGCTGGTCGAGGGGCTTCGCAACACCGTGATCGTCGAGGACGACCGGATTCAGGAGCTGGTGCCCGTCGAGCGCACGCCCTTCGAGCTCGCGGTCGCCCGCGCGCTGACCGAGTCGCGGAACGCGGAGGCGTCGCCGCTGAGCGCGCTGCCCGGGGTCTCGCCGTGAGCCGCGAGTACGGAGAGACGTGGGTGTACGAGAGCCTCGTCGGCGGGATCCCGGGGCTCGACGTCTCGCGCACGCTGGCGGTCGCGCTCCAGTTCGCCATCTTCGAGGTCGGCGTGGTGGCGCTCGGCTGGTACTACGGGACCTGGGACGCCGTCGTCGCCGGGACGGTCGCGGTCGTCGTCGCGGCCGTCGGCAGCGTCGAGATGCACCGCCTCGGGGCGAAGAACCGGCTGCTCGGCACGCCGCCCGAGCACAAGCGGCTGCTGTTCGGGTCGAGCATCGAGATCGTGTTGGGCGTGCTGGCGTTCATCGCGCTGCTCACCTACCTGTTCGCGTGGGACGCGACCGGCGGGCCGACCCTCATCGACCGGCTGTTCGGGGACGACCCCCCGCTCCCCGTCGTCTACCTCACGCTGCTCGTCCTCTGGGACCTGACCTACCGCATCGGCACCTCGTGGTGGAGCGCGGTCGTGGCGCTGTGGCGCGCGGTCCACGTCGACCTCCCGGACGAGGAGCGGGCGACCGTCCGCCGGCTCGACGCCGAGAACATCGGCTTCTCGCTCGTCCAGCTGGCGCTCGTCCCGTTCCTGCTCACCGAGCCCGTACTGCTCGGCGCGGTGGTCGGGCACGTCATCGCGGTCGCCGTCGTCTGCTCGCTCGCGATCTGGCTCACCTGAGCCGGCGCTCGCGGCGTCGTCGCTCGCCGATCGTCTCTCACGGCGTTCGCACTCGCCGGCTGAGAACGGAATCAGAAAACGCGGCGTCGCCGCGGCCGCGTCACTTGCCCTGAAGCTCTTCGAACTTGTCGAGGAGTGCCTCCGTCGAGTCGCCCGAGTCGTAGGTCAGGGAGCCGGAGTACTCGGGCCGCTCCGCGTCGAAGTCGGCGTCGACTTCGCTGGTCTTCTTCTCGCGACGCTCGTGTTCGGCCTCGTCATAGGCACCCATTGACATGGTACGACTACACTTGGCCGTTTCCTGTAATATACCTGTCGGTAAACGTATCAAAGACCGTGAACGTTCGGGGGCCGGCCACCGGAATCGATTAACCGCGCGGCGTGATACCGAACGGGCGTGGCACAACCGCTCCGCTTCAGGCGCTCGCCCGGTCGGTGGACGGCGGACCGCGTCCGGTCGCAGCTCGCTCGCCCCCTCGACGAGAACCTCGGAGCGACCGCCGGCGACCCGTGGTTCGCCCCGCCGCCGGACTACGAGGCGCGCCGGTTCGACATGGACGACGGGTCGTTCGCGCTGTTCTGCTGGACCGACGACGACGCGGACCCGCCGGCCGGCGCCGACGGCGGCCCGGTCGGGTACTGGCTTGGCAACACGGAGACCCCGAGCGAGCTCTGGCGGACGGACAAGTACGGGTTCGACGAGGCTCCCTACCCCGTCTCGCGGTGGGCGCAGCGGGAGCTCCTCGCCGGGCTCCACGACGACGAGCCCTGGCTGGCCGACTACCCGCACGTCTCGTGGTACTTCCTGCCGGTGTTCTGCTCGAAGGACGGCGCGGAGACGAGCCGGGCGTTCTTCCGCGACCACGCCGCCGGGTTCCCGGACGCGAGCCGCGAGGCGGGCACCGGCTTCGTCGAGGAGACGCTCCGCCCGGGGACGCTGGACGACTACCGCGAGGTGATGGCCGGGAAGCTCGGCACCTCCGCGTCGCGGGACCTCGTCCGCATGAGCGCGGCGATAGCCGAGTTCGCCGCGGCCCGGATACTCACCGACGCGGGGTACGAGATCACGCCGGAGATCGAGGTGACGACCGGGCACTCCCTCGACTTCCGCGCGACCGATCCCGAGACCGGCGCCGGTCACCTCGTCGAGGTGACGCGCCCGCAGCCGACCGCCGGTCGCTCCGCGAACGACCCCGTCGCGGCCGTCCGCGACACTGCCGAGACGAAGACCAGCGGCCAGCTCGCGGCCCACGCTGGCGGCGTCACGCTGTTCGTCGACTGCTCGTCGTTCCCCGCCGACGAGTGGGCCGCCGTGCGCGCGGCCGAGCCCGCGGTCCGTCACAAGCCCGCGGTCGTGTACCGCGCCGAGCCCGACGGGTCGATCGAGGGGTACCGGAAGGGGTCGGTCCCGCTCGACCTCTCCGGCGTCGTCGACGGCGTGTCGTAGCCGCGTCGCTCGTCGTCGACGGCACGTGGTAGTCGCGCCGCTCGTCGTCGACGGCACGTCGTAGCCGCGTCGCGGGTCGCGGCCTTCCGCCTCTGCGGATCGGCGACGCTCCCCGGTCGGGCTTCGAAAGGAAGGGTATGGACTTCGCGCGGTTCGGCGCGTCAGAACGAGACCGGCGAGGGTCCGTCCTCCGCGTCGGTGGTCGGGTCGCGGTCCGAGTAGAACCGGCGACCGACGCCGCGGTGACAGACGCCGGCTCGGAGCGTGGTGAACACGTCCTCCGCGTCCTCGAACGTCTGGTCGCCGAACCGCTCCAAGACGTCGCCGAGCCGCTCGGACCCGTTCGCGAGCTCTACGGTCGCGTTGCCGTGAGCCGCGATGATCTCCTCAGAGGTGGTCGGGTACTGGTGCCGTTCGAGTCGGTCGTCGACGCCGTTCAAGCGCATCAACAGATGAAAACCGCCGATGGTTCTTAATGATTGTCCATGTACGACCTTAGTCGGAGGGGATACCTTATACCGCCTTATATTCGGACTCCGCGGCCCCGTGCCGGACCGCCGTCGCTTAGTGCCGGGACGGGCTACTCGCTCCCATGCCGCCAGAATCCGCCGATTCCGTCGGATCGGCCGACTCCGCCGACCCCGTCGTCGCCGACCTCCACGCGCACACGACCGTCTCGGACGGGACCCTGACGCTCGACGAGGTGCCCGCGGCCGCCCGCGAGGCCGGCGTCGGCTGGGTCGCCGTCACCGACCACGACCGGATCCACCCCGGGCTCGACGCGCCGGTCGTCGAGCGCGACGGCGTCCGGGTCGTCAGGGGGATCGAGCTCCGGGTCGACGCCGGCTTCGAGCGCCTGGACCTCCTCGGGTACGGCGTCGAACACACCGACGCGCTCGACGCGGAGGTCGAGCGCCTCCAGCGCGACCGCCGCGAGCGCGGCGCCGCCATCCTCGACGCGGTCGAGGACCGGCTCGGCGTCGACCTCGACGTGGAGCCCCGCGAGGGACTGGGGCGCCCGCACATCGCGCGGGCGATAGACGAGTCCGACGCGCCGTACGACTACGCCGGTGCGTTCGACGAGCTGATCGGGAACGACGGGCCGTGTTACGTCGCGCGCGAGGTGACCCCGCTCGACGAGGGGCTGGACCTGCTCGCCGACGCCTGCGCGCTCGTCGGGCTCGCGCACCCGTTCCGGTACGAGCGCGTCGGCGAGGCGCTCGGGGTCGCCCGCGAGCGCGACGCGATCGGCGCGATCGAGCGCTTCTACCCGTACGGCCGCGCCGTCGACGACGAGCGGATCGACCGCGTCGCCGCCGAGGCCGACCTGCTCAGAACCGGCGGCACGGACGCGCACGAGCGCACCCTCGGGGTCGCCGGGCCGACGGAATCGGCGTTCGAGCCCGTCCGCGAACGGCTCCCCGAACCGGTCTCCGTCCAGTCGTTCGCGGCCGGGTCGTCCCCCGCCGCGGCGCCCGACGAACAGGATTAAGCCCGCGCCGGACGGAGAGGCGCGTATGCGGTGTCACTACTGCGACCGGGAGGCCACGTACGAGGCGGAGCAGCGCGACGTGGTCGTCGGCCTCTGCGAGTCCCACTTCAAACAGCGCGTCGAGGAGCTCGCTGAGTCGGACGAGCTCGCCGACCTCCGCGACCGGATCGACATCGAGTCCTCGGAGTAGCCGGACCGAGACGAACGGTAAAAGGCGGCGCGGGACCAACCGGTCGACATGGACCTCACGGACCGGCCGCGCCGCCTCCGGACCGACGCCGTTCGCCCGCTCGTCGCCGAGACCAACCTCTCGGCGTCGGACCTCGTCGCGCCCGTCTTCGTCGATGCCACGACCGACGAGCGCGTGCCCATCGAGACGATGCCCGGCCACGAGCGCGTGCCCGTCGACGAGGCCGTCGACCGCGTCGCCGAGATACGCGAGACGGGCGTCGAGGCCGTCATCCTCTTCGGCGTCCCCGAGTCGAAGGACGCGTCCGGGAGCCGGGCGTACGCCGACGACGGCGTCGTCCAGCGCGCCATCCGCCGGATCTCGGCCGAGACCGACGCCACCGTGATCGGCGATGTCTGCCTCTGTGAGTACACCGACCACGGCCACTGCGGGGTCATCGAGGAGACCGCCGAGTCGGACCCGACGCTCACGGTCAAGAACGACGAGACGCTCGACCTGCTCGCGCGCACCGCGGTCTCGCAGGCCGACGCGGGCGCGGACGTGGTCGCCCCCTCCGCGATGACCGACGGCCAGGTGGGGGCGATCCGCGAGGCGCTCGACGAGGCGGGCCACGAGGACGTGGCCATCCTGAGCTACGCCGCGAAGTACGAGTCCGCCTTCTACGGCCCGTTCCGCGACGCGGCCGACGGCGCGCCCGCGTTCGGCGACCGGCGGCACTACCAGATGGACCCCGCGAACCGCCGCGAGGCGCTCCGGGAGGCCCGCCTCGACGCCGAGCAGGGCGCGGACGTGCTGATGGTGAAGCCCGGCCTGCCGTACCTCGACATCGTCGGGGACCTCCGGCGGGAGTTCGACCGTCCCATCGCCGCGTACAACGTCTCCGGCGAGTACGCCATGCTCCACGCCGCCGCGGAGAAGGGGTGGCTCGACCTGGAGGCGACCGCGCTGGAGTCGCTCACCGCGCTCAAGCGCGCGGGCGCGGACCTGATCATCACGTACTTCGCCGAGGACGTGGCCGATCACTTATAAATAAAGCCGGAGGGGAGCAGACGGGCGATGTTAAGTTAAGAACGAGGCGGTCGGTAGTTCGAGTGTCTATGTGCGAATCCAACCGCCTCATCGACTCTACTGAGTGGATTGACTTGGATTTTGTGGAGCGAGAGCGGACACCCCACGAGA